>NZ_JACHDM010000014.1:64831-193880 GCF_014201065.1 Paraburkholderia sp. Cpub6
TTCCTTCGGGGCGTCCCCCAAGGGGACTTCCTTCGGGGCGTCCCCCAAGGGGACTTCCTTCGGGGCGTCCCCCAAGGGGACTTCCTTCGGGGCGTCCCCCAAGGGGACTTCCTTCGGGGCGTCGGCAAGGGCGCGCGTCCGCGCGTCGCGATCCTGCGCGAGCAGGGCGTGAACTCGCATCTGGAGACGGCCTATGCATTCGATCGCGCCGGCTTCGATGCGCACGACGTGCATATGAGCGACCTGCTCGCGGGCCGCGCGAACCTCGCCGATTTCGCGGGCGCGGTCGCGTGCGGCGGCTTCTCGTACGGCGATACGCTGGGCGCCGGCGAAGGCTGGGCCAAGACGATCCGCTTCAACGCGCAACTGGCCGACATGTTCGCCGCGTTCTTCAGTCGTGGCGACACGTTCGCGCTCGGCATCTGCAACGGCTGCCAGATGATGAGCAGCCTCGCGTCGATGATCCCCGGCGCCGAAGCATGGCCGAAGTTCACGCGCAACAAGTCGGAGAAGTTCGAGGCACGCTTCTCGCTCGTCGAGGTGCAGGCATCGCCGTCGCTCTTTTTCGCCGGCATGGAAGGCTCGCGCATTCCGGTCGCGGTCGCGCACGGCGAAGGCTTTGCGGACTTCTCGCAGCAGGGCGACATGTCGAAGGTCGCGGTCGCGATGCGCTATGTCGATCACCGTGGTCAGGCGACCGAGCAGTATCCGTTCAACCCGAACGGTTCGCCCGAGGGCATCACGTCGGTCACGACGGCCGACGGCCGCTTCACGGTGCTGATGCCGCACATGGAGCGCGTGCATCGCGCGGTGCAGATGAGCTGGCATCCGCAGGGCTGGGGCGAGATCGGCACGGACGCGAGCCCGTGGCTGCGCGTGTTCCAGAACGCGCGTCGCTGGCTCGGTTGATGAGTCAGGGGGCTGCCGCCCGCGTGCGGCGGCTCCTGTTTGCGGCAGCCACGCACGCCGCCGCTGCAAATCTTGCAGCAACAAAAAAGCCGCCCACGGGCGGCTTTATCGCATTCAGGCTTCAGAGCCAGGCGGACTATCCGAAGACAATCTGCCCGCCGACCCTTACTGAATCTTCGCGTTCTTGCGCAGATTCTCTTCGAACGCCTGCAGCTTTTCCTGCTGAATCTGCTGCACGATCTGCGCACGCACCTGCTCGAGCGGCGGCGGCGTGACGGCGCGGATGTCGTCGACACGGATGATGTGCCAGCCGAATTGCGTATGCACCGGCGTGTCGGTCATCTGGCCTTTCTGCAGATGCGTGGCCGCGTCCGCGAATTCAGGCACGTAGGCCTTCGGGTCCGACCAGTCGAGATCGCCGCCGTTCTTGCCCGATCCCGGGTCCTTCGAGTACTGCTTGGCCAGGGCCTCGAAGCTCGCGCCGGCCTTGATCTTCGCGATCAGGTCCTTCGCCTGTTGCTCGTTGTCGACGAGGATATGGTGCAGGTGATATTCCTTGCCGCCCGCATCCTTGACGAGCGCGTTGTAGCGCGCGGTGATTTCGGCGTCGGTCGGCTGATTGTTCTTTACGAAGTCTTCGATCAGCGCGCGCAGCACGACAGTTTGCTGCGCGACCGCGATTTGCGCCTTGACGTCCGGACGGTTCGGCAGCCCGCGACGCAGCGCTTCCTGCATCAGGATTTCGCGATTCACGAGCTCTTCGCGCACGGCCTGCTGCAACTGCGGCGTGTCCTGCTGTCCCTGGTGAACCAGTTGCTGGATCAATGCATCGGCGCGCGACTTCGGAATCGGCGTACCGTTCACCACGGCGATGTTCTGTGCGAATGCAGGTGCGGCTGCGAACGCAGCCAGCAATACCCAGAGGCGGGTTTTCTTCAAGGTCATCGAAAGGTTCCTAGCGGGGCAACAAAGCAAATTCTTCGGGCGTATACGCCGTGATGGCAAGGGCATGAATGCCGCGCTGCATGGCATCGGCCAGCGCATCATACACCATGCGATGCCGCGCCACGCGGGGCTTCCCGGCAAACGCGACGGCCACGATCGTGACACTGAAATGACCGCCGGCCGAGGCGCCGGCATGGCCGGCGTGCTGCGCGCTGTCGTCGGTGATGCGGATCGACTCGATGGGCGCGAGCGCGGCCGTGAGGCGTGCCTCGATCAGCGCGGCGCGCTCGGCGGTGGTGGCGTGCATGAACAGGTCGCTCATGTCATTCCTCCTTCATGTACTTCGACAGCCACAGGCTCTGTCCGACGATGAACACGAGCAGGCAGCCGGTCGCGCCGAACAGCTTGAAATTAACCCACTGATCGGTCGTGTAGTGATACGCGACGAACAGGTTCAGCAGACCGAGCAGCACGAAAAACACCGCCCAGATCAGGTTCAGCTTGCCCCAGATCGCGTGCGGCAGCGTGATCTGCTTGCCCATCATCGCTTCGATCAGGTTCTTGTTGAAGCCGAGCTGCGACACGATCAGCCCGACGGAAAACGCCCAGTACAGCACGGTCGGCTTCCATTTGATGAAGGTGTCGTTGTGCAGCACGAGCGTCGCGCCGCCAAATACGACGACGACGCCGAGGCTCACCCACAGCATCGGGTCGACCTTGCGGTGGCGGAACGCCACCCACGCGATCTGCACCAGCGTGGCGACGATCGCCACTGCCGTCGCCGTGAAAATGCCCCAGATCTTGAAGGCGACGAAGAACAGGATGATCGGGAACAGATCGAACAGGAATTTCATTATCTGATCGGGAAGTCGGAGAGTGAGTCGAACGTTGAAGCGCGCCCGCCTGGCGTGCAAGGTGTGCGGTGCCCGCTGGCGAGCGGGACTGCCGCATTGGAAGGGCGCCGCGCACTTCCAATGCGGCGCCGAAGGCGGGCAGGGATGCTGCCGCGCCGCGTTACTTGGGCTCGAATTGTAACGCAGCCGAATTGATGCAGTAACGCAGACCGGTCGGCGCCGGTCCGTCCTCGAAGACGTGGCCCAGATGCGCGCCGCAGTTCTTGCACTGCACCTCGATGCGCAGCATGCCGTGTGAGCGGTCGGTCTTCTCGGCGATCACCTCGCCGTTGATGGGGCGGAAATAGCTCGGCCAGCCGCAGCCGGCGTCGAACTTGGTGTCCGATTCGAACAACGGCGTGCCGCAGCACACGCAGTCGTAGACGCCGCGTTCCCAGTGATCGTCGTAGCGGCCCGTGAACGGGCGCTCGGTGGCCGCATGGCGCGTCACCTGGTATTCCATGTCGGTCAGCTGCTTGCGCCACTCGGCGTCGCTTTTCTGTACGGCTGGGGCGTCATGCTTGAGATCGTCGGGGTTGTTCATGGTCGGGTTCCTGTCTCGGGTTTGTCTCGGTGCTTTCTCGTGGGGCGGCCGTGGCGATTCAACCGCGCTGGCGCGTCATGACGAGCAGCTCACTTCCAGTGAGTTCGCCCAGTCGGGCGGCAGGCCCGCATACGACGCGCATTCGGGCTGCTCGTCGAACGGGTGACGCAACACGGCCGCGAGCCGTCCCACCTCGGAGAAATCCTTCTCCTTCGCGCGTTGGATCGCCGTTTCCGCCAGATGGTTGCGAAGTACGAATTTGGGGTTCACGCGATTCATTGCAATGGCGCGCGCAACGTCGTCGCGTGACTCTTCGGCGAGCCGCGCGCGATAGTCGTTCGCCCATGCGTCGAAGGCGACGCGATCGAGGAACAGGTCGCGCACCGGCGTGTCGCCGCTCGCATCGTGTTTCGACAGGCGCGCGAGATGGCGGAACGTCAGCGTGAAATCGGCGCGGTTCGCGTGCATCACTTCGAACAGCCGGTTGACCAGCGCGTCGTCGCCGTCGCGCGCCTGTTCGAGGCCGAGCTTCGCGCGCATGCGGTTTTCGAGCGCCGGCGCGAAACGGTCCTTGAAGCCGGCTAGCACGTGCTGCGCATCTTCGACCGCCTTGTCGGCGCGCACGCTTTCGTCGTGCTTCTCGCCGAACAACGGCAGCAGTCCCTGCGCGAGGCAGAACAGGTTCCAGTACGCGATTTGCGGCTGCAGCCGGTAGGCGTAGCGGCCCTGCGAATCGGAGTGATTGCAGATGTGGCCGGCATCGAAGCCATCCATGAAACCGAACGGGCCGTAGTCGATCGTCAGGCCCAGGATCGACATGTTGTCGGTATTCATCACGCCGTGACAGAAACCGACCGCCTGCCAGTCGACCATCAGATCCGCGGTGGAGCGCACCGCCTCGGCAAGCAGCGCCAGATACGGATCGTCGGCCTCCTTGCAATGCGGATAGAAGCGCTCGATGACGTGATCGGCGAGCGCGCGCAACGCGTCGACACGATCGTTCGCGTAGAAGTGCTCGAAGTGGCCGAAGCGCACGAAGCTCGGCGCGACGCGCGTGACCACCGCGGCGGTTTCGATCGTCTCGCGCCGCACCGGCTGGTCGGAGCCGATCACGCACAATGCGCGCGTGGTCGGAATGCCGAGATGATGCATCGCCTCCGAGCACAGATATTCGCGGATCGACGAGCGCAGCACCGCGCGGCCGTCGCCCATGCGCGAATAGGGCGTGCGGCCCGCGCCTTTGAGCTGCAGTTCGTTGCGCTCGCCGTCATGTTCGAGCTCGCCCAGACCGAGCGCGCGGCCGTCGCCGAGCTGGCCGGCCCACACGCCGAACTGATGCCCCGAGTACACCGACGCATACGGCAGCGTGTCGGCCGGCCAGTCGCGCGTCGCGTTGCCGCAGAACAGCTCGATAAAGCCCGGATCGTGCTCGATGCCCTCGGGCATCCCGAGCCGCGCGGCGGTCTCGGCCGAGAAGCCGACGAGATAGGGTGCGTCGAGCGGCGCGGCGGGCAGGCGCGTGAGGAACGTGCCGCCGAGCCGCGCGAACGCGTTGGCTGGGGGAGTGGCGAGTGTGTTGGAAAGATCCGTCAAAGCTGCGGATAGCCCTGCAAAGCTTGGGGAAAACGACATGTTGAGCGCCTCTGGATTAGCCGATATTGTAAGTCCGCGCCCGCGGCGCTGCTGGGCGGCCGCCTTCATCGTTCGGACCATGCTGCTGCGCTCGACGCCGCCGCGATCTTGCGCCAACCCATCGACCCACTAACAAGCCGAGGAGACCCCGCCTTATGACGACGCCGCTGCTGGGCCAGATGATGGACGTGCCGCTCACCGTGTCATCGTTGCTCGCGCATGCCGCGCGGCATTTCGGCAGCACCGGGATCGTGTCGCGGCGCATCGAAGGCGACCTGCATCGCTACACCTATCGCGATTGCGAGCAGCGCGCGAAGCAACTCGCGCAGGCGCTGATCGCGCTCGGTGTCGAACCGGGCGAACGCGTCGCGACGCTCGCGTGGAACGGCTACCGGCATCTCGAAGCGTATTACGGCACCACCGGGTTCGGCGCCGTGTGTCACACGATCAACCCGCGGCTTTTCCCCGACCAGATCGCCTACATCGTCAATCATGCCGACGACGCGTACGTGCTGTTCGACACGACGTTCGCCGCGCTGGTCGACACGCTCGCGCAGCAGTGCCCGCGCGTGCGCGGCTGGATCGCACTATGCGATGAGGCGCATCGGCCGCCGATGCAAACGTCGGTGCTGTGCTACGAAACGCTGATGGACGGGCAGCACGGCCGCTTCGACTGGCCCGCGCTCGACGAGCGCCAGGCGTCGTATCTCTGCTATACGTCGGGCACGACCGGCAATCCGAAAGGCGCGCTGTATAGCCATCGCTCGACGGTGCTGCACGCGTTCGGCGCGGCGTTGCCCGACGCAATGAACCTGTCGGCGCGCGACTCGGTGCTGCCCATCGTGCCGATGTTCCATGTCAACGCATGGGGCCTCGCGCACGCAGGGCCGCTGACCGGCGCGAAGCTCGTGTTCCCCGGCAAGGATCTCGACGGCAAGTCGCTGTACGAACTGATGGAGAGCGAACGCGTCACGTGCTCGGCCGGCGTGCCGACCGTGTGGCTCGGTCTGCTGAACCACCTGCGCGAAACGGGCGCGAGGTTTTCGTCGCTCGAGCGCACGGTGATCGGCGGTTCCGCCTGTCCGCCCGCGATGTTGCGGATACTCGAGGACGACTACGGCGTGCAGGTGATCCATGCATGGGGCATGACGGAGATGTCGCCGCTCGGTACCTTGTCGAAGCTGACCTGGGAGCAGAGCCAGCGGCCGCTCGCCGATCAGCGCAAACTGCTCGAAAAGCAGGGTCATGCGATCTACGGCGTCGACATGAAGATCGTCGGCGAGGATGGCCGCGAGCTGCCTTGGGACGGCGTCGCGTTCGGCGATCTGCACGTGCGCGGGCCGTGGGTCATCGACCGGTATTTCCGCAAGGAAGACTCGCCGCTCATCGACGGCTGGTTCCCGACCGGCGACGTCGCGACGATCGACCCCGACAGCTTCCTGCACATCACCGATCGCTCGAAAGACGTGATCAAGTCGGGCGGCGAATGGATCAGCTCGATCGACGTCGAGAACGTCGCGCTCGCGCATCCGGCGGTAGCGGAAGCCGCGTGCATCGCGTGCGCGCATCCGAAGTGGACCGAGCGCCCGTTGCTCGTCGTCGTCAGACGCGCGGGGCAAGACGTCACCCGCGACGAACTGCTCGCGTACTACGACGGCAAGGTCGCGAAGTGGTGGATCCCCGACGACGTCGTGTTCGTCGACGACCTGCCGCACACGGCGACCGGCAAGCTGCAGAAGCTGAAGCTGCGCGATCTGTTCCGCGACCACGTGCTGCCGTCCGCGCTCGAAGACGGCCGCAACTGTCCGCTGACCCCCGAGTCCCAGGGGAAACCCCACTCGGGAATAAATTGAACGTTCGTTCTTTTTTGGTGTATCGTGCCTGCTGACCCCGGAACCGTCGCTTGAAAAAGTCTGACCATAAGCAGGCTCGATGAACCGGACGGGCGGCGCATCATGCGCCGCCTCAATGCATGGATCGCACGGAGGCACGCAGATGGCAGTGGACTACATAACTCGTGACGGCGTGGCCGTCCTCACGCTGAACAATCCGCCCGTCAATGGGCTCGGTCTGTCGACGCGCGCGGGTATCGTCGAAGGGCTCGAGCGTGCGCAGAACGATCCGGCCATCAAGGCCATCGTGCTGACGGGCGCGGGCAAGGCCTTTTCGGGCGGCGCCGACATCACCGAATTCAATACGCCGAAGGCGACCCAGGAGCCGACGCTCGCGACCGTCATCAAGGCCGTCGAAGGCAGCGCGAAGCCGGTCGTCGCGGCGATCCACAGCGTCGCGATGGGCGGCGGCCTCGAACTTGCCCTCGGCGCGCATTACCGCGTCGCCGCGGCCGGCGCGCAGATTGCGCTGCCCGAAGTGAAGCTCGGCATCCTGCCGGGCGCGGGCGGCACGCAGCGTCTGCCGCGCGCCATCGGTCTGGAAGCGTCGCTGAACATGATCGTGTCGGGCGCGCCGGTGCTCTCGGAAAAGCTCGCCGATTCGGGGCTGTTCGACGAAGTCGTCGCGAATCCCGCCGAACTGGCCGACGCCGCGCTCGCGTTCGCGCGCAAGGTCGGCGCCGAGGCCGGCCCGCATCCGAAGGTGCGTGACCGCAAGATCGAACATCCGAATGCGGCCGGTTTCATCCAGTTCGCGCGCAATAGCGTCGCGGCGATCGCGAAGAACTTCCCGGCGCCGCATAAATGCATCGACGCGGTCGAAGCCGGTGTGAAGGACGGCTTCGACAAGGGCCTCGCATTCGAGCGCGAATGCTTCATCGCGCTCGTGCAGACGCCGGAGAGCCGCGCGCTGCGTCACGCGTTCTTCGGTGAGCGGGCGGCGAGCAAGATTCCCGACGTGCCGGCAGATACTTCGGTGCGCGACATCGAGCGGGTGGCCGTGATCGGCGCCGGCACGATGGGCGCCGGCATCGCGATGAACTTCCTCAACGCGGGCATTCCGGTCACGCTGCTGGAAACGAAGCAGGAAGCGCTCGACCGCGGTCTCGCGACGATCCGCAAGAACTACGAGGCGACCGTCAGGAAAGGCAAGCTGAAGCCCGAGGCGATGGAACAGCGCCTCGCGCTGCTGAGCCCGACGCTCTCCTACGACGACCTGAAGCACGCCGACATGATCGTCGAAGCCGTGTTCGAAGAGCTGGGCGTGAAGGAGCAGGTGTTCCGCCGGCTCGATGAAGTCGCGAAGCCCGGTGCGATCCTCGCGTCGAACACGTCGACGCTCGACGTCGACAAGATCGCCGCGTTCACGAAACGTCCGCAGGATGTGGTCGGCATGCACTTCTTCAGCCCGGCCAACGTGATGAAGCTGCTCGAAGTCGTGCGTGGCAAGGAGACCGCGAAGGACGTGCTCGCCACCGTGATGAAGCTCGCGAAGAAGATCAGGAAGACCGCGGTGATGTCGGGCGTGTGCGACGGCTTTATCGGCAACCGGATGATCGAGCAATACGTTCGTCAGGCGCTCTTCATGCTCGAAGAGGGCGCGTTGCCAGCGCAGGTAGACAAGGCCATCGAGAAGTTCGGCTTCGCGATGGGTCCGTTCCGCATGAGCGACCTCGCCGGTAACGACATCGGCTGGGCGATCCGCAAGCGCCGCTATCTCGAACACCCCGACATGCACTACTCGAAAATCGCCGACCGTCTGTGCGAGATGGGCCGCTTCGGCCAGAAGACCGGCGGCGGCTGGTACGACTACAAGGCGGGCGATCGCACCGCATACCCTTCGGGCGTGGTCAACGAAATGATCGGCGAGTACTCGAAGGAAACCCACTCTGAGCGCCGCAAGATCAGCGACGAGGAAATCGTCGAGCGTCTGGTGTTCGCGCTCGTCAACGAAGGCGCGAAGATTCTCGAGGAAGGCATCGCGTCGAAGGCGTCGGATATCGACATGGTCTATCTGACCGGCTACGGCTTCCCGTTGCATCGCGGCGGCCCGATGCTGTACGCGGACACGGTGGGGCTCTACAACGTCGAGCGCGCGATTCGCCGCTATGCGGCGCGGCCGAACGGCGACGCGTGGAAGCTCGCCCCGAGCATCGCTAAACTCGCGGCCGAAGGTCGCGGGTTCAACGGCTGAGCGCGGCCGGCTTCAGCCCACGAATTGAGCGGTGCGGGTTCCCCCAGCATCGCTCGCATCAAACGACAGAGGCGGCGCGGCGATGCGCTTTTGAACGCACGGCAGTGAGCCGGCGCGCCACTTTCGACACTGCAATTGGAGACATGCATGACTGACGCCGTAATCGTATCCACCGCCCGCACGGGTCTCGCCAAATCGTGGCGCGGCGGGTTCAACATGACGCACGGCGCGACGCTCGGCGGCCACGTGACGCAGGCCGCGGTCGAGCGCGCGAAGCTCGATCCGGCGCGCGTCGAGGACGTGATCATGGGTTGCGCGAATCCGGAAGGCGCGACGGGCGGCAATATCGCGCGGCAGATCGCATTGCGCGCGGGCTTGCCGGTCAGCGCGGCGGGCATGACCGTGAACCGTTTCTGCTCGTCGGGATTGCAGACGATCGCGCTTGCGTCGCAGCGCGTGATCGCCGGCGAGGGCGACGTGTACGTCGCGGGTGGCGTCGAGTCGATCTCGTGCGTGCAGAACGAGATGAACCGCCACATGATGACCGACGGCTGGCTCACCGAGCACAAGCCGGAAATCTACTGGTCGATGCTGCAGACCGCCGAGAACGTTGCGAAGCGCTACTCGATCTCGAAGGAACGCCAGGACGAATACGGCGTGCGCTCGCAGCAACGCGCGGCGGCCGCGCTCGAAGCCGGTAAATTCAAGGACGAAATCGTGCCGTTGACGGTGCTCGCCGGCGTCGCCGACAAGGCGAGCGGCCGTCTCTACACGAAGGAAGTGACCGTCAGCAGCGACGAGGGCATCCGCGCCGACACGACGCTCGAAGGCGTGTCGAAGATCCGCACCGCGCAGCCGGGCGGCGTGATCACCGCGGGCAATGCGAGCCAGTTCTCGGACGGCGCATCCGCTTGCGTCGTGATGAACGCGACGCTGGCCGAACGCGAAGGGCTGCAGCCGCTCGGCATCTTCCGCGGCTTCGCGGTGGCCGGCTGCGAGCCCGACGAGATGGGCATCGGGCCGGTGTTCGCGGTGCCGAAGCTGTTGAAGAAAGCCGGCCTCAAGGTCGAGGACATCGGCCTGTGGGAGCTGAACGAAGCGTTCGCGGTGCAGGTGCTCTATTGCGCCGACCAACTCGGCATTGCGCACGACCGCCTGAACGTGAACGGCGGCGCGATCGCGGTGGGCCATCCGTACGGCGTGTCGGGAGCGCGGCTCGTCGGCCATGCGCTGATCGAAGGCAAGCGGCGCGGCGTGAAGTTCGTCGTCGTGACGATGTGCATCGGCGGCGGGCAGGGCGCGGCGGGTTTGTTCGAAGTGGTTTGAGCGGGCGTGGGCCGGCGTCATTACCAGCCCGTGTCCGACGACGGCAGGCTCAGCGTCCCCTGATCGGTGAATCGCGTCGTACCGGTCACGCCACCCGCGAGCTTACCGCGCAGAACGTACGGAACCTGTCCCGACTGCGCGGCGCCGGCTAGCGCAAAGGCTTGACGAACCGCGGCGAAAGCCGGCACGGTCAGCGGCACGGTGACGACGGTTTCACCGAAGCGCGGCACGGTGCCGCTCTGGTCGCTGACGCCGCTGGCGAACGGCTTGCCGTTCAGTTCCAGATCGAGCGACACGCCGTTGAAGCTGACCGCGGAGTCGTTGGGATTCTGCACGCGCAGCTTGACGTTGAAGCGCATCTCCATGCCCTGGCCAGCGATCGGCTCGATGCCCGCCACATTGACGCGCAACGGGTCGGCGCCGAACAGGCCCGCGCAGCCAGCGAGTGTCAGCGTGACAGCGACGACGGCGGCGAACAGGCGCCACACCCGTGAGACCAGGCCCGGCTGCAGCGCGCGAAAGAATGACATGACCTGCACCTCGAACGAAGCGGGTTGGTCATGCATTGTAACGGGCCACGTGGCGCGCGCAGCGACGTTTCAGGCGGCGCGCCGCCACCGTGTGCGCACGACGCAAGCGAGACGTCGAGCGGCTTGCAGAACGAAACCGCGTGCGCTGTGTTCAGCGTGTGCAGGCAGCACGCTGAATGCAGCGCGATCGGCCTGCGTCGCGCGGATCGACACGACGCCACGTTGCGAGGTCACAAACCGCTCACCTTCGTGCAACGTGAGCGCCGTGAGCGGGGCGTCGTTGCCGAGCCAGGCCAGCGAATGATCGCGGAAGACGAGTTGTAATGCACCTTCGACC
This sequence comes from Paraburkholderia sp. Cpub6, assembly GCF_014201065.1. Classification (NCBI taxonomy): domain Bacteria; kingdom Pseudomonadati; phylum Pseudomonadota; class Betaproteobacteria; order Burkholderiales; family Burkholderiaceae; genus Paraburkholderia; species Paraburkholderia sp. Cpub6. The sequence continues at coordinate 76,034 of NZ_JACHDM010000014.1, forward strand.
GCGATGATCGAACTGCGCGCGCGCAAGTCGTGCAGGGCCATCTGACCGGCGGCAAGATGCGACGCCGCGGTGCAATCGACTTCTGCACCGGGTAACAAGCGATCGTGGTATGGACGCACAGGCATGACCGATTCCTTTAAACCGTCTTCGTGTCACACAGCTTAGGGAATCCGTCCGGATGAAAACAGCCGCAGCTGTCGACAATCTGAACCGGTACAGTGGTGCGTTTCGTCACGCTGTATCGGTCCGAATCACGTCGATGTGTATCTGTCGCGGCGCGCGGACTATCCGCACCATCGATTCATGAGCGAACCCCTCTTCACACCGCAAGGTCCCTCGACGGACCGGCCAGCCGAGCGCCAGCCGCTTTACCGGCAACTGGCCGACCAATACCGCCGCGCGATCGGCAACGGCGCGCTGCGCCCGGGCGACCGCATGCCGTCGATGCGCGCGTTCATGCAGCGCCACGGCGTGAGCCTCGCGACGGCGACCGAGAGCTATCGCGAACTGGAACGCGCCGCGCTGATCGACGCGCGGCCGCGCGCCGGCTATTTCGTGCGCGTGCCGCCGACGGCTGCGTTGCCCTGCGCCGCCGAGCCCGATCTCGCGATGCAGCCCGGCGCCGCCGCGCAGTTCGTGGGCATTCACTCGGAGATTTCGGCGCTCGTGTCGAAATTTCAGCGCTATCCGCATGCGCTGAATCTCGGCGGCGCGACCGCGTCGCCCGATCTCTATCCGACCGATGCGTTGCAAAAGGCCGCGGTGCGCGCGTTGCGCCGGCGGCCCACCTTGCTGACCGCCGTCGGGCCCGATCAGGGTGATCCGGCGTTGCGCGCGCTCATCGCCCGGCGCGCGCTCGAGGCCGGCATCCAGATCGGCGCGGACGACATCATCATGACGCACGGCGGCGTCGAAGCGATGAACCTCGCGTTGCGCGCGGTGACGCAGCCGGGCGACACGGTCGCGGTCGAATCGCCGTGCTTCTTCGGTTTGCTGCAGGCGCTCGAAAGTCTCGGTCTGCGCGCGCTCGAAATTCCGACCAGCCCGAGCACCGGCCTCGCGATCGAGGCGCTGGCGTTCGCGCTACACACGCATTCCGGCATCAAGGCGGTCGTGGTGGTGCCGAATCTGCAAAACCCGCTCGGCAGCGTGATGCCCGACGCGCACAAGGCGAGCCTCGTCGAACTGTGCGCGCGCGCCGGCATCGCGCTGATCGAGGACGATCCCTACCGCGAGCTCGTCGATGCCGCGCCGCCGCCCCGCTCGCTGAAGGCGTGGGACACCGATGGCACCGTGATCCATTGCACATCGTTCAACAAGACGCTGGCGCCTGGCATGCGCGTCGGCTGGATCAACGGTGGCCGGTGGCATCCGCGCATCGGCATGCTGAAGTTCGCGCAGTCGCGCCACAACGAGCAGTTGTCGCAAGTCGTGCTCGCCGGGTTCCTGGAGACGAGCGCGTACGAGCGCCATTTGCGGCGTTTGCGCGAGAGCTTGCAGCTGCGGCGCGAGCGGATGGCCGCGGCGGTGGCGGCATCGTTTCCCGACGGCACGCGGTTCACGCCGCCGCGCGGCGGGATGTTTTTCTGGATCGAATTGCCGCGTCACGTATCGTCGTCGGCTTTATTCGACGCCGCGTTGCATGGCGGTATTCGCATCATGCCGGGCACGGTATTTTCGAACGCCGGGCGTTTCGATCACTTCATTCGGCTCAGCTGTCCGAGTGCGGATCTGGATCTGACCGACGAAGCGGTGCGCAGACTGGGGCGCCTCGCGGCACGGATGGCAGCTCATGCCCCAACGCGATAGCGGGTATCATTTCCCGCCGTAGGCTCGACACGCGCCGTCGGCTACGAAATCCGATATCTGAGCCATGACCGATCCATCCACCTCATCCAGAACGGGCCATGCATCGTTGCCCGAAAGCCCCTTCATCGACCGTCTCGGCGCACAGTTGTTGTCGGCCGCCGACGGCGTCAGCGAAGTCGTGCTGCCGTTGCAACGCGATCATATGAACACGTGGGACGTCGCGCATGGCGGCGTCACGATGACGCTCGCCGACGTCGCGCTCGCGATGGCCGCGCGCAGTCTCGCCGGCGACGGCGTCGGCGTCGTCACCGTCGAGATGAAGGTCAACTTCATGCAGCCGGGACGCGGCGAGTTGCGCGCGACCGGCCGCGTGCTGCATCGCTCGACGACCATGGCCTATTGCGAAGGCGAGATCCGCGACAGCGAAGGCCACTTCGTCGCGAAAGCGCTCGGCACCTTCAAATACATGCGCCGCCTCGCGGTGGGCCGCGACGTCACGCGGCAGCGTCTGCGCAGCGACCCGGCGGCGAAGCCCGGTCCGAGCGACTGAGCACCCCATAACCCAAGGAGACGACCGCATGGCCCAGATCAATCGCCAATTGCTGCTGGTTTCGCGCCCCCAAGGCGAAGCCACGCCCGATAACTTCAAGCTCGTCGAAACGCCGCTCGCGCCGCTCGCCGACGGCGAAGTACGGGTGCGCAACCACTATCTGTCGCTCGATCCGTATATGCGCGGACGCATGAACGACAGCAAGTCATACGCGGCGCCGCAGCCGCTGAACGAAGTGATGATCGGCGGCACGGTCGGCGAGGTCGTCGAGACGAGGAATCCGAAGTTCGCGGTCGGCGACAAGGTCGTCGCGATGTTCGGCTGGCAGGAGTACGGCACCTCCAATGGCACGGACATGCAGAAGGTCGACGACACGCATGTGCCGCTGTCGGCGTTTCTCGGGCCGGTCGGCATGCCGGGCGTCACCGCATGGTACGGGCTGAACCGCATCATCGCGCCGAAGGCCGGCGAGACGGTGGTCGTCAGCGCGGCGAGCGGCGCGGTGGGCAGCGTGGTCGGCCAGCTCGCGAAGGCGGCGGGCGCGCGCGCGGTCGGCATCGCGGGCGGCGCGAACAAGTGCCGCTATGTGGTCGAGACGCTCGGCTTCGACGCGTGCGTCGACTACAAGGCCGGTAACCTGTACCAGGACCTGAAGGCCGTCACGCCCGACGGTGTCGACGGCTGCTTCGAGAACGTCGGCGGCGACGGGCTCGACGCGACGCTCGCGCGCATGAACGCGTTCGGGCGCATCGCATTGTGCGGCTTCATCGCGGGCTATGACGGCCAGCCGCTGCCGCTCAAGCATCCGTCGCTGATGCTGACGCAGCGGCTGCTCGTGCAGGGCTTCATCGTCAGCGAACACATGGACGTGTGGCCCGAGGCGCTCAAGCAGCTCGGCACGCTCGTCGCGCAAAAGAAGCTGCACTATCGCGAGACGATCGCGCAAGGGCTCGAAGCCGCGCCCGAGGCGTTCATCGGCTTGCTGAAGGGCCGTAACTTCGGCAAGCAACTGGTCAAGCTGATCTGAGCGCGACGTGATCATGCAACGGCAAGCCGCCGCTCAACCAGGGAGTCACAGAATGTTCGAATTCGCGGGCAAGGTGGCGGTGATCACCGGCGCGGGCAGCGGCTTTGGCCGCGCGTTCGCGCACAAGGGCGCGGCGCTCGGCATGAAGCTCGTACTCGCGGACGTCAACGCGGACCAGCTCGCGCAAACCGTCGACGCCTTGCGCGAAACCGGCGCCGAGGCGATCGGCGTGCCGACCGACGTATCGAACGCCGCGCAGGTCGAGGCGCTCGCGCAGGCGGCGCTCGCCGCGTTCGGCAAGGTCCACGTGCTGTTCAACAACGCGGGCGTCGGCACCGGCGGCTTCCTGTGGGAAAGCTCGGCGAACGACTGGTCGTGGGTGTTCGGCGTCAACGTGATGGGTGTCGCGCACGGCGTGCGCGTGTTCGCGCCGATCATGCTCGCGCAGAAGGAGCCCGCGCATATCGTCAATACAGCGTCGGTGGCGGGGCTGCTGGCGCCGCCGGCAATGGGCATCTACAACGCGTCGAAGCATGCGGTGGTGGCGCTGACCGAGACGCTCTATCACGACCTGAAGCTCGCGCAGGCCGGCACGGGGGGCGAGGTCGGCTGTTCGCTGCTGTGTCCCGCCTTCGTGCCGACCGCCATCGCGGAGGCCGAGCGCGCGCGTCCCGACGAGTTGCGCAACGCGGGCCGGCCGACGCGCTCGCAGATCGCGGCCGGCAAGCAGTTGCAGCGCGCGGTGCAGTCGGGCAAGCTCACGGCCGACGATGTCGCCGACATCGCGTTCGAGGCGATCGCCGCGCGGCGTTTCTATATCATCACGCATCCGGGCATCATGGCGACCGTGAAGCTGCGTCACGAGGATATCGAGCAGTTGCGCGAGCCATCCGATCCGATGTCGCTGAAGCCCGAGGTGAAGAACGCGCAGTAGCGGCCGGTGCGCCGGCTTTTGTCAACCCTTGGCGCACTGCGCGCCGCCCGATGCGCGACGCGCACCGCGTTGCCGAAACCATGCCGCTTAATCCCACGATCGAGCAGGTGCTCGACATGATCGCGCGGGCCAAACGCCCGCAGTATCACCAGATGAGCGCGCAAGCGGCGCGCGCGTCGTACGAGAGAAGCGCGCCGATCCTCGAGATCGCGAGCGCGCCGATGTTCTCCGTCGAAGATCTGCGCGTGCCGACGCGCGACGGCGCGACGATCCGCGCGCGCCTGTACTGTCCGGTCGAGCCGGGCTGGGCCGAGCCGCTGCCGGCGTTCGTGTACTACCACGGCGGCGGCTTCACGGTCGGCAGCGTCGATACGCACGATGCGCTGTGCCGGATGTTCGCGCGCGACGGCCAGTGCGCGGTGCTGTCGGTCGATTACCGGCTCGCGCCCGAGCACAAGTTTCCGACCGCTGTCGACGATGCCTTCGACGCCCTCAGCTGGCTACACGCGCACGCGGCCGAATTCGGCATCGACGGCACGCGGCTCGCGGTGGGCGGCGATAGCGCGGGCGGCACGCTCGCGACGGTTTGCGCGGTGCTCGCGCGCGACGCCGGCCTCGCGCTCGCGCTGCAATTGCTGATTTATCCGGGCACGACCGGCCATCAGCAGACCGACTCGCACTCGCGCCTCGCCGACGGCTTCCTGCTGTCGGGCGACACGATCCAGTGGTTCTTCGAGCACTACGTGCGAGATAGCGGCGATCGCGACGACTGGCGTTTCGCGCCGCTCGACGGCGAGCGCGGTGCGCCGGATTTTCGCGGCGTCGCGCCCGCGTGGATCGCGACCGCCGAATACGATCCGCTCAGCGACGAGGGCGATGCGTATGCGGAGAAACTCCGTGCGCTCGGCAATCCGGTCACGCTCAAACGCTACGCCGGCATGATCCACGAGTTCTTCAAGATGGGCGGCTTCGTGCCCGAAGTCGCGCAGGCGCATGCGGACGCCGCGGCGGCGTTGCGCGCGGCATTCGGCATCGGGTGAGGGCGGTGATCGCGAAGCGATGAGCGGCCGGCGGCGAATGCGCCGGCCAGGCGGTGCTCAAACGATCACGCCACGCTCATCCGGTCGCGCTCGACATTGAACGCGAAGCTGCGCTCGAAATCGCCGGGCCGCACGATCCGGTGCGAGCCGTTGTCGTCGCTGCGCTCGGCGACCGCGACGCCGATCACGTCGCCATAGGCGGCGACGCGCAGCGCGGTGGTGCTGCGCGTGCCATAGTCCGGCGATTCGATGAACGCCGCCGACAGCACGCGTTCGCGTTCGAGCGGAATACCGGTCGACGGCAATTCGTCGTCGCGCGCGAGCCGCGGATCGCGCATCAGATCGATCAGGCGTTCGAGCGGCGGCATCGGATCGCGCGCGAGCAGCGTGCCGAGCTCGCCGCGCTTTTTGACCAGCTTCGGCCACGCGGTATCGAGCACCGCGTTCGAGATGCCGTGCGTGCCCGGCGCGAGCAGCGCGGGACCGCTGTTTGCGTCGACGGCGCCGCGATTGCAGTACCACGCGAGCTCGCGACGCGTCCAGTCGCCGACCAGCAGATTGAAGCCGTTGTAGATGTCGCCGGATTGCGCGACGTGCCGCAGATACGCGAGCGGCGTCTCGTGCGGATTGCCGTCGGCGTCGCGCGCGGCGCTCGTGAGCCAGTCGCTGACGAGCGTGCCGCGGGTCGGCGCATCGGCGCGCATTTCGCCCGGCGCGCGGTAATTGGTCAGCGCGGCGAAGCGGCCGTCGCGCGATAACCCGAGCCACGTGCCGCCGCCCACGAGGTCGCGGCCCCCCAGCACCTCCGGCGCGTCGCGCCACCAGCCGATCGGCTCGGCCGTGCGGCGGAAGAACTCGTCGCGATTCGCGGCGAGCGTGAACAGCGGACCATCGAGCGCATCAGGTCGCCAGTCGAAAACGATCAGGCACATCGGGGAGCATCTCCCGTTCAGAGCATGGGGCGGCCGCCTGATGCAGCGACGCAGGCGGCAAACGAAAGCGGCAAAAAACAGACGAGAATAAAGCAGTCAATAAAAAACGGCGCCCGATTGCGCCGCTTCTTACCCTCTCCAACGATCAGACTTCGGCCGGCAGCCCGTAGGGCAGCGTCAGGAAGCGCAGCGCGGGGCCGTCGGCCGCGCCGACATGTACGCTGCCGCTGTCGAGCGCCGTGAGCTTGATCTCGACCAGCAGATCGACGCCGCCGCCTTGCGCCGATGCCGCGTTGACGATCATCCCGCACGGCTGGCCCGGATCGTCCGAGTGGAACAGCTCGGTGCCGGGCCGCACCGTGTCCAGTTCGCCGGCGACGTTGGCGAGCGACGTGCGCCGCTTGATCGTGCCGCGATACTGGCTGCGCGCGACCACTTCCTGACCCGGATAGCAGCCCTTGCGGAAATTGACCGCGCCGAGCACGTCGAAGTTGACCATTTGCGGCACGAACTGCTCGACGACCGGCTGCGTGATGCGCGGCTCGCCCGCGCGGACATCGAGCCAGTCCCACACGGCCGGCGACACGCGCTTTAGCCTGCCGTCGAGCGTCGGCAGCAGCGCTTCGATCCGCGCTTTCGGGCCGATCCACAGATAGCGCAGCCGCTCCAACGCATCGGGCACGCGGATCAGCGTGCCCGCTGTGCCGTCGACCTGCACGTGCACACCGTCGGGCAGCGCGTCGAACACGCCGGACAGCGCGCCGCGCACGTCGCCCGCGAGGCCGACCACCGCGAACTCGCCGCTCGCGTCGGCGAGCCTGGCCTTTGCGCGCAGCACGAACATCGACAACCGCTTTTGCACCGCGGCCTGCACGTCTTTCGATACCAGCAGGCGGATCGTATCGCCGCTGCGCCAGCTGAGGAACGACGCTAGCAGCCGGCCCTTGGCCGAGCAGTAGCCGGAGAGGCGCGCGTTCGCGGCGTCGAGATGCTGGACGTCGTTGGTCAACTGGGCGTGCAGGAAGCTCGCCGCGTCGTCGCCGGTCGTGTCGATCACGCCGAACTGCGTCAGCGGCATGTACGCGCCATGCTCGAGCACGGCGGCGAATTCTTCGGCCGACGGGCGCGGCAGGATGGGCAGGGCGGCGGGCGCCGCCGCGGCGGGAGTGAGACCGGAAGCGTTACCTGAGGCGTTCACGAGCGGTGTGTTCATGGATTCCGGGAACAGTCAATTCTGACTTTGGCTAAGGCAAACAGTCATTATATTCAGTCCAGCCCTGTCGCGTTTCGCATGTCCCTGGCGAATGAAGGCTTTCCGAGAGCCTTGCGCAGCAGGGGATTGCACGTTATCACCCTCCGGCTGTGCCCATGTTGTGACCATGTTGGGGTGTTCTGCCAGAGGGTCCGGCGCAAGATGGGCGGGCACCCGACGTGCCGGATCTGCTGTCCGCTGCCGCGGTCACAGACGAGCCGCCGCCGGGGTGGCTGCGGCGGGGCCACTGAGTAAGGCGGACGAGCCACTGTCATTCCGTGGGCGGCTTGGCCGGTGCCCAGTCCATCGGCTGCTCAGTCGTGATTTTCAGCCGTTCGCGCAATTCGGGATGCGCGATTGCCTGAATCAGAATCGCCATTCCTCCAAGCTTCCGAGCGTCTTCGTCTGTCACTGGCAACATTGAATTTTCCGGAGCATCCGGTGGGATAGTGATTGCCAGCGCTCGATCAATCGCCGCTTGCACGTGAACCCGTGAAACTGTGCACATCTTTAACTGCTGGGTATCGGCGTCATAAAAAATGACGCTAGCCCGATCCGGTTTAGTCATCTCAATATCCCCTGCATGCCTGGAATTTATCGAATGCTCGCTGTGTGCAGAGCGCATAGGTGCGTGGATCTTGATACATTGCTCGGGCCACCTGACACTGCTCCATGTCTGAATGGTAGTCCGCGAAACACTCAGCCTCATCCATCTCACTGACGCCACGCGCGGCCAGTTCCTGCACATCGCCGAACTGCGGATCCTCGGTGTACTCAAACGGCCGCGCGTCGCCGAGCGGCGTCGATACTGGCGTCGCGATGGTTCCATCTGGCAAGACGTCGCCGGGGCGGGCGTACCAGATCGCGAGGCCATCGTCGGCGGCCAGCCGCGGCAGTTTGGGGCGCTCGAATGAGCGCGCGGCACGCACCAAGGGCAGCGCCCTCCGGAATAGCTGCGACGGCGTAACGGTTGGATAGTACGGCCGGATCTGCTGTTGGACAGGCGCGCCGCGTCCGCGTGAGGCGCGCAGCTTCGGCGCGACTGCAATCACATCGCCACGCTCAAGGGCGGCCCGTAGCGCCTGGGCGAGTTGATCCGGTGCCGCGCCGCTCGCATACGCGCCGCCGCGCACATTGCGCATGAACTCGACGAGCCGCGGTAGCTGGCGCGTGTCATGCGTAAGCTCCCATGCGCTTGCCGAGGCAATGAGCTTCCGGCCGGCTCGCGCTTCGTCACTAAATGCGTTGCCGCGATATTCCTGCCGCGTATGGAGCATGCAGCCCCAGTGGGTTCCAACTTTGAACTCGATCGCCATGCGCCCCCTCTGTAACGTCAAATCAGCCGGCATACCTATGGCCGGGACCCGATCATGCGTTCCGAAAGAATGAATTCCGATGCGAACCCTATTGTTGATGTCGTATCGCCTTGGCGACCACAAGAATTTTCAGAGCGGAACGGGGCGTGGAGTCTCCCAATTGCCGCAGTTCGTGCTCGGGTCTTTCGCGGCGGCGTGCAGGTCGCCCCTGAACCGTCGTTTGAAACTGTCAACAGCGGTCAAAAGCGGCAGGAGCCGAAAAGGCGTTTGGTCGGGAATTGTCGAACCTTTGAAACTCTGACCTATGTTGTGACAGCGTACGACTTGACTAGCATCAGACCAACGCCAGCGGATTTCATATTGTTTTTTCCGGCCGTGACCATCTGGTGCCCGCATCTATACAATACAGGTCGCAAAAGGCCGACAGGGCTGCAAAACGGCACAGTCTCAATGTTGACCGACGCAAGACTTTCCCGTTAAAAATCAGTTCGTTGCCATCTAAACGCTAATTCTTTCCTGTCGTGTCCCTTCTGAAGAAATGTTTCGTCGCCGGCGCGCTCGTCGTTGTGCTGGCCGCGGCGGCCATCGCCGCTGGATACTACTGGGCTACCCGCCCGCTCGAATTGACCCCGGCGCAACTCGACATCACCGTCAAGCCGCACAGCAGCCTGCGCAGCGTCGCGCTGCAGCTCAATCGCGGCGGCGTGCCGGTCGAGCCCGAGCTGTTCATCGCGATGACGCGTTTGCTCGGGCTGCAAAGCGAGCTGAAGTCCGGCAATTACGAGTTCAAGAGCGGCATCACGCCCTACGAGGTGCTGCAGAAAATCGCGCGCGGCGACGTCAACGAATATGTGGCGACGATCATCGAAGGCTGGACCTTCAAACATATGCGCGCTGAACTCGACGCCAATCCCGCGCTGAAGCACGACACGCTCGGCATGAGCGACGCCGATCTGATGAGCGCAATCGGCGCGCCCGAGGCGTCGATCGGCAACGGCGAAGGGCTGTTTTTCCCGGATACCTACCTGTTCGACAAGGGCACGAGCGACCTCGACATCTATCGCCGCGCGTACCGTCTGATGCGCGTGCGTCTCGACGAGGCGTGGCTCTCGCGCGCGCCGAACCTGCCGTACAAGTCCCCGTACGACGCGCTGACGATGGCGTCGATCGTCGAAAAGGAAACCGGCAAGGCGTCCGACCGGGCGCTCGTCGCCGCGGTGTTCGCCAACCGTCTGCGCGCCGGCATGCCGCTACAGACCGACCCGACCGTGATCTACGGAATGGGCGACAGCTACGCCGGCCACATCAGGAAGAAAGACCTGCAGACCGACACTCCATACAATACCTACACGCGGATGGGCCTACCGCCGACGCCGATCTCGCTGCCGAGCGTCGCGTCGCTGCAGGCGGCGATGAACCCGGCGCAAAGCAACGCGCTGTACTTCGTGTCGCGCGGCGACGGCAGCAGCATCTTTTCTGACACCCTCGGCGAACACAACAAGGCCGTGGACAAATACATTCGAGGGCAATGATGGCGCGCGGCAAATTCATTACGTTTGAAGGCATCGACGGCGCGGGCAAGACCACCCACCTGGGCTGGTTTCGCGAACGGCTCGAGGCGAAGCTCGCGCCGAGCGGCCGCTCGGTCGTGATGACACGCGAGCCGGGCGGCACGCCGCTCGGTGAGCAGATCCGCGATATCGTGCTGCATCAGAAGATGGATCTCGAAACCGAGGCGCTGTTGATGTTCGCGCTGCGCCGTCAGCATCTGGCCGAGGTGATCGAGCCGGCGCTCGCGCGCGGCGATTGGGTGCTGTCCGACCGTTTTACCGATGCCACTTTCGCCTACCAGGGCGGCGGCCGCGGCTTGCCGCGCGACAAGCTGGAGACGCTCGAGCGCTGGGTGCAGGGCGGTTTCCAGCCGGATTTGACCGTGCTGTTCGATTTGCCGCCCGCCGTCGCCAACGAGCGGCGCAGCGCGGTGCGCAATCCGGATCGTTTCGAGAGCGAGTCGGCGGCGTTTTTCGAGCGCACGCGCGCCGAATACATGCGCCGCGCCGAAGAAGCGCCATACCGATTCGCTATCATCGACTCTTCGCAGAGCATCGTTCGGATTCAGAAGCAGCTTGAGGAGTTGATTGCAACCCTCTGATTCAAAATAGATATAACCACTTCTTATAATCTCGTGCGAAGTTCACTCGACATCTGAAGTAGCGCCTACAACCGATTGATTCAAAAAGACAAACGATGATCTATCCGTGGCAAGCCGATGACTGGAATCGCCTGCAGCAGCTGCAAGGCCACTGGCCGCACGCATTGTTGCTGCACGGCCAGGCGGGCATCGGCAAGCTGCGTTTCGCGCAGCACCTCGCGCAGGGTCTGCTGTGCGAGGCGCCGCAACCGAACGGCGAGCCGTGCGGCGCGTGCGTGGCCTGCAACTGGTTCGCGCACGGCAATCATCCCGACTACCGCATCGTCGTGCCGGAGGCACTCGCCGCCGAAGCCGGCCTCGCGAACGCCGCGAACGGCGCCGACGACAAGGCCGAAAAAGCCGATGGCGACGAAGGCAAGAAGACCCGCACGCCGAGCAAGGAAATCAAGATCGAACAGATCCGCGGTCTGCTCGACTTCGTCGGCGTCGGTTCGCATCGCGGCGGCGTGCGCGTCGTCGTGCTGTATCCGGCCGAGGCGCTCAACGTCGCGGCTGCCAACGCGTTGCTGAAGACGCTGGAAGAGCCGCCCGCGGGCGTCGTGTTCCTGATGGTGTCGGCGCGCGTCGACCGTTTGCTGCCGACCATCATTAGCCGTTGCCGTCAGTGGCCGATGAGCGTGCCCGCGCCGGACACCGCCGCGCAGTGGCTGGCCGCGCAAGGCGTCGACGACGCCCGCGCGCTGCTCGCCGAAGCAGGTGGCGCGCCGCTCGCCGCGCTCGCGCTCGCCAGCGACGAAAACCGTCCGCTGCGCGACTGGACGCTCAAGCAGCTCGCGGCCGGCGCCGGGTGCGACGCATTCGCGTGCGGCGAGGCGCTGCAGAAGCTCCCAGTCCCGCTCGTGCTCGGCTGGCTGCAGCGCTGGATGTACGATCTGCTCGCGCAGCGCACCGCCGACGCGCCGCGCTATTTCCCGCAGGCGTCGGCCGCGCTCACCCGCTGCGCCACCCAGGCCGACGCCAATGCATTCGCGCGTTTTCTGCGCACCGTCACGCGCCAGCGCGCGGTCGAGAACCATCCGTTGAACGCGCGGCTCGTGTTCGAGGAACTGTTCATCGGCTATCGCGCGCTGTTTGCGTGAGCCCGCAGCCGGACAGCCTTGCGTCTTTTTTCATTCAAGCCAACCCGCCATGAGCCTTTCCTACCGCGACGCCACGCTCGACGATCTGCCCGCGATCGTCGCCATCTACAATTCGACGATCCCGTCGCGCCAGGTCACCGCGGACCTCGAGCCGGTCAGCGTCGAGAGCCGGCATGGGTGGTTTCATGCGCACAGCCCGCAGAAGCGGCCGCTGTGGGTGGCCGAAGATCCGAAGCAGGCGGGCCGCGTGATCGCGTGGCTCAGCTTTTCCGATTTTTATGGCCGGCCGGCTTATCAGCGCACCGCCGAAGTCAGCATCTATCTCGACGAAAGCGCGCGCGGCCAGGGACTCGGCAAGCAACTGCTGGCGGCGTCGCTCGAGGCGGCACCGGGTCTTGGCATCGATACGGTGCTCGGCTTCGTGTTCGGTCACAATGAAGCGAGCGTGCGGCTGTTCCGCGGCTTCGGCTTCGATGCATGGGGCACGCTACCGCGCGTCGCGGTGCTGGACGGCGTCGAGCGCGATCTGGTGATTCTTGGCAAGCGTCTTGCGCACGCCGGTTGAGCACGCTGCGCAAGCAGCGCCACCTGAGCTGTCCCAAGCGGCCCCGGCCACGCCATCGCCCAGCCGCAAGCCCCTTTTTCGCAGGACCTGACCATGTTTGTCGATTCACACTGCCACATCAACTTCGAAGGACTCGCGGACCGTCTGCCGCAAGTGCTCGAAAACATGCGCAGCCATTCGGTCTCGCACGCGTTGTGCGTGTCGGTCGATCTTGAAACGCTGCCGTCGGTGCTGGACGTCGCCAGCCGCTATGACAACGTGTACGCGTCGGTCGGCGTGCATCCCGATCACGAGCACATGCGCGAGCCGAGCGTAGCCGAGCTGGTTGAGCTGGCCGGGCACCCGAAGGTCGTCGCGATCGGCGAAACCGGGCTCGATTACTACCGCCTCGAAGGCCGCTCGATCGCCGACATGGAGTGGCAGCGCGAGCGCTTTCGCACACACATCCGCGCCGCGCACGCGACCAGCAAGCCGCTGATCATCCACACCCGCTCGTCGTCGGAAGATACGTTGCGCATCATGGCCGAGGAGCGCGCCGGCATGCCGGGCGGCGTCATGCATTGCTTCACCGAACCGTGGGCCATCGCCGAGCAGGCGCTCGCGCAGAATTTTTACATTTCGCTGTCGGGCATCGTCACGTTCAAGAGCGCGACCGATGTGCAGGACGTCGCGCGCCGCGTGCCGCTCGACCGTCTGCTGATCGAAACCGACTCGCCGTACCTGGCGCCGGTGCCGTATCGCGGCAAACCGAATGAACCTGCGTACGTCAGTTATGTCGGACGCTTCATCGCGCAGCAACGCGAGATGCCGGACGAGGCGCTGGCCGCCGCCACCACGCAAAACTTCTTCAGACTGTTCGGACTCGCCGCGCCGGTCGGAATCTGAGCCAAAAAGCCAATTAACATCAAAGGGATAGGAAGATTTCCTAAAGTACCACATGAAAAATATTTCGACGTCGTCCGCTGATTTCCAACCGCTGTCCGCCGGGTCGGCCGCCCGGGCTCTCGCGCCGGCGCGCCGTCTCGCCTGCGCCGCCGCGCTCGCGTGCGCGGCGCTCGTCGCGGTGCCCGCGCATGCGGCGCCCATCGACTCGCTGATCAAGTCGGTCAAGTTCGACGACGTCGACGGCGTCAACAAGCTGCTCGCGAAGGGCATGGACCCGAACAGCGTCGACAATCAGGGCATCCCGCTGCTCGTGATCGCCGCGCGCGAGAAATCCGACAAGGTCGCGGCCGCGTTGCTTGCGAATCCAAAGACCGATATCGAGATTCAGGACAAGGCCGGCGAAAACGCGCTGATGATGGCGTCGCTGGTCGGCGACCTGAACTTCGTGAATCTGCTGATCGCGAAGGACGCCGAGGTCAACAAGAAGGGCTGGGCGCCGCTGCACTACGCGGCCGCGAACGGCCACGACGACATCGTCAAGGTGCTGCTCGACCACTCGGCCTACGTCGACGCGGGCTCGCCGAACGGCACCACGCCGCTGATGATGGCCGCGCGCGGCGGCCACGTTTCCACCGTCAAGCTGCTGCTCGACAACGGCGCGGACCTGTCGGTGAAAAACCAGATCGGCATGACCGCGCTCGATTTCGCCAAGACCTACAAGGAGCCGGACGTCGTCGAAGGGCTCACGGCGCGCATGCAGCAGACGCAGCAGCAGAAGCAATGACGTTTTGTCGGCAGGCGGCGCGGTGCGCCCGCGGAGCGTCAGGCGCCTCGCCATGCCGTGCCGCTTTGCAGCCGTTTTGTCCGAGCCGCGCGGCTGCCGGCCTGCTGCCGCCGCGTAAAACAGTGCAGAATGACGACTTCGGCGCGCCGCGTAGCGCGCCGTCCGGACGCGGCAGAAAGACCGCGTGAATAAACAACCCTGGAAAGGAACACCATGCTGCGGGCTTTGATTTTCGCCGGCGCGCTTGCCTTGCCGCTTTCGGCAGCCGCGTTTACGGGAGGCGACCTCAACAAGCTGTGTACCAAGACGGACGTGGCTTCGCGTAGCGCCTGCGCGGCCTACATCGAAGGCGCGGCCGACGGCATCTTCAACACGATCGACGCGATCGGCGGCACCACCGGTCCGCGCGTCGGCCAGTACTTCTGCCTGCCGCCGGATGCGCGCTCGGCGCAGTTGACCGACGCGGTGCGCAAGTACATCGCCGAGAACCCGAACGCCGCGGGCTACAACGCGAGCACTGCGATTTCGCTGGGTCTCGGCAAGGCGTTTCCCTGCAAGAGCAGCGGCTGATCGATAACCGCGGCGCATCGAGGAACCCGTTGTAACGCCCAGGCGCGGTCGTGCGCCCCGGATGTCAGTAGTCGCGCAGGCGCGCCGCCGCTCATCGAGCCCGGAGGAAGATGCCCGTTATGCCTACTATCGACGACTTCTACCGCGTGGCGGCCGCGCCGCTGCATACGTGGCTCGGCACGCTGATCGTGACGGCCATCGTGGCGATCGTGGCGAGCGGCATTCACCGCTTCGGCGCGCGCATCGTGAAGCGTCTCGCGCGGCCGCACGCGCTGACGAGCGTCGTGCTGCGCTACATCGACAAGCCGTCGCTGTTCGCCCTCGTGATCCTCGTGTTCGCGTGGGTCTGGTCCGAGGCACCCGACACCCTCAACTTCATCGAACCGGTGCGCGACATCACCGGCATCGCGCTGATCGCCGCGCTGACGTGGCTGTCGGTGCGCTCGGCCGCGGCGATCGGCGAAGCGATCATCCGCGCCCATCCGCTCGATTCCTCCGATAACCTGCAGGCGCGCCGCATCCATACGCAGGCGCGCGTACTCGCGCGCTCGGTGATGATCGTGATCGTGATCATCGGTGTCGGCGGTGCGCTGATGACCCTGCCCAACGTGCGGCAGATCGGCGCGAGCCTGCTGGCGTCGGCGGGTGTCGCCGGTCTGGTCGCCGGTATCGCGGCGCGGCCGGTGCTCGGCAACCTGATCGCCGGTTTGCAGATCGCGCTGTCGCAACCGATCCGCCTCGACGACGTCGTCGTGATCCAGAACGAGTGGGGACGCATCGAGGAGATCACGGGCACGTACGTGTCGGTGCGGCTGTGGGACCAGCGCCGTCTGATCGTGCCGTTGCAATGGTTTATCGAAAATCCGTTCTCGAACTGGACCCGCAGCAGCTCGCAGATCATCGGCACCGTGTTCCTGTTCGTCGATTACCGGATGCCGCTCGCGCCGCTGCGCGAGGAGCTTGCGCGCATCGTCGAGAACGCGCCCGAGTGGGACCGTCGCGTGCAGGTGCTGCAGGTGACGGACTGCACCGAGCGCGCGATGCAGTTGCGCGCGCTCGTCAGCGCGCCCGATTCCGGCCTTGCGTGGGATCTGCGCTGCCGTGTGCGCGAAGGGCTGCTCGATTTCGTTCATCGGCATTACCCGGAATACCTGCCGCGGGCGCGTGCCGAGGTGTCGGCGGAGCTGGAGACCGGTGGCGCTGGCCCGAGCGACTGGCTGCCGCGCAGCCGGCAGGCGCCAGCCGGCAGCACCGCCGCGCATACCGAAGCCGATCCGGTGGCGAGCCGCATCGGCCGCACTGGCGCGGGCGAGGTCCCGCAGAAGGCGAAGGAGCAGGCTTAGCCGGGCGTTGCGGATCGCGAATCGCGCGTGACGAGTGGTAAATCGCGAGTTGGGTATCGCGAGCGGCGAGCGGCGACCGCCCTCGGCAAGCCCGGCGATGCGTGGGCACGCCGATTGCTGCTCACGGGCGCGCCACGCCTGCTCAAGCGTTGCGGCGCATCGCAAGAATGACGGAGGACATGCACTATGGGCCGATTGATCGTCGTGTCGAATCGCGTCGCGACGCCGACGGAGACCAAGGGATCGGCGGGCGGACTCGCGGTCGGCGTATTCGGCGCGCTGAAGGATGCAGGCGGCGTCTGGTTCGGCTGGAGCGGCGACGTAGTCAGCGAAACGGTCGCCAACGCGGGGCCGATGCTCGAGCAGGACGGCGCGGTGACCTTCGCAACCGTCGGCCTCACGCGCAAGGACTACGACCAGTACTACCGCGGCTTCTCGAACGCGACGCTGTGGCCGGTATTCCACTACCGCAACGACCTCGCGCGCTACGAGCGCGAGGAGTACGCGGGTTACCGGCGCGTCAACGCATGGCTCGCTCACAAGCTGGTCAAGCTGCTCGAACCCGACGACATCATCTGGATTCACGACTACCATCTGATCCCGTTTGCCGAGGCGCTGCGCAGCGAGGGCGTGACGAACCGCATCGGTTTCTTCCTGCATATTCCGTTTCCCGCGCCGCAGATCCTGCTCAACATTCCGCCGCACGAGGAACTGGTGAAGTCGATGTCGTGCTACGACCTGCTCGGCTTCCAGACCGCCACCGACCAGCAGGCATTCCACGACTACGTGACGCGTCACGCGCGTGGCACGGTGAGCGCGGAAGGCGTCGTCGAGGCGTTCGGGCGCAAGCTGCGCACCGGCGTCTACCGGATCGGCGTGTTCCCCGACGAAATCGCCGAGCAGGCCAAGCGCTACGAAAGCCGCCAGCACGTGCTCGAGCTGAAGCAAAGCCTCGAGGGGCGCAAGCTGGTCATGAGCGTCGACCGGCTCGACTATTCGAAGGGACTGGTCGAGCGCTTTCGCGCGTTCGAGTTGCTACTCGAACGCTCGCCCGAATGGCGCGGCAACGTCACGCTCGTGCAGATCGCGCCGCCTACGCGCTCGGACGTCGCGACCTATCAGAAGATCCGCCAGGATCTCGAATACGAGGCAGGGCGCATCAACGGCCGCTACTCGGGGCTCGACTACACGCCGATCCGCTATCTGAACCAGCAGTACGACCGCTGGAAGCTGATGTCGCTGTTTCGGGAGTCGCAGATCGGCTTCGTCACGCCGCTGCACGACGGCATGAACCTCGTCGCGAAGGAGTACGTGGCCGCGCAGAATCCCGACGATCCCGGCGTGCTCGTGCTGTCGATTTTCGCGGGCGCGGCCGCCGAGCTCTCCGGCGCGCTGCTCGTCAATCCGCACGATGCGATCGGCATGTGCGAGGCCTTGCAACGTGCGCTGCAAATGCCGCTCGACGCGCGCCAGCGGCGTCACGAGATCAACATGGCCGCGCTGCGGAAGAACGATCTCGGAGTGTGGCGCGACAGCTTCCTCAGGGATTTGCGCAGCATGCCCGTGCGCGGGTCGGGCGAGGGCGGCGGCCACCAATGACGGCGCGGCGACGGCCCAAAGCCCGCGCAAACCCGGCGCGTGGCCGCGTGTCACCGGATGTAAGCCGCTTGTAACAGCACCGAGCAATTGCAAGACCTGCGGCTTTTCGACCGATGCCAGGGAATAATTTCTCCGTAACGACGATGCATGCGACGCTTAGGGACCGCGCGCATTGTTCCGACGTCATGGCGCTGTCATACTCGGCGTCGCCGACGGCATCGCGATTGCGCGCCAGCCGCCGGCTCACGGAGACACAATATGAAGATTGCGCAGATCGCCCCGCTGACCGAATCGGTGCCGCCGAAGCTCTACGGCGGCACGGAGCGCGTCGTGTCGTACATCACCGAAGCGCTGGTCGAGCAGGGCCACGACGTGACGCTGTTCGCGAGCGGCGACTCCGTCACGAGCGCGAAGCTCGAAGCGGTGTGGCCGCGCGCGCTGCGGCTCGATCCGGGCATTCGCGACCGCATCGCGCCGCATATGCTGTTGATGGAACTCGTGCGCCGCCAGGCCGAAGAGTTCGACGTGCTGCATTTCCACCTCGACTACTACTCGTTCTCGGTATTCAAGCGGCAGGACACGCCGTTCGTCACGACGATGCACGGCCGGCTCGATCTGCCCGAGCAGCAGCCGGTGTTCGACACATTCAACACCGCGCCCGTGATCTCCATTTCGAACGCGCAGCGTCATCCGCTGCCGCAGGCGCGCTGGCTCACCACGGTCTATCACGGCCTGCCGGCGCAGCTCTATACGCCGCAACCGGTCGAGCAGAAGTACCTCGCGTTTCTCGGCCGGATTTCGCCGGAAAAGCGCGTCGATACGGCGATCCGCATCGCCGGCCGCTGCGGCATGCCGATCCGTATCGCCGCCAAGGTCGATGCGGCCGATCGCGAGTACTTCGAGCGCGAAATCCGGCCGTTGCTCGACCTGCCGTACGTCGAGTACATCGGCGAGATCGCCGATCATCAGAAGGCCGAGTTTCTGTCGGGCGCGCATGCGCTGCTGTTTCCGATCGACTGGCCGGAGCCGTTCGGTCTCGTGATGATCGAGGCGATGGCTTGCGGCGCGCCGGTGATCGCGTTCAACCGCGGCTCTGTGCCCGAAGTGCTCGAAGAGGGCGTGACCGGCTTCATCGTCGAGGACGAGATCGGCGCGGTGGCGGCCGTGAACCGGCTGCACAAGGTGTCGCGCGCGGGGGTGCGGCGGCGTTTCGAGGAGCGCTTCACGTCGCACCGGATGGCGCGTCAGTATGTGGAGGCGTATCAGTCGGTGATTCGCGCACAGAAGCGTTCGAGGCTCAAGGTGGTCGATTCGTCGGGCCGTTGACGCGGGATCGTTGGGACGTGTCGAAGCGAAGGACGGCGGTGCGCGATGCGCGGCGCCGTTTTTTTGCGCGCGAGTTTTTCCGTTCCCGAGCGTCGGCATCGGCATACATAACAAAAAGGCCGCGCGACGACCGGCACAGGATCCTCCGCGCGGCCTTCGCCGCGATGCGCGCAAGTGATCAGTGGAGCGCGCCGATGAGCGCGCTCAGATCTTCAGCCGCGTGACCTTCGTGCCTTGCAGCGAGACGTCGCCCATCAGGCCCGCGTTCGTCAACACGAAAACCTGCACCGGCGCGGTGGCCGTGGTCGTGTCGACGGCGCCGTTCGCGCCGATCTTCACGAGCGCGACCGATGCATCGACGCCGGCCGACCAGCCGTCCGCGTTGCGGAATTTATCGAGCGAATCCTGCGTCATGAACAGGAAGATGATCGCCTTCGACTGCGCGCCCGCCTGCAGGCCAAACGAGCCCGACGCGGTGCTGTAGTAGCCGACCGTCGCGCCGCCCACCCGCAATGCGCCTTCGCCATACTGGCCGCCGACGATCAAGCCCGCCTGCAGCACCGACGGGAACACCAGCACGCCGCGCGCCTTCGACACCAGCTCGCGCGAGCCCGGCACGGTCGTGAACAGCTTGGACAGCGTGCCGTCGACGCTGGCGTCGATCGACTGTCGTTTCGAGGCGTCGACATGCGCATTTTCCGGCGTGTTGCCCGTCGTCGTGCACCCGGCGAGTGCAAGGCCTCCGAAAGCAAGCGCAGCGGTCGTCTTCAACATGAAGTGTCGTCTTTGCATCGTTTTTCTCCGTCATGGATCCGGGGCGCAACCGTGGTGGTGTCGCCTGGTTGCCTTTGAGTTATAACACAGGCTGGTGCAAAAGGCGCGTTGCGTCACAACGCGAAAAGCCTTATGGGACAAGGGTTTGAGCCTGATCGCAAGAAGTCTTCCCAGTAAATTTGACCGGCCTTGCGCGTGACTTCCGAGCACGCGTCGAGCGACGATCCGAGGGGCGACGCCGAACAGCGCCCGAGTCGCGGCGATTGTGGGGACGCTTCGGCGTGGCCGCACGATGCGCCGGTTTTTACCGATTTTCGCGTCGCGCGGCGGCCCATCGACATGGCAATGAGAGTGTTGTTTCGGCGCAGCAAATTGCGGCGAAGTGCAAGCGGCGCGGCCGCCGCTCACCCGTGATTCGCCGGACTCTTGACCGCGGGCGGGCGGCGCAGCGCGCGGCGCACCATGCCGATGATCGCGCCGATCGCGAACAGCATAGCCGCCGGCACGATCCAATAGCCGACGAATGCGTGCCACAGATAGGCCAATAGCGTCGAGCGGCGCACGCTGTATTCGTTGATCGCGTCCTGCTGGCGCGGCGCGTTGGCGGCCAGCACGTCGGCCGGGCAGCCCGCCGCCTTGGCCTCGTCGGGCTTGCCATGGCAGTGCGCGGGCGCCCCGGCGGTGCGCTGCGCCTGGGTGAAATTCCAGGTGGTGAGCGCGCGGTCGAGATCGACCGCGTTGTACGACATTTCCTCGCGGATCTCGTTGACCGCGACGATCGCCACAGGCACGGCCCAGAATATGATGACCAGCAACCACCGCCTTAACCAGCGGTTTTTGTGCTTCGATACCATCCTTGCCTCCGATCGATGCTCAGTAGCACCAACGACAAGATGGCGGCCCGCGTAGTTGTCTGGTTCTATATGAGTGAGGGTGGGCCGTCTCCGCAGCCATCATAGAAGAAAACGGCGCGTTGCGGCGGGTGGACGACGCAGCGGGGGGACTCGATCGGAGCGCCGCGTGGGCGCAACGATGCGCCGGCGCCGCGTCGATCGGAGGGCGCCGGCGTGGGGGACGGCTCCGCCTTTCGCTCAGTTGGCCGGCGCCGAGGAGGACAGGCAGGTCTTCATGAAGGCCTTGCGGTCGTCGCCTTTCTTGTCGGCCGCCTGCTTGTTGCACACCTTCATCTTGTCCTGCTGGCTCATCGGCGCGGCGGCGGCCGGCTTCGCGGAAAGACAGGTTTTCATGAACGCCTTGCGCTCGTCGCCTTTCTTGTCGCCGGCCTGCTTGTTGCAGTCGGCCATCTTGGTTTGCTGGCTGTTCTGCGCAAACGCCGGCGATACGAGTACCGCGCCCAACACCAGCGTGGCGATAGCGGATTGGATTTTCATGGGACACTCCATCGGTGGTGAAAACGTTTCTGATCGTTCATGCGCGCGGGCGACGACGGCATCCATGGGCCCATCGGCGCATCCATTATGGCAAATGCCGTCTGCGAGAACGGCTCAAAATGCATTCCGGTTGACAGCGGTCCGCGCTCGTTTTCCCTGAGCAGCGTGGCGCAACCGGCGCTGCGGCGCTTGAAACAATCGAATGAACGAGAGCGCGAATTTTGTCATGCAATGCAGATTGCCCGGGGCGATTATTTCAAGCTTATTGAAACGAAATTACGGTTTCCGCTATTTTGATCTATGGTTAACAGGCAATGAGAATTTTCATATTGCTGCGAATGCAACTGAATAGAAAATAGGCATGAAATTCGGTAGTCGCCGTTATCCTCAACTGCGCTCCGGTGCATGCCGCTCCCTGCCAACCCTCAACCTCGCGAAGAGACTCACCATGCATTACCTGTTGATGTACGAGTTGGTACCCGACTATCTGGAGCGGCGCGGCGAGCATCGCGACGCGCATCTGAAACTCGCATGGGCCGCCGCCGAGCGCGGCGAACTGCTGCTGGCCGGCGCGCTCGCGGAGCCGACGGACGGCGCGGTGCTGCTCTTCACCGGCGCGTCGCCTGCGGTGGCGGAGGCCTTTGCTACCGCCGATCCGTACGTACTCTCCGGACTGGTTACGCGTTGGCGCGTGCGCGAATGGACCACGGTCGTCGGCGAGCATGCTTCGAAACCAGTGCGCCCGTAACGTCGTTCGAAGCGACTTCGTCGCTTCTGTCACGCCTCGAACTCCGCGCCTGCGCGGCGGCCGCGTGTGCGCCTCCCGTTGCCTCCATGTCACCGCGCGGGCGCGTCGCAGTCCTTTCGCCGATGCTCGAAACCGATGTTCACATCAACCGTCAAAGCGCATAGAAATGCATGCTGGATCGGCAATTACATTTCTAAATCCCATTCTGTTCGGTCATGCGGTATTGTGCTGTGCAATAGACAGATCCGATGCCGGATAAGCAGCGGCTTCTGTTACGGCAATACGAGAATCGACGCAGCGAAACCGACAAGATTGTTTCTATCCGTAACACTTGTCTCAACTGTACTCATGCAAAGATTGGAATGGTATGCTTCGTGCACAAATTTTCCCACGCACGAGTGAGACCGCGTTTTGTGCTTCGTAATAGGGAAGAGCCGCACCACGTGTGGGCGGGCTGCTCCAGCGAGCCGAACGGACCAAACAAATTTGTGCAACCGAGGGCCGCACACGGGTCGTGAACGCTGAGAACCCGTGGCAGGCCCAACGCCGCGGCCAGGCCAGGCCGCGTGGAGAAAATCCAATGTTTTTCGATGAGCTAAACAACGACGAATGGGCGCTGCTCGCGCCGCTCGTCTCCGACGAGCCGGCCGTCCGTCTGAACCGGCGCGGCCGGCCGCGCGCCGAACCGCGCATCGTGACGAATGCCGTGCTGTGGATCATGACCACCGGCGAGCCGTGGTCGAAGCTGCCGGGCCGCTATCCGTCCGGTCCCACCTGCCGCCGCCGCTTCGAAGAGTGGCAACTGAACGGCATACTGCTGGAGATGGTCCGTCTGCTGTCGCAGAGCGGGCGCACGTTCGCATACATTCCCCAACCGGCGCCGCCCGTTACGGCCAGACCCGCGGCACCGGTTGCGCAAACCCCGAGCCCGCGCGAAGACAATAATCTGCGCGGCGTGTCGTGGAAGAGTCCCGAGTCGTGGCAGGCGCCCGGCGTCGCGAGCGCGTTGAGCCAATGGCGTACGGCCGATCCGATCGGCGACATCACGCGGCAATTGTCGGGGCTTGCGCCGGCGAGCGCGGTGGCGACATCGGCGTTCGCGACGTCCGCAGTGGCGACGTCCGCGATGGCGGCGCAGATGCGCGTCGAACCGGCCGCATCCGGCACGGTCGAGCCCGTCGCGGCCGACGACCCGCGCCCGTCGCTGACGCTGGGCCTCGCCCCGCGCGGCATGCAGGTCGCCGATTCGCGCGGTTATCTGATCTACGTGGTGGTCGAGGAAGTGCCGAATGCGATGTATCGCGGGTGGGCGGAGATCATCAGGGACGGCAAGCGCGTCGAGCGCTCTGGCCTCGTCGGCCCGCGCTTCGCGGATGCGCAGCACGCGCAGCAGTTCGCGCTCGACTGGGCGCGTCAGTGGATCGATCGCGAATGCGCGACCGACGCGGCGGCCACGACGATGGTCCACGCAACGGCCGCGCTTGCGTCGGCGAACCTTGCGCAGCGGTCCGCGGACCGTTCGTTGTCAGGCCTGCGTCATGCGCCGGAACCGGCGTCGGTCAATGGCATCGCGAATCACCCGGGCAATCACGGCGCGCCGTTGCACGGGCCGCTGAAGCCATCACTGAATGCATTGCGCGGGCCGCTGCGCCGCTATCCGTCGGACACCGCGACCGCGGGCGGGGCAAGCACGCCCACGGTGACGACCGACAGCGGCACCGCGGAGCGCTTTTCCGCAACCTACAAAGAACTCATCTCATACGTGGGATGAGCCCGGCGGTTCCCGCGGCCGCTTTGCGCCGCCGCAGGTTCCCGCTTCGTCATTGCGACCGCTCGCGCCTCATTGCCTTCCGTACGTATCGTCGAAGCGCACGATATCGTCTTCGCCGAGGTACGAACCCGACTGCACCTCGATCATTTCGAGCGGCATCTTGCCCGGGTTTTCGAGGCGATGCGTAACGCCGAGCGGAATATAGGCCGACTCGTTTTCGGACACGATAAAGCGTTCGTCGCCGCGCGTGACGAGCGCGGTGCCGCGCACGACGATCCAGTGCTCCGCGCGATGATGATGCATCTGCAGCGACAACCGCGCGCCCGGCTTCACGACGATCCGCTTGACCTGGAAGCGCTCGCCGGTGTCGACGGAATCGTAGTTGCCCCACGGCCGATGCACCTTGCGATGATTGGCCGCTTCGAGCCCGCCATCCTCGCGAATCCGGTTGACGATCTTCTTGACGTCCTGCACGCGTGACTTGTCGGCGACCAGAATTGCATCGGCGGTCTCGACGACGACGAGATCCTGCGTGCCGACGCAGGCAATCAGTCGTCCTTCGGAATGCGCGAAGGTGGAGTTCGCGCCTTCGAACATCACGCGGCCGCGGCTCACGTTGCGATCGGGGTCCTTCTCGCTGATGTCCCAGATCGCGTCCCACGAACCGACGTCGGACCAGCCGGCCGCAAGCGGCACGACCACGCCCGACGCGATGCTCTGATCGGCACCGAGCTTTTCCATCACCGCGTAGTCGATCGAATTCGACGGCGAGCCGCTGAACGCATCGCGTTGCAGCCGGAAGAAGTCGCCGTCCGCCGTGCTGCCCGCGAAGGCCGATTCGCATGCTTCGTAAATGGCCGGCTGAAAATGGCGGATCGCTTTGAGCCACGTCGATGCGCGCACGATGAAAATCCCGCTGTTCCACCAGTATTCGCGTGATTCGACATAGCGCTGCGCGAGTTCCAGATGCGGCTTTTCGACGAAACGGTCGAGGCGATGCGCGACGGGGCGAGCCGCTGCTGCGGTCTGCACATCGTCAGAACCGAGCGGCGCGCCGATGCGGATATAGCCGTAGCCGGTTTCGGCACGCGTCGGCACGATTCCCATGGTGACGATATGGCCAGCGGCCGCATGCTGTACGCCGGCGGCGACCGCCGCGTGAAATCCTGCGCTGTCGGTGACCGCGTGATCGGCGGGCATCACGACCATGATGCCGTCTTCATCCTGCGCGGCGACGGACAACGCGGCTACCGTCAACGCGGGCGCGGTGTCACGGCCCGCGGGTTCGAGTATCAGCCGGCTCGGCTTGGCGCTCGTGCGCAACTGTTCGGCCGTCGTGAAGCGCTGTTCTTCATTGGCGACGACCACGAGCTGGCCGGCAAGCGGATAACCGGCTTCGAGCCCATCGAGACGGCGGGTCGTCGATTGCAGCAGCGACTCTTCGCCGAGCAGGCCGATCAGTTGCTTCGGATGCTGCTCGCGCGACATCGGCCACAGCCGGGTGCCCGAGCCGCCCGCGAGAATCACGGGATGAACCTTGAGCTTGACGCTGGTTGCGGTTGAGGGCATGGGCGATTGGGCGGGGGTGGGCCGGGTGCCGGCAGGCGTGACCGGGGCCGGAGCTGTCATGGTGAACTCTCCTCGAGGCTGGATGAATGCGTCGAGTTTTATCACGAAGTCGCGAATCAATAAAAGCGCGTTAAATACAATTCCGATAAAAGGCGCGTCGCATTCATTCGAAATTCACCAAAAAATGTCTCGTCGATTTATTTATAAATAAAAATTACCTGAAAAAAAATCAGCCAGCATTTTTTTCGCTTAATGATGCGCAAGAATGACAGCACGAGTAGCGCCCGAGCTTCGCGCCAGGACTGTTGGCAAAGCGAAAGCTTCTATGTGAAAGCGCTCGAATGGGCTGCCCGGAATGTTCTGTCGGGCCGCATTGCGGCAACAATTGCCGCACAAAATGCATAAAAAATGTCGAAATTTTGACCGATACAATTTGAGATTTTTTGCGGTCTTGTCGTGGGAATTTTAATACCGCTTTATTGAGGTATGAACAAGGGTATTCACTCATTCGCATTCGGATTTTTCGGTCTGGCCATTCAGGCTGATTCGGTCCAATCGCGCCGCCAGGCAGATCGGAAATAAAAAAGCCCAACGATGAAACCCGCATGCAACAGCCATTTCAATCAACCGACGGATCGCACTTGACTGACGAACAGAGGGGCGGCGCATGCTGAGCGTTCTAGCGAGAATCATCGACATCGCCATGGTCGCGCTCGCCGCGGTGCTGGCGGCGGGCGTGCACAGTGGCAGAGTGGTATGGCTCGACGATATGCAAAGCGTGTCGCTTGCGTTCGGCTGCCTGCTCGTGGTGGTGTTCTTTCCGCCGCTCGGCATCTATCAGTCGTGGCGTGGCAAGCCGCTCTACGATCTGCTGTCGCGCGTCACGGGCGGCTGGCTGATGGTCGAAGTGACGGGCGTGCTGATCAGCTTCAGCGTGCACCGCGCCGACAGCCTGTCGCGGCTGTGGCTCGTTTACTGGGCGCTCGCGTCGATCGTGCTGCTGGTCGTCACGAAGGTGATCGTCTATTCGATCCTGCGCGGGCTGCGCCGCGAGGGCTTCAATCAGCGCGCGGTCGCGATCGTCGGCGGCGCGCCGTACGGCCGCTTCCTGATCGAACAGATGCGCGGCCGTCCCGAAGCTGGCTTCAAACCCGTCGTCGTGTTCGACGAGGACGGCACGATCAATCCCTACGAAGACCCGGACGCGGCGCACGCGGTCGCGGGTGTGCCGGTCGAGCGCGACTATCAGCGCATGATCGAACTGGTACGGCAGCGCGCGATCCGCGAGTTGTGGCTCGCGCTGCCGATCTCGAAGGAGAAGGCGATCCATCGCTTCGTGATGGATCTGCGCAACGACTTCGTGAACATCCGCTTCATCCCCGACGTCGGCAGCCTGACGCTGTTCAATCAGCCGATGGTGGAACTGCTCGGCGTGCCCGCGATCAATCTGGCCGCCTCGCCGATCACCGATCTGCGCGTGCTGCCCAAGCGCGTGTTCGACAGTGTGTTCGCGCTGGGCGCGCTGACCGCGCTCGCGCCGCTGATGCTCGCGATCGCGCTGATGGTGAAGCTCAGCTCGCCGGGGCCGGTGTTTTTCCGCCAGCGGCGCAAGGGGATCGACGGCCGCGAGTTCGAGATCTTCAAGTTCCGCTCGATGAAGGTCCACACGGAAGCGGCCGGCAAGATCACCCAGGCGACGCGGCGCGATCCGCGCATCACCGCGGTCGGCGCGTTCCTGCGCCGCACCAGCCTCGACGAGCTGCCGCAGTTCATCAATGTGCTGCGCGGCGAGATGTCGGTGGTAGGTCCCCGTCCGCATGCGCTCGAGCACGACGACATATACAAGGATCTGGTGAAGGGCTACATGCACCGCTACCGGATCAAGCCGGGCATTACCGGCTGGGCGCAGATCAACGGTTATCGCGGCGAAACCGATCGCATCGAAAAGATGATGGGCCGCGTAAAGCTCGATCTGTACTACATGCAGCACTGGACCTTCTGGCTCGACATCAAGATCGTCGTGCTGACGCTGTGGAAGGGCTTCGCGGGCAGCAACGCCTATTGAACGCGGGGTGCCGGGCCGCGCCGATGCCACGCATCGCGCGAGCGCATTCCTGAATCAACTTTTTTACCGAGGTGCAA
Organism: Paraburkholderia sp. Cpub6; assembly: GCF_014201065.1. Lineage (NCBI taxonomy): Bacteria > Pseudomonadati > Pseudomonadota > Betaproteobacteria > Burkholderiales > Burkholderiaceae > Paraburkholderia > Paraburkholderia sp. Cpub6. The sequence goes on from NZ_JACHDM010000014.1 coordinate 103,652, forward strand.
TCCATGAACCTGACGATCATCGGTAGCGGCTATGTCGGCCTCGTGACCGGCGCGTGTCTGGCCGACATCGGCCACGACGTGTTCTGTCTCGACGTCGACGCGCGCAAGATCGACGTGCTCAACAACGGCGGCGTGCCGATCCACGAGCCGGGGCTGCAGGAGATCATCGCGCGCAATCGCCGCGCGAAGCGCCTGACGTTCTCCACCGACGTCGAGGCCGCGGTCGCGCACGGCGACATCCAGTTCATCGCGGTCGGCACGCCGGCCGACGAAGACGGTTCCGCCGATCTGCAATACGTGCTCGCGGCCGCGCGCAACATCGGCCGCCATATGACCGGCTTCAAGGTGATCGTCGACAAATCGACGGTGCCGGTCGGCACCGCGTCGCGAGTGCGCGAAGTGGTTGCCGCCGAGCTGGCCGCGCGCGGCGTCGAGCAGATGTTCTCGGTCGTGTCGAATCCGGAGTTCCTGAAGGAGGGCGCGGCCGTCGAAGACTTCACGCGGCCCGATCGCATCGTGCTCGGCTGCGACGAGGACGTGCCCGGCGAAAAGGCGCGCGAACTGATGAAGCGCCTGTATGCGCCGTTCAACCGCAATCGCGAGCGCACGCTGTATATGGACGTGCGTTCGGCCGAATTCACCAAGTACGCGGCCAACGCGATGCTCGCGACGCGCATCTCGTACATGAACGAGCTCGCGAATCTGGCCGATCGCGTCGGCGCGGATATCGAGGCGGTGCGCCGCGGCATCGGTTCCGATCCGCGCATCGGCTATGACTTCCTCTATGCGGGTTGCGGCTATGGCGGCTCCTGTTTTCCGAAGGACGTGCAGGCGCTGATCCGCACCGCGGCCGACCACAATGCGAACCTGCGCATTCTCGAAGCGGTGGAAGCGGTCAACGATGCACAGAAGCAGATCCTCGCGCAGAAGATCGTCGCGCGTCTGGGCGAGGATCTGTCGGACCGCACGTTCGGCGTCTGGGGTCTCGCATTCAAGCCGAACACCGACGACATGCGCGCGGCGCCGAGCCGCGAGCTGATCGCCGGGCTGCTGGGCCGCGGCGCGCGCGTGAAGGCCTACGACCCGGTCTCGATCGACGAAGCGAAGCGCGTGCTCGCGCTCGATCTGAAGGACGTGCCGCAGCAGCATGCGCGACTTTCGTTCGTGAGTGAAGAGATGGAAGCGGCGAGCGGCGTCGATGCGCTCGTGATCCTGACCGAATGGAAGGTCTTCAAGAGTCCAGATTTCGATGCGCTGAAGCGCATGCTGAAGACGCCGCTGATCTTCGATGGCCGCAATCTGTACGAGCCGGACGTGCTGCTCGAACTCGGCATCGAGTATCACGCGATCGGCCGGCGGCATGCGTTGCGCAACGCGCCGGCGCGTGTCGGCGCGAACGGTTCGATGCAGGCGGCGGACCTCGCCGCGACGGCAGCCTCCGGCCGCTGAGGCCATCGCGATCGCCGCGCGAGAGAGTCCGCCATGTTCGACAACGTTCTGATCGTGTGCCACGCCAACGTGTGCCGCTCGCCCGCCGCCGAGATGCTGTTCAAGGCGAGCCAGGCGCGCGCGCCGCGCTCGGGGGCCGCACCTATCGCGTTTCATTCGGCGGGCATTCGTGCGGTGAACGGTCACGGCATGGACCCGGTGATGCGGCGCCTGCTCGAAGAGCGCGGCGTCGCGGCCGGCGTTCACCACGCGCGGCGCCTCGAGCGCTCGCTCGTGCGCGCGGCCGATCTCGTGCTGGTGACCGAGCGCGCGCAGGTGAGCGAGGTCGAAGCGCTCGATCCGTCCGCGCGCGGCAAGGTCTATCCGCTCGGCAAGTGGGAAGCCGATTCGGACGTCGCCGATCCGCACGGCGGCGCGGAAGACGAATACAGGGAGAGTCTCGTGCTCATCGAACATCTGGTCATGGGATGGCTGAAAAAAATATGCTGAAGAAACCCCGCATCGAAAATTCATTCGCGAGCTTGCGCACGAAGCTCGCCGCCTCACTTCTGCTGACGTCCTTTCTGTCGGCCTGCGCGACCGCACCGGGCAATTACCTCGACACGTCGCGGCTCAAGGACAACGATCAGGCGCCGAGCGAAACCTATCCGGTCCATCTGATCGACGCGAACCTGATCATGGCGCAGGCGCAAGCCGCCGCCGCGAAAACCCAGCCGTTGCCGCCAGCGGCGCTGTCCGATCCGTCGCTGTACGTGTACCACCTCGCGCCGCAGGACATTCTCGGCATCACCGTGTGGGATCACCCCGAGCTGACCACGCCGCAGGGCAGTACCTTGTCCTCGGGCGGCAATACCACGCAGACGATCGCGGGTGCGTTGCAGCAGCCGTATACGGCCGCGCTGCCGGGCCAGGCCGATCCGTACGGCCAGACCATCGCCGCCGACGGCACGATCTTTTTCCCGTTCGTCGGCCGCATCCAGGCCGCGGGCAAGACCACGACCGAGCTGCGCGCTCAGCTCGCCGCCCGCCTCGTGCCTTATATCCGCAATCCGCAGGTCGACGTGCGCGTGCTGTCGTATCGCGGCAAGAAGGTGCAGGTCACGGGCGAAGTGAAGCAGCCGGGACCGCTCGCGGTCAGCGACGTGCCGCTGACGCTGGTCGACGCGATCACGCGCTCGGGCGGCACGAACCCGGACGCCGACATCCAGCGCGTGCGACTCACGCGCAACCACAAGCTCTATGTGCTCAATGCCGATCGCATGCTCGATCAGGGCGATACCACCCAGGACGTGATGCTGCAGAACGGCGACGTGGTCAACGTGCCGGACCGCACCGACAGCCGCATCTTCGTGATGGGCGAAGTGAAGACGCCGATCCAGGTGCCGATCGCGCGCGGCCGCATGACGATCGCCGACGCGCTCACGCAAGGGGGCGGCATCCTCAACACCGACGCCAATCCGCGCCAGATCTACGTGATGCGCGGCATGCGCGAGCATCCGACCACGCCCGAGGTGTTCCGCCTCGACATGACGCAGCCGGACTCGATCATGCTGTCCTCGCAGTTCCAGTTGCAGCCGCTCGACGTCGTGTACGTGGGCACCGCCGCGTCGACCACGTTCAACCGTGTGTTGCAGCAGGTGCTGCCGAGCGTGCAGACGCTGTTCTATCTGAAGCAGCTGACGCGCTGAACGTTTGGCCTGTAACGTCCCGCGCCGCTGTTGTCCGGGCGGTGCGGGACGCGCAACGAAAGCAGAAGTACCGCTGACGCGAAAGCCGAAGCCAACGACACGGGATGGAACAGTGAGCAATCAACTCTCTCCACACATGGCTGGTCCGATCAAGACCGAAGAAGAAGACGTCGTCCTCGGGCAACTGGTGCAGGTGATCCTCGACGACATCTGGTGGCTGCTCGCGATCACCGCGATCATCGTCGCGATGGCGGTCGCGTACTGCTACCTCGCCAGGCCGACTTATTCGGCCGATGCGCACGTGCGCGTCGAGCAGTCCGACAGCATGTCGCAGGCGCTCACGCAAACGCAGACCGGCGCCGCGATCACCAGCGGCTCGACGTCGCTGCCGACCGACGCCGAGATCGAAATCATCAAGAGCCGTGGCGTGGTCGCGCCGGTCGTGCAGCAGCTGAAGCTGAACTTCAGCGTTACGCCGAAGACGATCCCGCTGCTCGGCAGCATCGCCGCGCGCCTCGCGACGCCGGGCCAGCCCGCGCGCGCGTGGCTGGGGCTCACGTCCTACGCATGGGGCGGAGAAAAAGTCGACGTCGATTCGATCGACGTGACGCCGTCGCTCGAAGGCGAGAAGCTGCTGCTGCGCGTGATCGACGCGCAGCACTATGAACTGTTCGCGCCGAACGGCTCGCTGCTGTTGCGCGGCCAGGTCGGGCAGCAGGCGCAGGGCGGCGGCGTGACGATGGTCGTCAACACGCTGATCGCGCGCCCCGGGCAGGAGTTCACCATCGTGCGCTCGAACGATCTCGATGCGATCACCGCGTTCCAGTCGGCGATCACGGTGCAGGAGCAGGGCAAGCAGACCGGCGTGATCCAGATCTCGCTGGAGGACAAGAGTCCAGAGCATGCGGCGCTCGTCGCCAATGCGCTCGCGCAGTCGTATCTGCGCGAGCACGTGTCGAACAGGCAGGCCGACGCAAGCAGGATGCTCGACTTCCTGAAGAGCGAGGAGCCGCGCCTGAAGGCCGATCTCGAACGCGCGGAGGCCGCGCTGACCGCTTATCAACGTCAGTCCGGCTCAATCAACGCGAGCGACGAGGCGAAGGTCTACCTTGAAGGCAGCGTGCAATACGAGCAACAGATCGCCGCGTTGCGTCTGCAGATGACGCAGCTCGCCGAGCGCTACGGCGACGACCATCCGACGCTCGTCGCCGCGCGTCAGCAGATGGCCGAGCTGGAGGCGCAGCGCACCAAATACGCGGACCGCTTCCGCAATCTGCCGGCCACCGAAGTGAAGGCCGTGCAGTTGCAGCGCGACGCGAAGGTCGCCGAAGACATTTACGTGCTGCTGCTCAATCGCGTGCAGGAGCTGTCGGTGCAGAAGGCGGGCACCGGCGGCAACGTCCATATCGTCGACGCCGCGCTGCGCCCCGGCGCGCCGGTCAAGCCGAAGAAGATGTTGATCATCTCGGCGGCCGTGATTCTCGGGCTGATCGCGGGCACCGGTTTCGTGTTCCTGCGCCGCAATCTGTTCAAGGGCATCGACGACCCCGATCACGTCGAGCGCGCGTTCCATCTGCCGGTGTTCGGCCTCGTGCCGCAAAGCGCCGAGCAGGTGCAGCTCGAAAACAGCTATGCGCGGGGCGGCGAACGGCTGCGTCCGGTGCTTGCGAACGCGCGGCCGAAGGACGTGACGATCGAAAGTCTGCGCAGCCTGCGCACCGCGATGCAGTTCACGCTGATGGACGCGCGCAACCGCATCGTGATGCTGACGGGGCCGATGGCCGGCGTCGGCAAGAGCTTCCTCAGCGTGAACCTGGCGATGCTGCTCGCCCATTCGGGCAAGCGCGTGTTAATGATCGACGGCGACATGCGGCGCGGCACGCTCGAACGTTACGTGGGCGGCTTGCAGGAAAACGGCCTGTCCGAGCTGCTGAGCGGCCAGATCTCGCTGGAGGAAGCGATTCGCGGTTCGAGCATCGAGGGCCTGAGCTTCATCTCGTGCGGCCGCCGTCCGCCGAATCCGTCCGAGCTGCTGATGTCGCCGCGACTGCCGCAGTACCTCGACGGCCTCGCGAAACGCTACGACGTGATCCTGATCGACACGCCGCCGGTGCTCGCGGTGACCGATGCGTCGATCATCGGCGCGTATGCGGGCTCGACGTTCTTCGTGATGCGCTCGGGCATGCACAGCGAGCTCGAGCTAGCCGATGCGCTGAAACGCCTGCGCTCGGCGGGCGTCCACGTGCAGGGCGGCATCTTCAACGGCATGCCGGCGCGCTCGCGGGTCGGCTACGACCGCGGCTACGCGGCGACTCAGGCATACCTGAGCACGTGACGCGGGCTCCGCACTCGAGCACCGACTTCTGCACGACAGGAACAGAGGACATCACGATGAAACTGACGGTACTGGTACCGACTTATCGCCGCCCGGCCGATCTGGCGCGCTGCCTCGCGGCGCTCGAGCGGCAATCGCGCGCGCCCGACGAAGTGATCGTGGTCGCGCGCGTCGACGACGACGCGACCCATGCGTGCCTGCGCGATCCGTCCACGGGCGGCCGCCTGCCGCTCGTGATCGCGCCGGTGGACATACCCGGCCAGGTCGCGGCCCTGAATCGCGGGCTCGACGCCGCGAGCGGCGACGTGATCGCGATCACCGACGACGACGCCGCGCCGCGCCGCGACTGGGTCGAGCGCATCGCGGCCGCGTTCGAAGCCGATGCGCGCCTCGGCGCGCTGGGCGGGCGCGACTGGGTGCACGAAAGAGGCCGCGTGCTCGACGGCGAGCGGCCGCTGGTCGGCAAGGTGACCGCGCACGGCAAGATCATCGGCAATCATCATCTGGGTGTCGGTGCGGCGCGCGAGGTCGACATCCTGAAGGGCGCCAACATGAGCTACCGGCGCGAAGCGGTGCGCACGATCCGCTTCGACGCGCGTCTGCGCGGCGCGGGCGCGCAGGTGCACAACGACATGGCGTTCAGCCTCGCGGTGAAAAACGCGGGCTGGAAGCTCGTGTACGACCCGCAGATCGCGGTCGATCATTTCCCGGCCGAGCGTTTCGACGACGACAAACGCGACGCGCAGACGATGGCCGCGCTGCGCAACGCCGCGTTCAACTTCCATCTGATCCTGCGCGACCAGTTGCCGCCGCTGCGCCGCGAAGCCGCGTGGTGGTGGTGGACGCTGGTGGGCACACGGCTTTATCCGGGCCTCACGCATGCGGCGCTCGCGCTGCTGTCGAAGCAGGCGCAGTTGAAGCTGTCGCGCTGGCGCGAGGTTCGCGCAGGCGCCCATGAGGCGCGGCGCGCGCTGTCGAAGAGCGGAGTGTCCGCATGAGTACGAAGGTTCACGTTCATCTCTTTTACGGCGCCGATCCGCGTTTTTATCGCAAGGGCGACGATATCGGCTGCCTGTACGGTTATCACCATGCGCAGTCCGAAGCATTCGCGCTGACTTATTCGCAAGACGCGCGCGAAAGCCGGCCCGTGCGGCTCGTACGGCGCGCGCTGAAGGCCGCGCTCGGCTTCGATTTCATCCATACGTGGCGCAATCGCGCGGAGATGCTGCGCTCGGACGTGATCTGGACGCATACCGAGCAGGAGTGGCTGGCCGCCGCGCTGATGCTGCTGCTGTGCGGGCGCAAGGCGGGGCCGGGCGCGTCGCCGCTGCTGCTCGCGCAAAGCGTGTGGCTGCTCGACAAGTGGCCGTCGTACGGCATCGTGCGCAGCTGGTTGTATCGCAAGCTGATGACGCGGGCGGATCGCTTGACCACACTCGCTAGCGAAAACGCCGGGTTGTGCCAACGCTATTTCCATCGCGACGCGACGCCGCTGCTGTACGGCCTGAACACGCGCGACTTCCCGGTCACCCCGCCGACGCAGTGGACGCCGCGCACGCCGCTGCGCATCGCGGCGATCGGCAACGATCGCGACCGCGACTGGGAGACGCTGATCAAGGCGGTCGGCAACGATCCGCGCTACACGGTGAAGCTCGCGACGCGGCGGCGTATTCCCGCGTCGCTGCGCGCGTCGAATGTCGAGATCGCGCTGTTTTCCGGCATCCAAAAGCAGCACGAGCTGTACGACTGGGCCGACGTGATCGTCGTGCCGCTGCGGCCGAACTCGCACGCGTCGGGTATCACGGTGATGCTCGAAGCGGCGGCGGTCGGCAAGCCGATGGTCGCGACCGACGTCGGCGCGCTGCGCGATTATTTTCCCGCCGACGAAGCCGCCTACGTGCAGCCGTTCAAGCCGCAGGCACTGCGCGATGCGCTCGACCGGCTCGCCGCCGAGCCTGACGAGGCGCTACGCCAGGCGCAGGCAGCCGCGGCCGGTCTGCTCGCGCGCGATCTGACCACCCAGCACTACGCGATGCAGCACGTGCGGATCACGCGCGAGATGCTGAGCGCGCGCGGGCAGGCGAGCGCGCATGCCGGCGCGGCCACGCACGCGCAGCCCGCCGCACCCGGGCGCGAATCGCGCGGAGGCCTATAGGCGATGTCGACGATTCCGCGCGCGAACCCGTTGCCGCCGACAGGCGCGGCCAACGCCGGCCCTGCAAAAAACGCCGCGAGCGGGCTGCTGTCAGGCGGCCCGCGAGAATGGCTGCCGCCGCTCCTGCTGTGGCTGATCGCCGCGGTGCTGATCGTCGCGCATCAGGGCACGGTGCTCACGCTGGCGTTCCCGGTGCTGGCGATCCTCACGGGTCTGTGGCTCTACTTCAAGAGCCCGGCGCGCTACATCGGCTTCATGTGGTGGCTGTGGTTCCTGAGCCCCGAAGTGCGGCGTCTCGCCGACTGGTCGAAGGGCGCGTTCACGCCGACGAGCCTGATCCAGGTCGCGCCGCTCGCCGTCACGATGATCAGCGGGCTGTCGCTGCTGCGCTACTACCGGCTGCTCGCGCAGCGCCGAGGCTTGCCGGTGCTGCTGATCCTGCTCGGCCTGATCTACGCGTTCCTGATCGGCGTGATGTCGAGCGGCCCGCTCGCGGCCACCTACGACCTCGCGAATTGGCTCTACCCGATCCTGATCGGCTTTCACATCATGGCGCACACGCGCCAGTATCCGCAGTATCGCGACACGATCATCAACACGTTCATCTGGGGGATGCTGGTGATGGGCGGCTACGGCCTGATCCAGTTTTTCATCATGCCGCCGTGGGACGCGCTGTGGATGCTCGGCTCGCAGATGAACTCGCAGGGCGACCCGGTGCCGATGGGCGTACGCGTGTTCAGCACGATGAACTCGTCGGGCCCGTTCGCGTTCGCGATGATGGGCGCGATGGTGTTCGTGATGGCCGCGCAGCATCGCGTGCGCTGGATCGCCGCCGCGCTCGGCTTCTTCTCGTTCGCGCTGAGCCTCGTGCGCTCGACGTGGGGAGGCTGGGTCATCGCGCTCTTGATCCAGCTCGTGAAGTCGAACAACAAGGTGCGCGTGCGCATCGTCGCGAGCGCGGTACTGCTCGCCGGCTTGTGCGTGCCGCTGCTCGCGGTCGGCCCGGTGGCCGAGCGGATGCAGGCGCGGCTAAACACGATCGTCAATCTGCACGACGACCAGAGCTACGCGGCGCGTAACGAGTTCTACGCGACCTTCGCGAAGACCGCGTTTACCGACGTCTCGGGCGAGGGCATGGGCGCGACCGGCACCTCGACGAAACTTTCCAACGACGGCGGCCAGCTCGGCCAGTACGGCAACTTCGACAGCGGCGTGATGAACATTCCGTTCGTGCTCGGCTGGCCCGGCACCTTGCTGTACATGTCCGGCATCGTGTGGCTGCTGACGCGCGCGGTGCTCGGCTCGTTCAGGCTGCGCGACGACAAGTTCGTCTCCGCGTGCCTGAGCCTGTGTCTTGCGACCTTCGCGATGCTCGTGTTCACGAACTCGCTGGTCGGCACCGGCGGCCTGCTGCTTTTCATGGGCGCTTTTTCGATTCTTTCCGCGGTTCACCACGAAAAAATGAACCGCGCACGCACGCTATTTCTCCACGGAGGCACGGATTGAGAGTCGCCATTGTCACGCACGTAGTGCGCCATAACGACGGCCAGGGGCGCGTCAACCACGAGATCGCGCGCGCGGCGCTCGACGAGAACATCCGCGTGACGCTGGTCGCGTCGCACGTGGCGCCCGAGCTGCTCGCGCATCCTAACGTGCGCTGGGCGCCGGTGAAGATCGGCCGCTGGTGGCCCACCAATCTGCTGCGCCAGCAGGTGTTCGCGGCGAAGAGCGCACTGTGGCTGCGCGCGCATCGCCGCGACTACGACGTGCTGCACGTGAACGGCTTCATCACCTGGATGCGCGCCGACGTCAATACCTCGCATTTCGTGCATAGCGGCTGGTTCGCGAGCAAGTACTACCCGTTCGGTCTCACGAAGGGCGTGTGGTCCGCGTACCAGTCGGTCTATACGCGCTGCAACGCGTTGCTCGAGCGCTGGGCGTACCGGCGCTCGAAGGTGATCACAGCGGTGTCGCAGAAGGTCGCCGACGAAATCCGCGCGATCGGTCTCACGCCGCGCAACCGCGTGGACGTCATCTACAACGGCGTCGACACGCAGGGCTTCGCGGCGGCGAGCGGCGATCGCGCAAAGTTCCAGCTACCAGACGATGTGTTCCTGCTGCTGTTCGTCGGCGACCTGCGCACGCCGCGCAAGAATCTCGGCACCGTGCTCGCCGCGTTGAAGCATCTGCCCGAGCATGTGCAGATCGCGGTGGCCGGCTTTCTGCCGGGCAGCCCGTATCCGGACGAGGCGAAGGCGCTCGGCATCGCGCATCGCGTGCATTTTCTCGGGCTCGTGAAGGAGATGCCGGTGCTGATGCATTCGGTCGACGCGTTCGTGTTCCCGTCACGCTACGAAGCGATGAGTCTGTCGCTGCTCGAAGCGATGGCGGCGGGGCTGCCCGTCGTGACCGCGCGCACCGCCGGCGGCGCCGAGATCATCACGCCCGAGTGCGGCATCGTGCTGGACGATCCCGACGACCCGCAAGCGCTCGCGCGCGCGGTCGCGCAACTCGCCGGCGATGACAGCGCGCGCCACGCGATGGGCAAAGCCGCGAGCGAACTCGCGACCGGCTTCGGCTGGGCGCGCATGGCCGCGCAATACATCGCGCTGTACCGGCAGCTGGCCGGGCAGCAGGAAAACCGCCGGCGCAGCCAGACGGAAGCGACGGTCGTCGCGCAGAACGATGCGCTGACGCTGAACCATCTCGCCGGACAGAAGAGCGTGGAATGACCGCGCGAAGCGCGCCATCCACGTCTGCACATAGCAACTCACCGCAAGCAACACACAGGGGCACACCATCATGACGACTGGCTCAATCAAATCACTGCAGATCGGGATGCACTGGTTTCCCGAACGCGCGGGCGGCCTCGACCGCATGTACTACTCGCTGGTCGGCGCGCTGCCGGGCGCGGGCGTCGCGGTGCGCGGCGTCGTCGCCGGCTCGCCGAAAGTCGCGGCCGATACCGGTGGCGCGATCAACGGCTTCGGCCCCGCCGCGCAATCGCTGCCGCTGCGGCTAATGGCGGCCCGCCGCGCGCTACGCCACGAAATCCGCACGTCGCGGCCCGATGTGATTTCGTCGCACTTCGCGCTCTATACGTTTCCGGGGCTCGACGTGACGCGCGGCATTCCGCAGGTGTCGCATTTTCAGGGACCGTGGGCCGACGAGAGCCACGTCGAAGGCGCCGATTCGTTCGGCCAGCGCGCGAAGCGTTATCTGGAGCAGTCGGTATACGCGCGTTCGTCGCGGTTGATCGTACTGTCCGACGCGTTCGGCAAGATTCTCACGACGCGCTACGGCATCTCGCCGGAGCGCGTGCGCGTGGTGCCGGGTTGCGTCGATGTCGAGCAGTTCAATCTGCCGATCACGCAGGCCGAGGCGCGTCTGCGTCTGCAATTGCCGCAGGACCGACCGATCGTGCTGGCGGTGCGACGGCTGGTGCGGCGCATGGGTCTCGAAGATCTGATCGATGCGGTGAAGCTCCTCAAACGCAGCGCGCCCGACGTGCTGCTGCTGATCGCGGGCAAGGGTCGGCTCGAAGGTGAGCTAGAGGCGCGCATCGCCGACGCGGGGCTCGAACACAACGTAAAGCTGCTCGGCTTCGTGCCCGATCAGCATCTGGCGGCGCTGTATCGCGCGGCCAATCTCAGCGTCGTGCCGACCGTCGCGCTGGAAGGCTTCGGGCTCATCACGGTCGAATCGCTCGCGTCGGGCACGCCGGTGCTGGTGACGCCGGTCGGCGGATTGCCCGAGGCGGTGGCGGGATTGTCGCCCGATCTGGTGTTGCCGGAGACCGGCGCAGCTGCGATCGCCGCGGGTCTCGCCGGCGCGCTGAACGGTACGCTGAAGTTGCCCGATGCGGATGCATGCCGCCGCTATGCGCGCGAACGCTTCGATAACGCAGTGATCGCGAAGCGGGTCGCGGCGGTATATGCCGAAGCGATTGCGGGGAACGTGCTGCATTGAAGCGCAGCGGCGGCGGTTCAATCGAATGAAAAAGGGGCGAGGCTCGGATCGCTGCGTTCGGGCCTCGCGTTCATGTCGCCTCGAGACCGGCAAAAAAACAGGCCATAAATAACGGCACTTTTCTGTTGAACTTGAGCCCGGCTCAGCCCTTAGCCGCGATTTTCCGACCTTATTTTTCAAATCCCTGAAACGTGGCGCCCGGCGTCGACTTCGTCACGTTGACGTCACACATCCGCGACGATAATCCCCGCGCCCGAAAGTACAAAAACACACGGGCGTCCCGCCAGAAAGCGGGGACCTTGTATTTTCAGATCTCGGGGATTTTCAGATGACCATCCGCCACCGCATCACGCTTCTCGTCATTCTGATGCTTGTCGCGCTATCCGCCATTGGCGGATACGCCGTGCTTCAGACCCGCAACAGCGCCGCCAACGTCAGGCAGGTCACCCAGGGCGTCGTGCCGAGCGCGCTCGCGTCGGCAGACCTCGTATCGCAGGTCAAGGACGTGCAGCTCGCGATGATGACGCTCGTCTATGCGCCGGACGCGAACATGGTCTCGCTGGCTCAAGACCTGCTGAAGAGCAAGGAAGCGTCGTTGCAGGCGGCGCTCGACGTGCAGGCGAAGGCCGCGCAAGGTCAGGCCCAAACCGGGCTCGTGAGCCAGGCGCGCGACAGCCTCGCGAATTATTTCAACGCGGTCAACGACACCGCGAAGATGAAGGCCGACGGCAAGAACGAACTGGCGCAGGCCTATCTGTTCGCGAACGTCGCGCAATACCGCGATGAACTCGAAGGCATCGTCGAGACGCTGCGAATCGAAAAGAACCGCCAGAAAGATGCCGCGATCGACGAACTGAACAGCGCACTCGCCACCACGACGACGGCGATCGGCGCCGCGACCGGCGCGGCCATCGTCGTGCTGTTGCTGATCAGCGCGCTGCTGTATCGCCAGATCACCCGGCCGCTGAGCCGCATGCAGGTGGAGATGAGCGAGATCGCGGCGAGCCAGGACTTCACGCGTCGCGTGCCGGTCGGACGCATGGACGAGATCGGTCATTCGATCGTCGCGTTCAACGGCATGATCGAGAAGATCCAGCAAAGCTCGCTGCAACTCAAGCAGAAGACCGCCGATATCCAGGCGATGCTGCAAAACATGCAGCAGGGGATTCTGACGGTGGTCGAAGGCGTGGTCGTGCATCCGGAGTACTCCGCCTATCTCGAGGCCATCTTCGAGACGCGCGAGATTGCGGGCCGTCCGTTGCTCGATCTCGTGTTCGGCGGCACCGGGATCAACAGCGATGCGCTCTCGCAGATCGAAGCGGCGCTGCAGGCATGCATCGGTGAAGACAGCATGAACTTCGAGTTCAATCAGCACCTGCTCGTCAACGAGATCGCCAGGCCGATGGCCGATGGCCGCGTGAAGACGCTCGATCTGAGCTGGTCGGCGATCACCGACGAACACGACGTCGTGCTGCGTTTGATGCTGTGCGTGCGCGACGTGACCGAACTGCGCGCGCTCGCCGCCGAGGCCGGCGAACAGAAGCGCCGGCTGGAAATGATCGGCGAGATTCTCGCGGTGAGTCAGGAGAAGTTCCATCACTTCGTCGAAAGCGCGACGGGCTTCATCAGCGAGAACGAACGGATCATCCGTCAGCATCACGAGCCGAGTCACGAAGCCGTCGCCGAGCTGTTCCGCAACATGCACACCGTCAAGGGCAATGCGCGCACGTACAGCCTTCAGCATCTGACCGGCATCGTCCACGAAACCGAACAGCGCTACGACGCATTGCGCCGCGCTGACAGCAGCGAAGCGTGGGACCAGCAGCTTTTGATCGAGGATCTGCAGCGGGTGAAGGCCGCGCTCGAAACCTACGCGACGATCAACGAAGTGAGCCTCGGCCGCAAGGGGCCGGGCCAGAGCGGCGCGGTGGATCGCTACCTGATGGTCGATCGCGGGTTGATCCAGAAGCAGCTGGATCTGCTCGAAAGCGCCGATCCGGACGACCGGGACGCGCTCGTGTCGATGCGCGAATCGTTGCAGCGCGAGCTGCGTCTGTTGGGCACCGAATCGATCTACGAAGCGCTCGCGGGCGTGCTCGACTCGCTGCCGTCTCTGGCGGCCGAACTCGGCAAGGAGGCGCCGGTCGTCAGCATCGACAACAACGGCTACCGCGTGCGCAGCGAGGTCAGCCATACGCTGCGCAATGTGTTCACGCACCTGCTGCGCAACTCGGTCGACCACGGCATCGAGCCTGCCGCCGAGCGTGTCGCGAACGGCAAGGACCCGGCCGGCGTCATCGAACTGGAAGTGGGCGTCGACCATCACGCGCTGCAGATCACCATCAGCGACGACGGCCGCGGTCTCGCGCTCGCGAAAATCCGTGGGGCCGCGATCGAACGCGGCTGGATCGACGCCGATGCGGCGCTCAGCGACGAAGCGATTGCCGAGATGATTTTCCGTTCCGGCTTCTCGACCGCGCAGACCGTCAGCGAGATTTCGGGCCGCGGCGTCGGCATGGATGCCGTGCGCGATTTCGTGCGGCGCGAGCATGGCCGCATCGAATTGCGTTTCACCGACGATCGTCGCGGCGCGGACTATCGCCGCTTTCAGACCGTCGTGTCGTTCCCCGAGGACTGGGCGGTGGACAGTCTCGACGCGTCCGCCGATGCAGCGCGCGAGCGTGACGCGGATGCGTTGGCAGGCTGATGACGGCCTGATGGATTGAACGAAGCGATGGGAGCAGGTTGTGCTTGAAAGTTATCTTTTGGCCGCAGGCGTTGGCGGTATCCTCTGCGCACTCGCGACGGGAATTTTTTATCGTCGGAAGCTTCGCGCGGGTGCGCAGGCGCAACGTGTCGACGCGCTCGCGCGGCAGGCCCTCGAGCAGCAACTCGACGCGGCGGTCCGGCTCGGCGAGCAGGCCAACAGCGAGCGCGCCGCACTGGAGTCGATGCTCGCCGATCTGCGCGCGCAAGCCGGGCAGTGCGCGCACGATCGTGAAGCGTTGCAGGCGTCGTTCGACGCCGCGAGTTCGCGAAGCGACGAATGGCTGCAGCATGCGACGCGGATCGCACACGAGGCGGGCCGTCTGAAGACGCTGACCATCACGTTCGAGCGTTGGCACGAGCAGATGATTTCGCTGATGTCGCAGAACCGCGACATGCACAAGAAGAACCAGGAGCTGTCGTCGATCGTGCAGCACGTGCTGATCGTTTCGCTGAATGCGTCGATCGAAGCGGCGCGCGCCGGCACCGCGGGTCGCGGCTTTTCGATCGTCGCGGGCGAAGTGCGCTCGCTGGCGTCGCGCTCGCAGGAGTTGTCGAAGAGCTATCGCGAGAGCCTGCATCGCAACGACCTGACGACGGCGGCGACGTTCCAGGACATCCAGGCCGGCGGCAAGATGATCACGGCGTCGCTCGGCGGCGTCGAAGTGCTGGCGACCCAGTTCCAATCCCGGCTCGAGCAGGCCGCAGCGTGATTACCGATCAGGCGAAGCAAAGCATCGCGGACATCTTCTGTCACGCGGCCCGCGCGAGATTGCCCGCGACGCCGGGCGATTCGTGCGAGATCACGGCGGTGCCGAGGTGGGATCGCGATCATCCGGCCGGACCTTGCGCGATGGCGTTGACGATCTCGTCGATCGGCTTTCGTCTGCTGTTCGTGCTGCATTTCGGCAAGGACGACGCGACGCACGCCTACTACGTTAGCGGCGACACGACGCGTTCGCTGTCGGAAACGCTGATGGAACTCGGCAACCTGTGCTGCGGCTACATGAACCAGCAACTGGTCAATCATTTCCCCGATCTTGGCATGTCGACGCCGTATGAATTGAACAGCGCCTGTGTCGAGTATCTGGACGAGTTGCGGCCCGATCACGTGTGGGCGTACGAGCTGACGATCGGCGGTGCGGCCCGGCTGGGTGTCACGTTATGTCTATGCGCGCAGGCGCCCCTCGATTTCAAGGCTGAACTCGCCACGGCCGACGAGGCCGAAGGCGAGCTCGAACTTTTCTAGCCCCTCAACACTGCATTCGCAGACTGAAACACGATGAATACCAGCAAGCCCGTCAGCAAGCTGCTCGTGCTCGACGAGTGTCCGGCACACGCGCAAGCGCTGAAGCTCTTTTTCGACGAACACAACCTGATCGCACTGAAGGTGCGCGACAGCAACCGCCTCGGCTCGGTACTGGCCACCAATATCGATCTCGGCGGCGTTCTGCTGGCGGATAACTACGGCGGATCGGTCGAGCAGGCGGCTACGAGCGCCGCGCGCATCAATGCCTTGCGCCCCGAACTGCCGGTGATCCTGCGTTCGAGCGGCCACGCGCCACTCGAACGGCTTCCGAAGCCGTTGACGAACGCGGCATGCGCGCATTTCAATGCCGCCGATCTGACGGCGCTACGTGAAGCCGTCGATCGATACATCTTCAGCCTCGACTTCCCGAACGCGCTCGTGCGCGGTATCGCGGAGATCACGCAAGCGCGGCTCGCCACGTTGTTCGACGGCGTCACGGTGCAACGCGACACGCCCAGTATCGTGCGCGATCGAATCATCTTCGGCGAGGTCTTCAGCCTGATTCCGCTCGAAGGCAGCTGGTGTCGCGGCTATATGTTGATGCAGGCCGAAGAGGAGCCGCTGCTCGGCATGATCGATCGCGATCGCGCGGCACGCGACCCCGGCATGGGCACGGGGCAACCGGGCTTTCGCGATCTGAACGACGTGCTCGGCGAATTGACCAATCTGATCTGGGGGGCATTCAAAAACCGCTTCCTCGGTCAGCAGAACGCTCGCGAAGCAAGTCAGGTGCAGGTGCCACTGCTGGTCAATCACAAGCATCGCTACATCTCGTTCGGCTCGGACAATCCGCAGTTGCGGTTTCAATATCGATTGAGCGACGCCGCGAGCGGACAGTCGGTGTCGATCGACCAGCGCTTCGTTTTCAACCTGAGCTGGTCACCCGAGGATTTTTCTGAAAACGCGGTGGATGTCGACGATCTCGTCGAGTCCGGCGAACTCGATCTGTTTTGATACGACGCGTCGGTGACGCAAGGGAACGGTTATGGCAAAGATTCTGGTGGTGGACGATTCGAGCACGGTACGCGATGAAGTCGCGGGTTTTCTGGCGAAAAACGGTCTCGACGTCGCGACGGCCATCGACGGCAAGGATGGCCTTGCGAAGCTGAAAATGGATTCGAATATCCGCCTGATCGTCAGCGACGTGAACATGCCGAATATGGACGGCCTGACGATGGTCGAAAAAATCCGCGGCGAACTCGCGAACAAGACCGTCAACGTGATCATGCTGACGACCGAAAGCAGCCCCGCGATGAAGGAGCGCGGCAAGGCCGCCGGCGTGAAGGGCTGGATCGTCAAGCCGTTCAAGGGCGATGCGGTGCTGGAGACGTTCCGGAAACTGGCGGGTTGACGGGGCAGTGTGCGGCGAGCGCCGCCGCACACGGATGCCGTGTTAGAACGTCTCGTGGTGCTCGTTGCGCGCGATGTCCGCCTGCACCATCATCTGGCAAAGCTGTTCGAGCGAGGTTTGCGGTTGCCAGCCGAGCGTGTCGCGCGCCTTGTCCGCGCAGCCGATCAGCAGGTCCACTTCGGCCGGGCGATAGAACTTCGGATTGACGCGCACGAGCGTCTTGCCGGTCGCGACGTCGATGCCGGTCTCGCGCTCGTCCTTGCCCGACCATTCCAGCTGATAGCCGGCCGACGTGAACGCCATGCGCACGAAATCGCGAACCGTTTCGGTGCGGCCGGTCGCGAGCACGAAGGTGTCGGGCGCGTCGGCCTGCAGCATGCGCCACATGCCCTCGACGTATTCGAGTGCGAAGCCCCAGTCGCGCTGCGCGCTCAGGTTGCCGAGTTCGAGCACGTCCTGCTTGCCGAGCTTGATCTTCGCGACCGTGTCCGAGATCTTGCGCGTGACGAATTCGCGGCCACGTAGCGGCGATTCGTGATTGAACAGAATGCCGCTGCTCGCGAACAGGTCGTACGACTCGCGATAGTTGATCGTCGACCAGTGCGCGAACAGCTTCGCGACGCCATACGGGCTGCGCGGATAGAACGGCGTGCTTTCGCGTTGCGGCACCGCCTGCACGAGGCCGAACATCTCGGAGGTCGACGCCTGGTAGAAGCGTGTCTTCGGGCTCAGGATACGCAGGCCTTCGAGCAGATTCAGCGCGCCGACGCCGGTCACTTCGGCGGTGGTCACCGGCTGGTCGAACGACACGCCGACGAAGCTCTGCGCGGCGAGGTTGTACAGCTCGTCGGCCTGCGTGCCGTCGAGCAGGCGCAGCGTCGAGCCGAGGTCGGTGAGGTCGTGTTCGACGAGACGCAGATTCGGATGATCGAGCACGCCAAGCTCACGCATGCGCCAGAAGTTGACCGAACTCGTGCGCCGGTAGGTGCCGGTCACGTGATAGCCCTTGTCGAGCAGCAGCCGGGTCAGATAGGCGCCGTCCTGTCCGGATACGCCGGTGATGATCGCTTTGCGTGGTTGGCTCATAGCTTGCCTTCTAGTTTGTGAGTGAAAAGAGAACGGAACGCGCGTCAGGGCCTGGCTCAGTGCGCGTTGTCCAGCAGCCGCCGCACCAACGGTTCGACGACCCGATAATCCTGTTCGGCCTTCAGCCGGTACAACTCCGGCTTTGGATGCGCGCCGTCCGACATCAGCGACTTCCAGTCGGGCAGGCTGCTCACATACGCGTATTGATCGACGAGCGGCACCTGCTGTTCGGCGGCCACGCGTCGCGTCATCGCGATCATCGCGGCGAGCCGGGCGTTGAGCCGGTCATCGGGCATCGGGTTCGAGGTCTGCAAAACAGGCTCCTTGCCGAGCGCTCGCGCGGTTTGCACGAGCGACGTCTCGGCCGCGTAAAACTGCTCGGGCGTCTGGTTGTGCATCACTTCGTTGATGCCGTAGTTGATCAACACGATCCGCGCGGGCGAGGCGGCGAGACGTTCGCGCCACGGCAGTCCCGCCGTCGGCCCCGCGCGACGATTGCCGGTGCCGTCGCGCAACTGCCAGGCCATCGTGCCGCCGACGCCGTAGTTCGTGACGCGCACGCGCTCGCCGTCATGCGCCTGCAACGCTTGCTGCAGATACGTGACGGCGTTGCGGGCTTGCGGGCCGCAGTGGCCATCGCTGCAGGTGATGCCGAGCGTGGTCGAGTCGCCGTAAGCGTCGATCAGCAGTTGCGCCGGCGATGACACTGCCGGCCCGGCCACGGCCGCGCGCGTTGCCGGCGCGATCAGCATCAGCGCCGACACGACACCCAGCAGGTGGGCAGCAACAACGGCCAGGCGATTCATGCGCGGCCTTGCGGTGCTTGCCGTGCAACGTTGGCGCCGGCGCGAGTCGTCTTTCTCGACCCGCGCGCGCCGAAAATCAGGCGCTTCTCGAATGCGAACCACGTGATGCTCGCGTACACGAGCGTGATCGCGAGCGCGATCGCGGCGCTCAGATAGCGATTCAGATGCAGCGGCCACACCATGTACAGCACGCTCAGGTGGATCAGATAGATCGTGTAGCTGATGGTGCCGATATAAACGAGCACGCGATTGCACAACAGCCGCTTCACGATACCCTTGCTCTGCAGCGCGATCACGACGATCGATGTACACAGCACCAGCGACACGCTATACAGCCCCGCATTCGACAACGGCGTATTCGCCGCGCGAAAACGCGGGTAGTGCAGATGCAGCCATGCCAGCACCGCGAGCGCGGCCAGAGCGCCGAGCACCGCGAGTCCCTTGAACGGTTCGAGCGCATTGCGATCGCGCCGCACGGCAACCGCGAGCAGCGCGCCGGCCGCGAGCAGATCCATGCGGAACGGCGTCAGGTAGTAGATCGGCCAGAACGAATCGAACCACGGCGTCGCGAGCGCGCGCAGCAGCGGCACCAGAACGATCAGCGCGGCCGCCACCAGCCCAAGCAGACGCTCGGGCACGAGCAGGATCACGAACGGCCAGAAGATATAAAACTGCTCCTCGACCGCGAGCGACCACAGCACGTTGAGGCTGTCATGACCGCTTTGATTGAGCGCATCGCCGATATTGGTCGCGAAGAACGCGTACCAGTACCAGTGCTGCGCCCACGCGAGGCCGAACAGCAGCGACGACACGGCCATCAGCAGCAGGTACGGCGGCAGGATGCGGCGCGCGCGCCGCGCATAGAAATAGCTGAAATACGACTGCTGGCGCGACTTGCGATCGAGCAGGATGCCGCTGATCAGAAAGCCGCTCAAAACGAAGAACAGATCGACGCCCATCCATAGCGGCGCTCTCAACGCGTGCTGCGCGAACACCGCGAGCACGGCGATCGCGCGCAGACCGTCGAGCTGCACGATGCGGGAATGGGAGGGCGCGAGGGGCAATGCGCTGGCTGTCATGAACCGTCCATGGTGTAAAGCGGATGAGCCGGGCGAAGCGCCGCGCGGTTCGCCACGGATTGCCAGCGAACAGGCGCGCGCTTCGCGTCGCAACTGAAGTGCAATCGATTCTAGGGAAAAGAAACTCGAGAAAAAACCCGTTGGAATGGGCTAATTGAATCAGATTGAAACAGGGTATTTCTTTGGCCATTCTCGAAAGATTTATATGTTTATGTGGTGAGCATCGGGCAATCCGTAATAAATGCGCATTGCGGGATATCACATCGGTAGGAACGGGGGATCGTCGCGACAGAGGCGACTGACGGCGAGGCTTGCGCTTGTGTCGATTTTTAAAATCGTTTCTTTTGCGACGTATAAGCGGACGAATATTTTTGAATTATTTTCGACTTTCGTCACCGCATTTTTTCCGCGTAACTTAGTCGTGCGGACGGCTGCCTTCAGGCGCCGCGCTTCAATCGGTTGCGCTTCGTTTCGCTTTGCCACATCACTGAATTTCGCCCCGAGCGGGCGCAGGTCCGCGTGCATCGCGTTGACCGGACATCGACTGGAGGTTCCGCCTTGCGCCGTATCACGTTCAAAAGCTGGTTTGCCCTGACAGCCTGCGCTGGCGGCGTCGTCGCCGCATCGGCCAGTCTGCCGGCTCGCGCCGAAACCGCTTTGAACGCGAAGACCTCATGGATCGGCAACAGCTTCGGCTTTGGCGATGGCACATGGACGCAGATCAATATCACCGCGATCGCGGTCACGCCCGACGGCAAGGTCTATACGAACGCGCCGTGGGACGAAAGCGGCGCCGAAGCGAGCGTCTATCAGGACGGCAAGATGCTCGGCTTCGCGGGCGGCACGCATGGCTGGGGCAACGCCGGCGGCAATGCGATCGCGGTCAACCGCAAATATGCGTTTGTCGCGATAGCGGTCGGCAATGAGAAGGGGCATCTGGTCGAGCCGGGCGTGTGGCCGGACAAGGGTAAGCAATGGTTTGGTATCTCGCGGCGCCTGATCGACGAGCCGAAGCGCGTGGCACCGTTTCAGCCCGCGGCTAAAAACGCGGACCCGCACGCGCAGCTCGCGGCCGGCTTTCTGATGATGAACGAAGTGCCGACCGGCACGAACGCCGAAATCGGCGGGCTCGCCGCGAACGACACGACGCTGTTCGCGGCCAATACCGCGCGCAATCGCATCGAAGTCTACGATGCCGAATCGATGCAGCAGAAAGCGACGTGGAACGTGCACGAGCCTGGACGCATCGCGCTCGCGCCCGACGGCACGCTATGGGTGCTCAGCGGCACGCGCGGCGATCGCGCGCCGGGTATCGAGCATTACACGGCGACCGGTCAGCGCATCGACGAGACCATCACGCTGCCGGCCGATACGGTCGCGGTCGGCCTCGCCGTCGATGCGCAAGGCCGCCTCCTGATCGCCGATAACGGTCCGCGCCAGCAGGTGCTGTTCTTCACGAAGCGCGACGGCCGCTACACGGAGTCGGGCACGCTCGGCGAGCGCGGCGGCATTTTCAGCGGCGTCGCGGGCAAGCCCGGACCGTTGCGATTCAATGGGTTGACCGGCGTAGGTGTCGATGCGCGCGGCAACGTGTACGTGTCGACCAATGGCATCGGTCCGCGTTACGAGCCGATCGGCGCGGGCCTCGGCGCGACGCTCGAAAGTTATGCGCCGAACGGCAAGCGCAACTGGCAGGTCGAGGGGCTGCTGTTCGTCGACGGCGCGTGGATCGATCCGGCCCGGCCCGACAGCGTCTATACCGGCAACAAGCGCTTCGAACTCGATTTGTCGAAGCCGTCTGGACAGGACTGGAAATACGCGGGGTTCCTGTCGAATCGGTTCAAGTACCCGGACGATCCGGTGTTCCATACCGACCAGTATCCGGGTCTGCCGATCGCGCGGCGGTTGAAGGGGCACACGTTCCTCTATCTGACCGATATGTATGCGGATCATCTGAAGATCTATCGCTTCGATCCGCAGCATGACGGCGAGACCGCGATTCCCTCGGGATTTATCGCAGGTCGCGAGCGCGCGGTCGCGAAGGTGCCGAATGCGCCGCCGGGCGGTGACTGGATCTGGCGCGACACGAATGGCGACGGGCGCTTCGATCGCGACGAATACGCGCTGAACACGAGCGGCACGAAGCTCGCCGGCGGCTGGGGCTGGTGGGTCGATATGGCCGGCGACATCTGGCGTACCCGGGATACGAAGGGCATCTATCGCTTCCGTTTCGGCGGACTCGATGCGAAGGGCAACCCGGTCTACTCGTACTCGAACCTGACGCAGTACCCGGTGCCGGCACCGTTCAGCGAACTGCATCGCGCGATCTATGAATCGGATACCGACACGATGTACGTGAGCGGCTATACGGCCGATATGCCGACCGCGCAGGGCTTCTGGAAGGAAGTGGGGCGCGTGCTGGTGCGCTACGACAAGTGGTCGAGCGGCAAGCCGGTGCAGCGCTACGCGATCACGCTGCCGTGGCAGACGCAGAGCAAGCCCATCGCGACGATCATCGGCGTCACGGTCGAGGGGCAATACGTGTTCGGCGTCGAGCCGGTCGGCGCGGTGCACGTGTGGGACAAGGACAGCGGCAAGGAACTCGGCGTGATCCGGCCGGGCCCCGAAGTGGGCCGCGCGTCGGGTTGGGTCGACGTGCCGAACGGTATCAGCGCGACGAAGCGCAGCGATGGCGAGTACCTCGTCTTCGTCGAGGAAGACGCGCGCGGCAAGGTGCTGATGTATCGCTGGAAGCCTTGAGGTGCGTTGGCCTCGCTGACACAACCCCGCACGCAATCTAACCGCAAAACCGAAGGGATTCGATGGACAAAGGCATTCTCAGGAACGTAGCGATCAACTTTTTCGGGCTCGTGCTGCCGACGTTCGTATCGCTCGTGACCGTGCCGTCGTATATCCGGCTGCTCGGCGTGGAGCGCTACGGTGTGATCAGTCTCGTGTGGACGCTGATCGGCTACTTCGGGATTCTCGATCTCGGCATGAGCATGGCCGCGCAGAACCATATTTCGAAGGCGCGCGCGTCGGGCGATCAGCAGGAAAGCGCGCGCGTGTTCTGGAGCGCGACGTGGCTCAATCTGACGACCGGCGTGGTGGGCGGTCTGATCATCTACTTCGGCGCGTTCCTGTACACCGCGTATTTCACGAAGGTATCGCCCGAGTTGCAGCACGAAGTCTATATGGCGCTGCCGTGGCTCGCGGTCGCGATCCCGATCGCGAACGTGTCGTGGGTGTTCGCGGGCGCGATCAATGGCGCGGAACGCTTCGGCGTCTACAACACGAACCAGACGATCGGCACGTTCCTGTTCCAGCTGCTGCCGCTCGGTGCCGCGTGGTGGCTCGGCGCGACTTTGCAGAACGTACTCGCCGCGGCAGTCGTCGCGCGGATTCTCGCGGCGTTGCTGCTCGGCCGCTACGCGCTGAAAGTGCTTGAAATACGCAGCATTCAGCCGCCGCGGCTCGGCGTCGCAAAGGGGCTGTTCAACTTCGGCGGCTGGATGCTGATCGCGAGCGTGACGACGATGGTCGCCGATTCGCTCGATCGCGTAATGCTCGGTTCACGGCTCGGCGCGCGTTTCGTCACCTACTACACGGTGCCGCAGAACCTCGTCACGCGTCTGAACATCGTGCCGACCGCGCTGGTACGCACGCTGTTTCCGCGGCTTTCCGCAGTCGGCCGCGCCGACGCCGACACGATCACGCAGCAATCGCTCGAATTTCTGAACGGCGTGTTCACGCCGGTCGCGCTCATCGCGATGCTGGTGCTCGAACCGTTCCTGCATCTGTGGGTCGGCAACGAGATCGCGACGGTCGCGGCGCCCGTGGGCCGCATTATGATCGTCGCCGTGTGGCTCGTCGGCCAGGCGAACGTGACGCGCATCCTGATTCAGTCGCAGGTCAATCCAGCCACCGCCGCGCGCATCGGCCTCGTCGAGTTGCCGCTTTTCGCCGGCGCGTTGTGGCTCGGTATCACCCATTTCGGGCTGACGGGCGCGGCGGTCGCGGTCGCTGCCCGCGCGCTGTTCGACTACGCGGTGCTGCTGCGTTTCGCCGCGATCCGCGCGCGCCAGATCGTGCTCGACATGCTCGCCCATCTCGCCTTCCTGCTCGCCAGCCTGTGGCTCGCCAGCTTCCTGCCGAGCCTCGCGCTCGCGATCGCCGCCGGTGTGCTGATGGTCGGCGCGAACGTCGCGTGGTCGATCACGATGACGCCCGCCTTGCGCAATCTTGCGCGTTCACTGCTATTGCGACTGAATCCGAGGAAAAGCGCATGAATCATGACGTCCTTGAAAAAAACCTGTTGAGGCCCGCGACGCGCAGCGCGCTCGACGAACTGACGAGCGTGCCCGGCATCCAGCCGGCACCGCGCCGTACCGCACCGCGCGCGAGCAAAAGCGTGCGCATCGCGATCGTGCACGACTGGCTCGTCACCTACGCGGGCGCGGAGAAAGTGCTCGAGCAGATCATCGCGTGCTTTCCCGATGCGGACCTGTTCAGCCTCGTGGACTTTCTCGACGATCGCAGCTTCCTGCGCGGCAAGCCGGTGACGACGTCGTTCATCCAGAAGTTGCCGCTCGCGCGCAGCAAGTACCGCTCGTATCTGCCGCTGATGCCGCTCGCGATCGAGCAGCTCGACGTGTCGGCGTACGACGTCGTGATCTCGAGCAGTCACGCGGTCGCCAAGGGCATTCTGACCGGTCCCGATCAGGTGCATATCAGTTACGTGCATTCGCCGATCCGCTATGCGTGGGATTTGCAGCATCAGTATCTGCAGCAGTCGAAGCTGACCAACGGCCCGAAGTCGGCGCTGGCGCGGCTGATTCTGCATTACATGCGCAACTGGGATATCCGCACGTCCAACTCGGTCGACGGCTTCGTCGCGAACTCGGCGTTCATCGCGCGACGCATCAAGAAGGTGTATCAGCGCGACGCGCAAGTGATCTTCCCGCCGGTCGATGTCGAGGCGTTCACGCTGTGCACGGAGAAGGAAGACTTTTATCTGACCGCGTCGCGCATGGTGCCGTACAAGAAAATCGATCTGATCGTCGAGGCGTTCGCGCGGATGCCCGAGCGCAAGCTCGTCGTGATCGGCGACGGACCCGACATGGCGAAGATTCGCGCGAAGGCGGGGCCGAACGTCGAGATCATGGGCTATCAACCGTTCGAGGTGCTGAAGGACCGCATGAGCCGCGCGAAGGCATTCGTGTTCGCGGCCGAAGAGGACTTCGGCATTTCGGTGGTCGAGGCGCAGGCTTGCGGCACGCCGGTGATCGCGTACGGCAAGGGCGGGGCGCTCGAAACGGTGCGCGATCTGTCGGAGCCGAAGCCGACCGGCATGTTCTTCGATGAACAGGATACCGACTCGATCATCGCTGCCGTGAATCGTTTCGACGAGCTTCGGGACCGGTTCCTGCCGGAGAATTGCCGCGGCAACGCCGAGCAGTTTTCGGCCGCGCATTTCCGCGAGCGCTTTTTCTCGCAGGTACGCGCGGCGGTGCCCGCGTTGCGCACGGCGACGCTGCCGGCCTATACGCCGTATCGGCCGGCCGTGCAGGGCGCCGCGAACGTGCCGCGCATTCTTGCCGTCGATCAGAGCGGCGTGCTCGGCGGCGCCGAACTGTCGCTGCTCGAAATCGTCAAGGCGCTGCGCTCGCGCATCGAGGTCGTGCTGTTCGACGACGGGCCGTTCAACACCGCACTGGCGAAAACCGGCGTCGAGGTCACTGTACTCGATGCCGGCGCGCTCAAAAATGTGCGCAAGCAGGGCGGTTCGATGCCGAAAGGTCAGGCGTTGAAGGGACTCATCTCACTCGTGCGTGCCACCGCGAAACGCGCGCGCAAGGTGGATGTGATCTACGCGAACACGCAGCGTGCGATGGTGATCGGCGCCGTGGCCGGCAAGCTCGCGAGACGGCCGGTGGTCTGGCATTTGCGCGACATCGTCAGCGCAGAGCATTTCGGCGGCAAGCAGCTTGCGATCATCAAGTGGTGCGCGCGGCTCGGCCTCACGCATGTGATCGCCAATTCGGCTGCGTCGGCGCAGGCGTTTGCGAAGCTCACGCGATTCGACAGCAAGCGCATCGACGTCGTGTTCAACGGGATCGCCGCGGAACCGTTCGACGCATTGCGCACGGTGCCGCAAGCGGTGCTGCGCGAGCGCCTGAATCTGCCGCACGACGCGTTTCTCGTCGGCTCGTTCAGCCGGCTTGCCCGTTGGAAGGGGCAGCATGTGCTGCTCGAAGCGATGGTGCTCAATCCGCAGATGCATGCAGTGCTGGTCGGCGCGGCGCTGTTCGGCGAGGACCAGTACGAGAGCGAACTACGCGCCTTCGTCGCCGCGCACAAGCTTGGCGAGCGCGTGCATTTTCTCGGCTTCCAGCACGATATTCCGTCCTGCATGTGCGCGGTCGATGCGGTTGTGCATACGTCGATCACTCCGGAGCCGTTCGGTCGCGTGATCGTCGAGGGGATGCTCGCGCAGCGGCCGGTCGTGGCGTCGCGCGCAGGCGGCGTGCTCGAAATCATCGACGACTACGAGAACGGCGTGCTGTGTACGCCGGGCGACGCGCATGCGCTCGCCGATACGCTCGCCGAATTGCGCTCGAACGGCGACTTGCGCGACAAACTGGTCAGGAACGGCTATCGGACCGCGCAGGAGCGCTTCGGCACGCGCAGCTATGTGGATGGGGTTGCGCAGATTCTGACCGGCGTGGCAGCGCGGTGACGAGGTGATTTTTACGCGAGGATAGACGAGGGCTTGGCCAGTCCTTGCTTGGCGTAGCGGAGCGAAAGTCTCGAACGACTTTCGCTCCGTTTTTTTTTCGTGCTGTGCGGGTGGTGGGTCAGCGGCCGTTAGTTGTCTGTATCAGACCTGATCAGATGTTCAAGCCTGTTTTTTGTTATTCGGGTCATGCAGCCCCATGTTCGTGCCTGGAAGTGGTGAGAAATCGAATATGTGATCCGGTAAAGCCGCCAAGTCTCCCGGCTCGCCACAGGCGTTCCGGTACCTTCACGTTTCTGAGGCTCGATTGGCCGTTTTCTGAACTGTCAGGAAGCACCGGACAAATTGATCATCTAAACGGATTGCGGTCAAGATTTAATTCGAAATAGGACGGTTTTGACAAACATTGACAATAGTTCTTGCTGGAGCCTATGGCCCCCGAAGGCGAAAGCCAACAAAAATGCGGTATTGAGCCGCTTTCTTTGTCGAGTCACGATACGGGAAAGATGCGCATGAACATGAGATTTCCGGAGTCGTTGTAAATATATGTCAAAACGGTTTTATCTCAAATTAAAGTCCTTGACCGTGACCCGTTTAGATGATTAATTCGCTGGGTGTTTTTTCTGGAAGATCAGCAGAGGTCAAATGGAACAGCAGAAACAGGATGAAACCGGCGTCAAGGAAGAGTGCCAGCTCTGCCGTATCACCCATTCAATCTACTCAAACTTCCCGCCAATGCCGTCCGCAATGGCGCTGAACGCCGAAACCGGCGAATGGTTTCCGTTCGATAGGCTGAAGTCGTATTCAAACGGTTACGACATGGCCGAAGCCCTGGGTTACGCATGGGCGTGCGATTGTCGCGAGCGTGCCGCCAAACGGTTCAATGAGCAGTTCGAGCTAAGAGACTCCACTGGCAAGCGACAAGCGCGGGTGCGTTATCGGATACGCGTCGGTTCGAGGGTCCTCGCGAAAGGTATCACGGATGCCCAGGGGCGCACCCAGCGTGTTTCAACAGGTAACGCAAAGCAGGTTTTTATCGATGTTGCCGGGTCATAGCGGCGGACAGCAGGTAAGTCTTTTATTATGGGAGAACAGACGACAAACGACTTCTTTAACAAAAACAGCCAATATCTCAAGACCGACGAGAATGAAGAGTGGACCGAGGTCGGCACTGCCATTACCAATACAACTCCCGGGTCAATATCCAATGTCATAATCAATACGACGCCTATCTGTCCAAACGTGAGCAACAAGGAATTCAGAAAGGAGGTCATGCGGGCACGCGATGCTGGCGTTTCGTTGATTAAGGAGCGCATTGCAGCAGTGGCACGTTGGGACGCAAAAGAGCGGGACCGTGCCGAAATTTATTTCGCTCGTGCAGATGAAGAAATTCGAAGCACTTTGGCTGCTGGTCTGCCGCGCCTGCTCGCTGCGATGCAGGAGCTTGTACCAGAAAAGATTGTTCGATGGGATAGCGAACTGAACAGGAGCCTTACATGCACAGTCGCGCTAGATAGCGGCGACAATCACGCCGCAGTGTGCAAACCCGATTCACAAAAGCGCGTTATCGCTATCTACTCGAAGTTTTGCAATATCTCATATGGCGAGTTGTTTCACGAGTGCAAGATCAAGACGTTGATTCACGAGTGCACCCATTATACAAATACTTTTAATTCGATCGATGAGGTATATGCAGATACCGAGTCAGGAGCGAAGTACTTTGCGAAAAATCATCCTGACCTCGCAATCAGAAATGCCGACAACATAACCGGCTATATTGCAACATTCGATGGGCGAAATATCAGATGAGTAAGAAGCTGAAAGTGAGGGGCAGTGTTGTGATCGTAGCGCTTGCCATTTCGGCTTGTTCTTATGGATCGGCTGGCGCATGTACCATCGGGGAAGAAGCAGAGATTGAATTGCCATTCAATACAACTGCGCTGACCAATGCAAACAGGCTCGCAATTACGGATGCTGTCATTGAGGCGAAAAAATGGCCCGACGTCCAGATTCAGGCGGTTATCATGGCCGGCGCATATACTGTAGAACGCAATCTGGATCGGCTGAAAGAAGACCGGGCTAGAAGCGTCAAGGTGTATTTGCAGCAGCTTGGTATCAGAAGTGAAAACATTCTGATCGAGAAGCATACTTTCACGGATGAAATGGTAGTGAAGCGTCCTGATGGCACACTTAGTTATCGTCAGGTCTTCGTAGAGTTCAAGCCGATTTGTAACGGTAGCTGCGCGTGGATGTGCGACGATCCAAGGGTGACGCCGCGCAGCAAGGTTATCAACCCATAAGTACAAGAACAGGGCTCCGCCGAAGCGGGGCCTGTTCATAGACAGGTCACGCAGGCACGCGGCACCACCACGACTGGGCAAAGGCGACATCGCCGATGAACTCGATGCCGGTAAGCACAAAGCCGTTAGGGATGTGTTCAAAACGCGCTCAAGCCGCGATTGATTTTCCGTCTGGCCATGCCGCCATGAATACGGTGAGATGACCCGATGCTCTGGTTCTGCTAGCGCCTTCCAGGCTTAAAACTCGCCGACCACTTCATCGCAGGCAACTCAACGAGCCGATAAAACACATAGGCGAACGGCACCGCGACCAGCATATAGCCGAACGACGGCCAGATCGACATCTGCAGCGACGAACGAAACAGCCACGCCGACAGCAGTACGAAGATCGGCAGATGGATCAGATACAGCGAGAAGCTGAAGTCGCC
Organism: Paraburkholderia sp. Cpub6; assembly: GCF_014201065.1. Classification (NCBI taxonomy): domain Bacteria; kingdom Pseudomonadati; phylum Pseudomonadota; class Betaproteobacteria; order Burkholderiales; family Burkholderiaceae; genus Paraburkholderia; species Paraburkholderia sp. Cpub6. The sequence goes on from NZ_JACHDM010000014.1 coordinate 133,109, forward strand.
GACGCGGGACAGCAGGCGCGACAGCGCGTGCGACCCTGCGCGAAGCAGCGCGAGCACGCCGCTCGCTTCGCGTTGCGGGTCCTTGCGCGCATCGAGTGTCTTGTACAGATAGCACGCGAAGCCGAGCGCCCAGATCTGGAACGCGCCGTACTGGCCGAAGTGAAACGCGACGCAGCCTGCCGCGATCAATACCGCCGCGAGCACGTACAGCGATGCCGGCGCACGCGCCGCTCGCACGCTGCGCGCTTTGGCGTCGGCGATCCACGCACCGAGCGTCCAGGAGAACCAGTACGACGTGAAGAACTGCAGATCGTGGCGCTCCAACCCGTACGCGGACGCAACGTTGATCGCGCCGACGAGCGCGAGCACGGCGTTCATGCCGATGCGTCTGCGCAGCGCGAACAGCAGCGGATAAATCGCATAGAACTGCACTTCGAGCGACAGCGTCCACAGCGCGCCGTTCGAGCCATACGTTTTACCCGCCACACCCTGCAGCGAAAACAGGTTGACCAGAAACGGATGCCAGCCGATGTCGCGAATCTTGTGACTGACGGGCGGCAATTGCAGGCTCAACGAATCGAGCGCGAAGGTCAGTACGAGCGCCGCGAGCAGCACCGGGTAGATGCGCGCGAAGCGCCGCAGCCAGAAGTTGCCTGCATCGAGCCGGTAAGCGGGATTGCCCGCGAGCCGCAGCGCGCCGCCGCGATGGATGCAGTAGCCGCTGATGACGAAGAACATCGGCACACCGGCCGAGCCCCATGCGATCGGAAACGTCAGATACGCGGCGAGACTACTGGGACTCAATGAATGTCCGACGTTCTGATGAAACGCCTGCATGCCGACCCACACGATCTGGCGGCAATGAAAGTAGGCGACCAGCAGCGCGGCGAAGCCTCGCATCGCGTCGATCGCGTGCTCCTTGCTGGCGCTATCGACACGCGCGTCGCTGCGCGCATGCGCCGCGGCCGGGTTTTTCTCCGGGCGCGGCAGCGGGGAGAGGGGCAGGGATGAGCCGGCGGCATCCAGTGCTGGGTCGCTCATACGCGGTCCTTATCTGAAGCGGAAAAGAGAAAAAATTGACGCGGAACAGGCCTTCGAGCGGGCGTCTTGCGCACCCGCGACGCATCCATCCTAGAGCACCGCAATCCTGAAAAATGATTAAAAAATTCCATTTCGCATTGAATCCGACATCGATTTTGTGACGAATTGTAATTGCGCGTCGACCTATGGGGTGTCGAATTATTTATCGCTTTTGTCGTGCTAATTTAAAGCAAGGATTTTCTGACCCCGAGGTGAAGTCATGAACCTGCATTTACTGGCCGGCGTGGCCGTCCTGCTGATCCTGGTGGCCGCCTCCGCCTACCGCGATGCCTTGCGCAACGAGCCGATCCGTCGTTACCGGATGAACCCAGGCAAGCTGCCACCGGTCGACGAACAGGAATGACGTGCTGCCGAAGCCGGTCCTCGGGTCGCCAGGCGACCCGTGCCAGGGGTCGTCCGAAAGGTAAGACTTTCGGATTTGCTCGATCACCAACTGGCAATAGATACGTAATAATTTCCTCAATTTTTCACAATATCGCATTGCGATTAATGCGTGAATTATCCGAATTAAATCGGAGAAAGACCGCTTCCGTGAACCTCGCAGTTTTTCTGCTAGTCTTGCGCCGGCATTGATTGGCCGCCAGGTCCGCGAACACACCAATTTCTAACCGATGTGGGAATGCCTACCATGCTGAAAGTCACCAAAGCCGTGTTTCCCGTAGCGGGCCTCGGGACACGATTCCTGCCGGCTACCAAAGCAAGTCCGAAGGAAATGTTGCCGATCGTCGACAAGCCGCTGATCCAGTACGCGGTCGAAGAAGCGATCGACGCCGGCATCACCGAGATGATCTTCGTGACGGGCCGCAGCAAGCGCGCGATCGAAGATCACTTCGATAAATCCTATGAGATCGAGTCCGAACTCGAAGCGCGCAACAAGCAGAAGCTGCTCGACCTCGTGCGCAGCATCAAGCCGGCCAACGTCGACTGCTTTTACGTGCGCCAGGCCGAAGCACTCGGTCTCGGCCATGCGGTGCTATGCGCCGAAAAACTGGTGGGCGACAGCCCGTTCGCGGTGATTCTCGCCGACGACCTGCTGCATAGCGCGAAGCCCGTGATGAGCCAGCTCGTCGATACCTTCAACCACTATCACAGCTCGGTGATCGGCGTCGAAACGATCGCGCGCGAGGACAGCCGCTCGTACGGCGTCGTCGACGGCCGCGAGTGGGAAGACAACGTGATCAAGCTCTCGGGCATCGTCGAGAAGCCAGCGCCGGACGAGGCGCCGTCGAATCTCGGCGTGGTGGGCCGCTACGTGCTGATGCCGACGATCTTCAAGCATATCCGCGCGCTGAAGCCGGGCGCGGGCGGCGAGCTGCAACTGACCGACGCGGTGCAGTCGTTGCTGACCGAGGAGCAGGTGCTAGCGTATCGCTACTTCGGCACGCGCTTCGATTGCGGCAGCAAGCTCGGCTATCTGAAGGCGACCGTCGAATTCGCACTGCGCCATCCCGAGGTGAAGGCTGAATTCGAGGCATATCTGCAAGCCTATATGAAGAACGAAGCGTCAGGTGGCGAGGCGGCGCAATTGACGGCAGAAGCCGCGTGAAGTGACACCACCTGGAAGGAAAAACGGGCGCCGCATTGCACGGCGCCCGTCGTCGTTTCGGCCGGACGGCCTCAACCCTGCTTCTTCACCTCGAGCCGGAACTTGTGCAGCAACGGCTCGGTATATCCGCTCGGCTGCTGGCGCCCCTCGAAGACGAGCGCCTGCGCGGCCTTGAACGCGATCGTGTCGAAGCCGGGCGCCATCGGCTGGTAGAGCGGATCACCGGCGTTTTGCGCATCCACCACCTTGGCCATGCGCTTGAACGTCTCCTCGACGAGCTCGCGCTTGATCACACCGTGATACAGCCAGTTGGCGATGTGCTGGCTCGAAATACGCAGCGTCGCGCGGTCTTCCATCAGGCCGACGTTGTGAATGTCCGGCACTTTCGAGCAGCCGACGCCCTGGTCGATCCAGCGCACCACATAGCCGAGAATGCCCTGCGCGTTGTTGTCGACCTCGGCGCGGATTTCGTCGTCGCTCCATTGCGCCTGTTCGACGACCGGAATCGTCAGCAGGCCGTCGAGCAGTTCGTCGCGCACCGTCGCATAGTCGGTGCGTTCGAGTTCCTGCTGGACCGCCTGTACGTCGACCTGGTGATAGTGCAGCGCGTGCAGCGTCGCCGCGCTCGGCGAGGGCACCCACGCGGTGTTCGCGCCGGCCTTCGGATGGCCGATCTTCTGCTCCAGCATTGCGTGCATCAGGTCGGGCATCGCCCACATGCCCTTGCCGATCTGCGAGCGGCCGCGCAAGCCGGCGCTCAAACCGACCAGCACGTTGCTGCGCTCGTACGACGTGATCCACTTGCTCGACTTCATGTCGCCCTTGCGCATCATCGGGCCGGCTTCCATCGCCGAGTGCATCTCGTCGCCGGTGCGATCGAGGAAGCCCGTGTTGATGAACGCGACGCGCGCCGACGCTTCGGCGATACAGGCGAGCAGATTCACGCTGGTGCGGCGCTCCTCGTCCATGATGCCCATCTTGATCGTGTTGCGCGGCAGCTTCAGCAGGTCTTCGACGCGCGCGAACAGTTCGCTCGCGAACGCGACTTCGGCCGGTCCGTGCATCTTCGGCTTCACGATATAGATCGAGCCGGTGCGCGAGTTCAGCTTGTTCTGGCGGTCGCGCAGCGCGCACAGCGTCGTGATCACCGCGTCGAGAATGCCTTCCGGAATCTCGTGGCCGTCTTTCGTCAATATGGCCGGGTTCGTCATCAGATGGCCGACGTTGCGGATGAACAGCAGCGAGCGGCCATGCAGCTTGACCTGCGACTTGCCGTCGGCGCCGACGTATTCGCGATCGGCATTGAGCCGGCGCGTGAAGGTCTTGCCGTTCTTCGTGACCTGTTCGGTCAGGTCGCCGTTCATGAGGCCGAGCCAGTTGCGATAGAGCTGCACCTTGTCGTCGGCATCGACGGCCGCGACCGAGTCCTCGCAATCGATGATCGTCGTGACGGCCGCTTCGACGACGATGTCCTTCACATGGGCGGCATCGGTCTTGCCGATCGAATCGTTCGCATCGATCTGGATCTCGACGTGCAGGCCGTTGTGCTTGAGCAGCACCGCCGACGGCGTGCTCGCGTCGCCCTGATAGCCGACCAACTGAGCAGGTGTCTTCAGCGCCGTGGTGCCGCTCTTCAGCGCGACGACCAGCCGGCCATTCTCGACGCTATAGCGCGTTGCGTCCGCGTGCGAGCCGTTCGCGAGCGGCGCGGCCTGATCGAGGAACTTGCGCGCGTACGCGATCACGGCTGCGCCGCGCACCGGGTTGAAGCCCTTCTGCTTTTCCGCGCCGTCCGATTCGGGGATCGCGTCGGTGCCGTACAGCGCGTCGTACAGGCTACCCCAGCGCGCGTTTGCGGCGTTCAGCGCGTAGCGCTGGTTCGACAGTGGCACGACGAGTTGCGGGCCGGCCTGTCCGGAGATTTCGCTGTCCACGTGGTCGGTCGTGGCTTGGACGCTGGCGGGCACGGGCACGATGTAGCCGATGCCTTCGAGAAAGGCACGATACGCGCGCGGATCCCGCACCGGGCCGGGATTGGCCCGATGCCAGTTGTCGAGTTCGCTTTGCAGGCGGTCGCGCTCGGCGAGCAACGCCCGATTTTTGGGCGCCAGCTCGTGCACGAGGGCGTCGAATCCCGACCAGAAGGCGGCGCTGTCGATTCCGGTGCCGGGCAGGGCTTCGGATTCAACGAACTGGTCGAGGTTGGCGGCGACCTGCAGTCCGCCGCGCGGGTTCATCTGAGTCATCGACTGCTCCATCTGTTATGGGACCGACGAGGGGGCATCGGTCCGCGTTGTGTCTCGGGATTGCTTTGGCGCTCGGCGCTTTACACGCCGAGCGCCTGAATGCCGGCTTTCGCGATCTGCGCATCCTGCTCCGACTTGACGCCCGACACGCCGACCGCGCCGACCACGTGGCCGTCGACGATCACCGGCACCCCGCCTTCGAGCGTGCCCTGCAGCGGTGCGCTGAGGAACGCGGTGCGGCCGTTGTTGATCATGTCTTCATAGACCTTGGTTTCGCGCCGGCCGAGCGCCGCGGTGCGCGCTTTTTCGGTCGCGATATACGAGGTGGAGGGCGCCGCGCCGTCGAGACGCAGCACCGCGAGCGGATGGCCGCCGTCGTCCGCGACGACGATCGCGACAGGCCATTTGTTTTTCTCGGCTTCCGCGCGGGCGGCATCGACAATGCGGGTCGTCTCGGCGACGGTCAACATGGGTTTGGTCAACATAATGAATTTCCTGTCTCGGTGATGGGAAGGTGGCTTCTACAGCTTCTTTCGGTAACCGGCGATGCGGCGCTTCAGGAGATCCTCGGGGCTGCGTTGCAAGCTTCTTGCGGCTCTCCGGCGCGCGCCTGATTCGACGATTTTACTTCGGCGCGAGGCAGCGCGAAACGGCGGCCTCGCCAGGCGGCTCTGCCCGTGCGCTCGACAGTGCCGCCGCAACGCCACGCGCCGGGCGGTCCACAAGCGCGGCCTGGTTCAGAAATAACGAGGTAGACCAGCAGATGAGCTGGTTTTCGAAGCCTTCATTGCGGCCAGACAATGGTCGCGCCGCGAGCCGTAGCGGGGGCGACGGCTTCGGTTCATCGTTGGATGACAGCGGCAAGCGGACCAGGCCCGGTTCACGCTTTCACGAGTGATCCAGACCCGCGCATGGGCGACGCGAACACCGGTTAGCCGCCCACGAACCAGTCGAAACCAGTGGAAGGCAGCCGAAACTGGCTGATACGCCCGAAGAAACGTTCGATCTGCGTTCGACCTGTTCAGGTCGGTTTCCCGCACTCGCCGACAATGAGGCCAACCGGGGCAGCAGCATTGACTATGATCGCGCTGTCAGTCCGGACCACACGATGACGGCTCGGCGGTGCGACCCAGTCAGCGAGCGGGGGGCGTTGATGAATGGCGATCGCGGAGAAATCCTTGCAGCCAGTTTTCGGGGCGACGTCCGAGGTCGGGTGCGCGATGGCAAGGTGGGCGAAGCCCAAACATATTCCAGCGCATAGTGCAGGCAGCGTACGCATGGTGTGTCCTCCTTGTACGAGAGAACCAGTAGAGTGCCAGTCAACTGTCTGTCAGCTTCGATCAGTGGGACATTGCAGCGATCAGCCTTGCTCCGCGTCGGCAGTGGCGGATCGATCGTTGGCTCGTTGAAGGTACGACAGGCCTGGTACGCTTTCAATCTATGCAGTGGCGATTAAAGCAGGCTTAAAGGCTTTCCCCGTGTCGGCGCGATGATGATCGCCCGTTCTCTCCACTGTGCGGGGACGCCTTGTGGCAGGTGCCTGACCGTTCGCCCGACGCAATCTGGGTGATCGTCTATCGCACCGAGCGCGGGTTCTGCTGCATGTACCGGGGCGAGCCGGTCGAATTCGACGAGATGCTGGACGTGCAGATATGGTCGGAGGAACTGCCCCGATTGACGTTTTATCGAAGAATGCAGGATTCACTTGAATTTATGTCACAACATGCCTATCCTAGCGGCGAGTGGTGCGGAACACGGTACGGCGATATTGCTGGTTGTTGCATAGGGTCCGAGAGAACGTCCACTCGTCTTCAGGCGATAGAAGGCGATCCCCTCCGCCCAGCTTAACGGCTGGGCTTTTTTTTTAAATTGACCCATACGTGATGGTGAATCCGTTCGCCGCTTTCTTTCGATTCCTTGACAGAAGAACGCTGCAACACGCTCGGCGGCTGTGGTTCCACTATGGGATTTTCTGGCTGGGCGCGGTGGCCACGGGTCTGGTCGCAGTTCTGTATTCGCACTTTATTGACGCAGGTCATGACATATTTCGGCGCATTACCGCCGTCCGCTGGTGGCTGCCTTTCCTGCTCACGCCGGCTATCGGCACGGCCAGCGTATGGATCAAGAGGCGGTTCATTCCCGGCGCGAAAGGCAGCGGCATTCCTCAGGTCATCGCCACGCTGCATGATCGCGGCGGACTTGCGCCGCGGCTTTTGAGCATCAGGATCCTGATCGGCAAGATCGTGGTGTCTTTTCTGTCGATCGTCGGCGGCTTCACCATCGGCCGCGAAGGCCCGACCATCCACGTCGGCGCAGCGCTGATGTTTAATCTGCGGCACTTCTATCCAGCGCGCTTTCGGGCAATCCGCGGGTTCGATCTCGAACGCAGGCTCGCCCTCGCCGGTGCCGCCGCAGGCCTGTCGGCGGCGTTCATTTGCGGTAGCGTGAATGCAACGGTGGGCGATCGGATTGCGGAGGACTTGATGCCGCCGGATTCATCGGGTCCCTGGGCCGGGATGAGGTTGTCGAGCGGCTCGTGCGCGGCGGCCGTTGCGTGTCCCATGGCGCGATGGTATGCGGACCGCGCCGAGCCACCCTCGGGCTCTTCTTCGGCGAACCTGTCGAGCGAGGCGAACGGCGAAAGCCTGATGGCCGCCGAGGAGCACTTTAAGTCGCGCACTTCTTTCGGCGCAGGCAGTTTCGCGCTCAGCGCCTTGGGTTTCGCGGCTTCGCGCATCAATTGGTGATCTCGATCTCGGTAGGTGATAGGCGACCCGCGCGACACCGCGCGCTCGACCGGCCGCCACGGATCGATGTAGCGGTAGCGAGGCGGGCTGGTATTGCGTGACCCTAGCAGGAACTTCCCGCGTCCTCGACCGTATGCCGCGGCTATGCCTCCTCGCCTTTTTCATCCTGTCCGGTAACGATGCTCGTCGACGACGCAAACATGTAACGCGGCACATCCAGATTCTGGGGCGCGGGTTTGTCTTTGAACACTCGACCGGCCAGGTCGTAAGTCGAGCCGTGACAAGGGCACAGAAAGCCCCCGGGCCAGTCGTCGGGCAGACTGGGTTGCGGCCCGGGCTGGAAGCGGGGCAGCGGGGTGCAGCCGAGATGGGTGCACACGCCGATCACAACGAGTATGTTGCGATGATCCGGGCGCGACCGGTATTCGTTGTTGCAGTAGGCCGGCAGCGGTATCGAGAACGGATGCGCGGTATGCGGGTCGGCGACCATCGGGTTGGCCTTGAGCACGGCCGCCAGCATCTCGTTGGTTCTGTTGACGATGAAAATCGGCTTGCCGCGCCACGCCACGGTCATCATGCTGCCAGGCTCGAGTCTGCCGATGTCGGCGCTGACTGGCGCCCCGGCTGCCCTCGCACTCGCTGGCGGCGCAAACGAGTCGACAAAAGGAACGACGACCGCCACGCCTCCTATGGCGCCGACGGCCGATGTGGCGATGAGCCATCTGCGGCGGCTTTCGTCGAGAGGCTCCCTGGAACCGTTTTTCATGGCAAGCTCCGAGTCGGTTCGGTTGCCCATCGCGACTTTTCACGAGTACCGGTTACCGAATGCACCGCCGCGGTCGTCGCGAGCCGGAAAGCCGGCGAATCGGATCGCGTGCGGCCAGAAAGGCGAAACGCCGGTCTACATCGACCACAGGAACACTTCATGCACATGCGACGACGGAGCGATATTCACGTCCCTGCTCTCCGTCTTGCCGTTATATGTGGCGCTCACGCTATACCGGCCGTGAGGCAGCGACGCCAACAGGAAAGGACCCTTTGCGGTGGTCTGCAATATCGTATTGCCGTGCATGTCGGATAGCGTCACCGGGATATTCGCAAGGTACTCGTTGCCGCTAGCCGCCTTGCCCGCAAACTCGAGCGTGAGTGGATACCTTGGCATGACCTCCTTGATAGCGGTGGATTGGTCAAGGCCGATCCCGCCGCTCAGGAACGTAACCTCACCCTCGTGCTGTACCGCGGGTAAAGGCTGAGTTGCCGCGAACGCGTATTGGACGCTTGCACTCAGTGCGAGTGCCGTCAAGCCAACTTTGACGATTGCGTGCTGGTTCATTTCGAGCTCCTCGTAAAGTGTGGCGATGACGTACGCGCCGCCACTGCGCTGCCAGGGCCTATTTACATATATAAACAGACCCTAGCCCATGTCGATGGTGACGAACATGCGCTGTCCGTCGCGTTGGACCAATAGCGCGACCGCGTTACCGCTGTTCGCCGCTTTCCGCCGGAACTGGGCGGGACTTGATACGTGAGTGCTGTCGACCATCAGGATGATGTCTCCCGGTTCGATGCCGGCGAGCGCGCCGGCCCCCGTGCTTTTTTCGACCAGGACACCACCTTCGACACCTGCGTCGTGTCGCTCCTGTGCGGTCAAACCACGCACGGTCAACTTATCGGGAGCTGCGACCTGCGCAATGGCCGGGGTCTCGGCAGGAGTGGCATTCAGACTGCCAAGCGCGACTGTCGTATCGTGCGTGGCGTTAGCGCGCCAGTACACGAGATGGACGGATGTGCCCGGTTTGAGATCGGCTACTGTGACGGGCAACTGGGTCGAATCTGGAATATCAACGCAATTGATCTTCATGATGACGTCGCCTGGTCTGAGACCGGACCTGGCAGCCGGTCCGCGCGGGTCGACCGAGCTGACGAGCGCCCCTTGCGGCCTGTTCAGACCGAAAGATTGCGCAAGCGGCCAGCTGACATCCTGAATCGTGATGCCGAGGCGTCCGTGTTCCGCCTCGTGGTGCAGTTGCAACTGTCGGGCAACTTTCATCGCTTCATTGATCGGCAGCACGAACGCGGCTCCTTCAACGTCGCCGATCTCTTTCGTGATAGGCATTTCGATCCCAATGACGTTGCCGTTCAGACTGAACACCGGGCTGCCTGCATCGCCCGCATTTTCGGTCACGTCAGTCTGGATAAGCGGTACATACGACTCGCCTGGCAAAGGCCGCGACATGTTGCTGATGATGCCTGCCGTCACCGTGTCGTTCAGTCCATAAGGGGAGCCGATCGAGACGATCCACTGACCGGCCTTGTTCGCGGACGGTGAGCCAATTTTGACTGTCGGCAGTTTGGTGGCGGGAATCTTGAGCAGCGCGATACCGCTCGCTGGGTCGTCGCCGACCACCGTGGCCTTGAACTTGCGACCGTCCTTTAGCGTCACGCTGATTCGGGTTGCTTTGGTTATCAGGTTGGAGTCGGTGAGAATGTAACCATCGGCGGCGATGATGAATCCAGAGCCGCTGCGTTGCGACGCCAGGCCTGCCGCGCCAGGAGGGGCGTAGGCGAACTGCTGGAACTGCCGGGTAAAAGGATCGTCTTCGCTGCCGGCCGGCGGCCAGAGGGGAGTGAAGGTGGCGACGGGTTGAGCCGCTGTCACGCTGATATTGACGACTGCTTTGCCTTCTTCGCTGACGAGGCGCGAGAAGTCCGTCACTATCGCGGGCGCCGTGTCGTGGTCTGGAAGCCTGGCAGCCGGCACATTCGCTCCAGAGCTTACGTTGTTCGGAGGGGATTGCGCCATGCAGCCCGCGGACACCGCCACGGTCAGACATTCCACGATCAGGAAGTACTTGAGGTTGTCGCGTCGCATCACATGCCCCCCGACACGAGCAGTTGAGTCGGTTGAGTCGGAGTAACGCGTCTGTCCGATGCGTTCTCCATGCTGCTGTGATTCGACTCTAGGTCGCCACTTTTAAAACAAGCTTAAAAAAGCCCGATGAGAGGGGCCGGCTCGCACGTCCACGTCAACGCTAACTTCGGTACTATACGGATCTACTCTCAGTCCCCCGATTTTCGCCGGAACTGCGCTCCCGACGCGCGTGCAACCATGCCTACCATCAACGAACTGTTCGTCTATCCGATCAAATCCTGCGCGGGCATCGCGCTCACCGAGGCGCGGCTGTTGGCGACGGGCCTCGAATACGACCGCAACTGGATGATCGTCGATCCCGAAGGCGCAATGTTCACGCAGCGCGCATATCCGCGCATGGCGCTGATCAAGGTCGAACTCGGCGCAGAGGATCTGATCGTCAGCGCGCCGGACATGCGTGAGCTGCGCACGCCGCTCGATGCCGCGCGGCTCGCCGCGGCACCCAGGGTCGCTACCGCGGTGTGGCGCGACGCGGCCTACGGGCTCGACACCGGCGAAGAAACGGCGGCCTGGTTCACGGAGTTCCTCGGTCTGCCCGCGCGCTTGCTGCGCTTCGATCCCGAGCGGGAACGCGTCGTCGATCCGGACTATACGGACAGCACGGGGGGCGCCACGACCTTTTTTGCCGATGGCTTTCCGCTGCTGGTGGTCGGCCAGGCCTCGCTCGACGATCTGAACGCGCGCCTGAACGGCAAAGGCGCACCGTCGATCGGAATCGATCGCTTCAGGCCCAATATCGTGCTCAGCGGCCTCGATGCCTATGAAGAGGACTATGTCGAGACGCTCGCCGTCGGCGCGAATGCGGACTCGAGCGCGCGGGTCGAGTTACGGCTCGTCAAGCTCTGCTCGCGCTGTCCGATGCCGACCATCGATCAGGCGCGCGGCGCGCCCGATCCCGACTGGCCGAACGAGCCGACCGACACGATGCTCGGTTATCGCGTCAGCGAACGCTTCGACGGTGCGGTCACGTTCGGCAACAACGCGCTGGTCGCGAGCGGGGCGGGGGCCTGGCTGCGCGTCGGGCAGCAGGTCGACGCGGAGCTCGGGTTCGGCGATTGATGGGATGAAAGGCGGGCGAGGCCCGCTTCGAGCGCCGATCAGGCTGCCCGCGCCATGGCCGACGCGGGTAGTGTTTGCCCATCTCGACTGCCGCGAGCTTCGCGTTCCCAGCAAGGCGCTTCGGCGCTCTCGCCAACCGCATTGCCCACCAGAATCACCGCCGGACTGCCGAAGCCCGCGCCGAGCGCATCGGCGGCGAGCCGATCGAGCCGCGTCAACAGGCGCCGCTCGCCGCCGCCGCCGGCCCACTGCACGACTGCGGCCGGCGTTTCGGCCGGCAGGTGCGCGAGCAACGCAGCGGCGATGCCGTCGATGCGCCGCATGCCCATATAGATCGCGAGCGTCGTGCGCGTCGCGGCGAGCGCGGCCCAGTCCGGCTCGCCGTGATCTTCGGTGTGCGCGGTGACGAAGCTCACGCCGTGGCAATGCCGCCGATGCGTGAGCGACATGCCGAGACCCGCGGCGGCCGCGAAGCCCGACGAGATGCCGTTGACGATCTCGACCGCGAGGCCCGCATCGCGCAGCACCGCGAGTTCCTCGCCCGCGCGACCGAACAGCAGCGCTTCGCCGCCTTTGACACGTACCACGTGCAGACCCTTCAGCGCATAACGCCGCATCAGCCGCTCGATGAACGCCTGCGGCGTCGAGCGGCAGCCGCCGCGTTTGCCGACGCGAATCACGCGCGCCTGCGGCGCGAGGGTCACGATGTCGGGATTCGCGAGGTCGTCGAGCAGCACGACGTCGGCGGCCGCGAGCGCCTTGACGGACTTCAGCGTCAGCAAGTCGAGGTCGCCCGGGCCCGCACTCAGCAGCGTGACCTTGCCGGTGTTGGTGTTCATGTTGGTGTCCTTATGCCGTTGGTTTCCGTTGGCCCGAAACGAAAACGGCGCCCGCCCGTGAAGATCACGAGGGGACGCCGTTGTCCATTGCATTGCCTGTCGACGGTTGAGTCTGCGCGTCGCGACGACGTTGCCGCGATGACGTTACGCAAGAGCAATGCAAGGACCACGCCATCGATCCGATCAAGGCGCGCAAGCCGTTGCCACACATTGCGATTCACGCGGAAAACATGACGGCGATCGCACGCCCGTGCGCCTTCGTTTCGCACGTCGACAGTGCTGCGTCGCACCATCCCTGTGCTTGGCCGCCTCAAAACGCGTCGCGCGCGGCATCCGGTCCGAAGCCGCGCGACTTGCCGCAAATCCCGGCCACACCACGCTTTCGGGCGCATTTATCGAAATTGGCACAACCCTTGCGATAAGCGTTGCCATCGGACCAACGTGGGTTCGTCGCGCTTGCAGCACAACTGCACGCGCCCGTAGCACCCAACAGGACAACGGCGTCCCCCGAATTCGGCCCCTCGGCCGGATTCGCGGGACGCCGTTTTTATTTCCGCAATCGCTTTCGCCAGACACCAGAGGACAGCGTGCTCATGAAAATCATCGTTATCGGTCACGGGATGGTCGGCCACAAACTGGTCGAATGCCTGGCGCAACGGGCCGCGCACGATCTCGACATCACGGTGCTGGGCGAAGAATCGCGACCGGCCTACGATCGCGTGCATCTGTCCGAGTTCTTCTCGGGCAAGACCGCCGATGACCTGTCGCTCGTCGAGCCGGGCTTCTTCGAGCGCCACGGCGTGCAACTGAAGCTGAACGCGCGGGCGGTCGCGGTCGATCGCGACGCGCGCACGGTGACGGTCGCGACCGGCGAAACGCTGCCGTACGACCGCCTCGTGTTCGCGACCGGCTCCTATCCGTTCGTGCCGCCGGTGCCGGGCCGCGAGCGCGGCGACTGCTTCGTCTATCGAACGATCGACGATCTCGAAGCGATGCGCGAATGCGGCGCCCGGTCGAAAACGGGCACGGTCGTGGGCGGTGGCCTGCTCGGTCTCGAATGCGCGAAGGCGCTGCGCGACATGGGTCTGCAAACGCACGTGGTCGAATTCGCGCCGCGCCTGATGGCGGTGCAGGTCGACGACGGCGGCGGCCGCGTATTGCGCGGCCGGATCGAAGAGCTTGGCGTCACGGTGCACACGCAGAAGAACACGACGGCGATCGTCGACGGCGAAGCGGGCACGCACCGCATGCAGTTCGCCGACGGCAGCCATCTCGACACCGACATGATCGTGTTCTCCGCCGGCATCCGTCCGCGCGACGATCTCGCGCGCGCATGCGGCCTCGAACTCGGCGCGCGCGGCGGCATCGCCATCGACGACGCGTGCCGCACCAGCGATCCGCACATCTATGCGATCGGCGAATGCGCGCTGTGGCACGGCCAGCTGTTCGGGCTCGTCGCGCCCGGCTATGAGATGGCGCGCGTGGTCGCGAAGCAGTTGCTCGGCGACCCGGCCGAATTCGCCGGCGCCGACATGAGCACGAAGCTCAAGCTGATGGGCGTCGACGTCGCCAGCATCGGCGACGCGCACGGCAATACGCCGGGCAGCCGCACCTACCAGTTCAGCGACGAACGCAAGCAGATCTACAAGAAGCTCGTCGTGTCCGATTGCGGCAAGCATCTGCTCGGCGGCGTGATGGTCGGCGACGCGAGCGAATACGGCACGCTGCTGCAGATGATGCTGAACCGCATCGAGCTGCCAGCGTCCCCCGAATTCCTGATCCTGCCGCAAGCGGACGGCAGCGCGAAGCCGGCGCTCGGCGTCGAGGCGTTGCCCGCGGCCGCGCAGATCTGCTCGTGCAACAACGTGTCGAAGGGCGAGCTGTGCGCAGCCGTGTGCGCGGGCGCGACCGACATCGGCGCGTTGAAGAGCGCGACCGGCGCGGGCACCTCCTGCGGCGGCTGCGTGCCGCTCGTCACGCAGGTGATGAAGGCCGAGATGAAGAAGCAGGGCCTCGCGGTGAACAACCACGTCTGCGAGCACTTCCCGTATTCGCGCCAGGAGCTGTATCACCTCGTGCGCGTCGAGGGAGTGCGCAGTTTCGGCGCGCTGCTCGCGAAGCATGGCCGCGGGCTCGGTTGCGACATCTGCAAGCCGGCGGTCGCGAGCATTCTCGCGTCGTGCTGGAACGAATTCGTGCTGAAGAAGGAGCACGCGTCGCTGCAGGACACCAACGACTACTACCTCGCGAACATCCAGCGCGACGGCACCTATTCGGTCGTGCCGCGCATGCCGGGCGGCGAAGTGACGCCCGACGGCCTGATCGCGGTCGCGCAGGTCGCGAAGAAATATGGCCTCTACACGAAGATCACCGGCGGCCAGCGTGTCGATCTGTTCGGCGCGCGCGTCGAGCAATTGCCGTCGATCTGGGAAGAGCTGATCGCGGCCGGCTTCGAATCGGGCCACGCGTACGGCAAATCGCTGCGTACGGTGAAGTCGTGCGTCGGCTCGACGTGGTGCCGCTATGGCGTCGGCGATTCGGTCGGTCTCGCGGTCGAACTCGAGAATCGCTACAAGGGCCTGCGCACGCCGCACAAGATCAAGTTCGGCGTGTCGGGCTGTACCCGCGAATGCGCGGAAGCGCAGGGCAAGGACGTCGGCGTGATCGCGACCGAGAAGGGCTGGAATCTGTACGTGTGCGGCAACGGCGGCATGAAGCCGCGGCACGCGGAACTGCTCGCCGCGGACCTCGATAAGGCGACGCTCGTGCGCTATATCGACCGCTTCCTGATGTTCTACGTGCGCACCGCCGACCGACTGCAACGCACCAGCGTGTGGCGCGACAACCTCGAAGGCGGGCTCGACTATCTGATCGACGTGATCGTCGACGATCGCCTTGGCGTCGCCACCGAGCTCGAAGTGGAGATGCAGCATGTGGTCGACACGTACGAGTGCGAATGGAAAAAGGCCGTTACCGATCCCGAAACGCGCAAGCGCTTCCGCCATTTCGTCAACAGCGGCGAGTCCGACAGCAACGTCGCGTTCGTCGAGGAGCGCGGACAGATCCGGCCGGCAACGCCCGCTGAGCGGCAGGTGCAGCGCATCGAAATTCCCGTTGTCGTCGAGACGGTTTGACCGCATCCGATTCCCGCTTAACTCAAAAGGAGCCCAGTCATGAAGAACGAACGCTTGCCCCGCGCCTGGACCGCGATCTGCGCACTCGACGACATCGTGCCGAACACCGGCGTTTGCGCGCTCGTCAATGGCGAACAGGTGGCCGTGTTTCACGTCGATGGCGGCGAAGTCGAGTCGCCGGCCGAGCCCACGGTCTACGCGATCGAAAACTTCGATCCGGGTTCGCACGCGGCGGTGCTGTCGCGCGGACTCGTCGGCAGCCTCGGCGAGCGCATCGTGGTCGCGTCGCCGATCTACAAGCATCACTTCGATCTGCGCACCGGCGAATGCCTCGAAACGCCGTCGTATTCGGTCAGCGCATTTGCCACGCGCGTCGAAAACGGCCAGGTGTGGGTCGCCGTTTGAGGTAGCGGCCTTTGTCCATCGTTCTGATGTTTCAACCCGATCATTCGCGCATGTCTGCTACCAGCGTAAAGAGCGTGTGTCCGTATTGCGGCGTCGGCTGCGGCATGGTGCTGCACGTCGAGGACGGCCAGGTCGTGAAGATCGCTGGCGACAAGGAGCATCCGGCCAACCTGGGCCGACTCTGCACCAAAGGGCAGTCGGCCCACGTCGCGCTGCGCAAGTCGGGTCGTCTCGAAGGCGCGTTCGTGCGTCGTGCGCGCGACGAAGACCCGGTGCCGCTGCCGATGGCGCAGGCGTTGAGCGATACCGCCGCGCGTCTGCGGCGCGTGCTCGACGAGCATGGTCCCGATGCGCTGTCGTTTTACGTGTCGGGGCAGATGTCGCTCGAAGCGCAGTATCTGGTCAACAAGCTCGCGAAGGGCTTTATCGGCACGAACAATATCGAAGCGAATTCGCGCCTGTGCATGGCGAGCGCGGCGAGCGGCTACAAGCTGTCGCTCGGTGCGGACGGCCCACCCGGCTCGTACGAAGACTTCGATCACGCGGATCTGTTTTTCGTCAGCGGCGCGAATATGGCCGACTGCCACCCGATCCTGTTCCTGCGCATGATGGATCGCGTGAAGGCTGGCGCGAAGCTGATCGTCGTCGATCCGCGCCGCAACACGACCGCCGGGAAAGCCGATCTTTTCCTGCAGATCAAACCCGGCACCGACCTCGCGCTGCTGAACGGTCTGCTGCATCTGCTGCACGAAAACGGCGCAACGGATGCGGCTTTTATCGCCGAACACACCGAAGGCTGGGACGCGATGCCCGCGTTTCTGGCCGGGTACACGCCGGAGCACGTCGCCCGCATCACGGGCCTCGCCGCCGACGACATCCGTCGCGCCGCGCAGATGATCGCGTCGGCCAAAGACTGGATGAGTTGCTGGACGATGGGCCTGAACCAGAGCACGCACGGCACGTGGCACACCAACGCGCTGTGCAATCTGCATCTGGCGACGGGCCGCATCTGCCGGCGCGGCAGTGGACCGTTCTCGCTGACGGGCCAACCGAACGCGATGGGCGGCCGCGAAATGGGCTATATGGGCCCTGCTCTGCCGGGGCAGCGTTCGGCGCTGGTCGCCGCAGATCGCGCGTTCGTCGAAGCACTGTGGGGCATTGCACCGGGCACGCTCAAAGCGGACGCGGGCAACGGCACGATCGACATGTTCGCGCGCATGGCCGCGGGCGACATCAAGGCGTGCTGGATCATCTGCACGAATCCGGTCGCGACCGTCGCGAACCGGCAGACCGCGATCGCCGGTTTGCGCGCGGCCGAACTCGTGATCGCGCAGGACGCGTTCCTCGATACCGAAACGAACCGCTACGCCGACGTGCTGCTGCCGGGCGCATTGTGGGCCGAAGCCGAAGGCGTGATGGTCAATTCGGAGCGCAATCTGACGCTGATGCAGCAGGCCATCGAACCGCCCGGCGCGGCGCTGCCCGACTGGCAGATCATCGCGCGCATCGCGTGTGAAATGGGCTTTGCCGATGCATTCAGTTATGCGAGCGCCGACGAAGTGTTCGCCGAACTCACGCGCGCGGCGAATCCGGCGACCGGCTACGACCTGCGCGGCGCGAGCCATCGCCGCTTGAAGGACTCGCCACTGCAGTGGCCGATCGCGTCGGCCGATTCGTCCGAGCGCAATCCGCTTCGCTATCTGAATGACGGCGTGAGCCAGACGCTCAGGGAGTCGGAAGATGGCGGCCAGCCGCGCATTGCTTTTCCGACCGCGAGCGGCAGGGCGAAGTTTTTCGCGCGTGCGTATCAGCCCGCGGCCGAGTTGCCCGATCGCGAGTTTCCGATCGTGTTGAACACGGGCCGTCTGCAGCATCAGTGGCACACGATGACCAAGACCGGCAAGGTCGCGATGCTGAACAAGCTGAACCCGGGACCCTTCGTCGAAATTCATCCGGACGACGCGGCCGAACTCGGGATTCGCGCGAAGGACGCGGTCGAGATCCGTTCGCGGCGCGGCCGCGCGGTCCTACCCGCCGTCGTCACCGATCGTGTGAGCGCGGGTCAGTGCTTCGCGCCGATGCACTGGAACGACGTGTTCGGCGACGAACTGTGCATCAATGCGGTGACCAACGACGCGGTCGATCCGGTTTCTCTGCAGCCCGAACTGAAAGTCTGCGCGGTCGCGCTGAGTCCGGTGACGGCGGATCGCGACGCGAGCACTCGCAATGACCACGATGCGCTCTCTACCCCCGCCGACGCAGTGGTTTTAGCGCCCAGCGCCAAGGATCAACCCATGCCTCGTATCGAAGCCCTCACCACTTTGCTGCAACTGCCGCCCGAGCCCGCGCCCATGCCGTCGCTCAGCGATGCGGAGCGCGCGTATCTGGCGGGTTTCGTCAGTGGCCTGCGTTCGGCCGAAGCGCAAGGTCTCGCCAACGTGCCGGTGCTGCCGCACAGCGCACCGTTCGATGCGGTGAAGCGGCTCTATGTCGATGGTCTGCTTGCGGGACTGTATAGCCGCAGCGCGACGACGGCCCAGACGTCGACCGCTGCCTTGCGGCCGAATCTCGCACAGGAAGAGCCACGCGAATCGGGCGTGCGCATCGCGCGCGTGCGGCCGAAGGTCACGCTGTTGTGGGCCTCGCAAACCGGCAACACCGAATCGTTGACCGAGCGTTACGCGACGCGTCTGATGGAATCGGGCTTCGAAATCCGCACCGCGTGCATGGCCGACTATTCGTTCGCGACGCTCGCGAAGGCGCAATACGTGCTGCTGATGACGAGCACGTTCGGCGACGGCGATGCGCCCGACAACGCGCAGGACTTCTGGACGCAACTGAACGCCGCCACGGCGCCGCGCCTCGACGGCGTGCGTTTCGCGGTGCTCGCGCTCGGCGATCGCAACTACGATCAGTTCTGCGGTCACGGCCGCCGTCTGGACGAGCGGCTCGCCGCGCAGGGTGCGCTGCGTCTGACCGAGCGCGTCGATTGCGATATTGAATATCAGCAAAGCGCCGATGCATGGCTCGAACGCGTGATCGTCTGCATCAAGCAGGCGGATGCCGCGCTGTACGCGGTGCCGCCGGGCGGCATGATCAACGCGGTGGTGGGCGCGGTGCCGACCAAGGCGCGGCCGGCCGCGTCGCGCGTCGTCGGCAATCTGCGCCTGAACCGGCAGGGCGCCGCGAAGGATACGCGCTACGTGTCGCTGCAAACGGGCGAGACGAACCTCGAATACGAAGCGGGCGATGCGCTCGGCGTGTGGCCGAGCAACTGCCCCGAACTCGTCGACGAACTGATCACGCTGAGCGGTTTGCACGCGGAGGCATCGGTGCACGTCGCGGGTATCGGCGACATGCGGCTCGCCGATGCGCTCGGCAAGCACTACGAGATCGCGCGGCCGAGCGCCGAAGCGCTCGCGTTCGTCGCGGCGCGCAGCGGCGACGGCGTGCTGGGCGATCTGCTCGCGCCCGAACGCAAGGCGGATCTGAAGCAATGGCTATGGGGACAGCAGCTTGCCGACGTATTGCACGAGTTTCCGGTGAGCCTCTCGGCCGCCGAGCTGACCGGCATGCTGAAACGCCTGCAGCCGCGTCTATATTCGATCGCATCGAGCCCGAAGGCGCATCCGGGTGAAGTGCATCTGACGGTATCGGCGGTGCGTTACAGCAACGGGCGGCGGCACCGCAAGGGCGTGTCGTCGACGTTTCTCGCGGATCGCGCAAGCGACATGGACGTGCCCGTGTTCGTGCAGAAGTCCGCTCATTTTCGTCCTCCTCATCAATCGGACACGCCGATGATCATGGTCGGGCCGGGCACCGGCATCGCACCGTTTCGCGGCTTTCTGCACGAACGGCAGGCACGCGGCGAGCGCGGACGCAACTGGTTGTTCTTCGGCGAACAGCATGCCGCGACCGACTTCTACTATCGCGACGAACTCGAAGCGATGCGCGCGAGCGGTCTGCTGACCCGGCTCGACGTCGCGTTCTCGCGTGACCAGGCCGACAAGATCTATGTGCAGGACCGCATGCGCGAACACGGTGCGCAACTGTGGGCATGGCTCGAAGACGGTGCGCACTTCTATGTATGCGGCGACGCGAACCGGATGGCGCGCGATGTCGATGCGGCGCTGAAGGACGTCATCACGACTCACGGTGGCATGAGCGAAGAGAAAGCACTCGAATACGTGAGCCGTCTGACGCGCGAAAAGCGTTATGCACGCGACGTGTATTGAGCCGCCGATGCGTTTCAGAAGATGCCTTTAAAAAGGCCTCGTAACAGGCAGCACGATGGCATGACGCTTGCATGTCGATCCCGGTGAAAACTCCGGGCGATGTGCCGGCGCAAAACACAAGTAACGCAGCAACTGGACTACCAGGCATTTTATTTACTGAGGATCTCTGATGAAAAACGTAATGCACTCCCTGCGAAGCGGTGATTGGCGCGCACTCGTCGCCTGCTTTCTGTATTTCGACACGGGCTTCACCGTCTGGGTGCTGTATGGGCCGCTCGCGCCGTTCATCAGCAAGAGCATCGCGATGACGCCCGCGCAGCAGGGGCTGCTCGTCGCGGTGCCGGTGTTGTCCGCGGCGATTCTGCGCGTGACGCTCGGCAATCTGTATCAGTCCGCGCATGGCAAACGCATTGCGTTGATGGGTGTGTTGCTGTCGGCGGTGCCGACAATCGTGCTGCCGTTGCTGCAATCGGTGCCGTCGTACGAAATGCTGCTGGTGCTCGGCGTGTTCCTTGGCGTCGGCGGCGCCAGCTTCGCGGTCGCGCTGCCGATGGCCGGCAGTAACTATCCGCCGAAAGTGCAGGGCCTCGTCTTGGGGCTGGCCGCGGCCGGCAACATCGGCGCGGTGCTCGACGGCTTCCTGTTCCCGCAACTGGCGACGCGCTACGGTTGGCAACTCGCCGCGGGCGGCGCCTTGCCGCTGCTCGCGATCGCCGCGATCACGCTGTACTTCTGGGCCAACGACGCGGGCATCAAAACCGGCAGCGTGCTGCGCGCCTTCGGCAGTTTCGCGACGACGCTGGTCGGCCTGATCGCGCTCGTGCTGCTCGTCGAAGCGGGGCTATTCGGCGCGGGCAAGACCGGCGTGCTGCTGCTGCCGGTGATCGGTGCGCTGCTGGCGATCGCGGTGCTGCCGCAACGCTACCGCTCGGTGCTCGCCGAGCGCGATACGTGGGTCATTATGCTCGTCTATAGCATCACGTTCGGCGGTTTCGTCGGTATGTCCTCGTATGTGTCGCTGCTGCTGACCAACCTCTATCAACTGTCGAAAATCGACGCGGGCCTGTTCATGGCGCTGCTCGCCGCGACCGGCGCGATGGTGCGCCCGCTCGGCGGTCTGATTGCCGACCGCGTGTCGGGCGTGCGCGCGCTGACCGTGCTGCTGGCGATCATCGCGGTTTGCGATTTCCTGTTCGCGGCGGCGATGCCGTCGCTCGCGGGCGGCATTGCGTTGCTGCTGTGCCTCTATGTCGCGTTCGGACTCGGCAATGGCGCGACGTTCCAGCTCGTGCCGCATCGCTGGGCCGGCCGTACCGGTCTGATGTCCGGCATCGTCGGGGCGGCGGGCGGCATCGGCGGCTTCTATCTGCCGGTCGTGATGGGCATCGCGAAGGAAAGCACCGGCAGCTATCAAATGGGCTTCGCGACGTTCGGCACACTGTCGGCTTGCGCGTTCCTTGCGATCGTCGCGCTGCGCCGGCCGTGGATGGCGTGGTCGATGCAAACCGGCGTCATGCACGCGCATGCAACGGAGTAAGGCCCGGCGCGCGGGGTCCGGTCGTGCCGGCGCCGCACGCATCACGCTCTGAACAAAGCGCAGTCGAATGCTTGCATATCGGAGGCGGTGCTTCTAATATGCAGTCAGGAGGCTGCATATGAACTCATCGACCGATCGCATCGAAAAGCAGGTTCTGTTGAAGGCGTCGCGCTCGCGCGTCTGGCGTGCGCTGTCCAACGCCGAGGAATTCGGCAAATGGTTCGGCGTGAATCTCACCGGCAAGCAGTTCGTCGCGGGGCAATCCACGCAGGGGCACATCACCTATCCAGGCTATGAGCATCTGCTGATGAACGTGCTGGTCGAGCGTGTCGAGCCCGAGCATCATCTGTCGTGGCGCTGGCATCCGGCCGCGATCGACATCACGATCGACTACACGCCTGAGCCGACCACACTCGTGGAATTCGATCTGAGCGACGTCGAGTCGGGCACGCTGCTGCGCGTCGTCGAATCGGGCTTCGACCAGTTGCCGGTCGGGCGTCGCGCGCAGGCGTTCCGGCTGAACGACGGCGGCTGGGAGCAGCAGATGGTCAACGTCGAGCGATATGTCGGCGCGAGCTAGGGCGGCCCCCGCGAGGGCGGGCCTCAAGGCGGCGACACTGCGCAGTTCGGCGGCGGTGTTCGCGGCGCTCGGTGACGAGACGCGTCTGCGGCTTGTCGCGGCGTTATGCGCGGGCAGTGCGATGTCGATCGCGCAGCTGACGGCCGGCACCGACATCACGCGGCAGTCGGTCACGCAGCATCTGCAGGTTCTGGCCGACGCGGGCCTCGTGCACGACGTGAAGGTCGGACGCGAGCGCCTGTGGGCGTTCGAGCCCGCGCATCTCGACGCGGCACGCCGCGCGCTCGACGCGATTTCGCGGCAGTGGGATCAGGCGCTGCTGAAGCTGAAGACGATGGTCGAAGAATGAAGGGCGGGCGTCCGTGGTGATTGCACGAACCGAGCCGGCACGCGGATTGGCCGCCTGCCGGTAGGCTGTACGCGACGGCGGGTGCCGCATTTTTTACCGACTGCGAGCGGCACATCGTGCGCGGAAGCGCGGAACAACGCGGAACAACGCAAAAAGGGGCCAAAATATTGGCCCCCAATCCGCTGTAAAAAAGGAAGAAAAACGAGCCCGCGACTAATCGGCGATCCGCTTGTCGGCCAGCGCGCTCTGGCAGTCGGCCAGAACCTGCCGGACGAGCCGGGCTTGCGGGTCGAGTTCGTCGGTATCGAGAATTTCTTCAACCGCGTCGCGCGCCCAGTCGGCATCGACGAAGCGCGCGTGGCGCCGCGCGATTTCGACCGCGGTGGCCGACAGCTTCGCGACGCACAGCCAGTCGGCTTCGCGCGCGCGGCGGTCGAGCCACTTGTGCGCGGACTGCACGTGAAACGCCGCGTCGGGCCAGTCTTCGTTCAGATAATAAGCGCCGAGGCTTCCGCATGTGAGCCAGCACAACAGCTCCAGGCGGTCACGGGGACTCAGGTGTTGGCGTACATCACTCATGGCGACGCTCGCTGCAGTAAATGGCTTCCCGGTGAGGCCGGCGGGCGCCGTCCTCCGCTTTCTACACACGCTTTTTACAAACATTAGCATGCGGAATTCCCGGGCGGCAATTCCTGACCACCCTTAGCGTGCGGCGCCGCCACAGGTGGGGTTTTCGGGCGGTGCGTCAGCGTGGTGCGCCGGCGCTCTGATCGCCCCGGAACGACCCGCCGCAGCCGAAGCGCCGGCATTTACCGGCTCGCAGCGGTTCCCGGCGCGGCTTCAACGTTCGCCGCGCGTCGCGACGATGAAAAGCCGCGGAAACGGCAGCAGCACCGTGCCATCGGCGAGCGCCGGGTAGGCTCTGACGATTTCGTCGCGATAGCGTTGCACAAACGCGCCGCGTTCGGCGTCGTCGAGCGCGGCGAGAAACGGCCGCAGCGCGCTGCCCTTGAACCATTCGACCACCGCGTCGGCGCCCGCGAGCGGGTGGTGATAGATCGTGCGCCACACGTCGACGCGCGCGCACAGCGGCTTGAGCAGCGCGTAGTACCAGTTTGCGTCGTAGCGCATGGTGCGCTCGACACCCTTCAGCTTCGTCGCCCAAGGCCCGTCGATGGCGATTTCGCGCAGCAGCCGGTGCGCCGGTTCGTCGAGATTGTCGGGCATCTGCACGGCGAGGCTGCCGCCCCTGGCAAGTTTTGCCACCAGCGCGGGGAACAGCCGCTCGTGGTCCGGCACCCATTGCAGCACCGCGTTCGCGAGGATCACATCGAAGGGGCCGTGCGCGTCCCACGTCGAAACGTCGCTGATGTCGAAGCGCAATTGCGGCAGCCGCCGACGGGCTGCCGCGATCATCTCGGCGGAGCTGTCGATGCCGCTGACCGACGCGCCCGGCACCCGCTCGGCCAGCACCTCGGTCGAGTTGCCCGGGCCGCAGCCGATGTCGACCGCGAGCCGCGCGCCGTTCAAGGGTACCGCCGCGAGCAGATCGCGGACCGGGCGCGTGCGCTCGTTCTCGAACAGCATGTACTGCTTCGCGTGCCAATCGCTATGCTCGTTCGTGGTTTTGTCGGTCATCTTTTGCTCCTTCGCGGGGTTCGTTGCGGCCATTCTCGGCCGCTGACAGCCCGGAGTAAAATGAATTTATGATCCCGATTACTTCATTTTTCTAATGAAAATCGACACGCTCGGCGTGCAGGCTTTCGTCGCAATTGCCGATCGCGGCAGCTTCCAGAGCGCGGCGGATTCGCTGCACGTCACGCAAACCGCGATCACGCAGCGGCTGCGCAAGCTCGAAAGCTATCTCGGCGTCACGCTGATCGAGCGCACCACGCGTTCGATGGCGCTCACCGAAATCGGTCGCAATTTTCTGCCGCAGGCGCGTCGGCTGCTCGGCGAGCTGGCGGACGCGCTCGTCGAGATCCGCGAAACGGGCATCGCGCGACGCGGCGACGTTTCGATCGCGTGCGTGCCGACCGTCGGCGTGCAGTATCTGCCGCGCATCCTGCAGGCGTATTCGGCGCGCTATCCGCACAATCGCATCAAGATTCTCGATCACGCGTCGTCGGCGGTGGAGGAGGCCGTGTTGCGCAGAGAGGTCGAGTTCGGCATCAACATCGCGCGCGAGCATCATCCCGATCTCGCCACCGTGCCGCTCACCGAAGACCGCTACGTGCTGATCTGCCACGAGGACCATCCACTCGCGAAGCGGCGGCGCATCGCATGGCGGCAGTTGCAGCCGTTCCCGCTGATTTTCGCCGGCGAGGTCAGCGGCAATCGCGCGCTGCTCGACGTCGCGCTGGAATCGAGCGAGCTCGCGCTGCGTTCGTTCTACGAGGTGCAGCGCAGTTCGACCGCCGTCGGACTCGTCGCGCAACGCGTCGGCGCGGCCGTGGTGCCCGCGCTCGCGCTGCAGAAGGGGGCGTATCCGAGCGTGCGCACCGTCGAGCTCACGCAGCCCGCCGTGTCGCGCACGCTGGTGCTCGTCGCGCGCAAGACCGCGCAGTTGTCACCGGCCGCGCAGGCGCTGTACGACATGATCCGCGAACAGGCGACGCTGAAAACCGGATGACGGCGCGCCGCGCGCAAGGCAAACTGGCTGGCTTCCGAGTTTCATTCCTTCAACCCGTTCAATCCACGCGGCACCCAACGACTCATGCTGCAGATACTCGGCAAGACCACCTCGATCAACGTGCGCAAGGTGTTGTGGACCTGCGCGGAACTTGGGCTTGCGTCCGAACAGGAAGACTGGGGCTCCGGCTTTCGCTCGACCGAGGTCGCCGAATTCCGCGCGCTGAACCCGAACGCGATGGTCCCCGTGATTCGCGACGGCGACTTCGTGTTGTGGGAATCGAACTCGATCATCCGTTACCTCGCGAACCGTTATCGGGGTGACGGGCTGTATCCGGCCGATCCGGTCGAGCGCGCGCGCTGTGATCAATGGATCGACTGGCAGGCGAGCGAATTGAACCGCTCGTGGAGCTACGCGTTTCTCGCGCTCGTGCGGCACTCGCCCGAGCATCAGGACCCGCGCCAGATCGCCGCGTCGTGCGCGAACTGGTCGAAGCATATGGCGATCGTCGAGCAGCAACTCGCGCGCACCGGTGCGTATATCGCGGGCGACGCGTTTTCGCTCGCCGATATTCCGATCGCGCTGTCCGCGCACCGCTGGCTCGAAACGCCGCAGCAGCACGACGATTTGCCGGCGCTGGCCGCTTATATGGCGCGCCTGGCCGAGCGCGACGGGTATCGCAAGCATTGCCGAAACGGCACGCCGTAAGCGTTGATTCGCGCGCTTCTGCAATCTGTCGATGCTTACAGAATCCGCCTTCAATGCTTACGCTCTGCTTGCGGATTCCCGCGCTCGACGGCTGCTGCGCGGTGCACCCCGCGTCGCCTACAATGGCGGCCATCTAGCGACATTGAAGGTTCAACGATGCGGTTAACGAAATTCGCGCCGGCTTTGCTGGCGGCGTGCTTCACTCTGAACGCGAGCGCCGAAATGACGGCCGCGCAATACAAGCGCTGGGCACACGCCGACAACAACTCGATCTATGCGGCGTACATCACCGGCACGATCAACGCGTTCGGCTGGGCGAACGGCGATCTGGTCGCGAGGAAACAGCCGCAGCTGTTCTGTCCGCCGCCAACGCTCGCGATCGGCAACCAGACGGTCTATCCGTTGCTCGATGCGTTCTTCGCGAACCATCCGGGCATTTCCGAGGATTTTCCAATCGGGCTCGCGATTCTGCGCGCGTTGCAGGGCGCGTATCCGTGCTGACGTATTGAAGGAGTGAGGGGAGGGAGGCGAGGAGGGGCAACATCAGGGGCGAACTCGCGAAGCGGGCTCGCCCCCCGGTGGATCAAACCTGCACGAGATTCGGAATCTGCACGTCCGGATTGACATCCGCGTCGTAATCGACGCCCTTCATTTCAAAGCCGAACAGGCGCAGGAAATCGGTCTTGTAGCCCGCGAAATCGGTGAGTTCGTAGATGTTGTCGTTGCTCACCTGGTTCCACAGCTCCTGCACGCGGCCTTGCACCTGCGGATCGAGTTCCTTGTAGTCGGCGCGCAGACGGCCTTCGTCGTCCAGATGCGGCTGGCTGCCATAGAGGCTGTCCTTGTACAGGCCGTAGACCTGCTCGATACAGCCTTCGTGCGTGCCTTTTTCCTTCATCACCTTGAAGAGCAGCGACAGATAGAGCGGCATCATCGGAATCGCCGAGCTTGCCTGCGTGACGACTGCCTTCAGCACCGCGACGCGCGCATCGCCGCCCTTGGCCGCGAGCTTTGAGCGGATGCCGAGCACTTTCTGGTCGAGATCTTTCTTGGCCGCGCCGATCGAGCCGTTCCAGTAGATGTCGTGGGTGATCTTCTCGCCGAGGTAGGTGAACGCGGTGGTCCTGGCGCCGTCGGCGAGCACGCCGGCTTCGCCCAACGCGTCCATCCACATCTGCCAGTCCTCGCCGCCCATCACCGCGACCGTGTGCGCGATTTCTTCCGGCGTGGCCGGTTCGAGGACGGTTTCCTTGATCACTTCCTTGTCGGTGTCGATGCCGCGCAGATTGACAGCCTTGCCGATCGGCTTGAGCACCGAGCTGAACACTTGACCGGTCTTCGGGTGCTGGCGCTTCGGCGCCGCGAGGCTATAGACGACCAGATCGACCTGGCCGAGATCGCGCTTGACCACTTCGATCGTGCGCGCCTTCACTTCGTCGGAGAACGCGTCGCCGTTGATGCTGGTCGCGTACAGGCCTTCGGCGGTGGCGAACTTCTCGAACGCCGCGGTGTTGTACCAGCCGGCCGTGCCAGCCTTGGTTTCGCTGCCGGCGCGCTCGAAGAACACGCCGAGGGTCGACGCGCCCGAGCCGAACGCTGCGCTAATGCGGGCGGCGAGGCCATAGCCGGTCGACGCGCCGATCACGAGCACCTTCTTCGGGCCGTTGGCGATGGGGCCGCGTGCCTTCACATACTCGATCTGTTCCTTGACGTTGGCTTCGCAGCCGGTCGGATGGGTCGATACACAGATGAAGCCACGCACACGCGGTTTGATGATCATGGAGCACCTCTTGTCGGAATTGGCGACATTATAGTGGCCCCGCCGGAGCCGCACTCCATGCCGCGAATGAGGCAAAAACCGGCGCACCCCCCACATCTTGGTACGATTGCGCCTTTCCCAGCCGACGACAGCAAGTGAAGCGCCTCTTTTCCTCCTTTCTGGCGGCCCTCGACAAAGGGCTGACGCTCGCGAACCCGCTGTTCGCGAAGGCCGCATGGCATCTGCGCCATCCGACCCGCCGCACGTTCGCGTGGGGGCTCGCCGCGCTGCCGGTGCTATTCGTACTGTACGTGCTGCTGCTGATTCCGTTCACGCCGAGCATCGGCGACATCCGCAAGGCCAAGATCGAGCAGCCCGCGCAGATCCTGTCGGCGGACGGCAAGCTGCTCGCCGAGTTCAAGCCGTCGAACCGCGAGTGGGTCAAGCTGAAGGACATCTCGCCGAACGTCGTGAACGCGCTGATCGCCACCGAGGATCACCGCTTCTATCAGCATTTCGGGCTCGACTGGCGGCGCACCGCTTCGGCCGCGCTGCACACGCTCTCCGGCGAGCGCCAGGGCGGCTCGACGATCACGCAGCAGCTCGCGCGCAATCTGTATCCCGACGAAATCGGCCGCGCGCCGACGTTGACGCGCAAGCTGAAGGAAGCGATCACCGCACTGAAGATCGAGGCGTTCTACACGAAGGACGAGATCCTCGAAACCTACCTGAATACGGTCCCGTTCCTGTACAACGCGTACGGCATCGAGATGGCTGCGCGCACCTATTTCGACAAGTCGGCATCCGACCTGAACGTGCTCGAAGCGGCGACGCTGACCGGCATGCTGAAGGGCAACGCGTACTACAACCCGGTGCTGAACCCCGAGCGCGCCTTGCAGCGGCGCAATACGGTGCTCGCGCAACTGGTCAAGTACGGCAAGCTGACACCCGCCCAGTACGACACGCTCGCCCGCAAGCCGCTGCGTCTCGACTTCGAGCGCCAGATCGAGCCGCCCGGACCCGCGCCGCACTTCACGCAGCAACTGCGCAAATGGCTCGTCGCGTGGGCCGATCGCAACGACTACAACATCTATTCCGATGGACTCGTCGTGCGCACGACGATCGACTCGCGTCTGCAGACGATGGCGACCCAGGCGGTCACGCTGCAGGGCAACCAGTTGCAGAACATCGCGAACTCCGCGTGGGGCACGCGCGCGGGCTGCTCGGCGGACAAGGACCTGCTGCGCACGTTCCTGCGCGAAACGCCTGACTTCCGCGCGGCCAAAGACACGGGCCTCGCCGACGACGACGCGCTGAAACGCCTGCTCGCCGATCGCAAGCTCGTGCAGAGCGTGTGCGACACGAAGACGCGCGTGCAGGCCGACTTCCTCGCAATGGACCCACGTACCGGCGAGATCAAGGCGTGGGTCGGCAGCCGCGACTTTGGCGTTGATCCGTTCGATCACGTGCAGCAGGCGCGCCGTCAGCCGGGCTCGACCTTCAAGCCGTTCGTCTACGCGGCGGCCTTCGAGGCCGGCGCGAAGCCGGACGACAAACTGCCGGACAATCCGGTTCAGATCGAACTCGCCGGCGGCGAAATCTGGAAGCCGAACGACGAGGACGAGCCGAGCGGCCGCATGATCAGCCTGCGCGACGCGCTCGCCTATTCGCGCAACCGCATCACCGCGCAGGTGATGGAGTCGGTGGGTCCGAACAGGGTCGCCAAGCTCGCGCGCGCGATGGGTGTGCGCGACAGCCAGCTCGACCCGGTGCCGTCGCTCGCGCTCGGCACGAGCCCGGTCACGCTTAAGGAAATGGTGTCGGCGTACGGCACGATCGCGAACCTCGGCGGCTACGTCGAGCCGCTGATGGTCACGCGCATCGAGGACCGCAACGGCAACCTGCTCGCCGAATTCAAGCCGGCCACGCCGAGTCGCGAGCTGCCCGCCGACACGGCGCGCACGCTCGTCGACGTGATGCGCGACGTGGTCAGCCGCGGCACCGGCGCGAGCATCCGCACGCGCTTCGGCGTGCGCGGCGATGTCGCGGGCAAGACCGGCACGACCCAGGGCAACGCGGATGGCTGGTTCATCCTGATGCAGCCGCAACTGGTGGCGGGGGCATGGGTCGGCTTCAACGACAGCCGCGTGACGCTGCGCAGCGATTACTGGGGGCAGGGTGCGCATAGCGCGCTGCCGATCGTCGGCGATTTCTTCCAGCGCGCGCAGCGCTCGCGGCTCGTCGACAGCCACATGAAGTTCGATACCGCGCAGCAGCCGGGCTGGTTCGCCGAGCGCGCCGAACGCTTGCGCGACTGGATCGGGCACCTGTTCAAGCACACGCCGGCGCAGCCGGACAAGCAGGTCGTGGCGCGTGCTCCGGCGCG
The DNA here is from genome assembly GCF_014201065.1 of Paraburkholderia sp. Cpub6. Lineage (NCBI taxonomy): Bacteria > Pseudomonadati > Pseudomonadota > Betaproteobacteria > Burkholderiales > Burkholderiaceae > Paraburkholderia > Paraburkholderia sp. Cpub6. Next base: position 163,304 of record NZ_JACHDM010000014.1, read on the forward strand.
GCGCGCGCCGGTGGCGCCGGTGCAGCCGCCGACGTCTGCCGTGGCGGCACCGGCACCGGCACCGGCACCGGCACCGGCACCGGCACCGGCACCGGCACCGGCACCGGCGGCGGCGTCAGAGGCAGCGGGCGCGTCCGCGGTGCAGGGCGAAGCGCGCGCGTTGCCGCCGTTGCTGCCGGCGCCGGGGTCGGGGTCGGCTCCCGCGCCGGCGCCGGGTAATACCGTCGACGGTGAAGCGCACGGCGGCGGTGCGGCAGCGCTCGCGCCAACCCCGACGCCGGACGACATCGTGCCGCCCGATGCGGGCGGTCAGGGCACAGAAGGGTCGAATAACGGCAGCGGGGCGAATTGAAGGCGACCCGGGCAGGCTGCCCGGGTGCGTATTGAACGGCGCGTGGGACTAGCGCTAAGACCTCGCGACGCCCGCTTCACCCGGCGGTCGCGCATGCGGATTGCCATGCGTCGTCTCGAGCGACGTGTCGTGATGCAGCAGCAACACCGCCGCCATACCGATGAGTCCCGCGCCCGACAGGCATAGCAGCCCGGCGCCGAAGCCGCCGGTGCTGTCCTTGATCCAGCCCATCGCGAACGGCCCGAAGAAACCCGCCAGGTTGCCCAGTGAGTTGATCGCGGCGATGCCGCCCGCGGCCGCCGCGCCCGACAGGAACGCGGCCGGCAAGGTCCAGATTACCGGCAGGCAACCGAAGATGCCGAAGCCGGCAATCGATAGCGCGATCATCTTCTGCACCGGATTGTCGAGGCCGGCCGCGGCCGCGATGCCGGCCGCCGCGACGAACAGCGCAATCGCGACGTGCCAGCGGCGTTCGAGGTGGCGATCCGAATGCCGTCCCCACAAAATCATGCTGACGAGGCCGACCACGTACGGCAGCGACGTCACGAAACCCGTCTGCAGATTAGTGAGGCCGAACGACTTCACGATCTGCGGCAGGAAGAAGCTCAGGCCGTAGTTGGTCGCGTTCGCGCCGAAATAGATCAGCGCGATGGCGAGCACGCGCGGATGGATCAGCGCCTCCTTCACGCTGAAGTGGCGCACCGCCTCGCGATGCTCACGCTCCTGCTTCTGCCGCGCGATCAGCCAGTCGCGCTCCTCGGTGCTGAGCCAGGTGGCGTCGGCGGGCTTGTCGGTCAGATACAACAGCACCGCGACCGACAGCAATACCGCGGGCAGCGCCTCGATCAGATACAGCCACTGCCAGCCGCCGAGTCCGCCGCGGCCGTCGAGCGACAGCAGCGCGCCGGAGATCGGGCCGCCGATCACCGTCGACAGTGGAATCGCCGCCATGAAATAGCCGACCACGCGCCCGCGATACGCAGCCGGAAACCACAAGGTCAGCAGAAAGATGATGCCCGGGAAAAAGCCGGCCTCGGCGACGCCAAGCAGAATGCGTAGGCCGAAAAACACGTGCGCGGGCGAGAGCCCGGTGATGCGCGCGATGTCCGGGATGAACGCCATCGCGCCCGCGAGAATACCCCACGTAAACATGATCCGCGCGATCCAGCGGCGCGCGCCGAATCGTTCGAGCAGCAGGTTCGACGGCACTTCGAAAAAGAAGTACGCGATAAAGAACACGCCCGCGCCGAAGCCGAACGCGCTCGCGGACAGATCGAGCGCCTTGTTCATCTGCAAGGCCGCGAAGCCGACGTTGACGCGATCGAGATAGGCGATGAAATAGCACAGTATCAGGAACGGCACGAGCCGAACCGTGACGCGATGAAGGGTACGTGCCTCGAGATCCATATATGTCTCCTCCGGTTCGGCGACCGGTGTATGCCGCTATGTGGTGGGGTCCGTCTGCGGTTCGAAATGCCGGTCCGTCGAACAGGCATCGTTACAGACTAGACGCTCAACGGGGATTCCGGAAGGTCTTTTGTGAACCATGTGGTCCGCTCATTGCCGACGCCGTCGCGGCGTGGCGCTCGCGTCCATTGTTAGGACTCGCGCAACAGTGTTTTCGGTTGTATCGGCTGATCTTGGGCGAACGATTCCGGATAATTGCTGCCTGACTAATCAGTTAAAAATGCAGGTGATCCACGATGTCGAATCAGGGTTCGGACATGCTCGCTGAGGCGCGCAAAACGGTGCGGGTACGCGAAGTCGCGTCCGTCGCGCGAGCGGAAAGCACGCAAAGGAAGAGGGCGCCGCTGCCCACGCGCATGCGCGGGGTGGCGGCGGTGGCGCTCGCGTGCGCGAGTCTCGTCGGGTGCGCGTCGAGCACGGATGTGGTCGCGAGCGGCAAGCCCGGTAGCTACACGGTCGCCGCCAGCGCGACCGGAGGACGCATGGCCTGGGCGCGCGCGCACGAACTCGCGATGAACGAGGCGCGCGACTACTGCGATCGTCGCGGTATGCAAAGCAGCGTGAATACGGAGACGGTCAGCGGCGTCAGCGCGATGACCGAGCACGGGTCGTCGGTCAGTTTCGAGTGTCATCCGCGCTTCTGACGCAGCGTTGCGCGCGGGCGGCGGGTGCCGCCGCCCCATGACGATCACTTTTTATCGAACGTCACCAGGTGTAACCACTTATCGCGACTCGCGTGGTGACATGCCGCCGGGACGCTGGCAGTCCTCAGTCTTCGCGTGGTTTGGCGTTGGTCGAACGTTTGACGAACGGTGCGCCCGAGAAGCCCACCATCGCGCGGCCCTGCACGGGTGATGTTTCGCGGGCGCGGCGGGCAGGGCGCGCGGACGTTTTTTCTGTTCGCGCCGTCTCGATCTGCCGCGAGAGCGTGTCGATACGCTCGCGCAACAGGTCGGTCGCCGCCACGCGTTCGGCCAGCAACGCATCCTTTTCCGCAAGCTGCCCGCGGGTCGCGGCATGCCGTGCAGCGGAGGCAGCCAGTTCTGCCTTCGATGCGGCCAACTCGTCCCGAATCGCGTCGCGCTCGGCCCGCGATTCGGCTTCGAGCGTCGCCGCCCGCTCGTGACTCGCCTGGAGCTCCTTGCGCAGACGTTGCGCCGCCGCTCGTTCACCGTCGATTTCGAGCAAAGCGCGCTTTTCCGCCGCGGCGAGCCGCTGCTCGTTCTGCTCGTGAGAGCGGCGCAGCTTCGCGAGTTCGTCGGCGAAATCGCGGCGGGCATCGGCGAGCGCGGCGGCTCCTGCCGCGATTTCTTCCTTCGATGTCGCCAGTTGCGCCGTCAGCATGTCGTTGGCCGTCTGCAGCTCGACGATGCGCGCGTCGAGTCCGGCAATCCGCGCGCGCAGGGTCGCGACATCGTTGGCCGCCTGTTCGGCTTTGTCGACGGCGTCCTGACGCTGCCTGTCCTCTTGCTTGGCCTGTTCTTGCGCGGCGGCGATTTGGGCGTCCGCGTCCTGCCTGAACACGTCGAGCGTGGCGTTCGCGGCGTCGCTCGACAGACGCCACAGCTGGGCCGCGAATTCGCCGGCAGCCGTTGCGACCTCGGGCGGCAAGTCCGGACGGCCGACGTCCACACGCGTCTTGTCGCGCACGTCGGTCCAGAAATCGCGCAACGCTTTGGCCGGCGCGCTCATGCTGCCTTTGCGCACCAGCTGGTACAGGCGGTTCGCGGTCGGTGTTTCGCCGTAACGGAAAAACAGCAACGCGCAGACCTCGCGATAAAGCGTCTGCGTGTCGGACGCGTTTTGACGGACGACTTCGATGTCGGCTTCGAGGGTCATGGTGGAAGCGGCTTTTGGGGGAATATGGATATGTTGATAATACAACGTAAAACGCACCATATACTACGCAATTCACTACTTAACACGACATTAGTACTATAATGTCGTGTTCACGGTTGGCGTGCGGATTGTTCAATCGTTAGTATCGATGTCCTCGAGGCTTAGCCGGAGAACCTAAAAATCGAACTTTTTGACATTTCAACGTGGATTTGCACCTCCATAGCGCATTACCTGAGAGAGTTGACGAGTTGTTTCCGAAGTTTGCGTCCCTCCGAGAAGACTGAACTTTTCCGTCCGGCAACGAATAACCTCAGATGGTTTTCCAGTCCAAGAACTCAAAAATAATTTAAGTTGGAGCGGGTCGATTTTCGTCGTCGAGCTGCCCGACTGACGGTACCTGGGCGACTTTTGACTGGGACAGCTCGAAGTTATACAAACCGGAGATGTCTGGAATGGCGCGGCGTAGCAGCGACGAAAACCAGCGCGCAAACACGGGCGCACCCGCGGTGGCGGTCAAACCGTTGCCATTTGAAGACCTCGCTGAAGCACCACCCTGCGCCTACGAGAAGGAACAGCGCGGCTACAACCGCGCCCCTTCCGGGATGTGCAAGCTTGGTGATGCACTAACCGACATGGACGCTCTCATCGCTTGGCTTCGCACGTATGACGACGCGCCTCGTACGCAGCGCGCGTACAGAAAAGAACTCGACCGTTTCTGCGGGTGGCTCACGATCTTCCAGCGAAAAGGACTCGCGTCGGTCAGGACGGAAGACATCGAGGCTTACGATGAGTTCCTGACGGCCCCACATCCAGACTGGTGCGGCAAACGCTACGGGCGGCGGTCAACGGCTGACTGGCATCCGTTCGAAGGTCCGCTGTCTGAGCGCAGTAGGACGTATGCGCGCAAGGTCATCGGTGTTTTCTTTGGATGGCTCGTCGCGATAGGCTACCTCGTCAGGGATCCGTTTGTTGTCAGTCACCCGTATCACGGGCAGAAGAATCATGCGGTCCGCAATCAAGCGGCATCCACGACGAGCGTTCTAACTCTATCTGCGTTTCGCAGATTCGCGAACGTGCTCCAGAAGCACGTCGATTCAATTGATCCCTCGGATCGATGGAAGAAGGCGAAAGCGGAACGGGAATTGTTCACCCTACGCTTCCTTGCCAACACCGGGCTTTGTCGCGACGAGCTGCCACGTGTCTGCTTGCGCGATATCCGTCTCCACGAAAATAGGTTGACAGGCGCGCAGAGCTGGACCATGAAGATCGGAGGAAAGAACATAACGCGCATCATTGCCGTGAATGAAGCCGCGCTCAGCGCGCTGCAGCGATACCGTCGAGCGCTTGGTGCGAGCGAACATTTCATCGGTAACGAATCGCCCCTTTTGTTGCCGGTATGGGGTGAGCAAGGTGCACACCGGCACTTTCTCACGGACCAGATCGTCTACGACGACGTACGGGCAGCTGTCAAAATCGCACAGCAAATGATAGCGCCGACCGATCCTTCATTCGCCCTGCTGCTCGGCAATGTCACGCCTCACTCGTTCCGACATACCTGTGCAAAGATCCTCGAAGAGCTCGGAGTGAAGCCTAGGATGATTCAGCTGCAACTCGGGACCGAGTTGTTCGATACGACTAGATTCATTGAATCCGCCGCAGAGCTGACAGAGCTCGTCGAAGCCATGGCTTCGCTGCAAATCTAGTTAGAAGTAGCCGATCATTCCAAGCCCTGAGCCGCGAGTCTTGCCACCTGCACTTCAGAGTCATCTCACCGCGAGGTCCCTTTTTGGGGTCAACAATGAATGAAACGAGGTGACGCGGCGGCAGTCATATTACGCTTGCGCGGGCTCGATATCCCCGGGATCGACTTCCAGTATCCGTCTTGGATGTTGATCGGTATGCAGCGATTGGTAGGATTCTTAACAGTCAATCAGGACAACTTACATATAAATTGTTGATAATAAGATGCCAAATGTAACTGCGATCATTTCTTTTATGTCAAGTTTTTGGGCTTGGATGTCCTTGGGCTCGTTGGTCCACACTCACTCGCCGCTCGCTAGTCCGGCGCCGCAGCGCGCCGCAGCAACCGTGGATCGGTCAGCCACTCATCACGCGCCCCGATTTCGACATGGACAAAATCGGGATGATCGGGATTGAGCAGATAGTTGGTTTCAGCAGGAACGACTGCACTGGGAACGGCCAGCACGGCACCGGTGCGCGTCTGCGACCACGTGGCCCCGACCTGCTGCAGTTCACCGCGCGTGGAGATGTCCCGCCAGTCGGCAGGCAAACTGGCGGGATCGATACGTTCCACGATTCTTTCGGGGAATCTGGCTGGAATCATCACATAGTGCGCACGCAACGGTGAATCCTGAACCAGCATCTCCAGGAGCGCCAGCGATTGCGTTTGCGCTGTGTACACCATCGCGACGCCTTTGGGATTCCACCGGCCACCGTACAGTCGCGCGCCTTCTCCGGAAAAAGCGGTATCCGCATACCGCTCGGTGACCACCCGCCATACCGTGAGCATCACGCAAACACGCCATGCTCGATGCGCCCGAGCGTGTCCATCACACTATCGGCGCCAATGTCGGTATCCACAAGGCTGAGCGGTGTCGCACCCTCCAGCGCGGCGATCGGAGTCTTGAGCCAGGCGAGCGCCGGGTCGAGATCCTCAAAAACCTCCGCAGCACGCGCCACCACCCGCGCAAGCCGCAGCAGCTTTGCTGACTCCTCACGACTTAACACACCTTCCCGCTTTCGACGCGCCAGCGTTCGCTCAGGAATGTCGAGCGCCTGCGCCAATTCCGCCTGCGATAAGCCGATGGACCTGAGCATGGCGTCGAGTGCCTGCGCTGAAATCCCATGGCGGACCACGTCCACCCACTCAAGACCCGATCGGGGCGCGCGCGGGAATACAGTGCGACCTCCGAGCAGTGAGTCGGCGGACACCCTTCCGGTAAGATTCACGATTTTCACCTCCTGCCATTTGGCATCCATTTTATACCAAAATGGCAGCATCTGGACGGCGTCAACCAGGAAGTCCGGTCGTTCTGCGCTGGCTTTGATGCGCTACCGCCCGTCCGCGAATATCCTGCGAGCGGACCGTATCGGCACCTCCGTGAGAGCCAGAAATGGACTTAGATCGCTTCGCGCGAGAAGCGCGCGCTCTACGTCGACGGCCAGGTTTCCCGCTCGCCGCCCGGGAGAGCGTTCTGTCGCGAAGGCCCTGCCAGTCTGAACAGGGGCGCGAGGCCGGCCTTGTCCGTGAATATTTCTCGGCAGTGCGGCTGCGATAACCGTCCCGCACCTCGCCGCTCAACGTCATCCAGCCCCTTTCCACCTTGATTTTGACCGCGCTTTTCTCGAGGCCCGCGATCCAGTCGAGCACAGCGCTCGCGCTCAGCGCGAGGTTCTCGTCACTACTGGGGTCGGCTTCGTGCAGTACGACGTCTATATGCACGATCACGGCGACGACACCGGCGATCCCGAGCACGGATTTTTCGGCGGCGACTTTCTGCACGTAGGTGGGCACCTGGCTACTCAGTGTAACGATGCCGTCGGCGACTGCGACGCCGATCCGGTTTGCATCGATCGCCGGATTCTTCGCCAACTGGTCCTCGGCTTCCTCACGCAATTGACTGTCCGCTTTCATGGCCGGTGCCCTCCACAAATCGCATCGACGCGAAACCGCCTTGACGCCAAAGAATAATCGGGTTTCTCGCGCAGTCCTCAGCGACGCACGCAAGCACTCGCACCCAGACTAGCGCGCAAGGGAGCAGTGCAATTGATCGAGGTCAATCACTCGCGGCGATCGTCAACGCGCGGCGACGACGCGGCGCGCTCACCGGCGGGCGGATCGGCGAGCGCGACCGTTCTGCCGGGCTGTCCGGAGAACGCTTCGGTGACGGCGAAAGGCTGCGTCAGAAAGCGCTGCAGACGGCGCGCGCGCTGCACGGCGCGCCGGTCGTCGATGCCGAGTTCCTCGATACCGAGCAACGCGATCACGTCCTGCAGCTCACGCTGATGTTCGAGTAGGCGTCGCACCTCGTTGGCGATGGCCGCGTGCTCCGCGCCGACGACGAGCGGATCGAGCAGGATCGACGACGACGCGAGCGGATCGATCGCCGGATACATGCCCTCGGCGGCGAGCGCGCGCGACAGCACGATCATGCTGTCGACGTGCGAGGCGATCGTCGTCACGGCGGGGGCGGTGAAGTCGTCGGCGGGTACGTAGACGGCCTCGATCGCCGTGACCGCCGCGTTGCCCACCGACACGATCCGCTCCTGCAACGCTGCTACCTCGCTCGCGAGCGTCGGCTGATAGCCGACCCGCGACGGCATGCGCCCGAGCAGCCCCGATACTTCCGCCCCCGCCTGCACGAAGCGAAACACGTTGTCCATCAGCAGCAGCACGTTCTGGCCGCGCTCGTCGCGAAAGTACTCGGCGATCGTCAGCGCGGTGAGCGGCACCCGCCAGCACGGTGAGCGGCACCCGCCAGCGCGCGCCAGGCGGTTCGTTCATCTGTCCGTAGACGAGCACGGCGCGCGGCAACACGCCCGAGCCGCGCATGTCCGACAGCATTTCGTGCCCCTCGCGGGAACGCTCGCCGACGCCGGCGAACACCGACATGCCGCCGTAGCGCGCGGCCATCGCGTGAATCAGCTCCATCACGAGCACTGTCTTGCCGACGCCCGCGCCGCCGAACATCGCCGCCCTGCCGCCATGCGCGAGCGGCGTCAGCAGGTCGACGATCTTGATGCCGGTCTCGAACAGCCGCGTGGCGCCGCGCTGCGCCGCGAGCGGCGGCGCGGCGCGATGGATCGGCCTGCGTTCCACGGTCTCGGGCGCGGGCGCGCCGCCGTCGCGCATCACACCGGCGACGTCGAGCAGTCTGCCGAGCACCGCGTCGCCGACCGGCACCTCGATGGGGCCCGCGCCGACCCGCACGGCGGCGCCGCGCGCGAGGCCCGCGGTGGCCTGCAACGCCAGCGCGCGCTCGCTGGTGTGCGCCTGCGCTTCCGCGAGGATCGCGGTCCCGTCCGGCCGCGTGATCCACAGCGCGGTGTCGACTGGCGGCAGTTCGTGCGTGTCGAACTCGACATCGACGACCGCGCCGCGCACGGTGCTCACGCGCCCGCTTGCGCCGACCGTAGTCGTAGGCGGCGCGGTGTTTTGAGAGGCTTTGCTCGCGGCTTTCGGCACGTCGCGCTCTCCACGATCAGGTCAGCAATGCATTCACGATAGCGATGTGCCCCGCATCAAAACTGATCCCGATCAAAGCTTGTGGCATTGCCTGCGCGTGAACCTCGCGGAGATCCGCACCGATCGCTTCAATTCTGTTTGCGCTGCTTCTGATGTACGCATGTCGGCCCAGTTCGATGCCGGGCGCCGATCAAGAAGTCGACGTAGCGTTCGCCGACGTGCTTGACCTCTGCAACGAACGTCTTGATCTGACAGCGCAAGCATCTGGCGGCCGATGCGCCAGCGCTCGCGCAGGTGAACTTCGGTTCGAACCACCCATGCGCATAACTGTCGTCGTTCGCTTCACTTGACCTTCGTCAACATCGAGGTCTCCCGTCGAATGAATACTGGACAGGCCATTTCGAGGAGCGTGATATGACCCGTCACATGAAAGCCGCCGTCGTCCACCAGTTCGGCGCGCCGCTGCGCATCGAAGAAGTGCCTGTCCCGGAGGTGGGACCCGGACAGATTCTCGTCAACATCAAGGCCTCGGGCGTTTGCCACACCGATCTGCACGCAGCCGACGGCGACTGGCCGGTCAAGCCGAGCCTGCCGTTCATCCCCGGGCACGAGGGCGTCGGCTATGTCGCTGCGGTCGGCAGCGGCGTGACTGCGGTCAAGGAAGGCGACCGCGTCGGCGTGCCGTGGCTCTACACCGCATGCGGCCACTGCGAGCACTGCCTTAGCGGCTGGGAAACGCTGTGTCACGAACAACAGAACACCGGCTATTCGGTCAACGGCGGATACGCGGAGTACGTGCTGGCCGATCCGAACTATGTCGGCCACCTCCCCGACAACGTAGCCTTCGATGAAATCGCGCCGATCCTCTGCGCCGGCGTGACGGTCTACAAAGGCATCCGCATGACCGACACGCGTCCGGGTCAGTGGCTCGCGATCTCCGGTATCGGCGGGCTTGGTCACGTCGCGGTGCAATACGCGATTGCAATGGGCCTGCACGTCGTCGCCGTTGATGTCGCCGACGACAAACTGGAACTCGCGCGCAAGCTTGGCGCAAAGCTCGCGATCAACGCGAAAACCGAAGACCCGGCGGCGCTGATCCAGAAAGAAATCGGCGGCGCGCACGGCGTGCTCGTAACAGCCGTCTCGCGCAGCGCGTTCGCGCAGGCGCTCGGCATGCTCCGCCGCGGCGGCACGGTGTCGTTGAACGGGCTGCCGCCCGGCGACTTCCCGTTGCCGATTTTTTCGACCGTGCTCAACGGCATCACCGTGCGCGGCTCGATAGTCGGGACACGGCGCGATCTGCAGGAATCGCTCGACTTCGCGGCCGAGGGCAGCGTGCACGCGCATATCCACCATGATCGGCTGGAGAACATCAATACGGTGTTGGGCGCGCTGCGGGAAGGCAAGGTGGACGGGCGCATCGTGCTGACGCTGGAATAGCGCGTACCGAGGTGAACCGTCGTCCGTTGTCCCGACAACGGACGAGAGCCCACGCGGGCGGATCCACCACAAGGTATAGCGCTGGAATTCGCCGGCGCTACACCAGCTATTCCAGCTATTACCTGGGCGAGGTTGGAGGAGCCATCCAGTACTGCTGTTGCCACATCATGTTGTTCATCATTTCCTCTTGCATCAGGAGGTACTGGTCGGTCATATACTGCCGCTGCCGCAGTTGCTCCGGCGTAAGACGGGAGTAATACCCTCCCATGTGGCCCCAACCGCCCCCCATCATTCCCGGTCCCGTCATACCGCGATGCATTCCACCATACCCCATCATCCCAGGTCCCCACACGCCTCGCATCGTGGCCATTGCACTCTGCATCGTGGCCCAGTGTTTTTGCAGAAGGTTCTGGCGTGCCTGCGGATCCTGCGTCTGACGAATCTCGTTCATCTGCGACTGCATCGTCCTCATCAGTTCATTGAACTCCGCCAGACTCTTGTCGAACGCTGCGGTATCGGGGCTTTGAGGCGTGGCCGCGCCTTGTGGCGTGGCTGAGTCAGTGGATGCGGCTAGCAGCGTTGGCGAAATCAGCGCGCTGCACATTGCTATTGATGCGGCCGACTCATGGAGAGCAGACCTGATGGTGGTAGGCGCGCGTCAACACCACGGGTTGCAGCGGTGGGTCGAGGGCACGGTGTCCGAACCACTGTCGACACGTCTGCGATGCCCGATTCTGGTCGTCCCTCAGAACTACAGCGCGATGCATGACCACCTGCCCGAGCGCATCCTGTTTGCGGTCGACGGAAGTCTTCAGTCGATGCCCCAGCTCCAGTACGGAATACGGTTCGCTACGTCCGACACCCACCTGCGAGCGGTCTATGTGATCGATCGCGCTGTGCGCGTCTCCGATCTGTTCCCCATCGATTCGTTCGAGGACGCGTTCGTCGACGAAGGCAAGCATGCCCTAGCCGCTGCGGAGCCAGTTCTTGCGCGCGTGTCGGCGCGGATCACGACGGCGCTCGTCAGGACAGCCAGAACCAACGATGACGTCGCTCATGCCATCGTGCGCGAGGCGAACGGCTGGGACGCGCAACTGATCGTCATGGGTACACATGGCAGGCGTGGCATGACACGCTGGATCCTCGGCAGCGTCGCAGGGCGGGTCGTGCAGATTACGCAAACGCCACTCCTGCTCATCCACTCGAGCGACGCCACCTCCAGCTCATGAGCGCAATGCGCACGGAGTGAATGCGCGAATACGGGGGTACACTGTCGCGACCGGGTATCCCCGACTGCATGTGCGAGTCACGTCATGCCGATTCCCGCGCGTCGGAGCTTCGTGTTGAGTCTTCATGCACCGTCCCCAAGCGCGTGGAACAGTTCGTCCTCCTGCGCGCAATGCAGACGTGCGATCGCATCGAGCCCGTACAGCAGACGCTGGAATTCACACAGGCTAGCGGCATTGGGTCCCTCCGGTGGCACGTCGTCCGTCATCTGCCGGAGCAAACGGGCTATCCGATAAATTTCGCGGTGCATGGCGCTCATTGCCGCCATCGGGTCTTCCCCGCCGATCAAACGTGCGAGGCCCGGATAAACCTCCTGGTCGTCGCGCTGTTCATGCGGCAACAGATGACGCCTCAGCAATTCGTTCATGCCGGCAAGCGCACCCGCCACTGAGGTTCCCGGCAAAAGAGGCAGCTCGTCCGCCAGTTCCCTGATTTGCTCCATCACCGGACCGAGCTCGACATGCTCGCTCCTGAGTCGGTCTGCGTCGCTACGGGACAGGGAGCCGGCAGTCGCCGTCGAACGTATCCGCAAGGCACGCAGCGCGTTCGCGATAACGGCCACATCGATGACCTCCTGAATCATTGCACCCAGTACAGGAGGCAGAAACCCGAAGGCGGCGACGGCCATCGCAGCAAACGACAGAGCCACCCCTGCAATCATGCTCTGGAAGGCGATCCGCCTTGTGTGACGTGCTATCCGTAATCCCTCGACGAGCCGATCCAGCCGGTCGACGAGCAACACCACGTCCGCTGCCTCCGACGACGCCGCTGCTCCGCGCGCACCCATCGCTACGCCTACGTCGGCGGCCGCGAGCGCGGGTGCGTCGTTGACGCCGTCGCCGATCATGATGACCGTGCCTTCCCGTTGCGCTGCCCGAATTGCTTCAAGTTTGCCCGAAGGCGTCTGTTCCGACAGCACTTCCGTCAGGCCGAGCGTCGCGCCGATTGTCTCCGCCACGTCGCGTCTATCGCCGGTGAGCATGATGAAGCGTCGGATGCCTTCCTGCCGCAACAGGCGAAGCGCCCGTGGCGTCTCGAGACGGATCTGATCGGCCATCTGGAGAGCGCCAACCATGGTGCCGTCCACGCAGACGAATACTGCGGACGCGCCTCCATACGCCACGCGCTGAAGGAACGCTGCGCTCCAGGGCGCTGGTGATGCCAGTGACAACACATAGGCAAACGTTCCGATTCCCACAGCATGGCCTTCCACTTCGCCGCGCACGCCGGCGCCAGGCTGCTCCACAACCTGGCAAGGCGCCGACAGCACAAGATTTCGCTCGCGTGCGGCCGTCGTCACTGCTTCGGAAATGACATGGGCAGACGCCTGACCGAGACACGCAGCGAAGCGCAAAACGGTCTCGGCTGAAATACCTGGACCGGTCTCGATGGAGACAAGGCGTGCGCGTCCGCTTGTCAGCGTTCCCGTCTTGTCGAAGAACAGTATGCTGGCTTGCGCAAGATTTTCCAGTGCGCCACCGCCCTTGATCAACACGCCACGTCGGGCGCAACGCGACATGCCGCAGACGACTGCCACCGGCACCGCGAGAATCAGCGGGCAAGGCGTTGCAACGACCAGCACCGCGAGCGCCCGCACCACCTCGCCGGTAACGAGCCAGCTCCCTCCGGCTATCATCAGCGCGGCAAGCGCGAAGAGCAGCGCGTAGCGGTCGGCAAGACGCGCCGCGGGACTACGCTCATGCTGCGCGGCCTGCACCATGCGGACGATTCCGGCAAACGTGCTATCTGCAGCGCTCGCCGCGGCGACCACCTCGAATGTGGCACCCACGTTGACTACACCGCTGCTCACCGATTCGCCCGACGATCGCTGTTGAATTGCGGACTCCCCAGTGAGGGTGCATTCATCCAACTGTGCGTGAACCGTCAGCGAGCCATCGACGGGTACGAGCTCGCCGTTGCGAACGAGCAGACGATCGCCGGGACGCACAGTGTCCAGTTCGACCCGGCGCCATTCGCCAGTCTGGAAGCGGTTGGCGTGCCGCGGAGTTCGGTTCAGTAGCGCGGTCATTTCGCGACGCGCCCGTTCCTCGGCGTAGTATTCGAGAGCCCGTCCACTCGCGAGCATCAAGGCAATTACCGCTGCCGTCAGAAATTCGCTGAGGCCCAGCGCGAAACCGATGGAAAGCAGAGCGAGTAGATCGACGCCCGCTTCATGACGCCTCAGCGACTTGACGATGGATACCAATAACCCGAGCAGAACCGGTAAGGCGCCAGCCGCCCATAGGGCACGAGCTATAGCGCTCCTGCCAGCCGCGGCGAAACAAAGTCCTGCCAGCAGGCTTGCGGCCGATACGAGCAGCAGCGCCAAATCGATTGATTGTAGCGAACGTGGCATGACGGGCAGGTGAGCATGAGTCCAGATCCACGAGGGACGAGCCTCTGCGACAAGGTAAACCACGCGATCAGAGTCCCAGTGTATCGGCTCATCAATCGCATTTGCTTGACTAGCGTCAAATCAGTGGCCTTCCGCGGCTACTTCGCGGAGACCACCCGTGGTACCGCTGAGCGCATTTCAGATAGCCCGCGTCGCGGCATCGATGTGGAGTCCCCCACGCAGCAATTCGCAACGCGGGAAACGCGCTAGCACGAATGCCCGGGTTATAGCGGGATTGCCCGGAATACAGGCAAAATGAAACTCGACTAGCCGCCCCGCCATACTGCCTTCGGGCTGCACGACATTCATCATGTCGACGCGGATGCTTCTGCTCTTGACGTAGAGATGTTCGGACGGTTTCGAAAGCACATCACATACACCGTCCAATTCCCGTTCGCCTTGCTTCCCGGGCACCCTGAGCTTGGCAAGTGCTTGCGCATTTTCTTTCATCTCGGCTTGAATACGAGCCAACTCGTCTGTTTCGGTAACGGGTGGCACGCCAAGGACGGCCCGCATACCCGTGCCTTGCCGTTCCAGCAGGGCGACTCGCTTCTCGAGCAGGTCACGCGATTGTTTCACCAGCTTGCGCCGATTGGTAGCAAGACTCGCCACACCCTCCAGCGCCAGTTGGTCGACCATTCGGCGTCCGATCTCTGCGCGTAACGACGCTTCGGAGTCGCTGCAGATTCTGACCCAGTGGTCACCGAAGCACAGTGTGGTTTGGGGAACGTCGTGACGGATAGAACCCCCTTCCTGCGCGACGCCCAACACGTGCCGCTCGGTCATCGCCATCCCGAGAACGGCATAGCCTTCCGTCGCATCGGCCTGTCTTTCAAAATAGTCGCGCATTGCGTCTGAGCGGCTAAACGCTCGCGCAAGATCGTCGGGCGTCGCAAAGAAGGCCCGAATCGCTGGATCGGATGACCATGCGTGGGCATCGGCAGCACACGCCGGCGGCAAAGAAGCGACGAGTTTGTCCGTGTACTCCAGTGATGTCTTCAGCGCGCGGCTGAGCCGCTCTTCGCAGTGAGGCGCATACCTCAAGCCCGGATTCATCGCAAGCACACGAGCAACCGCTTCGTGCGTTCGCCTGCCTTGATCGGAAGGCGCGCGCCCCCGCCGACGCAAAAAATTACTGTCGAATATACGCATCTCCCGACTCCCAACCGAATGTCTCACGACACGACAAGTACTCCAAGCCCCGCGCACCGGCCTTGATCTGAATCAACCTGGGTTTCACCGACTCACATTGATTGCCGCGTTCTCGTTGAATGCGATTTTTCGCAAACAGACCTAATTTGGCGCCCTGGCGACGCCGCATTCGGCGCCACTGGAACTACCCGTGTTCTTTGGTGAAAGCATGAGGCGCCGCGATTGGGCACCGCAATGTCGTCAAGTCTTCCCTGTCCCCACCCTGACGACATGATTTGGATCAATGTCCAGGTCCAGAATGATTTTAGTCTTGAATAACCAGTCAAGGCTTGTGTGCAACAGATTTCTCGCTCATAGGGATGTCATGTCCGGTTAGTAGCCGGTATCGCGCGGCCTTTGCTGGGACCATTTGTTGCCGTTGTCTGTCCGACGAGAGGGGAGGTTAAAAAATGTCTGGTCAATTGGGCATACAACCCGGTACCACGCCCGCTGCTGCACCGTCCGCCGATGAAATCCTCCGGGACAGCGATAACTTTTCTCTTGTACTTGGCGGCCCACTCTTTCAGCTCATGTGCCGCGCGCACATGGCGAACGATACGCTGGCGCTGGTGCGCCAGCGTATCGCTGCGATCGTGCTTCTGACCTGGATCCCGCTCGTTGTTCTCGCTGCCCTGGAGGGACACCTGCTGGACCGCACGATAACGGTGCCCTTCCTGTATGACCTC
This sequence comes from Paraburkholderia sp. Cpub6, assembly GCF_014201065.1. NCBI lineage: Bacteria > Pseudomonadati > Pseudomonadota > Betaproteobacteria > Burkholderiales > Burkholderiaceae > Paraburkholderia > Paraburkholderia sp. Cpub6. The sequence continues at coordinate 179,167 of NZ_JACHDM010000014.1, forward strand.
GAAGCGCATATCAGGCTCCTCGTTGCCGTACCGTTACTGGTCATCGCAGAAATCGTCGTCCATCGGAGGCTTCGTCCTATCGCCCGGGCGTTCATCGACCGCCAGATCATCCCTGAAAAGTCGAAAGAACAGTTCGACAAGGTGATCAGGTCGGCATTCCGCTTGCGCAACTCCGTACTTACCGAGGTCCTGTTGCTTGCGTTCGTCTATGGCGTCGGCGTTCTTGTTATCTGGCGCCACTACACGGCGCTTCAGGTGAGCACCTGGTACGCGAGTGCTACGCCGGATGGCCTGAAGCTTTCCCTTGCAGGCACGTGGTACGGTTATGTCAGTCTTCCGATCTTTCAATTTTTGCTGGTTCGCTGGTATTTCCGGTTGTTCATCTGGACACGGTTTCTTTGGCAGGTCTCGCGCATCGAACTCAATCTCGCGCCCAGTCATCCCGACCGCGTTGGTGGACTCGGCTTCCTCGCCAATACAGTCTATGCATTTACCGTTCTCCTGGTCGCGCACGGTGCAATGCTAGCCGCGCAATTCGCGGATCGAATCCTGTTTACCGGTGCAGCTCTCACCGACTTCAAGGTCGAAGTGGCCACCATGGTGCTGTTTCTTCTCTGTCTGGTATTCGGTCCACTACTTGTCTTTGCCCCCCAGCTCGCGAATGCCAAGCGCAAAGGGCTTGGCGAATACGGCGCCCTGGCGGAGCGCTATGTACGCGAGTTCGACGCCAAGTGGCTCCGAAACGGAGCGCCAACGGACGAAGCGTTGGTGGGTAGCGCCGATATTCAGTCGCTGGCTGACCTCGCGAACAGCTTCGACGTGGTCAGAACAATGCGGCTTGCGCCCATCACGAGAGACTCTGTGATACGGCTCGCGGCAGCTGTACTTGTGCCAATTGTGCCGCTGGCGCTTACGATGATGTCTCTCGAGGAATTGCTGAAAAGACTATTCGGAATACTGTTCTAACTGCGCGTGAACCAGCTTGCGCCGCTCAAGCGCGAGATGCGATGGCCGTGAGGCACGCTGTTGATTTTCGCATTAGGACAATGTCTGTTGATTCGTTGTCGTCGACGCACCTCCGTTTCGCCATGTCTCAGCGATAACGACTATGTGGGCAGTTACGACGAGTGGACATTGCGCGCCGATGGAAAAATAAGCGACGACTATCTTGGCCAGCGGCAGACCTTCGATCAGCCAATCACGGCAAGTCACTTTGTGGCGAAGGTTGTGCGCGGCACCGGGAATACCATTTGGCGAGTCGGACTCATTTGGCCATTCGAAGTACGGGTTACCACTGCGTACGTGGCATAGCGCGGTATAGCGGCAGCGCTGACGGCGGTCTCGCGACCACGACCACGGGAGGCATTCATGTTGACTCAGTCCACTGCACGCGATTTGCCGGACATCTGAACGGCCTTCACCAATGCGCAGACGCAAGCCTACGTCGATTGGCTGGCGTTGGTAGAAGAAGCTTGGGCGCGTTGCGTGCTCACACGCAATCCGCTCGAATTCATATCGACCGCGAGCCTCATGTTGCCCGAGTGCGTGTCCAGCGCGATGCGATACTGCAAAAACGTCTCGGACGTTGTCGAGGCGTGTTGGAATGTCGCCAGTAGAGGCGGCGCAAACCCCGCCACCGCGTTGCCAATTTCAGCGCCCACCGGTCTGGTCGGTCCTGCCGGCGTCGCACCTGCGGCGGCGCATCGTCCAGCAAGCGTTCGAGCACCGCAAGTGCTGCCGCAGGTGCCCATCGGCAAACTGGAAACATCTGGTTCGCCGGCTTTCAGGATGGACGACTCGAAATAACCCACGCCGCGAGGCTACCGCCCTTGCCAGGGACGTGTCGATGCCGTTCGGTCCCGCGCACGTAACGGAGACGTGACCTCTTTGACCGGAGAACGAGATGCCCTATTCCAGCGATGCCGATATGCCCGCGTTGGTTCGGGATCATCTGCCGCAGCACGCGCAGGACATCTACAGGGCGGCATTTAACGCCGCGTACGAGGAATACGCAGCCGATGTGCGTCACGAAGGCATCGCGCACCGTGTGGCATGGGCGACGGTCAAGCGGTGTTACATGAAGGACGGCAACGAGTGGATTGTGCGGCTGTGACCGGCCCAAAAGCGGCGACCCGGCTGCTGGCGAATCGCTTCGCACACATGTTGTAAAGCCCGGCAAGCCCCGAATCCTGTTGACTTATGTCAACGCTATGGCGCCCTGGCTCCCTAGACTGAATTCAGTTACGCGCGAAGATATCTCTTGCGTGCCGACGGAGCCAATGCGATGAACTACCGCGACCTACTGGTGCAACTGGACGACAGCGAAGCAGCGCGGCAGCGCTTCGAAATCGCGTTGCGGATCGCCCGGCAGTTTGGTGCGCACCTGGTGGGGCTCGACATAGCGCCCATTTCAGATGCTCACACTTTCTCCGCGATACCGGGCGCGGCCGGGTTGTACGCGGAAGTGATTCGACAGGGCGAACAGCGGCGCGGCGCCCTCAGGGAGTTGTTCGATGCAAGGTGCCGGCATGCGGAGATCTCCGGTCAATTCCTGTGCCGCGACGCGAGCGACAGGCGAAGCATCGCGCGGCAGGCGCGTGTGGCTGACCTCATCATCGCCGGCCAGACAAACCCGAACGCCCCCGAAACATACATTCACGATCACATTGGCGAACAGCTGATGCTGACAGCGGGACGCCCCGTGCTCTTCCTGCCCTACACCGGCGTTTTCCCGAGCGTCGGAAGCCGGATCCTGATCGCATGGGATGGAGGCCGCGAGGCGACGCGCGCCGTTCACGACGCCCTGCCGTTCATTTCCCGCGCGCAACAGAACATCATCGTGACGGTGCATGGTCCGGCGGACGAGCCGCTTGGCGCGCGCATCCCCTGTGCCGACATTGCATTGACGCTCGCCCGTCACGACGCGGTCGTCGAAGTACTCGAACTCGAGGGCGCCACCGGGGAGCACGTAGGAAGCGTCTTGCAGTCGTGCGCCCAGGGTCGCGGCTGCGACCTCATTGTCATGGGTGGATACGGGCACGCGCGCTGGCATGAAGCCGTGTGGGGCGGCGTTACGCGCACGCTCCTGCAATCGATGGCTGTGCCGGTGCTGATGTCGAACTGAATCTGCGCGCTTTGCGTGAGGAATGTCATGTTCACCCCCTCCGGATTCGATTCGGCGATTTCACGAGGAGACGCTCATGACGCAATTACAGGCTGAACCGCGAACGACTCACGTCACGGGCGCACAGAACCGACTGCTGGACGTGATTCGCTCGCTCAGTCTCGAACTCCACGGCGCGCCGCAAGATCAGGAACCGTCCGCACCCGCCGCAACAGGCACGCCTGTCTTCGTGCCCGTCACACTGGAGACCCAGTTCGAGCGAGATCTCGGCTTCGACAGCCTTGCGCGTGCGGAACTGCTGGCGCGCATCGAGCGGCCGTTCGGCGTCCAGTTGCCGATCGACGCGTTCGCCTTGGCCAGAACACCAGCCGACATCCTCGTCGCGCTCGCCAATGCGCCCGCGCGAGCCGCGAGCAGCGCGACCGCGCGATTGCGCGAGCGGGTGCGCGCCTCCATCCTCGAGCGCGGCGGCGAGCCTGATGCGGCTGGCCACCTGTCCTCATCCGTGAGATCGCGCCTGCCCGCCTCCGCGATCACCGACGAAACGTAGAACGCGATGCGGTCGCGGACCGCGACATGCGTGTCGCCGTTGACGTGCATCAAACGCACCGGCGCGCGAGGGCTTACGCTGAAACCGTACGTGAAGCTCAAACGAGGCTCAGCATGCTCAAACGGATCTTGCTCATCGGATTTCTCGCGCTGCCGGGGTCGTTGGTCGTCGTGTCGCTCGCGTGCGTTCATCCTCGCTTCCGCGCGAGGCTGGCCGAACTCACCTACGCGCCGCAGCTGCTGGCGCATGTGAACAGAAGGAATGCGCCGTTGAGACATATCGGGCGTGGCGGCGTGAACAACCGGATTTGAGTCGAATGGCGCGGAGGACACACGATGAAATGCAGAGGGCAATATGGATTACTTGCTGCCATAGCGGGGCTCGTATTCAGCGCCGCGGCGATGCTCGCGGCAATGGGAGAAGAAGCCACGACGCAGGCGCCCCCTGAGAACCCCTTCTCGGGCACCAGCGTCGCGCATGCGAACGCGGTCGTCTTTGCCATCGATACCGGACGAAACAGCATGACGCTACTGGAAGACAACGGCGAACCCGTGGACGTGGCGGTGGACCGGAGTATTGGCGACGTAGGCAAATTGCGGCTGGGCGACACCGTCGCCGTCACATTCAATCGCGCCCTGCTGCTGCGCGCTGACAAATCGAACTCGAGCGGCATCCGCGAGCGCGTCGACAAAGGATTCACGACCGGCGCGTCCCTCGCCATGCACCGCGTCGAGGCTGTGGTCACGGTCGTGCAGATCGATCGCGGCAAGCGTCAGCTGACGTTGCGCGGCCCGACACGCACGGTGGTGCTGCAGGCGTCGTCCGATCGCCTGCTCGACGGGCTCGAGGCAGGCGACAGCGTGCGAGTCGACTACGTCGAGGCGACCGCGGTTCAGATCACGCGGGACGGCGCGCCGGTGCGCTGAGCCGGTCCCCCGATTCCAGCGAGAGGAGCGATCATGGAACACAGATTCATCGGCAACGACCGCCCCGCGGCGGCGCAGCGCGGACTCGAAAGCAGCGAGCCCGGCCTCTCGCAATATATGCTGCGTGTCTACAATCATATGGCCGCGGCCCTCGTGCTGACGGGCGTCGTTGCCTATGTAGGGGCGGCGAGCGGATTGTATGCGTCGATCGCCGCCACGCCGCTGTTTTGGGTGGTGCTGCTGGCCCCGCTCGCGCTGGTCTTTTTGCTGAGTTTTCGCATCGAGCGCATCGGCCTCGGCGCGGCCCGGATCAGCTTCTGGTCGTACGCCGCACTGGTCGGCCTCTCGCTGTCCGGCATCTTTCTCGTGTACACGGGCGAAAGCATCGCGCGCGTGTTTCTCGTCAGTGCGGCCACCTATGGGGCAACGAGCCTCTATGGATACACGACGCGTGCCGATCTGTCGCGCTTCAGTTCTTTCCTGTTCATGGGGCTCGCCGGCATCGTGATCGCAGGACTCGTCAATCTGTTTCTCGCCTCGACAGCGTTGCAAATTGTCGTTTCCGTAATCGGCGTGTTGGTGTTCACGGGCCTCACCGCCTACGATACGCAGCGCATTCGCGACATCTATATCGCGGGCGAGGATGATGTAGTTGCCGGCAAGAAGGCAATCGTCGGCGCGCTTGCGCTCTATCTCGACTTCCTCAACATCTTCCTGATGCTGCTGCGCCTGCTGGGCGACCGCCGCCGTTAAGCCGACTGCCTCGCGCTCCCCTCCGCATCCCTCCGCATCCCTCCCCACGTTCGCCTCGCGGGGTTGCCCACCGCATTCGAAATGCCGTCGTTATCCCGCTTCGATATCAGCATTTCACCCAGCACGTCTCAGAAATTTCCGACACTCGCGGCCGCGAATCGGACGCAAATGCCAGCGAGGACTGATTGTTGTCGAGCGGCCCACCGCCCATTCTTAAGGCGTGACAGAAGCACGCATGTTCGGGCGCATATCGGGCTAAGCCGCCATCCAGAACGCTATTCCGATGGAGCCCGGCGCCGTGGCAACCCTTGGGAGCGAGTCATGAGCCAACTTCAAGCAGAACGTATGGACAGCGTGTTCATGCACGATTTTCCAGTCGGCGCCCACCTCGCCTCGCGGCGTCCCGGTTATATGCACCACGGCATTTATATCGGCGGCGGCCGCGTGATTCATTACGCTGGTCTTTGCGGCCGATGCTGCGGCGGCCCGGTAGAGGCGATCCCGTTCGAACACTTCTGCGCAGGCTTCAGGATCGAAATCGTCCGGCACCCGCACGCGCCGTACACGGGCCGTGAAGTGGCGCGCCGCGCGGCATCACGACTCGGCGAGCGCAACTACAGGCTGCTCACCAACAACTGCGAGCATTTGTGCCAGTGGTGTGTATGGGGGCATGAAAGAAGCGCGCAGGTCGAAGCCTGCATTCGCAATCCTGCCCGGGCCGTGCGCGTGCTGATCACGCTATTGGCTTGCGAGCTCGTCCATGACTGGATGCCTGCCTGGTCAGGACGCTTGTCCTTCGCATTCCAGCATTGAACAGTCAAGTCGGGCGAGCGCAAGCGGCAACACTGCTCCGCGCGCGTTCCTCCGCCCCGAAGTGCGCGCTCATCCGAAGCACAGAGCGCCTGCGAAATTGACATGCATCAAGTCCGGCCTTTGGTCCGCGCGGAAGATTCCCCCTCCCGGTGTGCAATCAACCCGCTTTGCGTTGCCGCTCCGTCCTCTATGAGACAGGGTTTCGATGAATGCTGGCCGCTCGCCTTCTCGCCGCCCCCCCAAAAGCGAGCGGCGTATACCGCGGCGTACCGCGCCTCTTGCGCGACTTGCCGCGAGTATTCTGCGGGCGAGGCTTGCACCGGGCCCTGGACGGCGTACGCGGGCAGCCTGGATCGTAGGACTTCTCTGTCTGCTCGTGCTTGTGCTCGTGGTCATACGCGCCGTTTCGCCCGAGCAGACCGACGATTTCGCCGGCCGCGACCGACAGGTTGACGCTATCGACGGCAGTCAGCGTGCCGAAGCGGCGCACCAGCCCGCGCGTTTCGATCACGGGATCAGGTTCGGTCGTCATGGGCTGCGGTCCGTCGGGTTCGTGTGCCGCCGCGCGCTATTCGCATGGCGCGATACGCTGCTCGTCCTGGCGGCCTGCATCGCGTGGCCCCGATCCTTCCACGCTTTCGATGTGATGGCCGGCGGCGCCGAAGCCGCGTTCAACGTCCATTGCGACGCCTCGGGTGGCCGGCCCGTCGAATGCCGGCGGCTCTTCGTCCGGAAAGGACAGTGCCACGGCCTCAACGCGACGCGACGGGCGCCGCCGGCCAGCCGGCTTCGCATCGAACCACGCCACGTCGCCGCGCAAGCCGATGACGTAAGCTTGCCAGCCGCGCGGGTTGTCCCTGAACAGATGGTCACGCACGGATGCGGCGAGGGCAGCCCGGTCGAGGGGCGCTTCGAGCAACCATCGCGGCCACAGGCAGAATGCATGAAGCGCGTGGGTCCTGAACTCGTCGACGGACAGATCCGGGCGCAGTTGCTCAAGCAATGGCTCGTCTTCAAGAAGCGGATTTTGCTCGATCAGTTCGCCGATGGTTGCCGTGGCGGGTGCCGTTTCGTCGAGCCGAACGATCAATTGCATCACGCGCCCCAGATGAAGCAACAGGGCGCGCCTTTCGAAAGCGTCTTCCATGATTCGCGAAGCCTTTAATGAACACGGTCGAATTGCGCCCGGTCAGATGCGTCGCCGTACGGGTAGCTGACCGACGTTCCACTTCCAAGCCTACGGAGCCTGGCAGCACGGATGTTGATCGGGGTCAAACGCGTGAGCGGCGCCGACCCATACCGGAAAGCGCGCGAAATTTCGCGTGCGGCCTCGGCTTGCGCGACAAGCTGCGCGACGGTGGTCGCCTGCACCGCGTCGTCGATCGTCAGCAGCGGCTGGCCACGGCTCACCCTGTCGCCGTCATGGACGAGGACTTGCGTGACAGCGCCCGACACGTCGGGATAAATGTTGATGTTCTCGCCGGCGGCCTGCTCGCTCTCGACGATACCGGTTGCGCAAACACCTGCGCATAAGGGTTCGACGCGGGATTGAAAACGGGCGGCCGCGGCGGCTGCTGGATACCGTAGACCCACGCCGCCGCGATGCCCGCCACGAAACCCGCGAACGCGAGTGCGAGGTTGCCTAACGTGATAATCGCCGCGTCACGAATCGCCGTCCGACTGGCTGTTGAGTAGCGCGACGACCGTGGTGATCGATGCCGTCACGATCACGACGCCAAAGCGGAACGCGAAGACATCGTCGAAAATCAGGCCGTGCAACGCCCACGCAAGCGCGCCAAGGGCGAAGAAAACGCAGACGACCGACAGCACGATCCGATACATGTCGCGCGCCATGATGTCCTCCCGACCGGGCTGTACGCATGCGCCTCGCGCCCAGCCTCGCTGCTATCTTCGATCGTTACCCCATTTGCGGCTTGACCTGAATCAAGCGTGTGTCGGGCCGCCGTCGGTCAGTGCGTGCGCGCTCGCGCTGCGATCGTTTCGAGTTCCTGTTCCGCGAGATCGAACGCGCCACGAATCGCCGCCTCGGCGTTGTCGCCTGCGCAATGGGCGATCGGCTTGAATTCGTGCGCGGGCGTGATCAGATCGAGCCGCACGTCGTAAAGCAGGCTGGTGCGGTCCGGGCGTAATGCCTCGATCGCCAGATGGCAGTTCGACAAGAGCGCTTCGAACCGCGCGAGACGCACCAGTTGCGCACCTGCCTCCGCTTCAAGCTGCGCCGCGCCTGGGAAGCCAAGATAGACAATCTGCATGCCGATGCCCATCCTCCGCTCCCCTCTCGTATATCGTCCGGACGCTCTGCGAACCGTCCGTGGTCAGCGCCAGTTACCACGGGCTTATAGTGTTACGACGCAAAACGTGGTCATTGACCTGAGTCAAGCGCGATGAAGAGCGGTGCAAGCGGTCATTGGTCCGCGCGCGTCACCGAATACCTATCGGCGCTTAAAACCGCGCGCTCATCGCAGGTACCTGTTGATCGGGCGGGAACACATCCCACGAACCGGTGCCGTGCCGGAAAAAAACGATCGTCAAGGGTCTTGAAGAAATCGCGCCTTCGAGCCGGACATAACGCGCCCGCGTGATCGCCATGCGGCCGGTGCGCACGACATGCGCGGGTGTCGCGCGGGTTGGCGCAAGCCATTTTTCGACCAGTGCCCGCAGCGGAATGACAGTGTCGTTCATTGCCTACTCCTCAGTCTCGCCGACCTTGACGCCGTGCAATGCGGCGTGCCGTCGAATCTATTATTGGCAACGGACCGCGTTATCTAAATCAGCGACGGCGGAAACGCGGGTAGTCCGTCGAGACCGACCGTAGGAATCGGCTGACCAGCGATGAACGATCGGACGACAGCTTCACCTTGGCGCGGACTGATATGCACTCGTGCACGGCGGCCTGCGTCATCTCGCCGAGCGCATCCATGCGCGAAACTCGCCTTCGACTGCGACGATCGCATCCGCGCAGGTCGAATACAGCAGGCTCGCTTTGCCGTCGGTGTCGTACATACCGCGGCACATCGCTTTCAGCTGGATCAGCGTGTTGCCTTCGTCGGTGTGCTCCTTCAGCGCCGCGAGATACACGAAGCCGAACGAATGCGGTCGCGCGGTTTCGATCTGTGTGTCGTCACTGCGAACGATCCGGCTCGCCGAATGCGTGGCGACGAACGCGCGTGCGCGCGCCCACGCCGCCTCGCAATCGTCCTGGGCTTCGCAACGCACGGCAGCTTGCTGGCGCGCCTCGAACAGCGCGACCTCCTCGCGACGGAAGGCCGCTTCGCGCGCCGCGCTCGCGCAGCCGGCGATCAGCACCGGACCGAGCATCGACACACAGAGCCAGCACGCGGCGCGCTTCATGACTGCCCCTGTGCCGACGGAGTCATCGGCGCGCAGGCGCCCGTCGCGGCCAGTTCGGCGATTTCGGCGGTGATCTCGTCCTGCCGAACGATCCGGTAGTCGCGCGTGAGTTCCTGCAGCCGGTCCTTCACATGACGGCGCGCCGCCAGCATCGCCGCGACGCGCGCGGCGCTTTCCGCCGCGAACGACTGCATCAGGCCTTCGCATAGTTCGAGGTACACGTAGCGCTCGGTGAGGCCCCTCAGCAAGCCGTCGAGCGGCAGGTTCAGAAGCGGTGCCTGCCCGCGCGACGCCACCCTGAAGCGCGTGAAATCGAACGGCACGAGCCGCCGCGTCACGATGCGCTCGTCGAGTCCGGGGCCCGGCGTCGCGTGCACGAGCCACATCTGCGACGACGCGTGATCGCGAAAGCGCGCGAATACCGCGTCCGCGACCCGACCGGCCACGCGCATCACGTCTTCGGCGTGCGCGGCCATTCCTATGGACCAGCCGTAACGCAATGCGCGTTCCTGCGCGAGCATCATGCCGCGCGCGCCGACGATGAAAATCTCGCCCGGCTCGTCCGCCTTCAGTCGTTCGACGCGAGCCAGCAGATGCTCGTTGAAGCCGCCGACGAAACCCTGCTCGGTGCACAGCACGATCAGAATGCGCGCGGTGCCTTCCGGTGGCGCGTATTGCGCCGCATGTGCCGACGATGCGGCAGCCAGCACCATCCCGATCGCCTCGCCGACGGTCGCCGCCGTCGAGCGGATGCCCGCGAGCCGCGCCTGCGCCTCGCGCTCGCGCGCGGCGGCGATGCCGCGCATCGCGCCGATCACCGTGTCGAGCTGTCTCGCCGAGGCAATGCTGCTCTCGATCTCACTGAGTTTGCTGCTCATCGCGGCTCCAATCTGTTTGCGTCGCGTCCGCCCACGGCGCTCGCGTCGCGCACTCCACGATCGGTTCTGGAATCCCCACGATAGCGGTACGCCGCGGATGAAATCTGATCCTGATCAAACCTCGCAAGCGACACCGGCCGGGGACACGCGCCGAGACCCGCATCGCGATGCCGAACCGCGCTTTATTGATGACGATCAAGCCGAACCTGCGCGGGGCGCTTACGCTGGCGATGCACACGGCCACGGCCACGTAATCACCCCGCAGCGAGGACGACATGAGAGCGGCTCTGATCGTTTCGATTCTGTTTGCGCTGCTTTGCATGTCCGGATGCGGGACCGATCCGGCGCCGGCTGCCGATCACGAACTCGCCGCGGCGTTCGCCGACGTGCTGGACCTGTACGACGCACGCCTCGACCTGACAGCGCAGGCGCTCACGCTCGCGCGCGGGTATCTGCCGCCCGATGCGCCGGTGCTCGCGAAAGTGGCAAGGTCACGCGCGGCCGTCGCGGATCTGCATGCATCGCCCGCGCTGCTCGATTCGCCGGCTTCTTTTGAACACTTCGATGTCGCGCAACGCGATCTGACCGACGCGATTTCGCAACTGCTGATCGCCTGCGAGGGTGTCCACCGTCTGAGCGCGAGCCCGCCGTTTCATGCGCTGCAGTCGCGGCTCGCCTCGTCGGCCGGCCGGATCGCCTTCGCGCGCGAGCGCTACGACGAAGCGGCACGGAGCTACAACGCGGCGCGTCACGGCTTGCCTTTGCACCTTGCGGATGTCATGCATCCGCAGCGCGACAAGCCGACTTTCACGGTGCCGGACCCAACGCCTGTCCACCGTCATCCACGCACCGACTTCGGCGCGTTGCGCGGTTCGCTGCGGGTTTAGCGCGCTTGATCTGCGTCAACAGCCGCGCTTACCCGGCGCCTGGACTCGATCTCAGCACGGGCTGCCGCCCGTCTCTCCATGTTCTGCCACGGAGCACCGGCGATGAGCTACAAAAGCATTCTCGTTCACCTCGATACGAGCGCGCGTGCGCATCTGCGCCTCGAGATCGCGTCACACCTCGCGCACCGTTTTCACGCGCGGCTGACCGGCCTGTTCTCGAGCTACGTGCCGCCGCGCCACGCGTTCCTCGTGAGGGCCGGCACGGCCGACTATTATGCGGAGAGCGCGCTAGCGCGCTTGAGCGGCTGTTTCATGCGGAACTCGCGCGCGCGAAAATCGACGTTCAGTGGATCGCCACGGACGGCTACGCGAACGACGTCGTGCCGCCGTATGCCCGCCTCACCGATCTGATCGTGCTCGGACAGACGGACCCGGTCGATCCCGCGGCTTTTGTCGCCGAACAGTTCGTCGAGCACATCGTGCTGTCGGCAGACACCTTCGGGCCGCCGGGCCGGCACGTGCTGATCGCGTGGGACGGCAGCCGGGAAGCCACCCGCGCGGTCCACGATGCGCTGCCGTTCCTCGCGTATGCCGCGAAAGTGTCCCTGCTGACAGTCGATTCCCCCACCGATCAACCGCCGCGCGACCGGATTCCGGGCGCGGACATCGCGCTCAGAGTAGCGCGTCATGGCGTGAAGATCGACGTGCGCGAGCTGAGCGTCGAATCCGACACACCGGTGGGAGACGCGCTGCTGTCGCAGGCGGACGAGCTTGGCTGCGACATGATCGTGATGGGCACGCACGGGCGCCGCGGCTTCCGGCGGCTGGTGCTCGGCAGCGTCGCCGGGCGCGTGCTGCGCAGTGCCAGTTGTCCGGTCCTGCTGATTCCGGCCAGCGCGAACGGCGCGACCGCCGACCAGACTGCCCCGGCCCTTGCCGAAAAGGAGCTGACATGAGTTACAGGACTCTGCTCGTTCACATCGACGATAGCCGACGCTGCGACACCCGCGTCGCGATCGCGCTCGATCTGGCGCAACGTTGCGATGCGCACCTGATCGGCCTGTACGTGATGAGCCAGGATCTCGCGAGACCGCTGTTCGGCACCGACGACGAGTTCGTTGCCCAGCTCGCCACGCAGGCAGAGGTGCGGCTGCAAAGGGCTCGGGATGCGTTTTTCGCCGCAGCCGAACGCGCCGGCACGGGCGCGACGCTGCTGAACCGGGTATCGGATCTGCACGCCGATCTGCTCGTGCTGGGCGTATACGCGCATTCGCGCGCGTGCGAGCGCGTGTTGGGCGGCGTGACCCGGACAATGCTCGAATCGATGACGGTGCCCGTCCTGATGGGACATTGAGCGGCCGCCGAGCGTTGAACCCGCCAAAACGTCGAAAGCGCGCAAAATGAGAACACGGCCGCACCGACTTCACACGCGCGGTCGCCATCAGCGTTGTATTCGACGCTGAATAACGTCGCCCGCCGCGCGGAAGCGAGCAGGGTCGAACTCACGCTGCACACAAGCGACACGCACTGTCTGCCGCGGATAGTCGATAATGGATACGGAGTCAGCCGCGAGGCAGTAGAAGGCACCGGTCCCCACACGCCGTTTGGCCTGATCGGCGTGCGCGAGCGCGCGCACATGCCTGGCGGCTCGATTCGGAGCGATACAGCACAAAGCGCGGGCTTCGCGATTTCGATGACATTTCCCTTGCAATCGATGCAACAGGAAGATATCGACCCATGATCCAGGTGTTGCTGGCTGACGACCACACGCTCGTGCGCGACGGGTTGCGTCATATCCTGCAGCAAGCGAGCGGCTTCGAGGTGGCCGGCGAAGCGTACGACAGCGCGACGACGATCGCGCTGATCCGCGCGGCGCACGCGCACGTGCTCGTGCTCGATCTGTCGATGCCGGGACGCAATGGCATCGATCTGATCAAACAGATCAAGGACGAAAAACCCGACCTGCGAATTCTCGTGCTAACCATGCACGCCGAGCAGCAATACGCGGTGCGCGCATTCAAGGCGGGGGCGTCCGGCTACCTGACCAAGGAAAGCGCGAGCGCGGAGTTGGTCGGCGCGGTGACGAAGGTCGCCTCCGGCGGCGTCTATGTCAGCCTCGCGATGGCCGAGCGTTTCGCACAGGCTCTGAACGAGCCTGTCGATGCGTTGCCGCACCAGCGGCTGTCCGATCGCGAATTCGAGGTATTCCGGCGCATCGTCGCGGGCCAGAGTATCACCGAGATCGCCAACGAACTATCCGTCAGCGTGAAGACGATCAGCACGCACAAGACGCGCATCCTCGACAAAATGCAGATGCCGAACGAGAACGGGCTCGTTCGCTATGCGATCCGCCACAAACTCTTCGACGACGAAACCGACCTGTAGCGCTTTCCCGCCCCTTCCTCGCGCTTGTCTCCCGCCTCCAAGAATCTTCCTACGATGAATGCCGTAACTCCTGGCCCCGCTTAAAGCGCCGCTGAGACAGTTTTGAGATGCCGTCGCCAATACTGGTCGACATGGGCCTGTGTGTTTTCGACACGACATCGGAATTCGAACTCGCCTGTCGCACCATCGCAACCGTTGCGAATGCTCGTCGTGCGCATCCTGCGCGTATACCCGGCCGCATGCTGCCAATTTTGCAATGCTCGATACCGTGCAGCAAAGCCAGACAAGCCGGGACATCATGACATTTACTGGCATAGAGCGGTCACGATAACTACAATCCTGATGATGGATACGCCACGGTCGCACGCGACTCCGGTCGGATTGTGGGGATGTTGGCGTCCATTCCGCTCTACGCGGAAGGGGATGTATGGCACTTTCGTCCCTACCTCGTCCGGTGACGAGCCAGCAGTCGCCCAGACGCATCCGGCTCCTCATCGGCATCTCGCTCGCTGGATTGTCTTTTGCGCACACGGCGTTCGCTGGCGGCGTCCTTCCGCAAGGCGGTCACTACATTGCCGGCGCGGGAACCATAGCAGGCCAGGGCGCCGCGCTCGTCGTCACGCAGCCGGGCTCAACTCGCGGCGTGATCGACTGGAACAGCTTTTCGATCGGCAAGGGCAACACTGTCACTTTCGACAACGGTTCTGGCGCAACGCTCAATCGCGTGACGGCCGGCGCGCCTTCGGCGATTCTCGGCAGCCTGAATGCGACGGGCAGCGTGTATTTGATCAATCCGCAAGGCATCCTCGTGGGGTCGTCGGGCGTTGTCAGCACGGGCGGACGTTTCGTCGCGTCCACCCTGGATATCTGCAACGACGCCTTCATCAACGGCGGTGATGCACTGACGCTGTCGGGCAAGTCGGACGCGAGGGTGATCAACCTCGGCAGGATCAGCTCCAGCGGCGGCGATGTGTTCCTGATCGCGCGTCAGGCAGTCATCAATGCGGGCACGGTAAAGGCGCCCAG
>NZ_JACHDM010000015.1:0-166190 GCF_014201065.1 Paraburkholderia sp. Cpub6
GCCGTTCGACTTGCATGTGTAAGGCATGCCGCCAGCGTTCAATCTGAGCCAGGATCAAACTCTTCAGTTCAAACCTGTTACTGTTTTCGGGCTCTCTCGAACCCGGTCGCTCACTCAACGTACTGACGATGATTGATCCGTCTTTCGACAGACAAACCTTCCTCTAATACTGTGTGAGGCTTCTGATACTTCTGCCTGACAGCAGATTCCGGAGAATCCGCCGCCGCATTCCGCATCAAGCGCCCACACTTATCGACTGTTAGTTTTTAAAGATCGGTCCGCCAAACCCGCCGCGCCTGAACCACCACTACCCGGCACTGCTTCGTTTGCGTCGCTGCGTCTGCAGCAGAGAAACGAGATTATGGAGAGCGGTCGACAACACGTCAATACCCTTCTGCGAATTTATTTTGGGAGCAAAGACTGCCATCTCCATCGCATTGCCGCCAGCCCTAAAAAAGAGTCAACTCTGGCCAGACCAAAAATCAGCGGAAATAGTTAGTCATCCGATTCAACCCCGCCGAAGTCCTGATACCGACAAAACAAAGTAGTCCGAGCACGGCTCGAACTCACCACCGCTCCCCAAACTAAAGTTCTACCCTTCCCCGCCGTCAATCAGATCATCCCGCCACTTAAATGAGCTGCCGACTATGGACAATCTCGTCGACGCACACGTCGAGGACACCCAGCCCGCCGCGGCATCCCCGATGCTCGAGCCTGATACGGTGCCGGTAGGCACGCCGCTCCCATGGCCGATCGTCGATGCCGACGGCACGCTGCTCTTCGCAAGCGCGACGACGCTCGCGACCACCGACGAGCGCGCCTTTCTGTTTCAACACTTCCGCCCGCAACGCGGCGACCTGTTCGACCTCGGCGCACAACAACCGCCGGCGCCAACCGCCCAGCCTGACCACGCCGGTGAGTTGACGCTGAAGGACATGCACCTCGAGATCGGCGCATTGATCGGCATGCGTTCGCAACTCGGCAGCGGCGCGCCGATGCAACCTTGCGGCATCATCGGTTTCGCGCCGAATCATGCGCTGTTCGTCACGCCGCCGGTGCTGCAGGGCCAACCGCTGCCGCTCACGCCCGGCGAGAACGTCGAGGTCGTCGCGATCGCGAGTCAGGCCGTGTTCCGTTTCGTCTGCACGGTCGAAGCGGTCTGCCGCGTGCCGTTCGACTATGCCGTGTTGTCGAGGCCCGGTATGGTCCGCCGGCTCCGTGAGCGCAAATCGATCCGCGTCCATGCGCACCTGCCCGTGCGGTTTGGCATCGGCGGGAGCGGTGACACTTACGAAGGCCTTGGACTCGCCAAGGGCATCAGCGCGCTCGGCATGTCGTTGAGTGCGTCATGGACACTGGGCGAAGTCGGCGAGCGGCTGCGCATCGCGTTCCGGCTGAAGTCGGCCGAATACGATTCACAGATCGAGACGACGGCGGTGATCCGCAACGTTCAGAAGGGCAAAACGCCTGGCGAGCCGTCCCTGCATGGGCTAGAACTGGATCAACTCGATTCCGTTCAACAGATGGCGATGAAGGTGTTCGTGTTCGATCGTCAGGAGGATGTGCAGCACTGGTCCAACGGACTGAAATAAGCGGTACGGCCAGAAAAGCAACGCGCGTGCGGACACAACAGCGTCCACCTCGCTGCGCACACATCGATCAGCCGAGCAACTCTTCCGGCGTCAACCGCCGCGCCCCCCAGGCATGGGCGAGCACCTCGCAACGACCGAGCCGTATCGCACCATGCTCGAAATCGACGAACACGACTTCATCGACGTCGGCCGGCCGCGCGGGTTCGTCGCTCGTGCGGCCGTCGGTCAGAATCCATAACCAGCGCTGCTGGGCCGGCCGTCGCCGCGCGCAGCGTTCGAGCAGTTGCGCGGCGCTGCGCACGCCCGACGCGAGCGGCGAACCGCCGCCTCCGCCCACGGGCGCGAGCCATCGCTCGTTCCACCAGCGCGGCACGGCGGGGCCGAAGCGCACATCCGCTCCCGCACCGCCGAAGCAGATCAGCGCAGCCTCGGCGCGCATCGCACTCGCACGGTCGAACAAGGCAGTCAGTAGACCCTTCGCCAACGCGAGGCGTTGGCCCGCCAGCATCGACCCGGAGCAATCGAGCACGAAGCAATGCAGCACACCGCCACGCGGCACTTCCCCTACGAAGCGCAGATGCTCACGACGCAGCGTGTGCTCGCGCATCGCGGCGAGCGTCGGTGGCCATGCAATGCGCCTGCCCGGTTCGCCGCGCGACGTGTCGCGCGAATCCGCCCCCACGCCTTGTCGCCATCGAAAACCGCTGCGCGAGTCAGCGGCGGCGCCTTTCCGATGGCTCAGCGTTTTTTTGCGTCGAGCGCAATGACGCCTTTGACAGGCAAAGCCGCGGCCGGCTCGGGCGGCAGGTAGCCCCACTCGGAGTCGGCGGAAGGTGTCGTGGATCCAGCCGTATCGCCAGACGCACCCGCAGCGACGTCCCGAGTCGGCGCCTCGCTTTCTGGCCGGCGCTGATTCGCATGTTGCGAATCATGCTGACGCCGCCGATGAAGCAGCACCGGATCGGCAACGCGCTCCACATGCCGCACCGTCACCGCACCTGCCCGTTCGAATGCGGCCAGCGCGCGCGCCGCGCGCAGCATCACGAGGTCGGCGCGCAAACCGTCGACGGCCGCGTCGATGCATAGCGCGCTCACGCGCGCATGGACGGCGTCATCGAACGACAGCAGCGGCAGCGCCGCGCGCGCCGAGCGAATTCGCTGCACGTATGAAGCCTGCTGCTCCGCGTGAACGGTACGAAACCCAGCGGGATCGAGATCGAACGCGAACCGCGCTTTGACGATCGCCTGCCGCACCTGCGGCTCGAACGCGTTCTGCAACTCCACCATCAGACCGAAGCGGTCGATCAATTGCGGCCGCAACTCGCCCTCTTCGGGATTCATCGTGCCGATCAGCACGAAGCTCGCGTCATGACTATGCGACACGCCATCGCGTTCGACGGTATTCACGCCGCTCGCCGCCGCATCGAGCAACGCATCGACGAGCGCATCGGGCAGCAGATTGACTTCGTCGACGTACAGCACGCCGCGATGCGCCTTCGCGAGCAGCCCCGGCGAGAAGCGCACGGAGCCGTCGCGCAACACGCTTTCGATATCGAGCGTGCCGATCAGACGATCCTCGCTCGCGCCAAGCGGCAGATTCACGAGCTCTCCCTCCGGCAGCAGTTCGGCAAGCGCGCGCGCGGCAGTCGACTTCGCAGTGCCGCGCGGTCCGCTGATCAATACGCCGCCCAAGCCCGGGTCGATCGCCGCGAGCACCAGCGCCTGCTGCAACGAGGCCTGGCCGATCAGCGCCGCAAACGGAAAAACGGGCCGCGCCGCCGTACCCGATACACAGGCGGAGCAACCTGGGTCGTCCGCTCCTCGCATCGCTCCATTCATGTTTGTCTTCCTTCGATCTGCTGTTCGCTCGCAAGCAGATGCGTTTCCACCTGCGCGCGATAGCCACCCGGCTGCTGCCAGAGCCCCCGCTGCATCGCCTCGAGCAAACGCTCGCAGATCGAATGCAGCGCATGCGGATTGTGCCGTTGCATGAACGCGCGCGTATCGGCGTCATTCAGATAAGCATCGGCGACGAGCGCGTATTGATGATCCGCGATCACGCGCGCGGTCGCGTCGTAGCCATACAGATAATCGACGGTCGCGGCGATCTCGGCCGCGCCCTTGTAGCCGTGGCGCTTCACGCCGTCGAGCCATTTCGGATTGACCACGCGCGAGCGGATCACGCGCGCGATCTCCTCCTGCAACGTCCGCACGCGCGGCGCGGCCGGATTGCTGTGATCCGCGTGATAGACGCGCGGCTGCTGACCTGCCAGATGCCGCACCGCCGCGACCATGCCGCCCTGAAACTGGTAGTAGTCATTCGAATCGAGCACGTCGTGCTCGCGGTTGTCCTGGTTCTGCAGCACGAGGTCCATCGCTGCGAGGCGCGTGCCAAACGCTTGATGCGCTTCCTCGCCCGCGCTCTTCTGCGCGTACGCATATCCGCCCCACGCCTGATAGGCGTTCGCGAGATCGGCGTCGGTCTGCCATTGGCGCGAGTCGATCATCTGCTGCAGACCCGCGCCGTACGTGCCCGGCCGCGCGCTGAACACGCGCCAGCCGGCGCGCTTGCGCGCTTCGACCGGGTCCATGCCGCGCGCGATCAACGCATCGCGTTCGCGCTGCACGCGCGCGCGAATCGGATTCAGCTCCGCGGGCTCGTCGAGTTCGGCAACCGCTTGCACGGCCGCATCGAACAGATGCATCACGTTCGCGAACGCATCGCGAAAGAATCCGGATACGCGCAACGTGACGTCGATACGCGGCCGATCGAACGCGTCGCTCGGCATGATCTCGAAGTCCGTCACACGGTGGCTGCCCGGCGCCCATTTCGGCCGCACGCCGAGCAGCGCGAGCGCCTGCGCGATATCGTCGCCGCCGGTGCGCATCGTCGCGGTGCCCCAGACCGACAGGCCGATCGCGCGGGGATAATCGCCGTGCTCCTGCAGATGCCGCTCGATCAGTTGCTGCGCCGATTTCAGGCCGAGCGCCCACGCGGCTTGCGTCGGCACCGCGCGCGTGTCGACCGAATAGAAGTTGCGGCCGGTGGGCAGCACGTCGGGCCGACCGCGCGACGGCGAACCGCTCGGACCTGGCGGCACGAAACGTCCTTCGAGGCCGCGTTTCAGCTGCGTCATTTCCTGCGGGCCGCAGGCATCGAGACGCGGCAGCACGTCGTCGCGCAGGCGTGCGATCACCTGTGCCGCTTGCGGCAGACTTTCGTCGGCTACGGGGACGGCCTGCGAACGATCCGCGTCATCGCAATCGACACCGCAGACGCCGCGCAACAGCACGCCCGCGAGCAATTCCAACCGCTCGCGCGTATCGCCGTAATGTCGCCACGGCGCATCGCTGACCCGCTGCAATACCTCGGGTCGCGGGCCGTCCCATGCGGCGGCCCAATCCACCGTCAACGGGTCGAACCGATGATCGATGCGCAGATCGCGCGCCAGCGCGTCGACGAGCCCCGCCTTGCCGCCCTGCCCATCGCCGACCGGAAAGCGCCCGAGCGCGAGCAGCGTGTCGCGCCGCTGCACGCCGCGCGGCGACTGCCCGAACGTATGCAGGCCATCGCGAATCTGCGCTTCCTTCAGCTCGCACAGCCACGCATCGACGCGTGTGAGCAGCGCGTCTTCATCGTCCTGTCGGTTCGGCGCCGCGAGACTCAGCTCTTCGTGCAGCCGATGCTCGACGATCGTCGTCAGAATCGTGCGACGCAAGAGCTTCGCGCGACGCGAATCGACCATCAATGCTTCGTAGTATTCGTCGACCTGGCGTTCGAGGTCCTGCAGCGGCCCATAGTTTTCGGCGCGTGTAAGCGGTGGCATCAGATGATCGATGATCACCGCCTGCGCGCGCCGTTTCGCCTGGCTGCCCTCGCCCGGATCGTTGACGATGAACGGATATAGATGCGGCATCGGTCCGAGAATCAGATCGGGCCAGCACGCGTCGCTCAAGGCGACGCTTTTGCCCGGCAGCCATTCCAGGTTGCCGTGCTTGCCGACGTGCACGACCGCGTCGATGCCGAACTGATGGCGCAGCCAGAAATAGAACGCGAGGTATGCGTGCGGCGGTACGAGCTCCGCATCGTGATAGCTCGCGTAGTCGCCGTGCTCGCGAGAACGCGCAGGCTGAATGCCGACGAACACCTGGCCGCAGCGCCAGCCGGCGATCATGAAGCGGCCGCGCCGCAGCGTGGGGTCCTGCTCGGGCTTGCCCCAGCGAGCGTTCAACGCGTCGCGCGCGCTCGCCGGCAACGCGTTGAAATGCGCGAGATAGTCGTCGAGTGCGAGGCTTTGCAGGGCCGGACGCAGATCGCGTACGACCGGATCGTTGGTCACGCCTTCGGTCAGCCTGTTCAACAACGCGTCGCCGTTTTCGGGTAATTCGCCGACACGATAATCTTCATCGCGCAGCATCGACAGAATGCCGACCACCGACGCCGGCGTATCGAGCCCGACGCCATTGCCGATGCGCCCTTCGCTCATCGGATAGTTGGCGAGAATCAACGCGACTTTCTTGTCGGCGTTATCGAGCGAACGCAAACGGCACCAGCGCCGGCTCAGTTCGGCGAGAAAGCGCACCCGTTCGAGGTCGGGCTGATAGCGGACCACGTCGACCTGCGTATGCGCACAGCGATACGCGAGCCCCTTGAAGCTGATCGCGCGCGTGATGATGCGCCCGTCCACTTCGGGCAGCGCGATATGCATCGCGATGTCGCGCGAATTGAGGCCGTGGTTGTCCTTCAGCCAGTCTTCGCGATTACCGCCGCTCAGGATTACCTGGAACACCGGCGCGTCGCCGGCGAGCGCGAGCGGCTCCGGGTCGTCGATCGCGGAAGCGGCGAACGCGGTCGTGTTCAGCACGAGCGCGACACCATGTTGCGCGCACAGCGACTGCACGACATCGCGGCTCACCGCATCCTTCAGCGACGTGATCGCGAGCGGCAGCGGATTGAGCCCTTGCGCTTCGAGCGCGTCGATCAGCGCATCGAACACCGCGGTATTGGCGGCCTGCAGATGCGCCTTGTAGAACAGAATCGCGACGACCGGCGCGTCTTGCCGCCAACGCGCCTGCCAGTCGGCGACGATGGGGGTATCGCGCTCCGGGTGATACAACGACGCGGCCGGCAACGCGCGGGGCGGATCGGGTTCGCGCCCCCAGTCGAGCGCGCGATACGCGATGCAGCGCAAAAACGCCTCGGCGTTCTGCGGACCGCCCTCGCGCAGATAGCGCCACAGCTGCTGACACAACTCGGCGCTCGCGGTGCTGCGCGCGAGCAGGTTCGGGTCTTCCTGCAGATCGCCGGAAAACATCGCGAGTGTTTGCTGTTTGCGCTGCGCGAGCGCGACCACCTGCTCGATGCCGTACGGCCAATACGTTTCGCCGCCGAGATGATCGACGACGACCACGCGCGCATGCTGCAACACGTCGTCCAGATAGAAATCGACCGAGGCAGGCTGACGCAGATACGTGACGTTCGCGAGCCGCACGCTCGGGAAGCCGTCGCCGAGACGCGGCACCACGCTCGCGAGCAGCGACAGCGTGGTGTCGGCGGAACTGAGCACGACGATCTCGGCGGGCTGCTGATCGATGCGGATCACGCCCTGCGTATCGTCGACGAAGCCGCCCGGCGTCGTGCGCAGCAGATGCATGCTGGTGCGCCCGTTTATGCCGTCGCGTTCGACGTCGCGCCGAGCGCCGCGTCGAACGCCTGTTGCAGCGCGTGTTGGTCGAGGTCTGCGCCGATCAGCACGAAGCGGCTCAACGCGCCGTCGCCATTTTCACCCGCTTGCCAGCGCCGGTCGAAGTAGCTGTCGAAGCGCCGGCCCACGCCCTGGATCACGAGACGCATCGCCGCGCCCTGCAGTGCCGCGAAGCCTTTGACACGGTAAATCGTGTGGGTTTCGACGAGCGCCAGCAAGGCGGCGAGCGCCGCGTCGCGCGACGGTACGGATGCCTGCACGACGACCGAATCGAATTCATCGTGGTGGTGATCGGGGTCGTCCGCGGAACCGTGGTGGTCATGACGCAGGTGGATCGTCTCTTCCGACGCCGCTTCGAGGCCCAGCAGCGTATGCAGGTCGAGCCGCCCCTGCTGCGCTCGCACGATCTTCACCTGCGGCGGAATCTCCGCGCGGATCGCGGCTTCGACCTCGTGCTGCCGCGACTCGTCGATCAGATCGGTCTTGTTCAGAATCACCAGATCGGCCGCCGACAACTGGTCTTCGAACAGCTCGTGCAGCGGCGACTCGTGATCGAGATTCGGATCGGCCTTGCGCTGCGCATCGACGGCGAGCGGGTTATCGGCGAACTGGCCGCTCGCGGCGGCCGGGCCGTCCACCACCGTCACCACCGCGTCGACCGTGAAGCCATTGCGGATCTGCGGCCAGTTGAACGCCTGCACGAGCGGCTTCGGCAACGCCAGGCCCGACGTTTCGATCAGCACGTGATCGAGTTCATCGCGGCGCTCCGCGAGCTTTTCCATCACCGGGAAAAATTCTTCCTGCACGGTGCAGCACAAACAACCGTTCGCGAGTTCATACAATTGCCCTTCGGTCTCGACGCCGTTTTCATCGCAACCGATGCCGCAGCCCTTGAGGATTTCGCCGTCGATGCCGAGCTCGCCGAACTCGTTGACGATCACCGCGATGCGCTTGCCGCCCGCATGCTGAAGAATGTGCCGCAGCAGCGTGGTTTTGCCGCTGCCGAGAAAGCCCGTGACGATCGTGACGGGGATCTTGCGCAATTGAGTTTGCATCGTGAGGTCCATCCCTTGGCGTTGATCGGTATGCCGGAAAGTCCGCGCGAGGGTCCGCATCGGCTGGCGAATGGAGCGAATGAAGCACGCGCAGCACTACCAGCGATCACCAGACACGGGGACGAACGACGGCATGGCCGCGACAACGGAAATACAGAAAGCGGAACTGAGGTCATGAACGCGCCGCCGCATCCCCGCGGCGGTCGTTCTGCTTCTTTGGGCCGGTATCCGGGCTGGCGAAAGCGCCGCTTCCCCTTCCCGGCCGAGTGGTTTCTCGTCCAGTGGTGAAATGTCCACGCGACCTTACGCGAGGACATCGAAGCCGGCACTGCGGTGCCCGGCTATCAAGCCGGAACCGCTTTTCGCTTACCGTTGCGGGGACAGCACAGGTTAGCCGCTCCAGAGCAGATGGCTCCCTGTTTCCCGTTTAACTGCATGCGCACGAGCGCGCACGCGAGCACCCAAAGTGCGTGCGAGTGTAGGCCCGGGGACTTGCGCAGTCAAGCAACGCACCGAGCCGGAAAGCGCCGCCGAGGCTTATCCGGCAAGGCGCCATGTGCTATCGTATGCGCGCGTTTGGTGCCCGCACATGCGCTCGCGTGTGCAGTTAAACGGGAAACAGGCAGCGCCTCGCGCGTTCAACCTGTGCTGTCCCCGCAACGGTAAGCGACCTGCGGCGCGCGATTCGATTCGCCTTCGATTCCGACGTGCCGCGCATGCGTTTTTGATGCCACTGTCCCGCGAATCCACAAACCGGGACGGGAAGGCGAAGCGCATGAGGCCGCCAGCCCGGATACCGGCCAGACGCGGAGGCGGTGCCGCATTGCATCCGTGCATCACGTGGCGCCGCCGGCCGCCGGAATCCGCGGGGAACGGATGTGAAGGCGTAGCAGCGCGGCATCGCGCGTGCCCGGATTCGCAGTTGCGCATGACCTCTATATTCACCGCCGCGTGTGCTGTCGCACGCCGCTTCTCTTCTTCCATCACCGCATGGCGCGCGCCATGCACGCCGCGATGACGCGCGCCTGGCTGATCGGCGCCGGTCCCGGCGACGTCGAACTGATCACGCTGAAGGCCACCCGCGCGCTCGCGCAGGCCGATGTCGTGCTCGTCGACGATCTGGTGAATCCCGACGTGCTGCAGTTCGCGCGCACCGACGCGCAAGTCGTGTACGTCGGCAAACGCGGCGGCCATCCGTCGACGCCGCAAGCCGACATCGTCGCGCAAATGCTCGGGCATCTGCGCGCGGGGCGCAGCGTCGCGCGGCTCAAGGGCGGCGATCCGTTCGTGTTCGGCCGCGGCGGCGAAGAGTTGCAGGCGCTACGGGCCGCGGGTATCGAAGTCGACGTGATCAACGGCATCACGGCCGGCATCGCGGCGCCCGCGGCGCTCGGTATCGCGGTCACGCATCGTGATCACGCGCAGGGCGTCGTGTTCGTCACCGGCCACGGCGCCGGCAGTGGCGAACCGGACTGGGCCGCGCTCGCCGCGACGCGCATGACGCTGGTGATCTACATGGGCATGCGCCGGCTCGGCGAGATCGCCCGCGCATTGCTCGCTGCCGGCATGTCCGCCGACACGCCGTGCGCGGCGATCGAGTCGGCGACGCGGCCTGAGCAGCGTCATGTGCTCGCGCCGCTTCGCGAGTTCGCCGAGGCGGTGGCGCGCGCGGGGCTCGGCTCGCCGGCGATCGTCGTGATCGGCGGTGTGGCGTCGCTCGCACTGGCGCGTGATGCGGCCAAACGCGAGGCCGGCGTTGCTCACGAACTGGCAGCGAGCGCGACACGACACGGATTCGGACGCGCGATCAAAACGCTGAGCGTCGGCATCGGTTGCCGCTTGCGCAGCGAAGCCGCTGATATCGAAGCCGCCGTCCGCGCAGCGCTCCGATCGAATGCCTTCGAGCAGATCCGCGCGATCGCGACGATCGACACCAAAGCCAACGAAGCCGGCCTGCTCGAATTCTGCTCGCGCCATCAGCTGCCGCTGCAACTGTTCAGCCGCGAGCAGATCGCCGCGGTAACGGTCGCGTCGCCGTCGGCGGCGGCACACGCGCATCTCGGCGTCGATGGTGTGTGCGAGCCGTGCGCGCTGCTGGCGGCAACGGCGCCGGACTCCTCCACAACCGCGCAAAACGTGCGTCTGATCGTACGCAAGACCGCGCACGCCGGCATCACGGTGGCGATCGCAGCGGCGAACGACGCTGCCCTTAGCGACACGCCCCCATCCCATCCCGCCCCTCAAAACCAGGACCCTCGATGAAAACCGATCCGGAATCACATCAACGCATGACCGAACGCCGCCGCGAAGGCCACGAAAAGAAGCAGGCTGGCGCGACCGTCGAAAAAGGCCTGCTGATCGTCAACACCGGCACCGGCAAGGGCAAGAGCACGGCCGCGTTCGGCATGGCCGTGCGGGTGCTCGGCCACGGCATGCGGCTCGGCGTCGTGCAGTTCATCAAAGGCGCGCTGCATACGTCGGAGCGCGATTTCCTCGGCGCGATCGCGCAATGCGATTTCGTCACGATGGGCGACGGCTACACGTGGAACACGCAGAACCGCGAGGCCGACATGGCGACCGCGCGCAAGGGCTGGAACGAAGCGCGGCGGATGATCGAAAGCGGCGACTATCAGATGGTGATCCTCGATGAGCTGAACACCGTGCTGAAGTACGAATACCTGCCGCTCGACGAAGTGCTCGCGGTGATCAACGCGCGTGCGCCGATGTTGCACGTCGTCGTGACCGGACGCCATGCGCCGGACGCGCTGATCGAAGCCGCCGACCTCGTCACCGAAATGCGCGCGATCAAGCATCCGTATCGCGAGCAAGGTGTGAAGGCGCAGCGCGGCGTGGAGTTCTGAGCGATGTCGGCGTCCCCCAACGGGGCTTCGTCCGCGGCGTCCCCCCAGGGGACTTCCTTCGGGGCGTCCCCCCAGGGGACTTGCTCCGCGGCGTGCCCCACGCTGTTCATTAGCGCGCCCGCGTCGGGACAAGGCAAAACCACGATCACCGCCGGTCTCGCGCGCTATCACCGGCGGCTCGGACGTCGCGTGCGCGTGTTCAAGACCGGACCGGATTTTCTCGATCCGATGATCCTCGCGCGCGCGAGCGGCGCGCCGGTGCTGTCGCTCGATCTGTGGATGGTCGGCGAAAGCGCATGCCGCAACCTGCTCGCGCGGGCGGCGCAAGAAGCCGATCTGATCCTGATCGAAGGCGTGATGGGCCTGTTCGACGGCACGCCGAGCAGCGCCGATCTGGCGACCACGTTCGGCGTGCCGGTGCTCGCGGTGATTTCCGCGCAGGCGATGGCGCAGACCTTCGGCGCGCTCGCATTCGGCCTTGCGCGCTTCAGGCCGCAACTGCCGTTCCACGGCGTGCTCGCGAATCGCGTCGGCTCCGCCCGGCATGCGCAGATGCTGCAGGAAGCGCTGCCGCCCGGGCTGCGCTGGTGCGGCCACCTCGCCGCGAGCGACGAGATCACGCTGCCCGACCGCCACCTCGGCCTACACCAGGCCGATGAAATCGACGATCTCGAAGCGCGCCTCGAACGCGCGGCGGATACGCTCGCGTCGACCACGCTCGCCGAACTGCCGCCGCCGGTCGATTTCGGCGTGCCCTCGCCCGAAGTGCTGCAGCGTCTGCTCGAAGGCAAGCACATCGCGATCGCGCGCGACGCCGCGTTCTCGTTCATCTATCCGGCCAACGTCGCGCTGCTCGAAGCGCTCGGCGCGCGGCTCAGCTATTTCTCGCCGCTTGCCGACGAAGCGTTGCCCGCCGGCACGCACGCGCTCTATCTGCCGGGCGGCTATCCCGAGTTGCATATGGCGACGCTCGCGGGCAACGTGAACAGCGCCGCATCGATCCGCGCGCACGTCGAGGCGGACAAACCGCTGGTCGCCGAGTGCGGCGGCATGCTCTATCTGCTCGACACGCTGACCGACGCGCAAGGCACTAACACGCCGATGCTGGGCCTGCTACCCGGTCACGCGACGATGCAAACGCGCTTCACGTCGCTCGGCATGCAGCAGATCGATGGCGTCCACGGCACGCTGACCGGCCACACGTTCCACTACTCGAAGCTCGCGACGCCGCTCGCG
Organism: Paraburkholderia sp. Cpub6; assembly: GCF_014201065.1. Lineage (NCBI taxonomy): Bacteria > Pseudomonadati > Pseudomonadota > Betaproteobacteria > Burkholderiales > Burkholderiaceae > Paraburkholderia > Paraburkholderia sp. Cpub6. The sequence goes on from NZ_JACHDM010000015.1 coordinate 12,450, forward strand.
CCGCAGCGCTTCGCCACGCGCGCGCACAGCGACGCGCGCGGCGAAGCGGTGTTCCGGGTGGGCCCGATTGTGGCAACCTATATGCACGCTTACTGGCCCTCCAACCCGGCTTTCACGGCCGCCCTCTTTCATGGCGAAACCTTTTGACGACTCCGAGCGCGATGCGGTCTATCGCGCGATTTACGAACGCCGCGACATGCGCCACTTCGTGCCCGATCCGGTCGATCCGGCGGTGCTGCGGCGTCTGCTCGACGCGGCGCATCACGCGCCGAGCGTCGGCTACATGCAGCCGTGGCGGATCGTGCGCATCACCGACGCGGCGCTGCGCACGGGCTTGCGCGACATCGTCGAGCGCGAACGGCTCGCCACCGCCGATGCGCTCGGCAAGCGCCGCGACGAGTTCATGAAGCTGAAGGTGGAAGGCATGCGCGAATGCGCGGAGCTGCTGGTGATCGCGTTGATGGACGGGCGCGAGCGACACGTCTTCGGCCGTCGCACGCTGCCGGAGATGGATCTCGCGTCGGTCGCGTGCGCGATCCAGAACATGTGGCTCGCCGCGCGCGCGGAAGGACTCGGGCTTGGTTGGGTGTCGCTATTCGATGTCGACGCGGTGCACCAGCTACTGGGGATGCCGGAAGGCGCTCGGCCGGTCGCGATTCTGTGCCTCGGCCACGTCGCTGCGTTCTATAGCGAGCCAATGCTCGAAACGGAGCGCTGGGCGAGCCGTCTGCCGCTCGCCGATTGCGTGTTCGAAAACCGCTGGCCGCGAGACGAGCCGGCGCAGGAATAACTGATACTCGCGGCCCCGGCGATCCGAGGCTGTGTTTTAACGCTGCAGCGGCTCCATCGAGTCGACGTTCGGCACACCGCTCGTCTTGTCGATGCTGAGCTTCACACGCCAGTCGGCCGGCGCATCGAACGGCAGCTTCGCGAGCGCGGTTTTCACGAGCAACGGCAGTGCATGCAGCGGGTCCGCATCGCGATCCATGAACACCGCGCCGACCTTGTAGCGCTCGGCGCCGCTCGCGTAGTCGAAAAAGCGCAGCGTCAGCGCGTGCTGATACTTGCGCCCAAACAGCAGCGCGCCTGGACCGTCGCTGCCCGCGCCGCAATCGGCGGGCGCGCAATCCTCACCGCCGATGCCGATCGACGCCGGCCGCGTGCTATACGCCATCGACAGCCGATAATGCGCGGGCTTGCCCGCCGTATCGACGAACCCGTGTTTCGCCAACTCGTCGCGCAACAGCTTTTCGACTTGCGGATGGTCGACGCTGTCGTCCTGCGGCTGCGTGCGCGCGAGCGAATAGGTCTGCTCGCCTTGCAGCGCAACGGCGCGGTCGGCGCCGTTAGCCGATACGGTGTGCACGTCGGCGCTTAGGCCCGCGCAAGCGGTGAGGCTCGCCGCGGCGAGCGCGGCACAGAGGTGAGCGATCTTTGCCATTTTTTGTTTTCTCTCTAGTACATCGAATACATCAAAGGCGCATCAGACGCGCGGTGCGATCGATTCGTCGAGGGGCGCGTCGTCGAGCGCGGGCAGCCAGATCGTGAAGGCCGTCCCCTCGCCGGGCGCGCTGACGACTTCGACGCTGCCGCCGTGGCGCGTGACGACGGTTTTGACGAACGCCATGCCGAGTCCCGCGCCGCCCACTTCCGGCCGCTCCGCCTCGTGAAAACGGCGAAAGCGCTCGAACAATCCCGCTTGCTGCTCCTCAGGAATGCCATAGCCCTGGTCGCGGATCGTGCACGACACGCGCGGCGCCTCGCTGCCCGCGCGCTTTGCCGCCGGCTGGCCAGTGAAGCTGCACACGATGCGCGTGTCGGGCGGACTGTACTTGACCGCGTTGTTCAGGATATTGACGAGCGCGCGTGTCATCAGCGAGCGGTCGGCGCAGATCCAGGGATCGTCGTCGGCGTCGTCGCCGGATTCCGTATGCAGCGCGATGCGCTTCGCGTGCGCCTGCGGCCAGACCTCGTCGCTCGCATCGATGACGAGTTCGGTCAGACTCAGCGGCTCGAGCACATAGGCCTGCGATTCGGCGCGCGCCAGTTGCACGAAGTCGTCGGCAAGCGTGAGCGCGCGTTGCGCGTAGCGTTCGATGCGCTCCAGCACGCTGCGCGCGAGCGCAGGCTCGGTCCGCGCGCGCTCGATCTCGACCAGCGCAATGATCGACGCCTGCGGCGAGCGCATGTCGTGCGACAGCAGCCGCAGCGCGTCTTCGCGCTGACGCTCGGCCGCATGGAGCGCCGATACGTCGACGAGACCGGCGATCCAGCCGGTCGTCTCGCCCTGCGCGTTGGTGCAGGTCGCATAGCGCAGCAGATGGTCGCGCTCGTTCGCGTCGCGCACCTCGACGCCCTGCGCCATCAGCGCCGCGAACTCGCCGCGCGTCGGATCGAGCAGCGCCGGCCAGTGCGCGTGCGCGGACAGATTGCGCTCGTTGTCCGTGGCCGCGCCGGTGTCGATCGTCTTCACGAGCGTGAGGCCGCCGAGCACGCTCTGCATCGGCCGGCCTTCGGGCATCGGCGCGCCTAGCCGAGCGAAATGCGCTTTCGCCGCATGATTCGCGATCAGCACGACGCCGGCCACGTCGCTGACGAGAATCGGCTCCGGCACGCTATCGAGGCTGTCCCACACGAAGCGCTTCATGTCCTGCACCCGTTGCGCGGCCTGCGCCATCAGCGCCATGTGCTGCGCGAGCACGTCGCCGCCGAATTCGCGGCGGCGCTTCGGCGTCTCGGGCAGCAGATGCGGCTCGTCGGCGAGACGTTGCAGTTCGCCGCGCAGATACGCCATCGTCATTTCGAGGCGTCGCCAGTTCCAGATCGGATAGACGATCACGACGCCGAGGATCGCCGGCACCGGCGAGATCCACAGCCTGCCGCCGTACAGCAGCAGCGCGCTGCCGGTCGCGGCGAGCAGCACCAGCGCGCCGGTCAGCAACAACGAGCGGCGCGGCGACAGCACGAGGAAGCCGGCGAGCAGCGCGGCGAGCGGCCCGAGCGCCGCCGCGAACACGACCCACAGCGCGACCGGCTGGATCTCACGGCCGCTCAGCAGCGTATCGAGCACGTTCGCGTGGATGTAAACGCCGGGCAGCGGACCGAGCTCGCCCGATACCGGTGTCGCGAAGCGGTCGTACAGACCCGACGCCGTCACGCCGATCACGACGATGCGCCCGCGCAACTGATCGGCCGGCACCTTGCCGGCGAGCACGTCGGCGAAACTGAGCTTTGGGTAGTTCGCGGCGTTCGGGCCGAACGGAATCAGGAAGCGCTCTTCGCCGCCGTCGTCGCTGCCCCGCGCGGGCTCGTTCGAGGGGCGCGGCGGCAGGCCGCCGCGCAGATGCAGCTTGCCGTGTTCGACCGCGTCGGCGACGAGCACCGTCAGTTGCGGCCAGCGCGAGCGCTCGTCGCCCTGGAAGCGCGCGACGCTGCGCACGATGCCATCGCTGTCCACTTCGAAATTGATGTGACCGAGCCCGGCAGCAGCCTGCGCGAGCGGCGCGACGGGTTCATCGACGGTGCGCTTGCCGCTGGCATTGGGCGGCGTCAGCAGCACCGGCAGATAGGTCGGGCTCAGCGCAATTGCGTGGGCGAGCTGGGCGTCGTCGACATTGGGCTCGGTGAACAGTACGTCGTAGATCACCGCGGCAGGTCTGGCCCCGGCGATCTGCTCGAGCAGCCGCGCGTGCACGCTGCGCGGCCACGGCCAGCGGCCGAGTGCGTCGATGCTCGCGTTGTCGATCTCGACGACGACGATGTCGGACAGCAGCGGCTGCTCGTGCAGCTTCAGAAACTGGTCGTACACCAGCAGATCGATGCCGGCGCCGACGCGCCCGAACGACGTCAGCAGGATCACCACGAGACCGAGACAGCCAACGCTGACCCACTCGATCAGAAAGCGCCGGCCCGCCCGCCGTCCGAGACGGGCGCGCGGATCGAGGCTCATTCGCGTAGAAGTGGCGGGCACGGGACGATGTAGTCGGGAACGGGAGGACGGACCGGCCAGCAGGCCGGCCCCGAGAATCTACCAGCGTCAGCGCGCAAGCGTAAAGGAGCGGACCGGACTGCTCTTTTCGTAGAAGCGGCCGTTGTCGAACTGCTCGGCGACGATCGTCCAGTAGTAGACGCCCGGAGGCAGATCGCTGATCACGAGTTCGCCGCCCGGCAGATCGGGGCGATCGATTACCGGATGGCTCAGTTCGGCCGTGTTCGCGAGCAGGAAGCGGAAACGGGTCGGCACGTTGCTGCGGCTGACGAACCAGCGGAACTCGTAGTCGCGGCTACCCGCGCGCTGCGCGGCCGAAGCGTCCAGCCCCAGCTGGCGGCGCTCGAACGCGTACACGTTCGGCAGGCCGTCGAGACCGTTGCTATCGGTCGACGCGACGCGCACGAAGTACGTGCCGTCGGGCAGATCGCCGAAGTCGGCGTGCGGCTCGCTCACTCGCAGGTCTCGCACCAGGTCCAGTTGATCGGCGTCGTGCGAAATCTGCAGCCGATAGCCGACCGCGTGCTCGGCCGGGTTGACGTCGAACGCGACGCTCTTGCCGTCCTGCACGCGCGCCGGCCGCGCGAGCGCGGGTGCGGGCAACAGCTGGACCGGACTGCCGACCGCGCCGCCCGAGTGCGTGACGTTGCCGAAGCTTGCCTCGACCAGCTGCTCGGACGCCTGCAACGGCCTGCCTGGCGCCGGCGCGGCGCTCTGGCCACGCTGCATGGCCGGATCGACGCCGACCGCGCCGTCGAGCACCGCCACCGCGGTGGTTTGCGTGTCGCCGTCGTAATCGACGCGGAAACGCGTGCCGCGCACCCCGGCGACCACCGAAGGCGAACGGATCTGGAAGCGATCATCGCGTCGCTTCGCATGCGTGACCTGGCTCTCGACCTCGCCGGCGCGCAGCTCAAAGACGCGATCGACGACGCCGGTCAGCGTGACGTGCCGCAGTCTCTCGATGTTGAGTTCGCCGTTCTGCGCGACCGTCACGTATGAGCCGCCGGGCAGCTCGAGCGTCGCGAACCCGTTGGCGCCGGTGCGCAAGCGATCGCCTTCGGCCAGCGTTTCACCGGTTTTCAGCGGCAGATAGGGGCTCGAGTCGAACGCGTGCTCGACCGGACCGCTGGTCGCGACCACGCGAGCCGTGTCCCGGTCCTGGCGCAGCCTTCGGGACGGCAAACGCAGCACGATGCCGGCCGCCATGCGGCGCGGCGCGGGCACGTGATTGAGGCTGCTCAACAGCGCCCAGTCGGTCGGATCGGCCATGTAGCGGGCGGCGATGTCATACAGCGTGTCGCCCTCGTGCGTCGTGTACGAAGCGTAGACCGGCGACGCCTTCGCTCCGGTCTTGCCGCGCGCGGGCTGCGCGTGCGCGAGCGCGCTCCAGCCGGTCGCGCCCGTTGCAATCAGACAGGCCGCGGCAAGCCACGCGGCGGCGCGGCGGCCGGGCATGGCGGCGCTGCCCGATGCCGCCCCATCCACGCAGACCGTCACGCTTCCCCCGCTTCTTCAGTGGGTTCGTCGTCGGCGGCCGGTGGTGTGCCGGTTTCGATCCGCTCGAGGCGGTAGCCATAGCCGTAGATCGGCGTGAGCCGATAACCGTGCTCGGGGCGCAGACCGAGCTTGCTGCGCAACATCGACACATGAGTGTCCATCGTGCGCGACGGGATGTCCGTGGCCTGCTTCCAGATCACGTCGAGAATGTGTGCGCGCGACAACGGCCGGCTCATATGCTGGAACAGCAGCAGCGCGAGTTCGAACTCTTTCTGCGTGACGGAGACCGGGGTGCCGCGGACCACGACGTGCTTGACGCTCAGGTCGAACTCGAAGTCGCCGAATACTTCCCTCGTTGCCGGCGGCTTCAGGTAATACGCGCGCCGCAGCAGCGAGCCAACCCGCGCGAGCAGCACGGCGCCCGACACGGGCTTGACGAGATAGTCGTCGGCACCGGTATTCAGAATCGAAGTGATGTCGGTTTCGCGGGCGCGGCTCGTCATGAACAGCACCGGCAGGCGCTCGGACAGGCTTTCGCGCACCCAGCGAAGCACTTCTTCGCCGGACATGTCGGGAACGTTCCAGTCGAGCACGAGCAGATCGAACGTCTGACGACGCAACTGGCGCACGAGTTCGCGCCCTGCGCCATACGCGTGACAGACGTGTCCAGCGGCGGACAGCGTTTGACATACAAGGTCGGCCTGAGCCGAATCATCATCGAGGACTGCAATTCTCATAACACCCCACAACGCAACAGCGCCTTCATGGCTGACGGCCGGTATACCGGCTGACGACCGGGATGACGGCGCAGCACCGCCGATCCGGCTTCCCAAAAAATTCCGGCTGTTACTTTCTGATTAATGGTCCCTCGCCGTACCCCGCCATGACGCTGCTTTCATGAAGCGGAAATCAGCGCATAAATGTAATTTCCATAGCGATTATGCAGGGCAGATCATGATAATCGAAAACCTTCTTTCTTCCCGTTTGCCGTGTACCGGCAATCCGTCGCGAAAAACCCTAATCAGAAAAGGCTGACGCGCTTTTCAGGTTTTTCTGGTCTGCCACCACTAGCCGGCGCCGGAAGGAAGTGACACTGCGGACGGAAGATCCTTGCTGGAGCGGCTTTTTGACCACGCTCGCTTATCGGCTTTAAGATTCCCTTCAGGTACTCTTATTTAACAATTGCGTGTTCAGTATAAGAATAATCTCAAAAGAAATCGTTTAAACATTGTTAGATTTTGTCCCGGTCGAGTTGTCATTCGAGGCAGTCGGCTTGGTCGGGCGAGCGACTCAAAGCCCTCGTTTTGCATGAGGCATTCGACTGCTTCACATTGTTGGCCGACGCGATGACGCGCCGCGAGACGGCCCGTCAGCGGGTGATGCGCAGCGTTAGGGCCGCCGGCAAAAAAAATGCGGCGCTGCCCCTGTCGAAGCAACGCCGCCACAAACACTACACACGCTCGCCGGGGTCTAACCGCACGAGTAACGTCACGTTAGCCCGCGGAAAAGCCGTGCTCAAGATGAAAGAACTTCCTTTGTAACCGTTGGCGAAGTAGTTATTACGCGCCGCACCAGCGCGCGCGACGCGCAAGTCCTACACAGCGCGACTTCGAAATTGGTATGAGTTGAAGGCTCCGTCGACGGCAATTTACATACACAGACGCTTTGTTACAGTGCGGCCCCCATTGGCGTTGCTGCGGAGCGTCAGATTTCCCCCTTGCGTGTCTGCGTGGCTCGTCTGCGTTGCCTCGTTCGGTCGCTTGCTCGCGCGTTCAACGCGCGCCTTCGATGTCCGGCATCGGCGCGAACAGCGCGTCGAGATCGTCGTCCGAGAACTTTGCGGCGCCGGCCGCATCTTCCGCGAGAATGCTGTCGGCGAGCCCGGCCTTGTGCTCCTGCAACGCGACGATTTTTTCTTCGATGCTGCCGGCCGCGATCAACTTGTACACGAATACCGGCTTGTCCTGTCCCAGCCGATGCGCGCGGTCGGTCGCCTGGTTCTCGGCGGCCGGGTTCCACCACGGGTCGTAGTGGATCACCGTGTCGGCGGCGGTCAGGTTCAGCCCCACGCCGCCGGCCTTCAGGCTGATCAGGAACAGCGGCACCTCGCCCTGCTGGAACCGCTCGACCGGGCTCACGCGATCGGCCGTGTCGCCCGTCAGCATGACGTACGGGATCGCGGCTTCGTCGAGCGCCTCGGCGATCAACGCGAGCATGCCGGTGAACTGCGAGAACAGCAGCACGCGGCGTCCCTCCTCGATCAGCTCGGGCAGCATCGACAGCAGCAGATCGAGCTTGGCCGAGCGCATCGCGCGCTCGCCGCCGCCCGTGGCAGCGCCGTCCGCGATACCGCTGGCGGTGCGCACGAGCCGTGGATCGCAGCACACCTGGCGCAGCTTCAGCAACGCATCGAGCACGATGATGTGGCTGCGCGCGAGCCCCTGCGCGCTGACCGCCGCGCGCACCTTCTGCTGCATCGCGGTGCGCACGGTTTCGTACAGGTCGCGCTGCGCGCCTTCGAGATCGACCGGACACACGATCGTCGTCTTCGGCGGCAGCTCCTTCGCGACCTCGTCCTTGCGACGGCGCAGCATGAAGGGCCGGATGCGGCGCGCGAGCAACGCGCGGCGCACGTCGTCGCCGTTCTTTTCGATCGGATTGCGCCAGCGTCGCGTGAAGTCCTTCTGGCTGCCGAGAAAGCCTGGCAGCAGAAAATCGAATTGCGACCACAGCTCGCCGAGATGATTCTCGAGCGGCGTGCCCGTCAGGCCCAGCCGATGCCGCGCCCGCAAGCCGCGAATCGCCTGGGCGGCTTTGGTGGTCGCGTTCTTCACGTACTGCGCCTCATCGAGAATCAGCAGATGATAGTCGTGCTCGGCGAGCACCTTCTGATCGCGCCACAACAGTGCATAAGTGGTCAGGATCAGCTCGGCTTCGCCGATCTGCTGGAAACGTTCCTTTCTCTGCGGCCCATTCAGCACCAGCACTTTCAGCTCCGGCGCAAAGCGGCGCGCTTCCTCGCGCCAGTTGTGCACGAGCGTGGTCGGCACGACAATCAGCGCGGGATGCGTGAGCCGCCCCGCTTCCTTCTCGGCGAGAACGTGCGCGAGCGTCTGCACGGTTTTGCCGAGGCCCATGTCGTCGGCGAGCACGCCGGCCAGATCCTGTTCGCGCAGGAACTGCATCCAGTTCAGGCCCTGGTGCTGGTACCCGCGCAGCTCGGCCTTCAGCCCGCGCGGCACCGGCACTTCGCGCAGGCCCGGACCGGCTTGCAGACGGCGTGCGAGCTCGCGGATCGAATCGTCGCCGCTGAACTGCCAGCGGCCGGTGTCGTGCAGCGCATCGAGGCGACCCGCATCGACCGCGGGCACGCGCAGCGGCGCGCCTTCGGCAAGCGCGCCGCCTAGCGAATCGAACAGATCGACCAGCACGCGCACCACCGGCTTCAGACGATTGGCGCGCAACCGCAGGCGCTTGTTCTCCTCGGTCTTCAGCTCGATCGGCTCGTCGTCTCGAATACGCTCCAGCGCGCCAGAGAGCCAGCGCCGGTCGCGCCGGAACAGATCGGCCAGCAGCGGTTCGAGCCGCACGTTGCGCTCGCCGACGCGGATGCCCATCTCCAGATCGAACCAGCCGTCGCCGGCCTGCTGCGCGGTGCCGTCGATCGCGTCGATCTCGATCACGTTGTAGCGGAACTCGGGCGCCATCGTCACGCGCCAGCCCTTCGCGACCAGATCCGGCACCGCGTCGTTGACGAACTCAGACCACGCGTCGGTGTCGGGCAGACCGAGCATCGTGTCGGGCAACAGACGCGACGCATGCAGGTTGCGCGTCGGCACCTTTTGCAGACCGGTCTTGCGCAATTCCAGCAGACGCTTTTTCTCGGCGTCGTAGCGCCGGCGGATGTGAATCACGTCGCCGCGCGGCAACGGCACCAGCGTCACGCTGCTGTCGGCGTTGATGCTGACACCGTCGTAGTCGAAGCTCGCGGCGGCCAGTTCTACCGCGGCGGACTTGCGCTCCGCGGCCTTCGCGGCCTTCGCGGTTTTTGCCGTTTTGATGCCCTTCCCCGCGCCGGGCAGCGCATGGCTGTTCAGCGTCAGCACCGGCACCGGTTCGACGTCGATCACCCGAATCGCGGGCGCGTCGTGGGTCGGCGGCAGCGGCAGCTCGGGCGCGATCTCACGCAGCACCGACGCGACGAGCGGCGCCTCGGCGAGCGAGATCGGCGGCATCGCGAGGTAGTCGGGCAGTTGCTGGAACGGCAGCGACAGTGGCACGACGCCCGCCTCGTTGGCGACGCCGTCCACGTACCAGACCGGCTCGGTCGGCAGCACCATGCTCGCGCGCGGTTCGGTGCGCAGTACCGGGCGCAGGCGCTCGTCGGCGAGCGGCTCCCATTCGATGCGCCCGAGGCGGTCGGCGGCGCGCGCGAGCGGCGTCGGTCCGGCCTGGCCCGGCGCGATCCCGAAGTCGAAGAACAGGCGCCCGGTCGCGATCAGCTTCTGCAGCGTTTCCGCGCCACTCGTGCCACGCAGCACGAACTGGCCCAGGTCCTCGCGCGAGCGACCGAGCCATAGGCCGCGGAGGATCGACAGGTCTTCGTCGGACACGAAGCGCGGCTGCCTGAGCAGCGCGCCTTCGACGTCGCCCCAGCTGTCGCCGACTTCGACGATCACGCCGTCCGCGTCGCAACGCGCGCGATGCAGCACGACTTCGTGGCGCATATGAAAACGCGACCAGTTGAGCCGGTAGGCGAGCGTTTCCTTGCGCGTGGCGACGACCTTTCGGGCGGCGTCGTTTTCGGCGGCGTCGGCCGCGCGGGCGCGCGCGCGAAAACGCTCGAGCCAGCTGACCAGTTCGGGTCGCACACCTTGAGATGAAGAGGGAGACGGTGATGGCGCCGGCGGCGCGCCCGGCACCGTAATCCGTCGCGCGATGAACACCTCCGACGTCGCCGGGTCACTGTCGTCCTCGACCTGCGTGATGTGATCCATCTCGTCGTGGTAGTCGAGTTCCGCGAGCAGCAGCGCCGCGACGTGCTTGCAGTTGCGGCCGACCGGGCACGTGCATTCGCCTTCGGCCGACGGCGACCCGCCATCGGTACGAAAGCGAACCCGTGTCAGGTACGGCCGCGGCTGCGAGCCCTGCACGTCGCCCGACAGCGTGTCCCCCTGCCATTTGACGTTGCTGACCGCGCCCACCGAGCGTGCCTTGGCGACGGTGCGCTCACCGAGCCATGCCGCAATCCTTTCCCGATCGAAGAAAACCGATGACATCCGCGTGCATTCCTGTTCAAACCGGCGAAGGCAAGCGCGCGTGGACCATGACGGGGCGCCGCGCGACGCCCGGCCGATTCTGTCCAGTTGCGATTTGCCAGTGATAACCGGCCATTTTACGCGTTGGACGAAAATCGCCAGGGCGGGCGATCTGGACAGTTCGGGAGCAACCCGGTCAAGCCGCGGTTCGACCCATATCAGCGTTCGCCGCGGGCCATGCTGCCCCACACCCCGTCGCGCAGGATCAGCCCATGCAACAACGCCGCCGCCAGATGCAGCAGCACCGTCGCGAACAACGCGAACGCGAGCCACGTATGTAGCGCGCGCAGCAGCGCGAACAGCGCGACGTCGTGCGGTGCGATCGGCGGCAGATGCAGCGGACCGAACAGCGTGACCGGATAGCCGGCCGCCGATAGCATCGCCCAGCCGATCAGCGGCATCGCGAGCATCAGCCCGTACAGCACGAGGTGCGACGCATGCGCCGCGATTCGTTGCGGCTTCGACATGCGCGCGGGCAATGGCGGACTGCCGCGCATCACGCGCACCGCGAGCCGCACCAGCACGAGCAGCAGCAACGCGATGCCGAGCGGCCGATGCAGCGCGACCAACGCATCATGGGCACGCGATACCGTCGCCACCATGCCCACGCCGATAAACAGCATCGCGACGATCAGCGGCGCCATCGTCCAGTGCAGCAGCCGCGCGAGCGGACTGAAGTGAGTGCGGGTGCGCGTCATGAAGGCTCTCCGTTTGGCTGGGTTCGATGGATCTCGGGATGCAACGCCTCCTCGCGCGTGCGGCGTTGGAACGACTGTGCGTAGGCCGCAGAGCGCGCGGCGAGCAGCGGATCGTCCGATGGCGCGATGCCGGCGGGCACGATCGTCGGATCGAAGTTGATGTCGCGGCAGGCGCCGTCTTCCTGCGACGTGGTGCGTTCGATCACGAGCGTCCCCGCGTCGACGCGCTGGCGGTCGTCGGGCCACTGCAGCGTCGCGTCGCTGATCGGGTCGCCCGGTTGCGCGACGGTCAACAGCAGATGCCAGCGCAACGGTCCGTGTTGCAGACGCTCGTCGAGATCGGCGGCGAGGAAGTTCTTTTCGGCCTGCTGCGCCGCGGTGATCGGCGCATAAGGCGTGTCGGGCACGACGGCCCAGCGCACGGCGCGCGTCGTGCCGTGGGCATCGGTAAACAGAAACGCGTCGATGCCGTAGTATGCGGCGTTCGCGAGGCTCGACGACGGCGCGTGCGACTTGACCCAGCGCTGGAACGGCTGCGTCTCGGGATTGGCCGCGTAGAACGCCTTCAGCTTCGCGGGGTCCGGTTTGCCGGTCGCAGGGTCGGGCTTCGTGGCCAGCAATTGCTGATAGAACTGCGCTGGCGTATGCACCGCGAACACCGGCGTCGAGTTCATGCCGGTACGCCACTGTTCGCCATCGCGAAGCCGGAACTGCAGCGCGAGACTGCGCACGGGCGAGCTCGTATCGGGCGCGGACGGATTGCCGCCGGGCACCGCGAAGCGACCCGACACCGGCGTGCGGCCCGGCGCGAACACTGCCGCGTGCGACAGCGCTGCGCCATTGCCGTTGCTGTCGAAATAGCCGTCGACGCACAGGCCCTTGGCGTGATTGCGTCGATAGCCGGGATGCGGGCCCGCGACCGCCTCGAACGTATCGATGATGCGCGGGGCGGTCAGACGCGCGGGCGTCAGCCACCCCGCGGCGTAGGCGAAGCCGCCCGCGAGCGCGAGCGCGACCGCGCCGATCGCGGCGAGCCGGCATGGCACGCAGATCGGCCGCGGGTCGGAGCCGGCGGGGTCGGGTTTGGGTGCGAAGGGTGGTGTCACGGAAACTCCTTGCCGGATGGATCGATGATTCGATCGACGGGTCGATCGACTCATCGACCAACGTACGGGCGAACACGCCTCGCTACGGTCTATTCCATCCGGCCCTGGCGCGCACATTCAAACCATTCGCGCGCCAGTGGCCGATGCTGCTTCAATGGGTGCCAACGGCCGGCGCTCCCGAGTTCGCGACGTGGCTCGCGGCGACCGCCGCTTGCGCGGCGAGCGCCTGCTTGCGCTGCTCGACCTGACGTGCGAACACGGGACTGACATCGGGATACGACGCGTCGGTGACGTAGTCGAGACCGTTCTGCTGCGCCTCGATCAGTTCCTGGTACACCTGAGCACGTGTCTTGCCCTGCGCAAACGCACTCGACGAAGCGGCGAGAACGACGAACGACAAAGCAACGAACGAAAACTTTTTCATGATCGACTCCTTGGAGAGTTGTGCGGGTTCGCACCAGGGAGAACCACGGGTGGGCAGCGTTTATTCCAGTATTCGCGGTGTGAAAAAAACATCGCCGGCGCGGGGAATAAATGTCCCCGCCGCTGTGTTTGCCGTCCGATAGCAGCAATCAAGACCGCGCATCATCATGACCTCGACTCACCGCCCCTCCGGCGCTCCGCCCTCCGAAGACGACATCCAGGCCTATGCGGACGGCACGCTGACGCCCGAGCGCGCCGCGTCGCTGCGCGACTATCTCGGCAAGCATCCGGCGGAAGCACGGCGTGTCGCCTTTTACGACCGCTTGAACGCACAGATCCAGGCCACGTTTCAGACCGCCGAGGAGCCCGCGCCTGGGCACCTCGGCGGATCGCGCCCGCTGCGCATGCGCCCGCAACCGGGTGGTCGCGCACGCCGAACGCTCGTCGCGCTCATCGCGCTCATCGCGCTCGCGCTGATGCTGAGCGCCATCAGCGGTTGGCTCCTGGCGACTCAGGTGTCGGCACGAGCGCTCGATAATGCCGCCGTGATGGCGCTCGCCGAAGCCACCGCACGGCCCTTTTCCTCGGCATCGCCGACGCGCGTCGATCCAGCCGCGCCGGATCTCGGCGCGATCGGCCTGCGCCTCGTCGAGCAACGCGTGCTGCGGCTCGGGCCATTGCAGCGCGCGGACGAACTCGTCTATCTGAACGGCGATCAGCAACCGGTGGTCGTGCTGTCGGCCGCGGCGCCGTTTGCGCGGGAAGAGCCGCAGTGGGCCGCGCGCCGCATCGGCGAGCTGCGGCTGTTGACGTGGACCGCGCAGCGGCAGCGTTTCGTCGTCGCGGGCAATGCGCGCACCCACGGCCTGATGCGCGCCGCCGACGTGATGAGCGCGCGCTGACGCCGGTGCGCGCGGCCCTCGCGGAATAAAATGCGCTGACAGGTGTTTGCAGTTCGAACGCATCGTGCGACGGAAGCCTCCGCGACCGGCCCGGCGCGTATCGATACCGACGCGAGTGAAGCCGATGCCACCCCCACGCCCCTTGACCGGGATCAACCATGGATGTCCGTGACGAGCTGATCGAGCACGTGCCGCGTCTGCGGCGCTATGCGCGGGCGCTGATCAACAATCGGGAGCTCGCCGACGACCTCGTGCAGGACACGCTCGAGCGCGCGCTCGGCCGCACCCGTCTGTTCCAGCCGGGCACCGATCTGCGCGCGTGGCTGTTCACGATCATGCACAACGTCTTCGCGAATCAGGCGCGCAAGGCGTCGGCGCGCGCGGTCCACGTCGCGGTCGACGACGACAGCATCGCCGAAAGCGAGCTCGCGGTGCCGTCGGGCCAGACGCGTTCGCTCGAAATGCGCGACCTCGACTACGCGTTGCAGCGGCTGCCGGTCGAACAGCGCGAGGTGGTGCTGCTGGTCGGTCTCGAGGAGATGAGCTATGCCGATGTCGCGCTCGCGCTGAACGTTCCGATCGGCACGGTGATGTCGCGGCTCTCGCGCGGACGCGAACGGCTGCGGGCTTTGATGGCGGGCGCCCAGCCCGGTGCGAAATTACAGGTGGTGCGATGAGCGAGCCGCAAATGCCGATCGGCGAAGAAGACTTGCACGCGTACGTGGACGGCACGCTGTCCGGCGAGCGGCGCGACGAGGTGGAGCGCGCGCTCGAACAGAATCCGGAGCTGGCCGCGCGCGTCAGCGATTACTTTTCGCTCAATGGTCTGCTTCACGAGCGCTACGACCGCGTGCTCAGCGAGCCCGTGCCGAAGCGTCTGCAGACCGGTGTGCCGCGCCGCGCGCGAGCGGCCGCGAACTGGCCGCGTTTTGCCGCGCAGTTCGCGGGCATGGCCGCGGCGCTCGTGCTCGGCGTGGGCATCGGCATGCACAGGAACGATCTGATTGCACCGGTTGCGATCGATCGAACCGACCCAGGGGCCGAAACGCAAGCCGGAAATCGTCCGGTCAGCGCGGACAGCGCCGAGGGCTTCGCGCGCCAGGCGGCGCTCGCGCACGTCGTCTACATGCCGGCGATCGACCGGCCGGGCGACATGAGCGCCGATCGCGAGCAGGACTTCGTGCAATGGCTCGCGAACCGGCTCGGCACCGAGGTCCATCCGCCGATGCTGTCCAAGAGCGGATTCATGCTGTCGGGCGGCCGCCTGCTGCCCGGCGACGACGGTACGACCGCGCAGTTCATGTATCGCGGACCGAACGGCGAGCGCGTCACGCTGTGCATCTCGCATCGTCGCGAGAACGCGAATACGACCGCGTTCAAGCTGTATCAGGCGGGGCCCGTCAACGTGTTCTATTGGGTCGACGGCGATTTTGGCTATGCGGTGTCGGGTGGGATCGATCGCAAGGAGCTGCTGCAGCTCGCGCATGATGTCTATGCGCAGTTGACGGGGGCCGCGCCCGGTTGAAGCGGATGCGTTCCGCGCCGCGCGGTTCGCGCATCAACGTCGTGTCCTCTCCTGCCCCGACATGGCCGTGTCATCGCGCGCGGCGCCGCGGAGTTCACGCGGCGTTGCACCGAGCAAACGCGACATCCAGTGTCGCCATATGGCTCTGATGCGCAAAGCCCGTTTCGAGCGCGATCTGGCTTGCGCTGAGGCGTCCCTGCAGCAGCAGCGTTCGCGCGCGCTCGACCCGGCGCTGTACCACGTACTGATGCACGGGCACACCGAGCGTGTCGCGAAACAGCGCCTTGAAATGCGGCACGCTCAGTTGCGCCTGCGCGGCGAGCTCGTCGAGCGTCAGACGCTGATCGAGATGCGCGTCGATAAACTCGATCATACGTGCGGCCGTGCGCGGCGCGAGCGTACGCCGCCGGTTGCCCGGCATGGGTTCGACGCCGATCAGACGCACCAGCATCGCCGTACACAGACTTTCGGCGTAGAGCGGATCGGACGCGTCGTCCGCTTCGAGCTCCGCGCGCAGCGCCCAGGCGAGATGCTGAAAGCGCGGATCGCGCATCTGGAAGCGCGGGCGCAGCTGCGCGTCGGCCGAGTTCAACGCGAGTTGCTCGACGGTCCGTCGCGCGAAGTCCTCGGCAAACCAGACGCTGAAAATCGTGCAGGCGGCGTCATCGTTCCACTGACCTTCGAGCCCCGCGGGGATCACGTCGGCGTCGCCGTGCGCCTGAATCCGCGTGTGGCGGCGCGCATCGCACAGACAGCGCGCAGTCACCGGCGCACCAACGTGCACGCCCACGCGATGATGGCGAAACGCGGGCATCCGATGCAAACCGGCCGACACGTTGACCAGCTCCGCACCGAACCCTTGCCAGCCAAGCGCCCTGCTCGTGCGCACGGCGATGCGCGAGACGCTGTGCCGCGCAGGCGCGGGAATCGGGGTGACGGCGTTCATCGCTTGTCTCCTGAGTGAGCTGAATGACGGCGAGATGCCTGCATTGTGCGGCGTTTTTGGCAGGTTCGCCGGCGTGACGGAATTTCGTAGCTCGCGAGCAGCCAACGCGACTCGCGCGACCTGCGCGGCATCGGCGTAAAAAATCATCCAGATCTGCGCAAAGTCATCCGGATCTGGGCGCCTCGCGAGCACCGCGTCCCTACCATCACGTCATAGCGATCCTCAAAAGGAGCACAACGTGTTCGTCATTTTCGGAGCGACCGGTCACGTGGGACGCGCGAGCGCAACCGCCTTGCGTCGCGCGGGCCACCAGGTACGCGCGGTGGTGCGCGACGCCACGCAAGCCGAAGCGCTCGCGGCAATCGGCTGCGAGATCGCGATCGCCGACCTGAACGACCCACAGCTGGTCGCGCGCGCGATCGACGGCGCGCAGGCAGTGCAATGGCTCTGTCCGGTGCCGGGGGCGCATGACGATCTCGCGGCCGCGATGCGGCGCATCGTCGACGCGGGCGTCGCGGCTTTGCGCATCAGCGCGCCACCGCGGCTCCTCGCGCTGTCCGACTACGGCGCCGAGCACGCGGATGGCACCGGCATCACGACGCTGTTCCACTACCTCGAAACGCAGTTGCGCACCGTCGCGTCGTCGCTGATCTTGTTGCGCGCCGCCGAGCACATGCAGAACTGGGCACGCGTGCTGCCGGTCGCGCTCGGCCGGGGCGCGCTGCCGAGTCTGCATGATCCGCTCGACAAGCTGTTTCCGACCGTCGCGGCGCAGGACGTCGGCGAGCTTGCCGCGCAGTTGCTGCTCGATGAAGGGCCTTCGCGCGCGACGCCACGGGTGGTCAGTATCGAAGGGAAAGAGCGGGTAAGCGCGCTCGACGTCGCGCGTACCTTGGAGGAACTGTCCGGGCGGCCGGTTATCGCCCACCGGGTGCCGCGCGACGAATGGAGTGCCGTGCTGCGCGGCGCCGGGCTCGGCGAGCGGCACGCCCAACTGATCGTCGATCTGTACGACGCGCACAACGCTGGACGGATCGACGTCGAGGCGAATATCAGCGAGCGACGCTTCGGCGCCACCACGTTGCGACAGGTGTTGAGGGCGCTGCTATCGGGCGTGGCCGGTGCGGCAGCGGCGGCGCGGTGATCCGCATGGATGTAAGGCAAGCGGACGGCGTGGCGCGGCGCGAACAGCGTCGAAGGCGTTCAACACTGGAGAGATAGCATGCAGACCTGCCCGTTGCTTCGCGCATCGATCGACGCCGGATCAACGAAAAACGCAATGCGACGGATGCAGTGCGTAGCGTCAACACCGTCAACACCGTCAACGCACCCGAGCTCACGCGCCGAGCGCTGGCTGCGCATAGCGATAAGGCTATCGAGCTTCATGGGCTGGCGCGCGCTTGCCAACCTGCTCGCCGCGATTCCCGACGGCAATGACGATTTCGGCGTGTTCCAGGTTCTCAGTCATGAGCCGCGGGCGGGCCAAGCGGCGCTGAAGGTGCCGGCCTGGTGGCAAGCACCGCAAGCCACCGCCAACCCGCTTATCGAGCCGGTTTACTCGTTCTCGTCGAAATAGTGACGCGGGCGAGCCTTCTCGTACAAACCTACGCCAACGCTTACGCCGGACCCCTGAGAGGTTGATACTGTCAGCGATACAGTCGGGTCACGGCCTTTTTCAACGCGATCAAACCTGAACCAGGGTTCGAGCTTCTCTGACCACAACGACGACTTTTAAGGTACAACCACGAGCTGAGGTCTTAATGCAGCGCCGCTACGTAGCCGCGCTAGCTACGATCGGTCTGCTGTGACATTCCGCCGGCAAGCTTCGGTTCGCGCCGGCGGACCTGCATGCGCAGCGAACAGAGCAGTGGCGATCAACCCGCTGCGAAGCGCGGCGGATTTCATGCGGTCAATGGGTATTTTCTGGACGCGGAAGGGGGTGAGGTCCAGATTACTACGGTCATCCGGCATCCATCACAATGCACGTTTTGTCCGGGTGAACGCGTTTGGGACGCCGCTGGTATCCAATCGCCGCACATCCTGTGGGACCGCCTTCACGTCAGTTGCGATTTTGCCTGTCGCCATCAGCGCCCTTTTCGCTGAGGGTTTGGTCTACATCTTCTCCTTCACGCCGGAACGAATCAGCCACCAGTTCATAGGGTAGCTCGTTACGAAGCCTGCGAGCATGGCGATCTGCATGGCGAACCAGAACTCCGAACTTGTAACGTTCGCGATGCCGCCAAAAACCCGCTTGAACCATAGGAACTGAATGATCGCCATCGCTCCATACATGTCAATCTGCCACGCGGTTATCGAGGCAATATCCGCTTTGACTGCAGCGATCACGCCCTGTCCAATTGACAGGTCGCGCGTCGGCTTGATGGTGAAGTACTGAAAACCGATTCCTAGCAGAAAGGCGATCATGAAGTCTGGGATCCAGACGGCAAAAGTTTTCTCGTTGAATATGCTGTGCCATCCGAACCACACCGCCAACCCTGGAAACGCAAAGGCTGACCATTCGACAATAATGTCGCCGAGTGTGCAACCGGCGCCGCAATGACTAGTGCCTTTCATCACGATCACTGTGAACGGTTGCGTTTTATCGCTAGCTTCGGCGGCGAGCACGTTGCGTCCCCATGCATAATAGGCAGCAAGCCAGAGAACTGTGCCGAATAGCGTGGTCAGCGGCCAAACCAGGCTCATGATCCACATCTTCTGCGGATGTCTTACCTCGTCAGTCACAATGATGACGGCACACACCACGCCTAACACAATCCAGGCGATTGACAGACTATGGAGCCAGGCTGGAAAAGTACCGTAAGTCATCGTTGGTCTTGAAAGGCTTTGCACTGATAGCGCACAGAAGAGCAACTGCCGTTCCGGCTCTGCAAGATTGGTTGATGAACAACGGCTGGATTCGGGCAGACGCCGGGTTACGGGTCTCCTGATGACCAAGCGAGATTGCACGTCAACCGAACGGTCGCGATGCATCGTTAAGCACGTCGTTTGTCGTGGACCGTTTGTCGTGAACACTTGTAACGTCGACCGATGTAGGCTTAACGCATGGAAAACGCGCCGATCCTGGGCAGCTTGGACAATATTTCGCCGGGGCGCGAAAAAGACGATCAGAGAATAGCGACGATGACAGCGCTCTGACCATGTAACGTCAATCGGATAGCCCTCCACAATTGCCCATCGGGTTTTTCCAATCGTTTCTGTGACTGCGACGCACATGCCAGCGTCGCCGCCCGAAGCTAATGGCTGCAGAGCTGTAAGTTGTGCGAGCTTCGCGAGGCGGACCTGGACCCTTATCTACCCAGGGGCTGCTCTGTCGATAGGCTCCTGTTCGCGGTGATCTCCCGCTCGGCACGTTGCCCGGGCCATCGGTCAGAATCGCAAGAAGTGAGTTTGGCCTCGCGTTGGCGCGGCCTCCGAAACGCGCCGACAGATCAAACCAGCAGGTCGAGCGATCGACTCTGCTATCAGAGGAGCGACTGCGCCACCTGTCTCGACTTTAATCCGGCGTGCGTCTCCGGCCCGCGCTGTGCGAGTGGCGAGAGGTCGCGCCTGTTCTGGACAGCTGGTGCAACAGAAAACACCGTACATCGGCATCCCATCTCAAGTCGCGCCAGCTCATTCCTGTCTTTTCACCGCGCTATTGCGCGTATTGCGTTCGATCGCTGTGAGCAGTAGCAGCAAAGTCAGGAAACCTGTCAACGCGAGAAGAATTCCCAGCGACGAACCGAACTGAGCGTTTTTGCTCTCTGCCGCCTGAACGGCGCTTTGGGCCGCATCAATCCGCCCAATCTTGACACGGGCATACTGATCCATGGCCGCTGCAACATACCGCTCGCGGTTGTCCCATTCCCACGTAGCAGCGTGCTGCCCGGCAGCCGCAACAACGTCGGACAGCTCATCCAGGAACTGCTGTCGGTCGGCTTGGGGAATACGCTCGAGCCACGCCTCGAGCAGCGGTTGGCTTGCGTTATTCTGGTTCAACAGGGCATTAAGCGGAGCGGGGATAATTAATCCCGCGGCGCCAGCGACATCCGCCATGGCGTTGCCGTTCGCGCTGCCGATCTTCAGACCGTCATTGGCCGCCTCCGAACCCGCTATCGAAGAGAGTACCTCGCTCGCGCTGAGGGGCGGATCTGTGATAACAGCTGCCGTCCTCGGAACGCCAAGCGCAAACATTAATGCGATCATCGCCAAAATGGCGCCAACTAGCACGATGAGACATAGCACGCGCGCCATGCCCAATAGACGCTTTTCGATTCTGTCTGCGATCCCCATATGAACTCCGTCGATGTCTGTTCGACCTACCGTCGCCTTTGCCTCACGGCTTGCGCAGATAACGCTCCGAGAGCGCCTCGTACAGCGGTGGCGCAAAAAAGCGCGAGACGCGACTCGCGATGAGCGCCGTGGCCATCAGCGAGATAACGAGCGCGTGCCCGTTGATCATCTCGATGACGATCACGAACGCCGTGATTGGGCTCTGGGTGACCGCCGCCAGATAGCCGACCATGCCGAGCGCGATGAGCATCGGAAGCTGAATCTGCGAGAACGCCATGTGAACCGTGTTGCCGATGCCAGCCCCGATCGCAAGCGACGGGGCGAACAGGCCTCCGGGCGCGCCTGGCAGATACGATCCCACCATCGAGACCATCTTCAGGAGCGGGTATGCCGCGCTGACATGCGCGCTGCCTTCCAGCATGCTCCGCGCTTCGGCATAGCCGCTGCCAAATGTATGGCCATTTGCGCTCACGCCGACGACCGCAATGACCAGGCCGCATAGCGCGCCGAATAGCACAGGCCGCTTCACGCGCAGTTCGAGCAGAACTTCGGGCATCCAGCGCTTCGTGTTGAGCAACAGCCAGCAGAAGCATCCCCCTAGCGCGCCCGCAAGGACACCGATCAGCACTACGGCGAGGCTAATCCATCGGGGCAATCCCGACCCGATATCGATCGTGCCGAAATACACATAGTTTCCCTGAAGCCCAAGTGAAACGACGCCAGCGAAGATGATTGCCGTGATCAGCACGCCGCTCGCGCGCTCCTCGAAGCTGCGCATGAGTTCCTCAATGGCGAACACCACGCCTGCGAGCGGAGCATTGAATGCCGCCGACAAACCGGCGGCCGCACCCGCGAGCGCGAGTCTGCGCTCCAGCACGCCCGGCCGGATCGCCAGAAAACGCTTCGGGTAAAAGCGCCTCAGGCTGAACATCAGGGCGGCGCCAACATGAATGGTCGGACCTTCGCGGCCGATGGTAAAGCCACCGAGCAGGGCCAGGAACGAGACCAGAATCTTCCCAACGAGAATACGCAGTGTGAGCAGCCGTGGCCCGAGTTCGTTCGGCCCGTGCAGCATGGCGATCACCTGGGGGATACCGCTGCCCTCGGAACCGTCAAAGAAGCGCCGTGTAAGCCACACCGTAACGGCGCCTGCTGCGGGCGCCACAATCAGAGGCAGCCAGAACCGGTCAGCCGCATAGCGAAGGAACACAGCGTAGCCGAAATCGATCAGCTTCGCGTAAAGCACCGCGACCAGGCCTACGGCGATCGCCCCCAGCCAGAACACGCCATAGTGGAGCCATAGCCGGTTGATGCGTTGCAGCTTTCGACGGTCCATCAGCGCGAGAATGCGCACGATCTGTTCCCCTGTTTTTCTTCTAGGTTTTTTCCGGCCACGCCCTCACCGGCTGCATTTCGCGCCAGAAGCGCGACTCAGGCTTTCCGCGGTGACGGAACCTTCATATTGAACGCGATTGCGAGCCAGCACAATACGAGCCCGGAGCACGCGTAAAACACCGCGTTCGCGCCATCGTGTTTTAGAAGCCAGCCGCCAACCACGCCGCCGAGGGCAAGGCCAATCGACTGCGTGGTGTTGTATACGCCCGTGGCCGCACCCTTCCGATCGCCCGGCGCGAGCTTCGAGACGAGCGAGGGCTGCGACGCTTCGAGGATGTTAAAGCCGAGGAAATACACGAACAGCACGGCGGGCACGATAACGAGTGTATGTTCGAGCGAGCCAAGCAATAGCTGGCCAATGAGGATCAGACCGATTGCAGAAACGACCACGGCCTTCATTTTCCCCCGCTTCTCCGCGGCAATGATGGCCGGCACCATCATGACGAATGCAATACCCATGACCGGCAGATAGACCTTCCAGTGCAACGAGACCGGCAGCCCTGCGTCGACGAGCAGGCGAGGCACCACAAGGAACAGCGCCGTTTGCGTGGCGTGCAGTACGAGCACGCCGAAGTTCAGGCGCAGCAGCTCGACGTTGTGGAGCACTTCGGCAAATGGCGCCCGCAGGTGGACGGGCCGGTTCGGCGAATCCGGCACGACCCAGATCACCACGCCAACCGCGAGAATCGAGAGCGCGCCGACCAGCGAGAACAGGCCGCTCATCCCGAGCCAGTGGAACACCAGAGGCGCACCCACGATCGCCACCGCAAAAGAAATGCCGATCGAGGCACCCACCATCGCCATTGCTTTTGTGCGGTGCTGCTCGGTAGTGAAGTCGGCAATAGAAGCGAGCACCGCGGAGGAAACGGCGCCCATTCCCTGGATCACGCGACCGACGATTATCCACACAATATCGTGCGCCCCCGCGGCGACGAAGCTGCCGATCGCAAATATTACGAGACCCGTCGCGATAACTGGCTTGCGGCCAACCTTGTCGGAAACCCAGCCGTAGAAGATATAGAAAAGCGATTGAGTGACGCCGTACGCCCCCAGCGCGATGCCGACCAGCAGGAGATTGTCGCCGCCGGGAATGGTTTTCGCATACACCGAAAACACCGGCATGATCATGAAGAGACCGAGCATGCGCAGTGCAAAGATCGCTGCGAGCGACAGCGTCGCTCGCAGCTCGAGCGCACTCATGCGCGAGCGGGAAGTGGCCGATGTGGAAGTTGCGCTCATATCGTGTAAAAAAAAACCCAGCAGTCGCTGGGTGAAGATAGCTGCCGATGCTGCAGTCGGACGTGCTTGACCGGCAAGCTGAGGACACGTCGAAGTCACGCGATTCCGCGGCGCACCCGCTGAAAGCCTGTTGCAATATTATGGCACGACATGACATTTCTCAGAATTTAGACGCGAAAACTTAAACGAAACTTAAAACCCGGCCCGTGAGCCCTCGCTCGTGTCGCGCGCGGCACCGCCGCCGGCGTGCTGCTTGAGACCCTGGTGATCTGGGACAGCATGCTCTTTTATGCGGCCTTCAACGATCCCCAGACGGTCATTGGAACCCTGAGCGCCGCGAGGGCTCCCGCTCCCGGAAGTGGTTCGGATGCGGCCAGACCTCTCGTCCTACGGCCGCACGACGAAGGGCACGCGCGATTTACCGCTCGCGCAGATTACGTCGGATCGCAATCATTTAGCTTCGCGACATGTCGAGAATTATTGGCCCGATGCGGCAGGTCGCTAATAAATGATGCGTCGGCGCCGGGTTCGATGCGCGTGGCGACAATGATCCTTTGAACGTCAGGTCCAACGGTCTAAATACCCCAGAGAATATCGTCGCCATGGCGATGGGCCTCGCGCATCATGTCGAGCAATGGCCAGGCGCGATGTTCGACGGTCGCGGCCGCAGCACTGTTTGAACTATGGTCGTTCGGCACGTGATGCAGGACGTTGAGGGCTAATTCAGTGCGTGCCTGATCTTCGATAGCGCGTTCAAGTCGCGTTATCACCGTACCCAGTTCGTCGTGGCTGATGACGCCACGAGTGGCGACTTGCTTACCAATCGCTGCGAGGAGATATTCCGCGAGGTTCCGCAGCATGACGACGTCCGGAGTTGAACGGCACTTGAACGTAACAAGCATACAGACCTCTCCGCGAAGGACAACTGTGCCGTTGCGACGGCCGCCGAGACGGCCGCCTGATGCAATCGACGCTTATAACCAGTAACGAGGCTTGCGCTAATCCCGATATCCAAAGTGTAGGCCAATGTAGCACATTGTGCTATATAAACATCAGATGCGCGGACCATACCTTACCGGCGCGCAGGCAGGTCGACTTGAATCTAACTCGCGGGCAGCGCTCATTAGCTGCGCACGACGTTCGTTGTGTTGTGGCATAAGCGGAGGCAATAAATGCCATGATCGACTGCTCTTTGGGGGCGTGATGACCCTTCAGAATAAGCTAACGTTAAATTGTCCCTCTGTACCGCCAGGGACGCTTTGGCATCGCGGACAGATTCATCGTGCGCTCGCGGACGAGGCGGGATGCTCGGCAGGCTTCGAAGCCATTTGTGCGGTTTGTGCGTGCTGAGGAATGGCGTCCAGGTCGACCCAGTCATACCGCACGCTCGCCACCGCCTGCCGGAGGGCGTCATTTGCTTGATAGTACTGGTGATGAGAGATCAGCCTCGCAGCGTCATTGACGTCCGCGATCACCAGTTTTAGCGGAACGAGTTCCATGGTGTAGGCAACGTTGATATTCGCGACCTTCAGGGCGTTGAGCGCCTGATCCCGCTGACCTTGCTTGATGTGCTCATTCGCGGATGCCACCGCTTTGGATTTCTCGGAAGACTGGGCGAGATTGTCGGTGATAGTTACGTCAGCGCCAACTGGAAGCCACATCAGCTCCTGCGAAGCGCGAGCGACGTCCGCTTGGACATGCGGCGCGCTGGAAGCCGTGGGTGGAAGTTTCAAGTCTTTTTCAGCCTTGGTAAAAGCAGTATTGTCAGCCTGCGCTTCCTGCAGTGATTTCTGGGCGGCTTTTACAAGCGTGGCGGCCTCCGAACCGTTACCGTTGAAGATTGCGAGTCGCGCAAGTTCGATCTGCTGGAAGGCCTCGTTTCCTTTCCCCGAGACTTTGCCCATGTCCCACGCGACGGCCCGCGGGGACTCGGCGGCCTGCACGGTCGCACCACAATAGGCGGCGGAGAGCAACGCGCACGTGACAGCGATAACCTGATGCCTTTTCATGGTTCATTCTCCTCAGCGAGTGTCCAGTTCCAGACGTCGCATGCGGCCTTGCGCGCTCACATCGGCGGCGCATATGGCATGCGAGACTTTCACAGGGTTTAAACTTCGAACAGTTGACGCTTTAAAGCTAGGCCTTGGTGCTTAAAGGACGCTTAAGAAGGAGCCATCCGGACGCAAGGCGGCAGCACTGGGTAGTGCGAAGAACCGGACCTCGCCAGTTAGCGTTCGCATCACGGCTCGACATATGACCTGGCCGGCCGTGTGTTCAGGGACAAACCCGCCCCCAGAATCTTGATGTGCCCCGCTACATGTTTGCGTCGTCCACTACCGTCACTATCGGGAAAGATGAACAAGGCGAGGCATAGTCAGGCATGAGCCCGTACAACCTTCTTACTTGCAGCGCATCGCGTTCCAACCACCGCACGCGTCCGAGGCGCCGAGTCCGACTGTCGTGGAGGGCGAACAAAGAGAGCGTGCACGCTCGCCGCCTCTGCTGCGGTGGTCTGCCGTGCTCGACAACGGTGGGGTATGCATGAAGAGGGCGCTCATTCTGCCCTTCGCTTCCGGTTAGACAAGTCTTGCTCGATCCCCGCTCATTACATGAGCGCGACTCCCTGACCAGATCTCACCGTTGGAAGTCTGGCTTGCAGTTCAGGCGGGTACTCGGGTAGTCGCTTCAAGCGCCCCGCTAACGGATAGAGCTTCCGTTGACTCCTCCCTCGCTGAACGATGGCGTTGCCGGTCAACTCGTCGCGTCCATTCGCTCCATCATTGCTCGCGTCTGCTCGACGCCCAACGCGCAGCGCATTGCGAGCCTCATCACGATCACGCTCCAGAGTGCCACTAGAAGAATGTCCCAACCGAATCCGATCACACCGAGTCCGCCACCGATGCCGCCGAGCCAAGACAATAACCAGATGCCCCCAAACCATGGCAACAGCCACGCAATGTTGTTCCAGCCGAAGTCTTTCGCAGCTTTGCGCAAGACGATGTGGTAGTACGCCGCGTAGAGTACGAAACCGATCGCCACCAGCGCAAACAGAAAGGTGTTCGTTGCAAAGCCAGTCCAATATATTACGAGGTTGCTGCAGATAAATGCGACTGGTGCCAGCACGGGCGCGGCCCACATGCGAAATGGACGATGCAGTTCCGGAAGGTTACGGCGCAACACCAGCAACGCGACCGGACCAAGACCATATGTCAGCACCGTAACCGACGTAATGTAGTCGACCATCTTCTGCCATGCAGGAAACGGCAGCAGGAAAATGGTGCCAACGACCCACATCACGAGAACCGCCAGCCATGGCACCTTGTTGCGGTTCAGCTTTGTCAGCACGCGGGGACCTGCCTCCATTTCGCCCGTAGCAAAGAGGACGCGCGATCCGCCGGTTACATACATCAGCCCCGTGCCGCCAGGCGATATATAGGCGTCGATATATAGAAGCGTCGCCATCCAGCCGAGCCCGAGCGTCGCGGCAAGTCCGGCGAACGGTCCCATTTCCCCCTTGAAGCTGAGGTGTGCCCATCCGTGCGCGAGATCGACCGGCGACAGCGCCCAGATAAAGGCCACTTGCAACATGA
Source organism: Paraburkholderia sp. Cpub6 (assembly GCF_014201065.1). Taxonomy (NCBI): domain Bacteria; kingdom Pseudomonadati; phylum Pseudomonadota; class Betaproteobacteria; order Burkholderiales; family Burkholderiaceae; genus Paraburkholderia; species Paraburkholderia sp. Cpub6. Next base: position 39,373 of record NZ_JACHDM010000015.1, read on the forward strand.
TGTAAACCACTGCAGCGAGCACGACCGAGCCAATCACGGCTAGCGGAATGTCGCGATGTGGATTGGCCGTTTCGCCGCCGAGGTCGATCGCAGTACGGAAGCCCAAATAGCTGAAAACGATACCTGCTGCGGGAAGTGCCGTGAACATGCCGGAGAGCTTGTAGGTGTCAGGCGCCGCACGCACGACATCCCAGTGGGTGCTCGCTGCCATCAAGCCGACGATGGTCAGTATCGGTACCAGAATTTTCCACCACGTAATGGTTGAATTGATGTTGAGCAGCCATCTGATCACCATCAGATTCAGCAGCGCGGTTATTCCGAGCAAACCGGCGCACACGAAGAAGCCCGCCAAACTCAGCACCCCGGCGGAGCCAGGACGGATTAGCCATGGCAGATAGTTGCTTGCATAAGTGACGATTGCTTCGGCTTCGACTGCAGGCACCGGGACATAGGCGAGGAAGAGCAGCCAGCACCACAACCTTCCAAGTCCGTCGCCATGGCTCGCGTGGCTCATATGAACCAGCGCCCCACTACGAGGAAAAACGGCGGCAAGCTCCGCAAAACATAGCGCAATCAGCATGATGATGACAGCGCCGAGCGCCCAACTGCCTATGCTCAACGGACCGGCTATTCTCGATGCATGGTAGGCGCCGAACAGCCACCCTGAACCAATCATGCTAGTGGTGCTTGCGAACAGCAACCCCACTATCCCAGCATCGCGACGCAGTTTGCCCGATAGCGTCAGGTCGGAAATCGTGCTCATTTCTGGTCTCCTTGCGCCTGCCCCGAAGTTCGGTTTTTGAACCGGCGTTGCGCGAAAGAGGTGGTGCGCATCCGCGCACCGTCATACATGAACGGCTCACCCTGAACGCTTCGACCGCAAAGACGGCGATAAAATCCCCGCCGTGAACCGAAGCGACAATTAAAGGGCTTGGAAATGCCTGTGCGCTTCGGCGAGCGTTAGTTCACACTGTGCCATTTCAAATTCGTGGCATGGCTTCATGCGATTCAAGCATCGTCGAGCATGCGCCAATCGCTCGCACTGGCCCCGGCCAGAGTACGCACACGAGCTTCGTCGCGCGCAAGTTCTTGCGCGGATCCGGAAAAAACGACCCGACCATCGTCCAGCACGCAAGCCGCGTCGGCAATCTCGACAGCCGCTCGAACGTTCTGCTCAACCAGAAGTACCGACATGCCTTCGGCGCGCATTCTGACGATAACATCAAACACTTCCTGCACCATCAGCGGTGCGAGACCTTGAGACGGCTCATCGAGAAGCAGTACGCGTGGGTTGAGCAGCAGGCCGCGTGCGATCGCGAGCATTTCCTGCTCCCCTCCGGAGAGTTGCCGGCCCTTGTTGTTCCGACGCTCGCGTAACCGGGGAAAAAGCTCAAACACACGTGCGATCGTCCAAGGACCGGTGCGCCCGTTGGGCACAAGCAGATTTTCTTCCACGCTGAGACTCGCGAATATGCGCCTACCCTCCGGCACATATCCGACACCGAGCGCCGCGACCCGGTCTGGCGGCCAGCCGGTCGTTTCGCGGCCTAGAATGTTCACCCTTCCCGCGCGTGGCCGGGTCAATCCCATCAGGCTTCGCATGGTTGTCGTCTTGCCGGCGCCGTTGCGCCCTACCAGGGCGACAATCTGGCCGTCGTCAACGTCCACCGATACGCCATGCAGAATATGGCTCTTGCCGTACCAGGTCTGCAGTCCCTCGGCAACCAGGGCACTCATTTTGCTGTTCCCAGATAGGCTGCTTGCACGGCTTGATTGCCGGTGATTTCTTCGGGCGTTCCTTCTGCCAGAATCCTGCCTTCGGCGAGCACCATGATGCGCTGTGCCAGTTGGAAGATGACGCGCATGTCGTGCTCGATCAGAATCATCGTCAGCGATCGATCGCGGTGCAGGCGTCGTATCAGTTGCGTCACGTCGTAGGTTTCCTGATCTCCCATCCCCGCGGTCGGTTCGTCGAGGAGCAGGAGCCTGGGTTCGAGTGCGAGCGACATGATGATTTCCGTGGCTCGCTGGTCGCCAAGCGACAGCTCACCCACCAGCCGGCGAGCACGCTGCTCGAGTCCGCCGAGCACGAGCAATTCTTCCAGCCGCTGGTTGACGGTCGTGCGCGCCGCCCTCGAGAGCCACGCCGAGAGCCTGTGCCCGGCCCGAAGTTCGACCGGAATCCGCAGATTATCGCGAACGGACAACTCAGGAAAAACTTCCGTAATCTGGAAAGTCCGCGCCATTCCCATGGCAACGCGGCGATGAGGCGCAAGCCGGGTCACGTCGCGTCCGTCGAACTCGATACGCCCCGACGTAGGCGGAAAGAACCCACTGATCAGGTTGAAGAACGTCGTCTTTCCTGCACCGTTAGGCCCAATTACCGCGCGAAGCTCACCGGCTTCCACAGTCAGGCAAACATCGCTAACCGCGCGAAGATTGCCGAACCGGTGAGATACGTGATCGACTACGAGCAGGCTCATGAACGTACCCCGCCCGTCCGGATGCCCAGCACGCCACGGGGAAAGAACAGAACGACGAGGATGAACAGCAGGCCGATAAACGACATCCAGTTCTCAGTCCGTGTGGAGATGTAATCCTGAACCAGCACGAAGACGGCCGCGCCGATCAGCGGTCCCCACAACGAGCGCATTCCCCCCAGCACGGCCATGATCACAAAATCGCCTGACTGGTCCCACCGCAGATCATGCGGATCGGCGAAGTTATTGAGCAGCGCGTACAAGGTACCGGCAAAACTCACGAAAAAGCAGGAGATCACGAACGACAGCCAGATATGCTGCTCCACCGGCAGCCCCAGGAAGCGCGCCCGTTTTTCGTTCTCGCGTATCGCCAGAAGCGTACGGCCAAACGGAGAGCGCAACAGCGCAGTCATGACGCCAACCGACACGGCAAAGCAAAGCAAAACGAAATAGTAAAACACGGTGCTGTTGCCAAGAATGTCGATTCTCTGCTGGCCAAAGTGGAGAGGCATGCGATGCCATCCCGAGAGCCCATCGTCGCCGCCAGTCACGGCGTTCCAGCGAAAGGCGACGAAGTAGAACACCTGGCCGAATGCGATCGTCGCCATCGCGAAATAGACGCCCCGAAGCCTGACAATCAGCGCGCCGATGAGCGCCGCCGCCAGCGTGCCGGCCGCGACCCCAATGACGATACCAAGCGGCGTATTCGGCACCAGATAACGGATCGTCATACCAACGCCATAGGCGCCGAGACCAAAATATGCCGCGTGACCGAACGACAACACGCCTGTAAAACCGAGTAGAAAATTGAGCGCCATCGCCGCCAATGCCATTACTACTACGCGTGTACCAAGTGCCGTATAGCCGCCGAGCCAGGTGATCCAGTACGGCATGGCTGCGAGCGCCAGCCAGACCGCCGCATCCCCCGCGAGTTGCAGTGATGATCTCACTGGACCCTCCCTTCCTCACCCAGCAGTCCGCGCGGACGTACGAGCAGCACTAGCCCCATCAGGACGTAAATCACCGCTTCGGTCGCGGACGGGAAAAAGACAGAGGTCAGGCCAGAGGCGACGCCAATGAGAATGCCACCGAGCAGCGTACCCGGCAGGCTGCCCAGTCCCCCGACGATGATCGCAACGAAACTCGGCATGATGAGCGAATCACCGATGGTCGGTTGCAGTCCGAGCATGCCGGCTGCCAGTACGCCAGCCAGCCCCGCGAGAAAGATGCCGAGGCCGAAATTCATGCTGCGAAGCCACCGTACATTCACGCCCAGTGTCGCGACCGTTTCGAGGTCTCCGACACCAGCGCGGATACGAATGCCGGATCGAGTGAACTTCAGGAACATGAAGAGCGCCGCCACGACGATCACAACCAGTACGACCATGAACACACGATAGCCCGTTAGAAAGAAGAACGAGGACGTCAATGGCTGGTTCAGTGCGTCCGGAATCTGATATGGCAATGTCTGAGGGCCCCAGATATAGCGGCTACCGTCTTGCAGCAGAAACGCGAGCCCGAACGTGAGCAGCAGACTGTATAGGGGATCTCTTCCATACAGCGGGCGAATCAGTACCCGCTCGATCAGCAGTCCGATAGCAGCCGTCAGCAAGGGTGCAATAACAAGCGCCGCCCAGAAGCCGACATACGGCATGATCGTGTAGGCGAGGTAAGCGCCAATTGCCAGGAATCCGCCGTGCGCGAAGTTGATGACACCGCTCAGATTCAGGATCAGCGACAGGCCAAGCGCCATTAGCGCGTAAAACGCGCCAATGACGATACCGTTGAATACGTTGAACAGGATCAGTTGCGTCATACCGTTACCTGTGCTGCCGACGTCCGAGACCGATGTCCCGGCTCATCGGTCGCGCGGCAGTTGCGGCAGCGCGACGTCATTAGGCACTCAGCCCCTGTCTGGCTCCCCGAACCGGTCATGCCCATGTGAGACGGCAGCCGGTTTCGCTGACCGGCAGCGCCGCGTCGATGCCCTTTACCAGCTGATCGACGTGGAATAGATCATCAGGTCTAGGCCCCTGCGCTACCGCATGTCCCACATAGAGATCCGGCATGAGCTGATGGTTGCCGGCCCGATAGAACGGTATGTCCGGCATCAGCGCTACGTCCGGCGGCAACTTGAAGCCTTCGAGCGCCCGCGCCAGTTTCACCGCGTCAAGCGTCTTCTCCTGATTAGCGACGAGTGCAACGCTATTGACAGCGACGTGCCCGAACCAGTGTCTGGCAGTCGGCACTCTCCCGGCCTTCTTACGGATGCCGGCCACGTATTCCGCTACGTGGGGCACGTTGGGCTGGTCCCAGTACCACTCGAATACCCACGTACCGATTCGCGCATCCGGCGGCAAGCCTTCGAGCACCTCCAGTTCCTGCTGCGCCCCGGCGATGTGGAAACGCTTGTTAAGGCCGAACTGCACCGCCTGCTTAAGCGAATTGACAGCATCCTGACCTGCGGTAAGAAACAGGATGACGTCAGGATCGGCAGCCTGCGCCTTGATCAAATATGACGAATAGTCGGTGGTGCCAAGCGGCGCCAACGCGGCTCCAGCCTCCACCCCTCCGAACTTCTTCAGGCTCGCCTCGAAGCCGAGTTGCAAGGTGTGGCCAAATGCGTAATCGGGGGTGATGAAAAACCATTTTTTTCCGTACCGGTCGAACAGGACCTTCGATACCGAGTTGGTTTCCATCCTCGTCGTATTGCAGACCCGAAAGACGTTCCAGTGACAATCTGTACCGGTCACGGCGTCGGTATGCCCACCCGTCACAATATGCAGTGTTTTCAATTCGTTTGAAACCTGCCCGATCGCAAGCGCCATAGCCGAGTTGACATTGCCAAGCAGGAAGTCCACCTTGTCACGTTCGATCAGCTTGCGCGCCTTCTGTACAGCAGCGCCAGTATCCGCGCTGGTGGAATCCTCCACGATGAGCTGAACCGGACGACCCAATATGCCCCCGCGCGCATTGATCTGATCGATCGCGTATTCGCAACCCATTTGCTCGTTCTTGCCGAGTTCGGCGTACGTACCTGTCAACGGGTCGTCGAGCCCGAATTTGATTGGAACCTCTCCGCGCGCCTTGATGATGAAGGGTGCGCCGATCTGCGCAATTCCGGCAGCGGCAGCAGCCTTCAGTACGAGCCGGCGATGCCGTCGGCCCGCGGTCGATAGTCTTCTCATTTCGGTCTCCCACAGAATGGACACGTCCGAGCAATGCTCGCGCTCTCCTCCTGGAAAGCTGGTTCCGATTTCTACGCTTCGGATTTCCAACGCATATCAAATGTTAGTGCACGATATGACGTAATTCCATGAGATGTAACGAAACGTCTGAGTGCCAGCCGGTCTATCGCGGTGATTCAACGCGCACCGGCGCGGTGCGCGGGTAAAGCGCTTCAGTAAATGTCCGGGGATGCGCATGAAAGAGACTCGGGAAAACCTCCACTCTGAAGAACCCTTCCTCCATTGAGGCATGGAACAACTCCGATGCTCGCGCCGGGTGTTGGGAGATCTGGCAGCATCGTCGGCAGTGGTCGCGCTCGCAACCGATCCGGTTGTCAAAGATTGCGCCAAAGCGAAGGCGAAGGCGAAGGCGAAATTGTGGGACCACATCGGCGTTTCGTGCGCGGCGTCCGTTACAGAGATGGCCGATTTCGAATGGGTGAGTTCCCCTCCACAATCAGGCAAGACCACCCACGGCCCTCGCTACCGCGATTGAGATGATTAATCGAGGCTCGAAGCCCCGAAACCCAACGCGCTGAGTGCAAAACTTCCTGCGCCAAACGCATTACGTGACGGCGTGTATGCATCGTCAAACGCCAGGATTTCGCCGTGCGCTGCCAGTGATATGTCCGCCAAAGAAGACCGGGAATACGGATCGGCTCGCTCCGGATACCATGATGTCGTTGGAGAGGATACTGCCTCAGAGGTCGAGCCTCTGCTCGAAGACCTCATCTTGGCCCATGGACCAGAGGAATCCAGCGGCACTAACTCGTCCAGCATCCGATCACTTGTCATCGCGTTCACGCTACCGCAAATGGCTGTCGCGACCAACAGCACGGCCTTGGTGAGCTTGCGAAGGAGTTTTGATGGGTCTGGCGCGGACTTCATGAATGATCGCTGTATCACTTCAGAATTCAGACGTTTGGAACTTGCCGCCTCACGCCACAGTCGCTGCATGATAGCGGGTGGCCTCTGCCAAATAAATCTGTGTTTACTCCCTATCTGCGAGTGCAGCGCACCGATGGATCCCGTACCCGGTGCTCACCCCGATGATCGGATATGGCCCTGCAGCGGCCGCGCATGCCTTGTCCCAGCCATCTATCCGACAATTTGCGCAAGATCACGCCGCTCATGCGTGCCTCGAAGCTGCGGGTCAATTCGTTGATGGCAAAGACCGCGTTCACAAGCGGCGCATTGAACGTCGCCGACAGGCCTGTGGGGGCGCCGGCGAACGCGAGCCTGTGCTCGAGATCGACGCCGCGGATGGTCCGAAATCGCGCGGGATGGAAGTGCCGCAGGTTAAGCATCAGCGATGCGCCGACGTGGATCGTCGGCACGCCGCCATATGTCACAATCTGCGTCAATCAGATGCGCTTCCAGCACTGCGGCGAGAGCGGTGACCAACGGGCTCACCCAGAAGATTCCATAGTGGAACCAAAGCCGCCGAACATGTTGCAGCGTTCTTCTGTCCAGGACGCGGAAGAAAGTGGCAGACGGTTTCAACGTCAGATATGGATCAACGCAAAAAAAGCCCAGCCGTGAAGCTGGGCGGAGGGGAATCGCCTTCTGTCGCCTGAAAACGAGTGGGCTTGCTGCCGGACCATACGCCATAACATGCAATATCGGCACGCCAGGTCCCATACCAATAGCCCTTAGGATAAGCACGTTGTGACATTTATTCAAGCGATTCCTGCATCTTTTTCGTAAAACCAGGAAGGGGGAACACGGGCAGGAGTTCATTCAGATGACCTTCGTGAGAAAACGGCGGCGGCTCCGATGGCGGCATCGCCTGGGAAAATACGGAGGCACACCACGCAAACGCCACATAGACTTCAAGACGTCGCTTCCCTCGACGTACTGCCCTGCTCCACGTCGACACTTTTCTGGAAGACAGAATGAAAAAATGCACGATCCGGCTCACCTTCGTGATGCTCGCGCTGCTCGCCGGATGTCATTCGGAAACGAAAACGCCGCAAACGGTCACATCGAGCGGCCAGGCTGCCAATGCGTCGGCGCTCAGTACCGGTCCCTCGACGATCGACGAACTGAACAATCCCAACAGTCCGCTTGCAAAGCGAAGCATCTATTTCGATTTCGACAGCTATACGGTCAGGGATGACTATCAGGCGCTACTCCAGGCACATGCGGACTATCTGCGCCGGCATCCGTCCCAGCATGTGCTGATACAGGGCAACACCGACGAGCGCGGCACCACCGAATACAATCTCGCCCTGGGCGAGCGGCGCTCGCAGGCCGTCATGCGTGAGCTGGAAACGCTTGGCGTGCCCGTGACGCAACTGGAAGCCGTCAGCCTGGGCAAAGAAAAACCGGTTGCGCTGGGGCACGACGAGGCGTCGTGGTCGCAGAATCGCCGCGCCGACCTGGTGTACCGCTAATTGCGCAGCGCACGACGCGCGGACCAGTTCAAAGCCCGAAGTACCAGAGCCGCACGTCCTCTTCCTCCGACCATATCTGCACGTCCAGCATCTCGTCGAATTCGACCGGCTCGCCCCGGTACATGCAGCAGAACCCGCGCTCGGTGCGATAGACGATCACCCACTCGCGCGGGTCGGGGGTTGCGTCGGGCGAACGGTCTTCCCGTGTGCTCCCGGAATCCGCAAGGTGCGCTGCGGCCTTGAGCCGCTCGCGCAACGTCCGCCACTCAGTTTTCAGCTTCACGGTCGCTCACCTTGAGACCCCTGCCGTGCACGGCATACGAAGCGTCGTTGACGCGCACGGATTGCGTCGACGTGGCGGTCCTTGCGCGAGCCCGGGGCTGGAAAATATCGATACTGCGCGCGACGGCGTCCGCAATATGCTCCTTCGCAATCACGCCGGACACGTCGAACGCGCCATCGACAGCGGCATCGACGAGGACCACCGCCATCACCGCGCGGCGCTGCCGGAGTTCGCTGATCACTTCAAACGCCGCTTCGGATCGCTTCACGACGATGAAGTTGCGATTCGCGAGCTGCCCGATCGTGACCGTCGGATTGTCATGGCTGACCGCGCGGCGCAGGCCGGTGTTGATGCGCAGCACGCCGTACAGCATGCCTGCCTTCGTGACGACGATGTGCCGGAACGGCGCGATGCCCATGCGATCGAGGAGATCGCGAAACGGGACGTCCGCGTCGAGCACCAGTATGTCGGCCTCCATGATCGCCCCCGCGTTCTGCACGAGAAACATATTGGCGTGCAACGCATCTGGAATGACATGACCGCGCCTGACGAGTTTCATCGTGTAGATCGTCTCGCGCGAGAGGAGCCGGCGGGTGCCGATGCTGAACGCAACCGCAAGTATCATCGGCAGCACGATGTCGTAATCGCGCGTCATTTCGAAGATCATCGCCACTGCCGTCATCGCGGCACCCGTGCCGCCCGCGACCACCGCCCCCATGCCGACCATCGCGAATGCAGGCACGCTGACCGGAGCGGCCGGCACCAGCAGATGGAACAGGGACGCCAGCGCGGCGCCCAACGTCGCGCCGATGAACAGCGACGGCGAGAATACGCCGCCCGACGAGCCGGAGCCGAGGCTAACCGACGTCGCGGCGATCTTGCACAGCGCAAGCAGCAGCAGGAACAGGCCACCTTGCAACTGTTCATTGAGCGTCGCCTGGATCGTTGCGTAGCCCACGCCTTCCACGTAGTAGTGGCCTGCGTAGCGCATCAGCAGATACATCATTGCGCCGACGAACAGCATGCCGAGCGCGTGGCGCGCAAAACGCCCCGGAACGCGCTCGAAGGCGTCCTCCGCCCAGTGCAATACGCGAATCAGCAACGCGGCCGCCACGCCCGCCACGACCCCGAGCAGCGCGTAAAGCAGCAGCGTGAAGCCGCTCGCGAGATGGTTATCGAGCGCTCCGAGCTGAGGGGGAACCAGGAAAGCCGCTGCTCCGCCAAAGAACAGCCGTCCCACGAACGTGGCGGTGCCCGTTGCCAGTGCGACGGGCAGAAAAGTCCCCACGCTGATTTCCGGCATCATCAGCTCGGTCGCGAACAATACGCCGCCGATCGGCGTATTGAACGTCGCGGCAATGCCGGCCCCCGCGCCGCTCGCAACGAGAATGATCCGCTGACTGGCGGGCATCCGCAGCCACTGACCCAGCGTCGAGCCCAGTGCCGAACCGATCTGGATGATCGGACCTTCCCGGCCCACCGCCGCACCAGTGCCGATCGCGATGGCCGATGCGAGCGACTTGACGACCGCCACGACCGGACGGATCACGCCGCCCCCGAAATAGATCGCGTCCATCACTTCTGGCACGCCATGCCCTTTTGCTTCCGGTGCAAAGCGGCTTACCAGCCACGTGACCGCGAAGCCGCCTGCTACCGGCACGAGAATCACCCATGCGCCCCACGGCGACGGCGGGGTAAACTGGCTCGCGTCGTAGAGCGGCGAAAGGCGTCCGAGAAACGCCGCATTATGGATAGTGCCGATCAGCATCCTGAACACGACCGCGCCAAAACCGGTCACGATCCCGAGGCAGAACCCCAGCATGCTCATGCGATAGAGGTCGAGCGGCTTCGCGACTTCTTGCGCATTTTCAGGAGGCGCCGAATCTCCTTCCTTGCCGTCGAGCTTCGTGGGGGCCATATCCCGCCTCTCCTCGCATGACAACACCGCGTCATCGTTCGGTGCGGAAGCCTCGAGCGGTCCCATGCACGCAAAACAAGGTCCACGCAGAAAGAAGCCGAGCGGTCTTGGGGGGATGATCGAACATCGCACCGCCCGCCTGAATCGGTCGGTGCGACCGGGTAGACAGGCCTCGGCAATCATGTCATGTCGTGCCATGCACTATAGTCCCATCAACGCGTGTTCACCAACCTTGACGCTCGTGGCGATACGGAACACCCACCGTTCACCGCATCCAGATCCGGCGCGGGCACGCAATCCATCTGATACGATTTTGCGCTGTCACCCCGTCACGCCCCATTGCCGGTGCGCTTTGCGATAGAGCAACAGGATTTCAGCAAGGCTGCAGAGAATCCGGTTTCAGGCGCCCGGTCCATGTTCCGAACGAGACAGGTAGCAAAGTGAAGCAAACATCACCGCACATCCGGGTCGGCATGCCCAACAAGCAGGATCTCGAAGCCATGTCGGCATTCCGTTACCAGTTACGCAGGTTCCTGCGGTATTCGGAAGAAATTACTCACGCGGAAGGAGTCACGCCTCTGCAATATCAGATGCTCCTTCACGTCAGGGGATTTCCCGACCGCTCCTGGGCCAGTATCGGCGAGCTGGCTGAACGGTTGCAGGCAGCGCCCAACGGCACCGCGGCGCTCGTGTCCCGCTGCGAAGCCGCCGGGCTCGTCGAGCGTCGCCCCGACGCTTCCGACCGGCGACTCGTGCAGGTCCACCTGACGGAAAAAGGCGAGCGGTGCCTGTTGAAGCTCGCGATGCTGCACAAGCGGGAAATCGAGTCATTCGGTTGGGCGCTGGGGCAGTTTCAGGTTCAACAGACACCACTGGTTGGCGGAGCGGCCAAATCGCCAGATTGGTGATCATGCAGCGTCGCCAGGGATGAGCATCCGTCGACGGCCGGCGCGCCAGCGACGATCTCCGCGTGCCAGCCCTTTAGCCCGCGTCCGTACGACCCATTCTCAAGACATCCGGGACCGCTTGGGCTAATGGGTGATTACCCTCGCACGGACGCGCCAGAAGCTTTGAGGCCTGCCTTAATTGGGGCGATCGTACTTGTCATGCCAGGAGCGGCGCCTGTGGCGCGAAGTCCGCTGGATGACATTTTCCGATGGACGCGAGTGGCTCGACGCCCCTCAGCGGCCACTGCTCGCCGCTTCGTGCGGAGCCGCACTGGAGGCGCCTCCCGATTCGGCGGCACGTTCGACAGGTGGCCAAAGTGCCTTGCTAAATGCCCTATCGTGCGCTAAAAAACATTTACTTCCTTCGCGTGTCTACTGGCCGTCCGGCCAATGCCATGGACGCCCCCACTCCAGCGAGCACGACTGTCCATGAGTCTTCTTGAGCTCAGAGGCGTTTCCAGGCATTTCGGCGCCATTCAGGCCCTGATCGACGTGACGCTCAGTCTGGAGCCAGGTCAGGTCGTGGGGCTCATGGGCGATAACGGGGCCGGGAAATCGACTTTGGTGAAGGTCGTCGCCGGCAACTTTCCACCTTCGCACGGCGAAATTCTCATCGATGGAAATCCCGTGCATTTCAACAAGCCGGTCGACGCGCGCGCGCGCGGCATCGAAGTCGTCTATCAGGATCTCGCGCTCTGCGACAACCTGACGGCAGCCGCCAACGTTTTCCTTGGCCGCGAACTGCGGGTCGGGTTCGGGCCTATCCGCGTGCTCGATCACGCGACCATGTATCGGCGTGCGGGTGAACTGTTCAAGGCACTGAAGTCCGAGACGCGCCCGCGCGACCTCGTCAGGCAAATGTCGGGGGGACAGCGGCAGGCGGTGGCCATCGCCCGCACGCGCCTCTCGGAAGCGAGGCTCGTTCTCATGGACGAGCCGACCGCCTCGATCAGTGTGCGCCAGGTCGTCGAGGTGCTCGATCTCATCAGACGCCTGTCCGAACACGGTATCGCCGTCATCCTCATCAGCCACCGCATGCCTGACGTATTCGCCGTCGCCCACCGGGTGGTTGTCATGCGGCGCGGGCGCAAGGTCGCGGACAAGAAGACCGAAGAGTCCTCCCCGGAAGAAGTGACCGGACTGATCACCGGCGCCATCGCCGCTGCCTGAACCTGCCTCGCATCGGAGCCACCACATTGAACGACGCGCCGCGAAGGCCCCCTACAGTGCCGCCATTGCTCGATGATCCACAGTCCGCGAGGACGCATACTCGCTGGTCGGGATTGCTCGCAAGCCAGGTGTTCTGGGTCGTGCTGGCAACGATCGTCGCCTGTATCGCCCTGTCTTTTGCGACCTCGACCTTCGCGACCTCCGAGAATCTTTTCAACGTTACGCGAAACTTCGCCTTCGTCGCCATCGTGGCGCTGGGAATGATGGCGGTGATCGTCACGGGCGGCATCGACATTTCGGTTGGCTCGACGATCGGCATCAGCGGTATCGTGCTCTCGGTCGTCATGAACGCGGGCTACCCGATCTGGGCCGGTATCGGCATGGGACTACTGACCGCCGGGCTGGTCGGCCTCGTCAACGGCTTGCTCATCGCGTATCTCGGCATGCAGCCTTTCGTCGTGACGCTCGCCATGCTGAGCGTCGGCCGCAGCCTCGCACTCGTGATCTCCCGCAGCCGGACCATTTTCGATTTCGGCCCCGACGGGAGCAAGCTCCTCGCGCTCGGCGGCGGCGCGACGCTCGGCGTCGCCAATCCGGTGTGGTTTCTGATCCTGCTTGGGCTGTTGTTCTGGTTCGCGTTCGGCTGGACGCGCTGGGGCCGCTATGTATTCGCGATCGGCGGCAACCGTCATGCGGCGACTCTCACCGGCGTACCGGTGCGCCGCATCGTTTGTTCCGTCTACATGCTCTGCGGCCTCATGGCGGGCGTCGCGGCGATTCTCGAAGTCGGCTGGCTAGGCGCGGTGACGACAGGCCTCGGCACGGGCGACGAACTGCGCGTGATCGCTGCTACCGTGGTCGGCGGGACCAATCTGGCCGGCGGGGTTGGCAGCGCCTTCGGCACGATCGTCGGCGCGGCACTCATCGAGGTCATCCGCAACAGCCTGATCCTGCTTGGCGTCGACGCGTTCTGGCAGGGCACGGTCGTCGGCAGCTTCATCGTCGTCGCGGTGCTCTTTAACAGGCTCGGTGGCGAGCGGCAAGGAGATTGAAATGTCGTTGGACGCACCGGCCGCTTCCCGGCCGGTGCCGCGGGAAGCGGGTGCGGCCGGATTGGACGCGGAACTGCCGCACGCATGGGTTCACAAGACCGCGAGGATCCGCTCCAGGGCCGAGTTCCGATTTCGGGCCTGACGTTGGATCGTTATGAAGACTGTGTAGGCCGACATGGGCACCGTAGAGCCGGCGCCGAACAGGAGGAAGCAATGAAGAAACTGTGGATGTGTCTTGCTGCGGCTGGAGGACTTGCGATGCTGGCGTCCTCGGGCTTCGCGGCCGATAAGACCCTTGCGCTGGTGGTGAAGGGTCTCGACAACCCGTACTTCGACCTCATGCATCAAGGATGCGAACGGGCGAACAAGGAACTCAACAAGCAAGGCTACAACTGCTACTACACCGGTCCCGCGACCGCCGCGGACGAGAGCGCGCAAGTGCAGATCATCGACGACCTGCTGACCAAGGGCGTCGCGAGCATGGCGATCTCGCCAGCGAACGCGCCGGCTGTGGCGGAGGTGCTGCGCCGCCGCGGCGGATCGGTCCCGGTCATCACCGCGGATGCCGATCTGCTGCCGAAGGATGCGTCACTGCGCAAGAGCTATGTCGGCACCGACAACTACGAACTGGGCGCCAAGCTTGGCGAGCAGTTGAAGATGCTGATGCCGAAAGGCGGCAATGTCTGCCTGGTGATGGGCAATCCGGCAGCGGAGAACATCAACCAGCGGGCCCAGGGTGCGCGCGATGTGCTCTCCGGGAAGAAAGGGATCACGAAGCTCGCTGGCGAGAACGGCTGGCATGAGATCAGTGGCTGTCCGCTCTACGTGAACGACGACGCCGCCAAGGCGAACCAGATGATGCAGGACACGCTGACCGCCCACCCTACCGGTCTCGACGCCTTTCTGCTAGCGGGCGGCTGGCCTCTCTTTGCGCCGCAGGCCTTTTCGCAGGTTGTCGCGCCGATAATGGACAAGATCAAGAACGGCAAGTTCGTGATCGTCTCGGCGGATACGCTCGGGCCCGAACTGCAAGCGCTCAAGGACCACAAGGTGAATGTGCTCGTCGGCCAGCGGCCCGAGGAAATGGGCTACCGCGCCGCGATGGTCATGCGTGACCTCGCGGAAGGGAAGTCGGTACCTCCGGTCATTCACACCGGACTCGACGTCTGCACATGGAAGAACGCCGACACTTGCCTGAAGCATTGAAGGCCGGCGGCCCACATTATCACGATAACGCGGGAGCCGGATCGACACCGAGCCGACTCTGCGCTGCCTCAATGCATCGACGACACCATTTGCCTGCTCTTCCTGAAAGAGGCCGGGCGCGGCATTGAACACCAATAGCGCGCCGACAATGCACGCTTCGACACGTTCGCCGTTGATCAGTTGAAGGGTGATCGCCGACTCGAGCATCGAGAGTACGGGCGCCCAAAACCGTGCCGGGATACGCGTCGGCCCTCCGATGCGATGCTCGTTGAGCTCGTTCCTGCCGCGCTCGCTCAGCAGACGCGCGGCTTGCGCGCTGGTCAGCCCCAAATGCGACGTGCTGCCGGATGTCGTTGTCATGGGCCAAGGTCACGGTAGCGGCTGTTCGTGTAAGGCAATGCTCACAGCGACATCCAGACAAATGGCTTTCTTGCGTTGCGGCACCATAATCAACAAGGGGGCCAACGTGCCGCATCGCCCTCGAAAGCGGACAACAGGATGTGGCACACCGCAATTCCTGCTGAGCGTATGCGCATCGTTAACCTCGCCTTAAGTTGCCGAGGAGTACGCTGATTACATGAGAAATCCCACGGCTCGAAGCATCGCTCTGGTTTGGTCAGTCATCCCAAACATGACTTCGCCAAGCATCAGATAAGCTTCGCATCCTGGACTTCTCTCACGTTCTTCTCATTGCACTGACCACCCCAACTGGAGGCGTTCATGAAATCGACTCTTTCCGCGATCGGCGCTGTTGGCATCCTGCTCGCACCGCTTCTGTGTTTGGCTCAGCCGACGCACTCTCCGACGCGCGCTGAAGTTCACGCACAGCTGATCCAGCTGGAAAACGCAGGATATAACCCGGCAAAACGCGACGATGCCCGCTATCCAACCGATATCCAGAAGGCTGAAACACGCGTTGCTGCACGTGGGACGGGCAACGACTATTCGACATCGGGCATGGGCACGACTACTGGCAGTACTGCTGAGTCGGGGGGACATGGAGCCTTGCGAAGCACCACTTCGACACTGTATGAACATCACTGAGCGTTTCCGGCGCATGTGAGACGCTACAACATGCATGCGCGGCTTCCGTTGCGTTCAGCCATCAGTTCCGGCAGAACACGGCTTCGACACAGCAGTAAAAAGAGGTAAGCGTCATGAACACGATCTTCAAGACAATCGCCCTTATCGTTTGCGTTGCTGCACCGGCGGTATCGTTCGCTCAAACGTCGAACGATCCGACGTCGCGCGCGCAGGTCAGGGCCCAACTGGTCCAGCTCGAACACGCCGGCTACAAGCCCAGCAAGCTGCACTACCCCGCGGACATTCAGGCGGCCGAAGCCCGCATCGGGGTTCACAATGCCGCAGCAGCAAATGGTGCAGCAAACGGTGGAACAGGCTACGGCCCTCCGGCCGCGGGCTCGTCGCAGTATGGAAATCATGCATCGAAGGCCAGAATGCAACAGTTTTACAACCACCCCTGATTGCCCTCCTCGCGGGACCATCGGATGCGCATATTGCT
The DNA here is from genome assembly GCF_014201065.1 of Paraburkholderia sp. Cpub6. NCBI lineage: Bacteria > Pseudomonadati > Pseudomonadota > Betaproteobacteria > Burkholderiales > Burkholderiaceae > Paraburkholderia > Paraburkholderia sp. Cpub6. Next base: position 55,574 of record NZ_JACHDM010000015.1, read on the forward strand.
GGCGGAAGACGATCCGCTGATCGGTAACGGCTTGCAGCAAGGCCTGCAAAGGGCAGGCTTTGCCGTCGACTGGGCCACGGACGGCGACGCGGCCGCGCTCGCGCTGAACACCACGTCATACGGGCTCGTCCTGCTCGACCTCGGACTGCCGAAGCAGGACGGCCTGGCGTTGCTCGCGAAGCTGCGCGCGCGCGACGTCGCGCGCAACGTCGATACGCCGGTCATCATCATCACCGCACGCGACGCCGTTCCGGATCGCGTCGCGGGACTCGACGGCGGTGCCGACGACTACATCGTCAAGCCGTTCGCGCTCGAGGAGCTGCTCGCCCGCATGCGCGTCGTGCATCGCCGCCAGGCTGGCCGTGCAAAGTCGACGTTGCAGGTCGCCGCGTTGCGGCTCGATCCCGCGCAGCACCGGCTATGGCTGCACGACAACGAAATATCGGTGACCAGCCGCGAATTCGCACTGCTGCTCGAACTGATGCACGACCCGGCCATCATCGTGTCGCGCGAACAGCTGGAGGAACGGTTGTACGGCTGGAACGAAGAGATCGAGAGCAACGCGATCCAGGTCCATGTTCATAACCTGCGCCGCAAGCTCGGTGTGCTCGCGATTTGCACCGTGCGCGGCGTCGGATACCAGATCGGAGAGATCGCGTGAGATCGCTGCGCCGGCGTCTGCTGATGTGGCTGCTGCCGGCCACCTTGCTGATGGGTCTGCTCGCCAGCGCCGCAACGTATTGGGGCGCGCTCGCGGAGCTTGACGAACTGCTCGACGATCAGCTGAAAGCCGTCGCACAACACGTCGTCGTCGAGCCCGACGGGCGTCTATCGCTGCGTGGCATGCAGGGCGCTAACGAAGACCGGCTATCGGGCGAACAGTCACACGCGGTGTTGCTGCAAGTGTGGCGCGGTACGACACGCGTGTTCAGCAGCGATCTCGATTCGCCGTTGCCGCCCCCCACGGGCGCGGGCGTCGCCGACCTGGCCGTCGACGGCCAGTTGTGGCACACGTATGTCTCGCGAAACGGCGATATGCTCGTGCGCGTCGCGCAGGTGAAGCGGGCGCGCTGGGAAGCGTTGGCCGAGATCGCGATGCAGCTGTTCTGGCCGGTACTGTCGCTGCTGCCCGTGCTGGCGCTGTTTCTGTGGTTCGGCATCGGCAACGGCTTGAGGCCGTTGCGCGATATCGTCGCGAACCTGAAGCGGCGTGATGCGCACAACATGCAGGAAATCGATACCGCGGCGATGCCGGGCGAGGTCAAGCCGCTCGTCGACGCGCTCAACGATCTGCTGCTTCGGCTCGATCGCGCATTTACCGCGCAGCGCGACTTCATCGCCGACGCCGCACACGAGCTTCGCACACCGATCATGGGGCTGGGCCTGCAGGTCGAACTGCTGCCACGAGCGACGAATCGTGACGAACGCGATGCCATCATCCGGCAGATCGGCATAGGTACCGCGCGCCTCGCCCATCTCGCGGAACAGTTGCTGACGCTGGCGAGGCTCGGGCCCGAGTCGAACCCGCCGGTCTTTAGCGAGGTCGATCTGACCTCGCTTGCGCGCGCGGTCGTCGGCGAGCGTGCGCGTTTCGCCGAACCGGCCCGGATCGACCTCGGTCTCGTCGCTCCCGCCATCGTGAAAATACGTGGCAACGCCGACGGCCTGCGCATCCTGCTCAACAACCTGGTCGACAACGCGATCCGTTATGCGGGCGTGCATGCGCGCGTCGACGTTCATGTCGGCACTGAAGACGGTTGTGGGACGCTCGACGTGTGCGACACGGGCCCAGGTATCCCCGACGAAGACCGCGAGCGCGTCTGGGAACGCTTCTATCGCGGCAATGGACACGCCGCGCCCGGCAGCGGTCTGGGTCTGTCGATCGTCAGGCGCATCGCGGAGCAGCACAGCGCCACCCTCTCGCTCGGCAGCAGCGCGAACGGCCGTGGGCTGAAGGTGCATCTGCGCTTCCCGCCAGCCGGTCCTGAAGACAGCGCAGCGGACATGCGACGAGCCACTGGCAACGACGCACCCGTCGCGGCGACGGAAGACACTGTCAGGCACACGGACAGATCCGTACCTTTGGGCAGGTACTGACGCAGCAACCCGTTGGTGTTCTCGCATGAGTCGCCTGGCTGCATGCCTGTCGCGGCGGCTTTGCACCAGCACGTCGGGCACCCCGTCATGCTGGTCCACCGCGCGCCACGCCCCGAAGGAAGTCCCCTTGGGGAAAGCCAGTGCTTCTCTCCGTTGATCGTGGCCACCACTTCGTCGAGGTGCCACCTGTCGCCTGGGGCCAATGGGGTGGACCGGATGCGGGAAACTGTAATACCACCACACCGCGTAGCTGATCACGTCAAGCGGAAATCGATAGCCAACACAGGAGCGCGGGTTGTCGACGGCAGTGGCGTTCTGTTGGGCGGCTGCTTTCATGAACGACATTGTCGCCGCCCCCCTTAACCCCTGCTAATAACGTGACAATGCCTTCCCCGTAAATGACGCGGTCTGCGATGATCGCCGAATGAACGCCAGTGGCGTGCCGCGATCGCGGCGCGGCTGACAGAATGGCACTGGCCATTTCGTACAGCAGGAGATTGTCTGAGTGACCCATCTCCTCCCGATAAAGTAGGCGTCTAGCATGAGTGAATACTTCACACCTCTGTCATGCATTTGCGCGCCCAAAACGACGTTCGCGCGCCCGATATGATGCGAGTGCGGCATCAAGCGCGGCGTCGTCAAAATCTGGCCAGAATATGTCGGTGAAGTAGAGTTCAGTGTACGCGAGCTGCCATAGCAGGAAGTTGCTGATGCGCTGCTCACCTCCGGTCCGGATCAGCAGATCGGGTTCCGGCGCGTACGCCATCGCCAGATATTGCGCGAAGCTGGCTTCGTCGACCGGCACGGCGTGACCATCGACGGCACTCCGTGCGGGTAGCTCGCTTATAGCCTGAAGGATATCCCAGCGACCGCCGTAATTCGCCGCAATGGTCAGCGTCATACGTGTATTGTGGGCGGTTCTGATTTCCCCTCGCTTCACGAGCGCCCGAAGGTGCGCATCGAACGCCGATAGATCACCAACGACGCGCAAGCGGATGCCATTCTTGTGCAACCGTGCCGTTTCACGCTGTAGCGTCGCCCCGAACAGACGCATCAGGAACGACACTTCGTCCTCAGGCCGGCGCCAGTTCTCCGAACTGAATGCAAACAGCGTCAGGAATTCGACGCCGCGCCGCGCGCAGCCCTCGACGATCGCGCGGACCGCTTCGACACCCTTCACGTGACCGGCCACTCGGGGCAGCTTGCGCTGCGCCGCCCAGCGGCCATTGCCGTCCATAATGATTGCAATGTGCCGCGGCACATCGGTCACGGCCGGTACGCTAACGGTCGAGCTTTTATGGATCATGGGAACCGCCGCGAGTCAGGCGGAACACGAAAGTCCCCGAAGGTCATGAAGGTGCCCCTGGACTCTTTTCCTGGTGATCAACTCGACCGCCACCAAATGACGTGGACATCGGCTGCGCCACCGGACGAAATGGATAATCTTATGGTATGCAGACGAAACTGAAAGGATGCTTAAGACGGGGATATTCTCCAGCCTTTGTTCACGTATTGGCAGGTTTAAGGGGGCGTGGCGATAATGTCGTTCATGAAAGCAACCGCCTAACAGAACGATACCGCCGTCGACAACCCGCGCTCCTATGTTGGCTATCGATTTCCGCCCGACGTGATCAGCTACGCGGTGTAGTGGTATACCGTTTCCCGCTAAGAGTCGTTAATACAACCTGGACAGCGCGGCTCGGCCCAAACGCCATATCCTGGCAAGATGACAAGACGAAAAATAAGCAACGAGATCTGGGCGGCGCTGGAGCCGCCAGGCGATGCGACAGCTGCGTGAGCCACTCACGCCTTTCCCTGTGATAAGTATGGCGGTTGTAGACGCCGATGATTCCGGGCTGTACGTGGCCGAGGACTGCCTCGGCAATATCGTTGGGACATCCCAGCGTTGCAAGAAGCGTCCGAGTTGCGCGTCGAAGGTCGTGGGCGGACCAATGCGTGACGGGCAAGCGCGGCCGGTCATGCTTCGGGGCGATATTGCAATATGGTTGACGATAGTAGACGTCGTGCTGGGCCACTGTTTGATTCGTCGACATTCCGCGCGAAGAAGGGAATAGGATTCTATCCTTGGCCTTTACACAAAATTCCGGACACCCCCGACGCCGTCGCACAACGACCTCGGCGCGCCCTACGCGCGGCACGCACAGATCCGTTGCTCTCTCGTTATGAAGCCCCTTGGTCTTTTGTTTCGGGATCGTCCACCAGAGACCGTCCGCTTCCTGCGCAATCTCGGTGCTCTCCATAGCGACGATCTCGCCACCACGCGTGCCGGTCCAAAGGTAGAGCGTCAACGCATCAGCACGCGTCGACACACCAACCGATGGGCCTGAAGCGTTAATATTTTTCTTAAAATCCAGTTACTTGCGGTATATCCTGGGAAGGCTTGGGGCTTACCGAGACAAGCCTGAAAACATGGCTATTCGTTCTCGTCGAAGTAATGCCCGAACTTCAGCTGCTTCGTGCGGATATACCGCTCGTTTTCCTCGCGCATCGGAATCGCGAGCGCGACACGCTCGCACACCGGAATGCCGTGCTTCGACAGCGTGTCGAACTTTTCGGGATTGTTACTCATCAGCCGCACCGACGTGACCTTCAGCGTGCGCAGGATGCCCGCGGCCGAATCGTATTCGCGTGAATCGTCGGGCAGGCCGAGATCGAGGTTGGCTTCGACGGTATCGCGCCCCTGTTCCTGCAGCGCATACGCGCGGATCTTGTTCGACAGACCGATGCCGCGTCCTTCGTGGCCGCGCAGATACAGCAGTACGCCGCAACCCTCTGCCGCGATATAGCGCAGCGCGAGATCGAGCTGCTCGCCGCAGTCGCAGCGATAGGAGCCGAGCACGTCGCCCGTCAGACATTCCGAATGCAGGCGCGTCAGCACCGACGACTGGTTGGCGACATCGCCCATCACGAGCGCGAGATGTTCGGCGCCGCTGTCGACCACGCGAAACACATAGGAAGTGAACGTGCCGTAGCGCGTGGGCAGCGTGGCGGTGGCGTCGAGCACGACGCATTCGCCGGTGACGGCGCCGTCCGCTGCGGGCGATGGATCCTGAGACGTGAGCATGGCGTTGAACAATGGTGCTGGCATGAACCCGGTCGAGCCGGGGATAAGGTGTGGACTGCGAGTTTACCGCTAATCCGCATGCAGCACGTGGATGCCCCTTCGCTTGCACGGGACGCTGCCCCGCGACAAGCCGCGCCCGGCACACGCGCATCACGCGAAACACGACCCCGAGACCCGAAACAAGCCCGCGCGGACCGCGTCAATCCAGCGCGCATCGTCCTGCGCGCCCGAGGTATTCCCGGTGTACCGCGGGCGCACGTCGCGCCTATACTGGTATCGCCTGTCCCTCACGACAGTGCGCCACTTCGGCGTGCTGCATTGCGAAACGGAGCCGCTCCATGACAAGCGTTGCACAGCTTCTTAAAACGAAACCGAACCCCTCCGAGGTCTACACGATCGGCGCCGACGATTCCGTCTACGAGGCGATCCGGTTGATGGCCGAGAAAAGCATCGGCGCGCTGGTGGTGACGGACGGCGACAGCATCGCCGGCATCATCACGGAGCGCGACTACGCGCGCAAGATCGTGCTGATGGACCGGTCGTCGAAGGCGACGCCGGTGCGCGACATCATGAGCAAGGCGGTGCGCTTCGTTCGTCCGGACCAGACGACCGAAGACTGCATGGCGCTGATGACCGAGCGGCGCATGCGTCACCTGCCTGTCATCGACAACGAGAGGCTGGTCGGCATGGTGTCGATTGGCGACCTCGTGAAGGACATCATCGCGGAACAGCAGTTCACGATTCAGCAACTCGAGTTCTATATTCACGGCGAACGGCTCTGACAGGCAGCACGGCTTTCGCTGAGCGACACCGCATCGATCATCCGCGCGGGACCAGACGCAAAAAAAGCCCAAACCTCCAAGAGTTTGGGCCAAGCTACCTTGCGGCAGCGGAGGTTCCTTCGGAAAGAGGAACGCAACGCGCGCGGATGACGCTCTCGGGCGGATGAGTGCGGCGCGCTCGTTTGAAACAGTACCGGGTATGAAACGCTGTGTGCGCCGTCAAACGACGCGCACACAGATTCTTCTGCCTGCTTAGTTACCGAAATTAGTTACCGAAATAGACGCTCTTCGGGCCGCTCATCGGCTGCTTCACGCCGCCCGCCTGGGTCGATCCGCTCATCGGCGCGCCGTAACCGCTGGTATCAGCGCTCGGCTGGGTTTGCGCGACGGCCGGGTTTTGCGCTTGCACGCGCTGCTCGGCGGCCTGGATGTCGGCCGGATATTTCGGGTCGCTCGAGGTCGACGGGTTGTAGCCCGCGTGCTCCAGCTGGATCAGTTCGCTGCGGACTTCCGCGCGGGTGACCGGCTGCTGGCTCGACTGCGCGAACGATACGACTGGCGCGGCGACAAGGGCCGCAATGGCAACTGCCTTGATCAGCGATTTCATGGTGACTTCCCTCCAATGTGGTTTTATCTGTATCGCCGACACCTCGGTGTCCAGCGAATGACTTGAGTCTAGTCACCGCACCGCCAAGGGAAAACCCTTAATTTCGAGATAGAAAATTGCTTAGTTCGCAACGATCTCGGGAAATATCGTGGAACCGCCTCCGTTAGCATGATCTTCGGGGTAACAATTGCAGGGATCGTCACCTTTGCGTCTGATGTTTCCGAAATACGTCTGATCGAAGAAAAAATTCGCCCACCCGCACGCCGAAACGTCTGAATCGATGTACGCGCGTAGCTGCGACGTCATGCGCCCGAATGCGGAATCGTCAGTAGCTTGCGCGGGCCGCTGACGAACGCGCTGCCCGGCTCGAAAAATCGCAACGGACGGTGCATCTCGCGCGACAGGCCGATGCGCGTCGTCACGCCGATCGGCGCGTCGCCAGTCTCGATCACGCCGATCCATAGCCCCCGCCCCGTACACAAATCGCAGCCGTCGAACGCCTGGCCGATGCCGAACGCCACCGTCAGCCGGCCGGGTCCGCGCGCGAGATCGCGCAGCGGCACGCCGGGACGGCGCGCTTCCATCAGCGCGAGTCCTTCGAGCGGTTCGATCGCGCGCAGCAGGATGCCGGCGCCGACCTCCTCCGCTTCGGACGACATGTTGAGCATGTAAGACACGCCGTAGGTCAGTCGCACATAAGCGTGACCGCGCGCGAGGAACATCGACCCGTTGTACGGACGACGTCCGATGAACGCATGGCTCGTCGAGTCGCCGAGCGGATACGCCTCGGTCTCGACGATGCGTCCGCTCAGGCGTCCTTCGGGCAGATCGTGCACGAGATATTTGCCGACCATGAAGCGCGCGAGTTCCACGGTATCGATCGGCAGATCCTCTCGGCGCAACGGTCGGATCGGAAGAGCTTCGTTTCGCATGCGCTGGGTGTCCTTGAGTCGGTGCTGAAACCGGTGCTGAAACTTATGGCCTCGCGACAAGCGCGCAGTCGCCCCACGCCCTCGTCATCGACCGGTTGCGATCGACAAATTCGTTGTACCGAAGCCTCATTTTCTGCGCCATGGAAGTCAACATGGCACTAATTGTTGTATTGTGTGCATCCGGCCGGTCACACGGCCGTTTGCATGTTTCGGCGCGCGCTTCGCGGCTCGCGGAAACCGCGTGTCGGCTGAAAGCGTTCGCAGACTGCTGTACCTGTTCCATTGGCATTGAATCCCGCTGTACCCGCTGGTGTAAAAAAATCGACCCCATCCGGGGATCGACGTTCTACGACAACAGGAGATGGTTGAATGAAAGCATTCTCGGCAATCAAGATGATCGGCGGCGCGCTGGTCGTTCTCGCTTCCCTCAACGCGTACGCGCAAAGCAGCGATGCGGCCGCGACCGCAGCGCCGGCGGCAACGGCACCGACCGCCAAGCAGACTCGCGCGGCTAATCGCGCGCTGCAGAAGAAGGTCCGCGCGACGCTCGCACGTACGAAGGGCCTGACCGTCGGGAACATCACCGTGCGCGCACGCGAAGGCGCCGTCACGCTGGAAGGCTCGGTGCCGGAACAGGCTCAGATCGAACTCGCGACGAACGCCGCTCAAGGCGTCGCAGGCGTGACGTCGGTGAAGAGCGCACTGTCGATCCGCGCGATCGGCCAGTAATCCGGTCGAACGGCCAAAGAAGTTGCGGTAACAGCAGCAAGCTGGCGTCGACGGCGGAAAGCTCCGTCGCGACGCCAATTCCCCCTCCGATGCAGCGCTCGACACCATTGCCTCACGGTGCGGCCATCGCACCATCCGACACGGCGATTCCCCGCGCCCCCGAAACCGCGATATTTTTAATGCGCTCCGCGCGTCGCGATGACGACCCGACCGCGTGGCGACGGCTTCTCGTAACGAGTTATCCCCGATAATTTAATAGCTTAACGTCACTTGTTAAGATATTACTTCAAGTTCATACACGCACCGAAAGGAAGGCCGCATGACTTCGTCCGCGACCGTCTTGCCTCGTTGGACTCTCGTCGCGCCGATCGTCAGCTGGATCGTGCTCGCCGCCGCCTACGCGATGCCGGGCAACACGCTACTGCTCGCACTGGCCGGCATGTCGTTATGCGCGGCCGTGTTTGCTGCCGTGCATCATGCCGAAGTGGTCGCGCATCGCGTCGGCGAGCCGTTTGGCACGCTGGTGCTCGCGGTCGCCGTCACGGTGATCGAGGTGGCGCTGATCGTCTCGGTGATGCTGACGTCCGGTCCCGAGAAAGCCGGCCTCGCGCGCGATACGGTATTCGCGGCCGTGATGATCGTCTGCAACGGGCTCGTCGGGCTGTGTCTGCTGGTGGGCGGCATCCGCCATCTGGAACAGGACTTCCAGAGCCGCGGCGCGGCGGCCGCGCTGGCGGTGCTCGCGTCGCTGTCGGTACTGACGCTCGTGATGCCGAATTTCACGACCACCAGCCCCGGGCCTGTCCTGTCGCCGTCGCAGCTCGCGTTTGCCGGCGTGTCGTCGCTGGTGCTGTACTGCGTGTTCGTGTTCGTGCAGACGGTGCGCCATCGCGACTACTTCCTCGCCGGCGTGCCCGACGAAGACGTCCATGCCGAGCCGCCCGGCGCGCGCCTCGCCGCCATCAGCGGCGTGCTGCTGCTCGTGAGCCTCGTCGCGGTCGTGCTGCTCGCGAAAGTGCTGTCGCCGGTGGTCGAGTCAGCGGTGCTGAGCGCGGGCGCGCCGCCGGCGGTGGTCGGTATCGTGATTGCGTCGCTGGTGCTGTTGCCGGAAGGACTCGCGGCGCTGCGCGCGGCGCGCGCCGACCGTCTGCAGACCAGCCTGAACCTCGCGCTCGGCTCGTCACTGGCGAGTATCGGCCTGACCATTCCCACCGTCGCCGGCGTGTTCCTGTACATCGGTCAGCCCATCGTGCTCGGCATCGATGGCAAGGACATGGTGCTGCTCGCGCTCACGCTGGTGGTCGCCACGCTGACGCTCAGCACCGGGCGCACGACGATTCTGCAAGGCGCCGTGCATCTGTCGCTGTTCGCGGCTTATCTGTTTCTGTCGTTCGCGCCGTGACGCGATGCCTTATCCGGCACGGGCGGACGGCAACCTCACTCTTCCCAATGCTCGGCGATCCAGTCGCGGAACAGATTCAGCTTCTGCTGTTGCGCGACTGAGTCCGGATACACGAAGTAATAGCGCCAGCCGGTCTTCAGCACGGTATCGAACGGCCGCACGAGGCGCCGGGCGGCGACGTCCTCGTCGATTAGCGCGAGGTCGCTGATCGCGACACCGAAGCCCTGCGCGGCGGCGTTGGTCGCCATGTCGAGCGTGTCGAAGCTCGGGCCGAGCTCCGCGTCGATCGTCGCGGCGCCCGCCGAATCGGCTTCCGCGACTTTCGCGAGCCACATCTTCCAGTCGCGGTGATCGCGCGTCGGATGCAGCAGCGTGTGGCGCCCGAGATCGGCCACCTGCGCGAGCGGCTTGTCCTTCAGCAGCTCGGGCGTGCAGACCGGCGTCAGACGTTCCTCGAACAGCGACACCGCCTGCACGTCCGCACCGGGCGACGAACCGTAGATGATCGCGGCGTCGAACGGCTCGCTCTGGAAATCGACGTCGTGCTGCCAGGTGGTGGTGATCTGCACGTGCAGATCGGGATAGTCGGACTGGAAGCGCATGATCTTCGGCAGCATCCAGCGCATCACGCAGGTCGGCACCTTGAGCGCGAGATCGGTGCGCTGCCTCGTCAAGCGCAGCGACATTTCCTCGATCCGCGCGAAGCTCTCCTTGACCGCCGGCAGCAGCATTTCGCCCTCGGCGGTCAGCGTCAGCCCCTTTGCGTGCCGCTTGAACAGCGGAAACTTGTAGTACTCCTCGAGCGCGATGATCTGCCGGCTGACCGCGCCTTGCGTCAGGCACAGATGGTCGGCGGCACGCGTGAAGCTGCGATGGCGCGCGACGGTTTCGAAAATCTGCAGCGCGTTGAGCGGCGGTAGGCGTCGCATCGGATGTCCAGGATCAGAAAAAATCATTGCGTGGCTGCGGCAGCGCCCCTCGCCGCCCTGCCCGTCAAGCCCACAGCATACGCGATCGGCTATGCGGGCACGAGTGGGCGCGCGGGCAAACCCGCATGCGTTCGACTCATGGCAGGCGTGCAAACGCCCGTACTGAAGAATGTCGCACCGGCGTGGTGCAAAAAGCCCTCAGGAACCGCACCAGAACCGAGCTTTCCTCATACCTCGACGCACGCCGGAATTCCTCAGCCAGATATGGACGTTAACCCGCATAAGCCATCGCCCGTAGCTTCCCGGCGTGTCGCCAAATCGCTCGCCACCGCGTTCGCCGGCGGCGAGCCATGAGCGTACGTCATGCCATCCATGCGCATATTTCGATTGTTGCGTGATTTTGGCAAACCTACAGTGCATCCACGCACGGTAGATCCGGCAGCGGTCACGGCGAATCATGGGCAACGGGCGTTCAACACAGGAGACCGCCATGCAGCAGATCAAACGGGGTAGAAGGCAGGCCATCAAGACGATCGGTACGGCGCTCGCGGCATCCGCGCTGCCGATGCCGTTCCTCAACCTGCGCGCGCAGGAGCACAACTTCAGCGGCAAGACGCTGCGCATCCTGACGTGGTCGGACGATACCGGCACGGCCGCGCTGCGCAACATCGCCGCGACCTTCACCGCGAAGACCGGTGCGAAGGTCATCGCCGATCGCGCGGACGGCACCTCCGGCATGGTCGCCAAAGTCAAGGCAGCGGGCGAGCGCCCCACCTATGACGTGATCACGCTCGCCGGCGTCGGCGCCTCCGGCCTCGCCGACGCGGGCCTGCTGATGAAGCCCGACCTCGACCGCCTGCCGAACCTGAAAGAAGTCGCGCCGCCATACCGCACCGGCGCGAACGGCTTCGGCGTCGGCTATCTGCTGTGGTCCGACGGCCTCATCTACAACACCGCGACGGTCAAGACGCCGCCTTCGTCGTACGAGGCGCTGTGGGACCCGAAATACGCCGGCCGCGTTTTCCTGCCGCCGCCCGAGTGGGCCGAAGCGGTCGATCTCGCGATCATCGCCGCGAAGATGAACGGCGGCTCGCAGCAGAACATCGAGCCCGGCTTCAAGAAGCTCGCGCAGCTCAAAGACCACGTGATGACGCTCGGCGAGAACCCGAACCAGGTGGCCGACCTGTTCCGCACGGGCTCGCTCGACATCGGCGGCATCTACTCGCCCGCGTTTTTCCCGGATCAGATCCGCAAGCCCGAATACAAGATGGGCGTGACCTACGGCATGAAGGAAGGCTTCGCGACGCAACTGATGTTCACGGTGATTCCGAAAGCGCATCCGGGCGACACCGACCTGATCCACGCGTTCATCAATCACTCGCTCGACGCCGGCGTGCAAGGCCGCATGGCGGCCGATGTGCTGAACGGCCCAGTCAATTCGAAAGCGATGATTCCGGCCGAGAGCCGCGCGTTCGTGCCGAGCCCGCAGCAGATCGCCGAGAAAGCCGTGCTGCATGACGACAAGGCGCTCGCCGCCGTGCAGCCGGCATGGATCAAGCGCTACACCGAAATCTTCTCGGCGTAACCACGATGCTCGCGCGCTTCCCGCGGCGTGCCGCGATGATGCCGGACGAAGCGGCGCCGGGCCCGGCGCCCGGCGGCGGCGCCTCCGCTTCCGCAATTGTTGCGACGGCCGTGACCGACCCCGCTGCCGGCGCAACGACGCTCGCGAAAGCGCGCCCGTGGCTGCTGCTCGCGCCGATCCTTTTGTTTCTGGCGATACTCGGCGCGGCCGCGCTGGTCGTGCTGCGCATGAGCTTCGGCACGTCCGGCAACGAATGGCGCAGCTTCACGCTGCAGAACTACGCGGACCTGCTCGACCGCTACTTCCTGAAATCGTTGTGGCTGACGCTGCGGCTCGCGTTCCAGAGCATGCTGTGCGCGGTTGTGCTCGCGATTCCGGTCGCGCTCGCGATGGCGCGCACAACATCGCGGCTCGCGCGCCGGCTGCTGCTCGCGGGTGTGCTGCTGCCGCTGCTCGTCAATCTGCTGCTGCAAGGCTATGGCTGGCTCGTGATCCTCGGCCCGGCGGGTCTGCTCAATCACGCGCTGCTCGCGAGCGGACTCGTCGAGCGTCCGGTGATGTTGCTGTATCGCGAGCATGGCGTGCTGCTGGGGCTGATCCAGACCGCGTTTCCGCTCGCCGTGCTGCCGCTGTCCAGCGCGATGCGCGCGGTGTCGATCTCGTACGAGGAAGCCGCCGCGACGCTCGGCGCGACGCGCTGGCAAACGCTGCGTCACGTGCTGCTGCCGCTCGCGATGCCGGGCCTCGTGTCGGGCGCGCTGCTGGTGTTCGCGTACAACGCGAGCGCGTTCGCGGTGCCGCTGCTGCTCGGCGGCCGGCGTGTGCCGATGCTCGCGGTGCTGGTGCACGATCAGGTCGCGCCGCTCTTGAACTGGCCGGCCGCCTCCGCTTCCGGCGTGGTGCTGATGATCGCCACGCTCGCCGTGATGGCGCTGTCGCAACGGCTCGTGCGCCGCACCCAACGTCTGACCGGGGAGCCTCACGCATGAGCACGCCGCTGCCGAGTTCGCGCCTGCCGCGCATCGAACCTCGTTCGCCACGCTTCCCGCGCCTGCCTCAGACGATGCCCGGCCAGCTCGGCCGCGCGACCGCGCTCGTCGCCGGCGTGGTGCTGTTTCTCGCCGCGCTGCCGATCCTGACGATGATCGCGATGTCGTTCAGCGCGGCCGACACGCTCGAATTCCCGCCGCACGCGTACAGCCTGCACTGGTACCGCGCGGCGTGGCACAGCTTCGTGTCGCCGGACGCGACCGATACGCTGTCGATGGGCGCCGCGCTGAGCACGAGCCTCGTCGTCGCGCTAGCGACGATGCTGATCGCGACGCTGGTCTCCGTGCCCGCCGCGTACGCGCTGTCGCGCTACCGTTTTCACGGCAAGCCGGTGGTCGAGCAACTGGTCGCGCTGCCGCTCGTCTATCCGCTCGTGATGCTCGGCCTGTCGCTGCTGCTGGTGTTCAACGTGCTGCCGGTCGAGCTGGGCGTCGGCCGTCTGATCATCGCGCATGTGATCCTGGCGCTGCCGTTCACGGTGAAGAACTGCGCGGCGTCGGTCGCGTCGATCGGCCCCGAGTTCGAGGAAGCCGCGCTCGTGATGGGCGCGAACCCCGGCCGCGCGCTCATCGACGTGGTGCTGCCGCTGATGCGCCCCGGCATTCTCGCCGGCATGCTGTTCGCCTTCATCGTGTCGTTCAACGAGTTCACGGTGACGTTCTTCCTGTACAGCATCGATACGATGACGCTGCCGGTATGGCTCTATAGCCGCACGGTGTCGTCGCTCGATCCGACCGTGTTCTGTTTCGCCGTGGTCATCGTCGCGATCGACTTCGCGCTGATCTGGCTGCTCGAAAAGCTGATCGGCGACGAAGGCGTCGCGCTGTGAACCCGCCACCTTGCTGGAGCTTCCGATGACCCATCTGACCTTGCAGGCCGTCACGCGGCGCTTCGGCGCCGTGCATGCCGTCGACGACGTCGACCTGAGCGTGCCCGACGGCAAGCTCGTGTGCTTTCTCGGCCCGTCCGGCTGCGGCAAGACCACCCTGCTGCGGATGATCGCAGGCCTCGAAACGCCGACCGAGGGCAGCATCCATTTCGCAGGCCGCGACATCACGCGACTGCCGGCGAACCGGCGCGACTTTGGGATGGTGTTCCAGTCGCTCGCGCTGTTTCCGCATATGACGGTCGCGCAGAACGTCGCGTATCCGCTGAAGCTGCGCAAGGTCGCGAAAGAGAAGCAAACGCGCCGCGTCGCCGAGCTGCTCGAACTGATCCAGCTGCCGCACATGGCGAACCGGCCGGTCACGCAACTGTCGGGCGGGCAGCGCCAGCGCGTCGCGATCGCGCGCGCGATCGCTTCGGAGCCGCAACTGCTGCTGCTCGACGAACCGCTGTCCGCGCTCGACGCGAAGCTGCGCGAAGCGATGCAGGTCGAAATCCGCCTGCTGCAGCAACGCCTCGGCATCACGACGATCATGGTCACGCACGACCAGCGCGAAGCGATGACGATGGCCGACGAGATCGTCGTGATGGAGAAAGGCCGCATCGCGCAGGTCGGCAAGCCGCTCGACATCTACCGCGATCCGGTCAGCGAGTTCGTCGCCGACTTCATCGGGCTCGGCAACATTCTGCCGGTGTGGTACGACGGCGCGGGCGTCGTGAGCCTGCCGGGCGGACGGCGCATCGCGGTGACGCCGAACCCGAACGCGCCGCTCGCCGATGCGCGGCAGCCGGGTACGGCCGGCGACACGATCCGCCTGCTGATTCGCCCCGAGGACATCTGCGTGAAGGCGGCCACGGAAGCACCGAACCCGAACCGGCTGCCCGGTACCGTCACGTTCATTCGCGACGTCGGCGCCTCGCTCGAAGCGACGATCGATTGCGTGGGCTTCACGCTGACCGCCGCGACCACGCCGCGCGAAACGCCCGGGCTCGCGCTCGGCATGCCGGTGCTCGCCGAGCTGCCGCCGCACGCGTGCAAGCTGATCGCCGCGCGCGCCGCCTGATACCCGAACCCATCACACGGCTTTGCCTGAATAACTACCGTATTACGACAGAGGAACACATCATGAACCAGCGCCCCGCTCTCCAATCGACCCGCCGCGTGTTCGCGACGCTCGCCGCGACGCTCGCGATGACCGCGCTCGGCGCGCTGTGCGCACTGCCGTCGGCCGCGCATGCCGACGCGCTCGACGACATCGCGAAGTCGGGCACCGTGCGCATCGGCGTATTCGAGGACTATCCGCCGTTCGGCTCGATCGGTCCGGACATGAAACCGGTCGGCTACGACATCGACGTCGCCAATCTGATCGGCAAGGCGCTCAACGCGAAGGTCGAACTGGTGCCGGTCACCGGCGACAACCGCATGGCCTTTCTCGCCGACCACAAGGCCGACATGTTGCTGTCGGTCGGCCAGACGCCCGAGCGCGAAAAAGTGATCGACTTCTCGCAACCCTACGCGCCGTACTACCTCGCGGTGTTCGGCCCGAAGTCGCTGCCGGTGAAGACCGCCGCCGACCTCGGCGGCAAGTCGATCTCGGTCGCGCGCGGCACGCTCGAAGACCTGAGCGTGACGAAGATCGCGCCGCCGTCGGCGAACATCAAACGTTTCGACGATCCGAACGGCGCTATTTCGGCGTTTCTTTCTGGTCAGGTACAGTTGATGGTGGTCGGCAACGACGTCGGCGCGACGATTCTCGCGCGGCATCCGGCGAACGATCCGGAGCAGAAGTTCGCGCTGTTCAGCTCGCCCGATCACGTCGGTCTGAACAAGAACGAGCCGCGCCTGAAAGCGAAGGTCGACGAAACGATTGCCAAGGCCCGCAAGGACGGCACGATGAACGCGATTTCGCAGAAGTGGCTGCGCGCGCCGCTGCCGGCCGATCTTTGAAACCTGTGGCGTGGCGCCGTGAAGGCCGCGCCGCGATCTGATCCTACGATGGGCACGAGGCCATGACTTACGCGTTCGATTTCAGCGGCTTCGGCCTGTATGCGGGGATGCTCGCGCGCGGCGCCGCCGTGACGCTCGGCCTCACGGCCGTGTCGACCCTGGCGGGTGGGCTGGTAGGGATCGCCGGCGCGAGCATCGCGGCGGCCGGGCCGAAGTGGGCGCGCTGGCTGGTCGCGAGCTACGTCGAGCTGATCCGCAACACGCCGTTTCTGGTGCAGTTGTTCTTCGTGTTTTTCGGCCTGCCGAGCCTCGGCATTCATATCGACGAGATAGAGGCCGCGATTCTCGCGATGACCGTCAATCTCGGCGCGTACGCGATCGAGATCGTGCGCGCCGGCATCGATTCGATTTCGCGCGGTCAGGTGCAGGCCGCGCAGGCGCTCGGCCTGCATGGACGCCAGGTGTTCCGCTACGTCGTGCTGCCGCAGGCGCTCGCCAACGTGTTTCCCGCGCTGCTCGGCCAGGTGCTGATCGTGATGCTCGGCTCGGCCGTCGTGTCGCAGATCTCGGTGCCCGACCTGACCTATGCGGCGAACTTCATCCAGTCTCGCAACTTCCGCTCGTTCGAGAGCTACGTGATCATCACGGCTGCCTATCTGCTGATGTCGATCGTGTTGCGGCAGCTGTTGAACCGCTTCGGCCGCGGGCTGTTCGCGGGCCGTGCGGCACGAGGTAACAACAGCAGTAGAAGCGGCAACGACGGCTTGCCGCGCAACTGGCGCAGCCGCCTGATGTGGCGCGGTGCGCGTACCCTGCCGACGGAGCGCTGATCATGGTCGAATTCACGCTGTGGGACATCGCCCGCAACCTGCTGCTCGCCGCGCGCTGGACCGTGCTGCTGTCGCTGATCGCGTTCGTCGGCGGCGGGATCGTCGGGCTCGTGCTGCTCGCGATGCGCGTGTCGCCGATCGCGTGGCTGCGCCGCATCGTCGTGCTGTACGTCGAGGTGTTTCAGGGCACGCCGCTCTTGATGCAGCTTTTTCTCGCCTTCTTCGGCTTGCCGCTCATCGGCATCGACGTGTCGCCGTGGGCCGCCGCGACCGTCACGCTGACGCTCTATACGAGCGCGTATCTGGTCGACATCTGGCGCGGCTGCGTCGAAGCGGTGCCGCGCGGTCAGTGGGCCGCGGGTGCGAGCCTCGGCATGACGTTCGGCCAGCAGTTGCGCTACATCGTGTGGCCGCAGGCGCTGAAGATCGCGGTCGCGCCGAGCGTCGGTTTTCTCGTGCAGGTGGTCAAGAGCACCGCGCTCGCGTCGATCATCGGCTTCGCCGAACTGACGAAGACCGGCACGATGATCACGAATGCCGCGTTCCGGCCGTTTCCGATCTACGGCATGGTCGCGATGATCTACTTCGCGATGTGTTTTCCGCTGACCTGGTATGCTCGCGTGCTCGAAAAGCGGCAGAAGGTGGGACAGCATCGGTGAGGTGATTCGCGCTCTGTAGTTCAAGTCACGGATACGTGCTGCCGGGAAGCAATCTTGATGCGCGAGACGAACCACGCCGCGAGCACGAACCACCCCGCTGCGACGACGAACGCGACGACATAGGCGGGTCCGGCACCGGCAAACGCCTTGACCCATGACAGCATCCACCCGGTGGCGGCAGGGCCGAGGATCTGCGGTAGCACCATCGACACTTGCCAGATGCCCATGTCCTTGCCGCTGGACGCATCGTCTGGCAACACTTGCAGCGCGAGTGCCCAGTCGACGGCTTGATAGGTTCCGTAAGCGGCGCAGAAAACCAGCCCGACTGTGATCACCAGCAACAGGTTTGGATGCAACGCCAGCAGGACAAAGCCGATCGCAGCTCCGGCCATGATCCAGCTGGTCAGGCGGACGACGGGAACGACGCCGTGCCGGTCGGCGAGCCATGCGCCCAGCAGGCTGGCCGGGATCGCTAGCACCACGCCGACGCCAAGCAGCCCATTCAGGAGACTGGTCGGATGACGAATGCCGATCACGTCCTGCAGGTAGTACAACATGAAGGCGAAGATCGACCAGATTCCCATGTTGCCGAACAGACGGGTTACCAGCACCCAGTAAAAGTTTCGGTGCAGGCGTGGATCGAGATAGAACGAGCGCATGAACGTGACGAGCTCGAACCGTTGTCGGGATCTGACAGGTGTCGGCTCGTGCGAGCCGCGAATCGTCAGCCAAAGGCAGAGCAACATGATCGCAATGAACGCGGCAACCGTAGGATACAGGTGGCCCGGCGAATAGAGGACAACGAGCACCACGTTGCCAGTGATCGTGCCGAGCACGGTCATCACGTTGAGCCACGCGCTCGCGCGGTTGGTTTCCTGTTTTGGCACGACATCGGGCACCAGCCCTGCGTACGGCCCCGCCGCCCAGTTCCACCAGAACTGGAGATGCAGGAACGCGAGTGTATACATCCCTACGCTCCCCCCGCCGTTGAATGAACCAAGCCATACCAGTGCAACCGCAATGCCGAACACGCCGGTGACGAGAAACGGTCGCCGGCGTCCATGTTTTGCAGAGCAGCGATCTGAAAGCGCGCCGGCCAGTGGCGCCACGATCATCGCAATGAATGCGCCGGACGCAATGACGGAGCCGGCCACGCCTTCCTTCAACGCGGCATCGCGTCCGAGCATATCGGCGACCTGTGCCGGCACGAGCACCGGAACGACCGTCATCCATTGGGTAAAGAGCGCAAACCACAACGACGCGATCTGGATGTGACTGAGCGTCGACAGGCGAGAAGCCGACGGTGTGACCGACACGTTTCGGGCTTGACTGGATAGGGTCATGTCGGAAGTCCATGAGCTTCGGAGACTTCGACGCCGCACGGCGGACGAAGGTCGTGGCCAATTCTGAGAGCCGTTCGAACACGACGGGGACTCCCATCGGACCAATGCGCCTGTATCGGTCGTGGTGCAAATGTCGGCCTTGGCCGACGGCGAGTCCATCGACGAAGGCGCGGTGTGCCGTCCCACTATGATAGCTGCCGTCGGTTGGCCCACAACCTGAAACGGCGCGAGGTCGGCAAGCGCGCTTCTCCGCCGCACTCAGCGGGCGATCAACGCCCCGCCTGCGTCGACTGCCGCAACTTCGCCACCTCCGCCGCACCGACCGCCGGCGCGCCGTTGTTCCAGCCAGCCCGCACGAAGCTCAGCACGTCGGCGATCTGCTGATCGTCGAGCACCGCGGCGAAGCCGGGCATCGGAAACGGCGACGGCACGCCGTCGATCACGAGATCGCCAGTGCCGTTCAGCGTGACGTTGATCAGCGACGACGCGTCCTTCACGAGCACGTTCGGATTGCCGGCGAGCGGCGCGAGCATCGGCGCGAAGCCGTGCCCGTCGACGCCGTGGCAATGCATGCAATACGCCGTATAGACGCGTGCGCCGGCATCGTTCGCGGGGCGATCGAGCGACACCTTCGTCGCCTGCGGATCGTACGTATAGGCCGCCGCGCCGGTGCCGCCGGCCGGCGGCAGCGACTTCAGATACGTCGAGACTGCCGCGACGTCCTGATCGCTCATCGCCTGCGTGCTGTTGTTGATCACGCTCGTCATCGCGCCGAACGCCGATGCATGGCGATTCGCGCCGGTCTTCAGGAACGTGCGCAGCTCCTCGTCGCTCCAGCGGCCGAGCCCGGTGTTGCGCTCGCCCGTGAGGTTCGACGCGAACCAGCCGTCGA
The DNA here is from genome assembly GCF_014201065.1 of Paraburkholderia sp. Cpub6. Classification (NCBI taxonomy): domain Bacteria; kingdom Pseudomonadati; phylum Pseudomonadota; class Betaproteobacteria; order Burkholderiales; family Burkholderiaceae; genus Paraburkholderia; species Paraburkholderia sp. Cpub6. The sequence continues at coordinate 75,329 of NZ_JACHDM010000015.1, forward strand.
GCAGCGCGCCGCTCAGGAATGCGCTGCCGCTTTCGTCGAGCGCACTTTCCTGGAACGCAACACCGCGCGGCGTGTGACACGACCCGCAATGTCCGAGCCCTTGCACCAGATACGCGCCGCGATTCCACGCGACGTCCTTGCCCGGCTTGTCGCGATACGCACCCTTCTCGAGAAACGCCATGTTCCAGAACATCAGCGGCCAGCGCATGTTCAACGGCCACTTGATGTCGGACTCGCGATTCGCCTGCTGCACTGGCGCGACGCCGTGCATGAAGAACGCGTACAGCGCCTTCACGTCGTCGTCGTCGACCTTCGCGTAGGACGGATACGGCATCGCCGGATACAGGTTGTGGCCGTCTTTCGCGACGCCCTCACGCAGCGCCCGCGCGAAGTCGGCTTCGGTGTAGCCGCCGATGCCGGTCCGTGCGTCGGGCGTGATATTGGTCACGTAGATGCGGCCCATCGGCGTGTTCATCGGCAGGCCGCCGGCGAACGGCTTGCCTTTCGGCGCGGTGTGGCAGGCGGCGCAATCGCCGAGTTGAGCGAGGTAAGCGCCGCGTTGCACGAGCGTTTGATCGGCTGCGCCGGTGGCTGACGGAGTTGCGGCATCAGCAGGCGCCTGGGCGATAAACGGCAATGCGACGCATAGCGCCGCGCCAAGACCCTTCAGCATTTTTTTCATGTCGGGCTCCTTTCGCGTCAGGCGCTGTGCAGTTGGCGGCCAACCGGCAATTGCCGCAGCCGCGTGCCGGTGGCCGCATAGATCGCGTTGGTCAGCGCGGGCGCGAGCGCCGCGGTGCCGGGTTCGCCGATGCCGCCGGGCGCCTCGCCGCTCTTCACGATATGCACGTCGATCGGCGGCGTCTGGTCGATGCGCAGCATCCGGTAGTCGGTGAAGTTGTTCTGCTCGACGCGACCGTCCTTGATCGTGATCTCGCTATAAAGCGCCGCCGTGATGCCGAAGATGATGCCGCCCTGCACCTGCGCTTCGATCGTGTTCGGGTTGACGAACATCCCGCAATCGACCGCGCAGTTGACGCGCTTGACCGTCACTTCGCCCTGCTCGAGCGCGACCTCGACGACGATCGCGAAGAAGCTGCCGAACGCGTGCATTACCGAGATGCCGCGCCCTTGCCCCTTGGGCAGCGCGCTGCCCCAGTTGCCCGCTTGCGCGGCCAGGTTGAGTACGTTCAGCGCGCGCGGCGATTTGCCGAGCAGATCGCGCCGGTACTGCACCGGATCGATCTTCGCGTGCGCGGCGAGTTCGTCGATGAAACTCTCGACGACGAACGTGCCGCGCGTCGGCCCGACGCCGCGCCAGAACGCGGTGGGCACCGCGTGCGGTTCCACGCGCACGTAGTCGACCAGCTGGTTCGGCAGGTCGTACGGCAGATCGGCGGCGACCTCCACCGCATCGGGGTCGAGCCCGTTCTTGAACGCGGGCGGCGCAAAGCGCGCCATGATCGACGACCCGGCGATGCGATGCTGCCACGCGATCGGCTTGCCGTTCGCGTCGAGCCCGGCCGAGATCGTGTCGTAGTAGTACGGCCGGTACATGTCGTGCTGGATGTCCTCCTCGCGCGTCCACAGCACCTTGACCGGCGTCGACACCTGTTTGCCGACCTTCACGGCCTGCGTGACCATGTCGGTTTCGAGCCGCCGTCCGAAGCCGCCGCCGATCAGATGGTTGTGCACGATGATCTTGTCGGCGGGCAAGCCCGTGACCGCGACCGCCGCATCGACGACACGCGTCGGCACCTGCGAGCCGAGCCAGATTTCGCAGGCGTCGCCGCGCACGTGGACCGTGGCGTTGACCGGCTCCATCGTCGCGTGCGCGAGGAACGGCTGCTGGTAAACCGCGTCGACGCGCGACTTCGCATCGCCGAACGCGCGGCCGACGTCGCCGTCCTTGCGCGCCACCGCGCCGCCATGTTGCGAGGCCGCCGCGAGATCGTCGACGATGCGCTGCATCGATACCTGCGCGCCCGCGCCTTCGTTCCACTTGATGTCGAGCGCCTGCAGGCCGCGCTTCGCGGCCCACGTGTGAGCGCCGATCACCGCGACCGCGTTGTCGAGCTTGATGACCTCGCGCACGCCGGGGATCGTCTTCGCATGCGTATCGTCGACGCTCGCGAGCGTGCCGCCGAACACCGGACAGTTCGCGATCGCCGCGTAAACCATCTCGGGCAAGCGCACGTCGAGGCCGAACTGCGCGGTACCGTCGACTTTCTCCGGCGAATCGAGACGCTTCGCCGGCGTGCCGATCAGCTTGAAGTCCTTCGGGTCTTTCAACGGCACGTTCTGCGGCGCGGGCAGCGCGGAGGCGGCCTGCGCGAGCTGACCATAGCTCGCGCTGCGATTACTGGCCGGGTGAATCACCTGACCGGCCTGCGCATGACAGCTCGCCGGATCGACCTGCCACTGCTGCGCGGCCGCGTTGATCAGCATCACGCGCGCAGTCGCGCCCGCGCGGCGCATCGGCTCCCACGCGAAGCGGATCGACGTCGAGCCGCCGGTCAACTGGCCGCCGAGCAGCGGGTCCATGAAGAGCTTTTCGTTGGGCGGCGCGTGATCGAGCGTGACCGTGTCGAGCGGCACTTCGAGTTCCTCGGCGATCAGCATCGGAATCGACGTATAGACGCCCTGACCCATCTCGACCTTCGGTATCACGAGCGTGACCTTGCCGGCGTTGTCGATCTGGATGAACGCGTTCGGCGCGAACACGCCGTTTTGCGGCGCCTCATTCGCGTCGCCGCCGATCACGCTCTTGCCCGCCTTCTGATCCTGGCTCGCGGCCGGCATGCTGAAGCCGAGCAGCAGACCGCCGCCGGCCGCGGCGCCGACCGTCACACCGAATTTGAGGAAGCCGCGCCGCGAGATGCCGCGCGCATGCCGCGTGTCGGTGTCAGCCGGCTGCGCGCCGTTCTGTGCATCGAGCAATCCCTGGGACATGTCAGGCCCCCTTCGCGGCGTGCTTGATCGCCGCGCGCACGCGGTGATAGGTTCCGCAGCGGCAGATGTTGCCCGTCATCGCGGCGTCGATGTCGGCGTCGCTCGGATTGGGATTGCGCGCGAGCAGCGACGCCGCCGACATCACCTGCCCCGACTGACAGTAGCCGCATTGCACGACGTCAAGCTCACGCCAGGCCTGCTGCACTTTCTGGCCCGTGGGCGTGGCGCCGAGCGCTTCGATCGTGACGATCTTGCGGTCGCCGACCGCCGCCGCGGGGAACACGCACGAACGCACCGCGACGCCATCGAGATGCACGGTGCATGCGCCGCATTGCGCGATGCCGCAGCCGAACTTGGTGCCGGTCAGCCCGACGAGATCACGCAGCACCCACAGCAGGGGCATGTCGGGCGGGGCATCGACGGTATGGGTTTCGCCGTTGATATTGAGCGTTGTCATGAGCGGCTCCGGGTGGGGATGTTGTTGTGGTCACGCGGTTTAGATCGCGACACCGCACCAGAGCGCCGACATGCACTGGTTTTGTTCGGCACGTCGCGCTAATAAGCCATGAAATGCGGCCTGTGAGCGAGCGGGTGTCGCAAGAAAACCGGCCGATTGTAGCCGTGTCGAAAGAAGTTCGCTTTGACGGTGCCAGGCGCCACATCGCATGCTGTGCGCGGTGGATCGCATGTGTCGGCTGGAGCGATGCGTTACCATCGACGGATCGATCCGTTAGCGTGATCGCGCGACCCGCTGCATCGCACTGCGTGGTGTTGCGACGCACGATTCCGTCGAATCACCTCAGCCGCTGGAGCCGCCGATGAACGACCCGCAATGCACTCAATTCCTCACGGACATTCGCCGACCATTGCTTGCGCTGCACAAGGCGATTCTCGATCACGAACGCGCCGCGTACGAAAAGGAATTCGGCCCGGTAACGCCGGCGGCATTCCTGCAGGTGCTGATCAACGGCTCGGGGTTTCGTTGGCTGACGCCGCTGTCGACGGTGATCGCGAGCGTCGACGAAGTTCTCGACGACGCGGAAGCCGAGGCCGGCGACCGTCTCGCGACCGCCGAGGCCGTGGTCGGCCTGTTCTCGCCCGACCAACCGCACAATCACTTCCTGCCGCGTTATCTGCCGCTCTTGCAGGCCGATCCCGCGATCTTGCATTACCACGGCGAGGTATCGCGGCTGCTGCGCGGAGGGCAAACGACGTAACGGCGATTCGCACCAGGCACGGCGGCGGCGCGTGCGCTGCCTGCCGGCTCCTGCATTGCCTCACCGTTCATAAACGGCTGCGGGTCGAGGCCGCATGGTTGATCGTCGGTATTCTTGCGCAGATCGAGCGGAATGCTCTGACGTGAAGGTACTTTTGCAACGATTCGTCGACCGCCGGAATGCGCGGTCGATCAAATTACCTGGTTTAGCTGAATAAATTCAAGGTGAGCTTTTGCGGGAACGTGGAAGCTCAGCCGCGCCCCTGCGGCAGATATGACAGCGGATCGACCGGCTTGCCGTCGCGCCGCACTTCGAACCCCACCGACACACGCGAGTTGTTCTCGTCGCCCATCTCCGCGATCTGCTGTCCCTTGCGGACGATGTCGCCCATCTTGACCATCAGCTTGCGGTTGTGCGAATACGCGGTCAGAAAATCCTTGTTGTGCTGGACGATGATCAGACTGCCATAGCTGTTCAGTCCGGTGCCCGCGTACATCACCTTGCCGTCGGCGGCGGCTCGCACCGGATCGCCCGCGTTGCCGCCGATTTCGATGCCGCGTGTTTCGCCGGGCTGGAACGCTTCGACGACGCTGCCCGCGGCAGGCCACGCGAGCGTCACGCTGCTCGCGTGCCGGCGGGTTTCCTGCGTGACTTCGCGGACTGCGGTGGCATCCGGAGCCGCCGCGGCGGACTGTGTCGAAGCTTGCGCCGACGTTTGCGCTGTCGCTTGTGACGCACGCTGCGCCGCGGATTGCGCCGCCGCCTTCGCGGTGGCCGTCGCATTGGCCGCCTTCACCGCGCGCACCGTTTCCGGCGACGCAACGTGCAGCACCTGCCCCGGCTTCAGCCGCGCCGACGCCTTCAATCCGTTCCATGCCTGCAACTGCTTGACGCTGATGTGATGATGCTGCGCAACCCGCGCGAGCGTGTCGCCGCGCCTGACCCGATACACGAGCGGCGGCGACTTTTTCAGCGGCGCGTTATCGCTGGCGTCGATCGACAGCGGCGCGGCTGCCGCCGGGTCGACAGACGTCGCTCCCGTCGCTCCCGTCGCATTCGCCGCCGGCACGCCGGACGCCGCGTTGGCGCTGGTTGCCGCACCGTTCTGCGCATTCGGCTGCCCGACGTTCGCACAACCGCTGACGGCCAGCGCGACCCACGCGCCAGCGAGACTGGCCAATAACGTTCTGTCGAAACGCTTTCTCATCCTGTTCGACTCCTGCTGTATGAATGCGCAAGCCGGATAGCCCGCTGCCGCGGACGAGGTGCGCGATCTTCGGCCGCGCGGCCTTCCCGACGGCACGGCGAAGCCGCCTCGTACGGCGCTCATTTCCTGCCTGCCTGTCGATCAAATTTCTCGCGGAATTCTAAAGTGTCGTTTAATAAAAACGCCTGCCCCACACACTCTGATACAGACGTTACGAGCCGTATTTCCGCGTTACGACCGCACGTGTATTGAGACGCCAACGACGCATACATCACCGCTTCGCCCGGCGCGTTCAGACTTGTTGACATTCGACTTATCGGCAGGCGGGAGGGGAACTTGAATAGCCATGCGTCGCGTCGGAGGGCGCAAAAAAGGCCAGCCTTCGAAATCCGAAGGCTGGCCGATCTGCGTTTGAAGGGCAGCGAACTAGAACTTATGCCGGATCGCCGCGCGCACGACGACCTGCTTCGACGTCGACGACGGCGATTGCGTGCCGGGGATGAATGCGAAATCGAGGATCGATAGCGTGGAATCGCCGGTGACCTGTTGATAAGCGCCCTGCAGATAGAGGTCGGTGCGTTTGGACAGGTTGTAGTCGGCCATCAGGCCGAACGTATGGATGCGCGGCTTCACGCCGCCGTTCGATGCGTCGTAGGTTTCCATCGTGTACACGTACTGCGCGCCGACGAACAGCACCGGCGAAATCTGATATTTGCCGTTGATCTCGAAGTTCTGATACTTGAGCGAATTCAGCAGCACGCCCGGCGGTGTGACGGGCACGAGCGGCACCGGCGGCTCGATGCCGAGATAGCCGTTTGCGGTCGGCTCCAGGTAGTTCGAATTGCTATAGACGAAGCCCGCCGTCGCCGGTCCGAACGTATAGGTGATGCCGCCGCCGAACACGCGCAGGCGCGTCGCGACGAAGCCGGCGTCGTTCGCGGTGATCGCCCCGTTCGAGCCGTTGCCCGGATTGTCGGCCTGCAGATAGGCGGCCGCGACCAGCAGCCCGCCGTACGTGTACTGGCCGCCGAAGCTGTAGGCGCGATTGTTGGCGAAGTTCGTGTCGTTGCTGAAGCTGTAGGTGCCGCCGAACTGGAAGCCCGAGATCGACGGGCTCGTGTACTTGACGGTGTTGTCGAGGCGGAACGTGTTGTCGGTGTTGTCGTTGTCGTACGGATGCGAGAACAGCTCGCCGCCCCAATTGCCGTTGGCCGTGGTCTGCGCGAGATAATCGACGACCGAGTCATATTGCCGGCCGAACGTCAGCGTGCCGTACGCCTGTGAACTGAGTCCGACGAAAGCCTGCCGGCCGAACAGGCGGCCGCCCTGCCCGAGCCGCCCGGAATTCAGATCGAAACCATTCTCGAGCTGGAAGATCGCCTTCAGGCCGCCGCCGAGATCTTCGGAGCCCTTCAGGCCCCAGCGGCTTCCCTGCGCAAGACCGCTGGCGAGTTCATAAACATGGCCGTGGCCGACATTGTTCGTGTAGTTGATGCCTTCGTCGATCACGCCGTACAGCGTGACGCTAGTCTGCGCGGCGGCAGGCGCGGCAAGAACGGCAGACGCAGCAATGGAGACAGCCAGCGCGAGCACTTGCTTGTTCATGATGATCTCCCTGCACCTCGAGTGATAGGACAACTCGATCCGGCCGCTTTGTTCTCTTTGCTCTTTGTTCTCGTCACTTTTCCAGCAGTTCTGAAGACTGCTCCAATAGCTGCGCTTTTCCGGAAATCCTCACACGACATCATCTGGCCGTCCATGAGTGGATGCGCCAAGCATCGAGAATGTTGCTAATTCTCCACTGCGCGTTGCTGCCTCTTTTTTCGTAACGTCGCTTCAGGTAAACAGCGGCCGCTGCTGCGGTCTCGCTGCGTCATTGTCATGAAAAGAAATATAATCTGCGCCTTTGCTGCAATGCAACGGAACTCGGCGTCACCGCGAAGGTCATCTTCACAGCCCGCTGACACGGCCGCCTTCCGATACCGGTCGAGCGTGGCGAGATGGGCCACAGGCGACGCCAGCACGGATCACCTCACCGCCGCAGCACCCAATCCCATATTAAAAAGCCTCGTGAGACGCCCGCCGCGCTGGATCAGCGCGCCGTCGCACGGGGCTGCTTTTGACGCAAACAATGGCCAAGTCATCTTCCCGCCTGATCGAGCTCGACTTTTTCCGCGGACTGGTTCTGCTGATCATCGTCGTCGATCACATCGGCGGCAGCATTCTGTCGCGCGTGACGCTGCATGCGTACGCGCTGTGCGATGCCGCCGAAGTATTCGTGTTCCTCGGCGGCTTCGCGACCGCCACCGCCTATGCGACGCTTGCCGAGCGGCGCAATGAGACGATCGCGCGCGGCCGCTTCCTGCGCCGCTCGTTCGAGATCTATCGCGCGTTTCTCGTCACCGCCGGGCTGATGCTGCTGGTCAGCGCGGTGCTAACCGCATTCAGCATCGACGGGCCGAATCTCGCCACGACCGATCTCGACGACCTGATCGACACGCCGCTTGCCGCGCTGCGCGACATCGTGCTGCTACGCCGCCAGCCGTACCTCGCGTCCGTGCTGCCGATGTACGCGTTCTTCGCGCTGCTGGTGCCCGCGATCCTGCCGCTCGCGCGCAGCAAGCCTTGGCTGCTGGTCGCCGGCAGCGTCGCGCTGTGGGCCGGCGCACCGGCGGTCAGCCAGTACCTTCCCGCCGCGCCAGACATGCACTGGGACTTCAACCCGTTCGCGTGGCAACTGATGTTCGTGCTCGGCGTGCTCGCGCGCTGCCAGCCGGTGTATCAGCGCACCAGCGCGCATCGATCCGGATGGCTCGTCAGCGTGCTGGCGTTCGCGGTGGTCGTGGGCGCCGCGTACTACAAGCTCGTTGTGCTGCATGCGCCACTTGCCGCGAGCCTCAAGCAGAACCTGTCCTACCTGCGCGCGGGGAACTTCCTCGCGATCGCGTGGCTCGTCGCCAATCTGGTCGAACTCGGCTGGGCGAAGAAGGTCGCGCGGCGGCTGCCGTGGGTCGGCGTGATCGGGCGTCAGGGTTTGCTGTGCTTCATTGCCGGCGCGGTGATTTCGCTGGTGATCGACTCGGTGCTCTACGCGGCGACCGATGGTTACCTGAACTATCCGCTCGGACTGCTCGCCGATGCGGCCGCGGTCGGCGCGCTGTTTGCCGTCGCTTTGGCCGTGGAACCGCTGAAGCGGGTCGTCGGGCGGCTCGTGGACGGGCGGCTGCGGACGTCGGGCTGAAGAACTTTTCGGCAACGTTTCGAACGCCCTTCGAGCGGGTCCCTGACGCGTCGCGATTTTCGGGGCACTTGACGTACCCTTGGCGCCTGAAGAACTTTGCGCGCATAAAGCGCCGTCCTTCTCTGCGCCACTTTCCATCTCAAATCTGGCGCCAATGCTGATAGCATGACGGCCGCGCGCGAGTCCCGCGCCCGCCGTCCTTTCCTACTGACATGCGTCGATTCCTCGGTTTCGCCCTCGCACTGCTTGCCTTCGCCGTCGGCGCGCCCGCGTTCGCGAGCACGGTCGCGAGCCGCAGCTTCCATTCCGATGCGCTCGGCCGCGACTGGAACTACACGATCTACCTGCCGGGCGGCTATCGCGCGGACGGTCCGCGCCTGCCGGTGCTCTACCTGCTGCACGGCAATAACGGCGACGCCAACGACTGGCTCACGCAAGGTCATTTGCAGAACGCCGCGGACACGCTGATCGAGCGCAAGGAGATTGCCCCGGTCGTCATCGTGATGCCGCAAGGCGGCACGGACTGGTACGTCGACCGCAAGGAAAAGATGGAGAGCGCGTTCTTCGACGATCTGCTGCCCGAGATCGAAACGCACTACGCGGTCGCGACGCAGCGCGGAGGCCGGATGATCGGCGGCGTGTCGATGGGCGGCTTCGGCGCGCTGCGCTACGCGCTGACGCGGCCCGAGATGTTTTGCGGCGCGCTGCTGCTCAGTCCGGCGATCTACACGAACGAGCCGCCGCGCGCGTCGGCGGCGCGGCGGGTCGGCGTGTTCGGCGAGCGCCAGTTCGATCCGCGCGTGTGGCACGAGCTCAACTATCCGGCGCAGTGGGACCGCTACATGAGCCAGGCGTATCGCCTGCCGATGTTCATCGCATCCGGCGACGACGACCTCGACATCCAGGCCGACGCGTCGCTGCTGTACACGCATCTGCGGCTCGCGGGCAATCCGGCGGCGTTGCGCATCATCGACGGCGGCCACACGTGGGACGTGTGGAGCGCGCTGTTGCCCGCCGCGCTCAAATACACGCTCGGCTGCGTGAAGCCGCCGGCGCAGTAGCATCCGTCGAATCAGCGCCCTTGAGCCGGCGCGGCACTCGAGGCGCACGGCCGCCCAGCCCCGCGTCCCTCGACACCCGCGCTACTCCACGAGATCGGTCCACAGCACCATCAGCACCGTCATCAACGCGGGGCCGATGAAAATCCCCAGCAGCCCGAACGTCTCCGCTCCGCCGAGAATGCCGAACAGCACGAGCAGAAACGGCAGGCGCGTCGAGCTGCCGATCAGCACAGGCCGCACGAAGTGCTCGGCGACGAACACGACGACCGCGCCGAATACCAGCAGCCCGGCCGCCGCGACCATCGAGCCCTGCACGAGCAGCCACAGCGCCGCAAGACCGAACACGATCGGCGCGCAGAACGGCAGCATCGCGGCAATCGCCGTGACGAAGCCGAGCAGCGCCGCATGCGGCAGCCCGGTCACGAAGTAGGCGACGCCAAGCAACAGGCCTTCGCCGACGCCGACCACGATCAACCCCGACACGGTGCCGCGCACCGCGGTACCCATATGCGCGACGAGGTCCGCGCCGCTATCGCCGAAACCGCGTCGCGCGGCCTTCAGCAGCGAGCCGGACAACCGCGGCCCCGCCTGAAAAATCACGAACAGCGTGACCAGCATGAACGCGAACACCATTGCCGCATGCGCGGCGCGCGCGCCGAAATGCCGGCCGAGCGTCATCACCGTATTGCTGTGCAAGCCTTTCATCGCGGCCGAGTCGCGCAGAGGCTGAGCAAGATTGGCCTGCCACCAGGAAGTGATCTGCTGCACGCCGAACGGCAGACGGTTGATGAAGTCCGGCAGCGCGATGCCGTTCTCCTGCACGCTGCGGAACCAGTCGTTCAGCTCGTGCGCCTCGCGCAGCGCCTGGGCGATGCCGAGCCCGACCGGCAGCAGCACGAGCACGGCGATCACCAGCGTGAAGACCGTCGCGAGCAAGGTCGCGCGCCCCTTGAACCAGTGGCTGCCCGCCACCTTGTGCAGCAGCGGCCACAGCGCGATCGCGACGACCCCGGCCCACGCCACCACCACGATGAAATCGCGCACCACCCACAATGCGAGCAGCGCGAGACCGATATACAGCACGAGCGATGCCGCCTTCTGCTTTTTCAGGCGCTCGGCGGCGACGGACGACGCTTCGGGAGAGTTGGGGGGGACTGCGGGAGGGCGTGGAATCATGTGAACTCTTGTGTTTTTGAACGGTGTGCGCGCGAGCCGACCTGAAAAATTCAAACCCGCTACACTGACGGCTCAGTTCGCCGCCCGACATTCCACATCTTAAAGGAAGCGTTGCCGCCTCTTTCCCGGCCGCCCTTCCTCGTCGCGCCACAGGCAACACAGCGTTGCAAAAATATGCATTATTAAAAAATCACATAAAAAATGCTTGCAACGCCTGTCATTTCGGCAAATCGCAAATGTCAAGTCTGATTATTGCTAATCCCGGAACGGTGTTTCAACGATGACACAATGGCTATCCGGCGCGCGGGGGACTAAATTCGGCACTCCACAACACGGAGCCGATGATGACCCTGGAGTCCATCCCCCTCGACGGTAGCAATGGCGTACGCATCGAAATTCTCGAGAGCTCCGACACGACGCTGGTGATCCGCTGGGTCGAGCCGGGCCGCTGCCACTACGGTGAGCAACGCTGGCGCCGTCGCTCGGCGCATTCTTCCGGCACCTGCGCGGTGTCGCGCCGCAAGATCCGTCGCGGTGACCCTGTGTTCAAGCCGGCCGAGCGCCCGGCGCCGTCGAATGCGTCCGCGATGATCTGCGCGGAAATCCTCGAACCGCTGCTTGAAGCGGCCTGACGCACGGAACGTTCCCGAGTCCCGCGCACCAAGCACGGGTTTCAATTCGTTGTTCCGGGGGCGATCTCCCTACTGCCCATGTGCCCTTAGCGAGCGCGTGCCCGGCGGCCGCGGCATCGCAAGATGCGGCGCCGCGCCGGCCCCGCTGCCGGTTGCCGCCCCGCGCCTCGTGCGTTAAGGTGGACTCGTTGCGCCCGCCCGACCGCCGGCTCGCTATCCGGTGCCGGCCGCGCGCCTTCCACCACCGCGCCGCGCCCGCCGCGACGCCGCTTGAGGGCCGATCATGGCAGAAGACACGCCGCAAACCCGCGCGGCCAACGCCGCTTCCACGCCTCCCGCCTCCTCCGCTCCTCCCGCTTTGCTGATCCCGCCGCAGCAGTTCTCTCTCGACGTGCTGCTCGAAAAGTATGCGAAAGGCGACGAGCAATCGGCCGACGATGTATATCGCCGCGTCGCGCGCGGCGTCGCCGAGGCCGAGCCGCCCGAGTTGCGCGCGTCGGTCGAGGAACAGTTCGTCGACAACATGCGCCACGGCTCGCTCGGCGCGGGCCGCATCATGAGCGCGGCGGGCAGCGGCATCGCCGCGACGCTGATCAACTGCTTCGTGCAGCCGGTTGGCGATTCGATCCAGGGCGTCGATGAACAGGGCTTGCCCGGCATCTACGTGGCCCTGCTGCAGGCGGCCGAAACGATGCGGCGCGGCGGCGGCGTCGGCTACAACTTCTCCGCGATCCGGCCGAAGGGCGCGCGCGTCCACACCACGAGTTCGGCCGCCTCGGGTCCGTGCAGCTACATGGACGTGTTCGACGCGTCGTGCCGTACCGTCGAAAGCGCGGGCTCGCGGCGCGGCGCGCAGATGGCGGTGCTCGACTGCAACCACCCTGACCTGCTCGAATTCATCGAGGCCAAGCATTCGAAGGGACGCTGGAACAACTTCAACGTGTCGGTCAGCGTCACCGACGAGTTCATGCGCGCGGTCGAAAACGACGAGGCGTGGCAACTGGTCCATCGCGCCGAGCCGTCGCCGGCGCTGCGCGCGGCCGGCGACGTGCGGCAGCGCGAAGACGGCCTGTGGGTCTACAGCGAACACCCGGCGCGCGCGATCTGGGACCGCATCATGCGCTCGACGTACGACGTCGCCGAGCCCGGCATCGTGTTCATCTCGCGGATGAACGAGGACAACAATCTGCGCGCCGTCGAAACGATCCGCGCCACCAATCCGTGCGGCGAGCAGCCGCTGCCCGCGTACGGCTGCTGCAATCTGGGGCCGCTCAATCTGACGCGCTTCGTCGTCGATCCGTTTGCGCAGTTGCAGGGCCGCCAGCCGTCGTTCGACTGGGACGGCCTCGCGCGGCGCACCCGCACGCAGGTGCGTTTTCTCGACGACGTGCTCGACGTCACGCTGTGGCCGCTGCCGCAGCAATACGACGAATCGCGCGCGAAGCGGCGCATCGGCGTCGGCTTCACCGGCCTCGGCGATACGCTCGTGATGATGGGCCTGCGCTACAACTCGCAGGAAGGCCGCGATTTCGCGGTGCGCATCGCGCGGCTGATGCGTGACGAGGCGTATCGCGCGTCGGTCGAGCTCGCGAAGGAGCGCGGCGCGTTCGAGCTGTTCGACGCCGCGCGCTATCTTGAAGCCGGCACGTTCGCGTCGCGCCTGCCCGATGACATTCAGCAGGCGATCCGCCGCGACGGCATTCGCAACAGCCACCTGCTGTCGATCGCGCCGACCGGCACCGTGAGCCTCGCGTTCGCCGACAACGCGTCGAACGGCATCGAGCCGGCGTTCTCGTGGACTTATACGCGCGTGAAAGTGATGGCCGACGGCGGTCGCGAATCGTTCGACGTCGAGGACTACGCGTACCGGCTCTACCGCGAGCTCGGCGGCGACGTGAGCCGGCTACCCGACTATTTCGTCAGCGCGCTGCAGATGTCGGCGCGCGACCATCTCGACATGATGGCGGCCGTCCAGCCATACGTCGACACATCGATCTCGAAGACCGTCAACGTGCCAGCCGACTATCCGTTCGACGCGTTCGAAAGCCTCTACTTCGATGCATGGAAAAGCGGGCTGAAGGGCCTTGCCACCTATCGCCCCAACGACACGCTCGGCGCGGTGCTGAGCGTGACGCCCGCGCAGGCCGACGACACGCTCGCCGAGATGGACCAGGACCCGCTGCGTATCGCGATCGATCATCGGCCCAGAGGCGAGTTGCCGGCGATCATCGAGAAGGTCGAGTATCTGACCCAGGCGGGCAAGAAGTCGCTGTATGTCGCGGCGTCCTTCATCGAGGTGACGGGGCGGCTCGGCGGCGAGGACGTGACGATCGAGCGGCCGATCGAGTTCTTCATTCCGACCGGTCAGCGCGACGAGTCGCAGCAGTGGATCACCGCGACGATGCGTTCGCTGTCGCTGGCCGCGCGCGGCGGCTTCGTTGCGCGCAATCTGCAGGATATGCGCAAGGTGTCATGGGATCGCGGACAGGTGCGGCTTGGCGACGTGCAGCGTCTCGACGGTCATCGCGCGCCGCGCTGGCACGATTCCGAAGTGGCGGCGCTCGCGTTCGCGATCCAGCAAATCCTGTATCGACGCGGCTTTCTCGACGCCGAGGGCAATCAGGTCGCGTCGCGGATGCTCGCGCGTTTGCCGCGCGGGCACATGAAAACCGACATGGCGCTGTCCGCCGATTTCGGCATCCGTCCGAATCCAGCGGATAGCGCCGACACCTTGCTGCAGCCGAACGGCACGCAAGGACTGCACACGATGCTCGGACGCAAATGCGCTTCGTGCGGCGCGAATGCGGTGATTCGCAAGGACGGCTGCGATTTTTGTACCGCGTGTGGGGAGGTGGGGGCGTGCGGGTAGTGTGAGGCGAGGAGCGCGCTGGCACCCAGGCCGAACGCGCTTATTGAAGGCGATGCCTCACCCCACCTTCGCGTAATAAAGATTCTGCGGATGCTTCGCCTCCGCGAAGAAAAACCAGCGCTCCGCCACGAGCCCCGCATACTGCACGAGACAAGCCGCGGCCAGCAAGCCGAACGACCCGCCAGGTGAACGCAGCCCCGCGCCCAGCACGATCAACACGACCGGCACGACGAACGCACCCACGAGAAAGCCCCATTTGACGCCACGCAACGTCCGCGCCGATTTGCCGTGAAAGAACTCGCGCAAATTGAACGCACCGGCGGTGAAGCCTCGTGACACCTGCACGAGCTTCGGATTGCGGATGCCCGTCGCGCTCTGCACCGTCGATTTCGGCCGCAAGCGCGCATTGCGCATGAGCGACGCGTAGCGGCTCGCGCAACCGGCGAGCGTCAGCAGGCACGCGCAGACCGCCAGTCCCGCCGTCAGCGCGGGCGCGAACCATGCGCTCAGTGCGGTCGCGAGCGTCAAGCCCGATGCGCAGCCGAGCAGCACGAAGTTCACCAGCGTCAGCGGCGTCGCCCACTCCTGCAGAAAGCGCAGGCACGCATAGATCATCGCGGTGCAGACGAACAGCGCGGCGCTCGCGAGCACGCCGAGCCAGCCGAGCGCGAGCGACCACGGCGAGCCGAACCAGTGCGCGACGCCATACAGGCACGCGCACGCCAGAAACGCCGGCAGGCACAGACATTCGCGCGACAACCACGAGGTGCGCCACATCGCGATCGCGCGCCACGCGCGTTCCGGATGGCCAAGATGGAAGAACGACGCGATCAGACCAAGACCGCCCAGCAGCACCGCGAGCGCCGCGCCGCTCACGTAGAACGCGGTGGCGGGTTGCGCAACGACGCCCAGGCACGCCGCACTCTCGACGCCGACGAGCGCGATCAACAGCCCCTGCGCCGCGCCGCTCAGCGTGGTCAGGAAGACTACGGAAAATGCCGGATTCATCGTATGGCCTCGTTGTCGTTCAAATGCGCTTCGCGATCGACGCGAGATGCACTTCGCCATGCGCGAGCTGCCCCTCGAGCTGCGAGTCGGGCGAGCCCGACGTGTGCGTGGCATCGCCGGTGGTCGTTCCTGACGATTTGCACGAGCACCCGTCGCCGCCGCAACTCGCGGACGCGATCGGCACGCGCGGCAAATAGTGATTCGCGGGGCGCGTGCCCCACTCCGGCATCAACTGATAGCCGCCGCGCTCGCGGATCGCTTGCGACACTACCGACTCCGGATCGTGGATATCGCCGAACAGCCGCGCGGATGTCGGACAGGCGAGCACGCAGGCCGGCTTGCGATCGCGCTCGGCCAGATGCTCGTCATGAATGCGATCGACGCACAGCGTGCACTTGGTCATCTCCTTGCGCGCTTCGTCGAGTTCGCGCGCGCCGTACGGGCATGCCCAGGCGCAATACTTGCAGCCGATGCAGCGATCGAAATCGACCAGCACGAGACCGTCTTCCTTGCGCTTGTAGCTCGCGCCCGTGGGACACACCGGCACGCACGGCGGGTCCTCGCAATGCAGGCACGACTTCGGGAAATGGATCATCTCCGTATCGGGGAAGCTGCCCGCTTCGAAACTCTGCACGCGGTTGAAGAACGTGCCGGACGGGTCCGCGTCGTACGGATTGAAATCGGCGAGGCTGCCCGATTCGCCTGACGTGTTCCATTCCTTGCAGCTCGTCACGCACGCCTGGCATCCCACGCAGACGTTCAGATCGATCACCAGCGCCATCTGGGTCATTGCAAGCTCCTTGCCGTGGCTTTAGCGGTCGTCGCCGTTAGTTTCGGCGCGGCGCAACGTCCCGCGCAGGCGAGCCGCGAATTCTCCGCGTCCCGCGAAATAGGTCTGGACGATGCGCGACACCACACTCTTCTGTGCAACCGCGCCGGGCAATTCGGGCATCGCCTCGAACTGCGGCAGCGTGTGCCGCGCGTCGGCTTCGGCCGGATAGATGCGCACGCGCACGTCGTACCAGGCGGCCTGGCCCGTCACCGGATCGGAGTTCGACATGCGCGCGGGTGCCTCGTCGCGGCCCGGCAACTCGTCGGTGATCAGGTGATTGAGCAGGAAGCCGCGCTGCGATTCGTTCGCGTCGGGACCGAGATTCCATGCGCCCGCCGCTTTGCCGATCGCGTTCCACGTCCATACGGTGCCCGGTTCGACGGTCTCGCTGTAGCGCGCCATACAGCGCACCCGGCCCCATTGCGATTCGACGTAGATCCAGCTGCCGTCGGCGATGCCGTTCCCGCTCGCCGTTTTCGGATTCACATAAAGGTAATTCTCCCCATGAATCTGCCGCAGCCACGCGTTCTGCGAATCCCACGAGTGATACATCGCCATCGGCCGCTGGGTGACCGCGGCGAGCGGGAATCGCGCGAGATCCGTCGCCGCGCTTTCGAGCGGTGCGTACCAGAACGGCAGCGGATCGAAGTACCTGGCGACGCGCGCGCGCAGATGGTCGGGCGGCTGCCGGCCGCTTGTGCGTCCTTGCGCGGCGAGCCTGAACTTCTGCATCACGTCCGAGTAAAGCTGGATCAGAATCGGTTCGCTGAATTTGCGGAAACCGTTTTTGACCGCCCAGTCGAGATACGGTCCGTTGCAGTTGCGCATGTACTGCAAGGTCTCGGGCAAGCGGTAATGGAATACGCAGTTGTTCTTCGCGTACTGCTCCCATTGATTCGGATTCGGCTCGCCGACGAGGGCCTTGTCGCCATCCTTGCCGCGCCAGCCGATCAGAAAGCCGACCCCGGAACCGGGCGAGGTCGTGTGATTGACGATGAAGTCCGGATAGTCGCGAAAGCGCCGGCCGCCATCCGCATTGGTGAACGCCGGAAACTTCAGGCGCGACGCCAGTTCGATCAGCACTTCCTGGAACGGCTTGCATTCGCCGGTCGGCGGCACGACCGGTACCCGCACCGAATCGACGGGGCCGTCGAACTCGGAGATCGGCCGGTCGAGCATCGACATCGCGTCGTAACGTTCGAGGTAAGTCGTGTCCGGCAGGATCAGATCGGCGAACGCGGTCATCTCCGACTGGAACGCGTCGCACACGACGAGAAACGGAATCTTGTAGTCGCCGTTGGCGTGTTTGTCGGCGAGCATCTCGCGCACCTTCATCGTGTTCATCGACGAATTCCACGCCATGTTGGCCATGAAAATCATCAGCGTGTCGATGGGATACGGATCGCCGCGCCACGCGTTGGTGATCACGCTGTGCATGACGCCGTGCACCGCGAGCGGATATTCCCACGAGAACGCCCGGTCGATGCGCACCGGACCGCCGTGTTCGTCGATGAACAGATCCTCGGGCGCGGCGGGCCAGCCTAGCGGGCCCGTCGCAAGCGGTGTATTGGGCTTCACCGCGGCGGGGTCGTTCGGTGGTTTCGCCGATGGCGGCACCGCGCGCGGAAACGGCGACTTGTGACGAAAGCCGCCGGGACGGTCGATCGTGCCCATGAGAGACATCAGGACGGCGAGCGCGCGGATCGACTGAAAGCCGTTCGAATGCGCGGCGAGCCCGCGCATCGCATGAAAAGCGACCGGGTTGCCCGTGACCGTCTCGTGCGTTTCGCCCCACGCGTCGGTCCAGCGGATCGGCAGCGTGATGCGGTGCCGGCGGCCCGTCTCTATCATCTCGCCGGCGAGCCGCCGGATCGTCCCGGCCGCGATGCCGGTGATCGCCGCCGCCCATTCGGGCGTGCACTCGGCGACGCGCTCGCGCAGCAATGCAAACGACGGCGTTACCGGCTTGCCGTTGTCGAGCGTGTAACGGCCGTCGAGCGCGGGCCTCACGCCGCTCGCATGATGCGGTACCGCGCGCTGGGTGGCCGGGTCCCACCACAGATGATTCTGCGGAAACAGCGGATTGCCTTCGGCCCGTTCGGGATCGCGCACGAACAAACCGAAGTTTTCGCTCGCTTCGTCGAGATCGATCAGCTCCGCCGCGTTCGTGTAGCGCTGCACGAACTCGTGATCCCACGCGTCGGCGGCGATCAGTTCGTGCAGGAACGCCATGAACAGCGCGCCGTCGGTGCCAGGCTTGATCGGCACCCATTCGTCCGCGATCGCCGCATAGCCGGTGCGGATCGGATTGATCGCGATGAAGCGGCCACCCGCGCGCTTGAACTTCGCAATCGCGATCTTCAGCGGATTCGAATGATGATCTTCCGCGGTGCCGATCATGAAGAACAGCTTCGCGCTGTCGAGATCCGGTCCGCCGAATTCCCAGAACGAACCGCCGATTGTATAGATCATGCCGGCCGCCATGTTCGACGAGCAAAAGCCGCCGTGCGCCGCATAGTTCGGCGTACCGAACTGTTTGGCGAACAGGCCGGTCAGCGCCTGCATCTGGTCGCGGCCCGTGAACAGCGCGAACTTCTTCGGATCGCTCGAGCGAATCGCGGCGAGACGCTTTTCGAGCACGTCGAACGCGGTGTCCCACGAGACCGGCTCGAACTGCGCGCTGCCGCGCTGCGCGCCGGCCTTGCGCATCAAAGGCTGCGTAAGGCGCGCGGGCGAGTACTGCTTCATGATGCCGGAGGCACCCTTCGCGCAGATGACGCCCTGATTGAGCGGATGCTCCGGATTGCCGTCGATATAGCGCACCTCGCCGTCGCGCAAATGCACGCGGATGCCGCAGCGGCACGCGCACATGTAGCAGGTGGTGGTCTTGACATCGAGCCGTTCGTTCTGCGTGCGGGCGTGGTGCTCCATGGCCATCTCCGTCGTTGCTTCTGGTGGGCCGAAGCGCGCGTCATACGCGCTGCTCATACGATATCGACCATCGTATTCGCACCTGCCTCACAAGGGAAATCGCGATTTGCGAGCAAAACTATCCGGCGCACCGATAGTTTCGGTTTCGCTTTCAGCTATGCGCTTTTTTCGACGGCGTGTCCAGTCGGGTGAGATCGGTTGGGTGCGCCGGGACGCTCGTTTAAGCGCGGCCCTCCAGTTGCGCGATCAGCGCATCCGGAATTTCGACGCCCTCCTCGTATGCCGCCTGCGCAAGCTGCTCCCGGCGATAACCGGGCAGGCGCACGTCGTCAACCATCAGCATCATCTCGATCAGCGCCTCGACACGCGACAGATACGCGTCGTCGCCGGCCAGCGCGCCCGGGTCGATCACCCAGAACAGGTGGCCGATGCGCGAGCGCTCGCCCTCCTCGGTCAGGAACGAGCCCGCTTCGCAGCCGAAGTTCGCGCCGCTCAGCGCGGCGGCCAGCTGCTCGACCACGAGCGCCAGCATCGCGCCTTTCGCGCCGCCGAACGGCGGCATCATGCCGTCGAGCGCGGCGCTGCTCTGCCTACCAGCGCTTCGTCTTGATGTTGTGCACGTGGGCGTGCTCGCCGGCCTTGATCGGCGCGACCACCTTGCCGATGTCGACGCCGTACTTGAACACCGTGTCGCCAACGGCCATGTCCTTCAGCGCGATCTTGTGACCGATCGGAATGTCCTGCTTCGCCGGCACGGTGACGATTTCGTCGTCGTCCATGATCCATGCGTTGAGCAGCGTGCCCGCCTTGATGCCCTCGACCACCGCCACGCCGACCGTGTCTTTCGCCTCGTGCAGCACGATGTGGATCGTTCTGCGCGGCGCCGACGCGCCCGCTGCGGTGTCGTTGATGTCTGCCGTGGGATTGCTCACGAGCGTCTCCATTCGTTGTTTGAATGCGGTGAGGGTGCCGCCGGGGCAGCGCAGCCAGGTGCGCCGCGGTGAATCGATATTAGGCGGCGACTTACCCAATGTCAACTAGGTCATATATATGTGTTAAACGACTGGGCGAGAACCGGGCCCTTGTCGCGATTCACCGACAACATACGATTCATCCAGATGGATTAGATGACCTGGTCGTTTAGAATCAGGGCAGGTTCAACCCCGGCGAGCGGCACGACTCGCGTATCCCAGAGGTTTTCATGAGCACGCTCGCGATCAATGCGCCCGCAGTGGGAGGCACACGGTACAAGGAGGTCAAGAGCGCGATTCTCGCGGCGCTCGCGGCCGGCGAATGGAAAGGCGGCGAATGCATTCCTTCGGAAAAGCGCCTCGCCGAACGCTTCGGCGTGTCGATCGGCACGCTGCGCAAAGCCATCGACGAACTGTGCGCCGAGAACATTCTGATCCGTCATCAGGGGCTCGGCACGTTCGTGGCGATGCATCAGCGCGACCGGCACTTCTTCCGCTTCTTTCGCATCGTGCGGCGCGACGGCGACAAGGCCTACCCGGTCGTCACGCTGATCGGGTTCAGGAAGGCGCGTGCCTCGCGCGAGGCGGCCGCCGCGCTCGGCATCGACACCGGCGCGCGCGTTCTGCAGTTCGTCAACGGGCTCGCGCTGCACGGCAAGACCGTGCTGATCGAACATATCACCGTGCCCGAAGCGCTGTTTCCCGGCTTGACGGAAAGCAAGCTGCGCAACCGGCCGAACACGCTGTACAACTTCTATCAGGACGGTTTCGGCATCAACGTGGTCGAGACCGATGAGCATGTGAGCGTTGGGCTCGCCAATGAGCTCGAAAGCACACAACTAGGCGTCGAAGTCGGCGCGCCGCTGCTCGAGATCCGGCGCATCGCGTACTCGTATCACCGCAGGGCGGTCGAACTGCGCATTTCGCGCCTCAATACCGACGAGTACGAGTACATCGGCACGCGCGCGGCGCGCGACGATCAGAAATAGCGGACCTCGGTCGCCGCTTGCGCTTCATATCACATCTGCGCAAAAACGACAGGCCAATCGTCTTTCATTTTCGGCCGGCGCCAACCTGTCTAAAATAGCCGCACTTCCGCCCCCGAGAACCTCATGCTGGATACCCTCACGAGCGGCTCCGCGCCCATCAGCGACGACTCCGGGATGTTCGAACTCGCGCCCGTGTCGCTGTGGCTCGAAGATTTCAGCGGCGTGCGCGCATTGTTCGACGCGTGGCGAGCCGCCGGCGTGACCGATCTGCGCGCCCATTTCGCCGAAGACCCGCGCCGCGTCGCCGAATGCGCTCATCGCATCCGCGTGATCAAGGTCAATCGCCAGACGCTCACGCAATTCGAGGCCGCCGATTTCGACACGCTGACGAGCAATCTCGCCTCGGTGTTCCGCGACGACATGCTGAAAACGCACCTCGAAGAGCTGTGCCAGCTGTGGGCCGGACAGTCGAACTTCACGAGCCACACGGTCAACTACACGCTCGGTGGACGGCGCCTCGACGTACTGCTGAAAGGCGCGGTGCTGCCCGGTCACGAGGAACGCTGGGACCGCGTGCTGGTGTCGACCGAAGACATCACCGAGCTCGAAGGCGCGCGGCGCCGCGTCGCGCAAGCGGAAGAATACGCGCGCGGGCTCTTCGAGCATTCGCCGGTATCGCTGTGGGTCGAGGATTTCAGCGCCGTCAAACGCCTGCTCGACGGCGCGCGCGCGGCCGGCATCAACGATTTCCGCGTGTTTACCGACGTCCATCCTGAGTTCGTCGAACGCTGCATGGCTGAAATCCATGTGCTCGACGTCAACCATCACACGCTCGGGATGTTCGGCGCGAAGGACAAGAAAACGCTGCTCGCGCGCCTCGCCGACGTGTTCCGCGACGACATGCGTCCGCATTTCCGCGAGCAGTTGATCGAGCTATGGGACAACAAGCTGTTCCAGCAGCGCGAGGTGCTCAACTATTCACTCGACGGCAACGAGGTGCACGTACACCTGCAATTCTCGGTGCTGCCAGGCCACGAACAGGACTGGGACCTCGTACTCGTCGCGCTGACCGACATCACCGCGCGCAAGAAGGCCGAGGCCTACCTCGAATTCCTCGGCAAGCACGACGTGCTGACCAAGCTGCGCAACCGCTCGTTCTACGTCGACGAGCTGAACCGGCTCGAACGCAAGGGACCGTGGCCCGTGACGATCATCATGGCCGACCTGAACGGCCTGAAGCGTGTGAACGATCAGCTCGGTCACGCGGCCGGCGACGCGCTGCTGCGGCGTGCCGGCGAAGTGCTCGCGAAGGCGATGGAATCGCCGTTCCACGCGGCCCGCATCGGCGGCGACGAGTTCGCGATCCTGATGCCCGATACCGACGAGCGCGGCGGCGCGGCGATGATCGACGCGATCCGCCAGCTCGTCGAGATGAACAACCAGTTCTATCCGGGCTCGCCGCTGAGCTTCTCGATGGGCGCGGCAACCTGCCAGCGCGGCGATCGGCTGGAAGCGGGCGTGCAGCACGCCGACCTGCTGATGTACGAGGAAAAGCGCGCGCACTACGGGGCGCAGCCGGGGGCGGACGCGACGGCGAAGTAACGCTCGCCGGCGTCAGGCGTTCACCACGCCAACGCAACGCTCAACCTCAGCCCGGCAGTTTGGCCGCGAGCACATCCAGCTTGACGATGCCCGGCGGCGACGCGAACAGCTCGCCCGCCTTCTCCATCAACGCGGCCGCGACCTTGCCGTTCAGATGCGCGTCGCGGCCGGCTTCGTCGTCGAACGCGTCGAAAATGGCGTACGTCGACGGACCGAGCTTCAGACCGAACCATGCGGCGGTGGCCGGCTCCTGCTCGACGAGCGGCAGGCCGCCGAGCAGAAATGCCTCGACTTCCTTTTCCTTACCGGGCTTGGCTTCCAGACGGACATACAAAGCGAGCTTGACCATGATGCGACTCCTGGTGAGTTCGGCAGCGAACGGTCCTTTCAAAGCGCTTTGAAAAGTATAGGCGGCGTCGGCTGAGGCTGCGCCGGACCTACGTCGCCAGCAAGTCACGCACCCGGAAAGCGCAGCTCGAAGCGCACGACGCCCGGTTGCGGACACACCACACGCGCGCCGCCGCCATGCAGATGCATGATCGCCTTCACGATCGCGAGCCCGAGTCCGTTCGATTCGGTGAACGCGCTGCGCGCCGCGTCGCCGCGATAGAATCGGTCGAACAGCCGGTCGAGTTGCACGGCGGGAATCGGCTCGCCCTCGTTTTCGACCGTCACCAGCGCGCCTGCTTCGTCCTGCGCGCCGCGCAGGCGCACGATCGTGTCGCCCGCGCCGTAACGCACCGCGTTGACGACCAGATTGTTGATGGCGCGGCGGCACAGCATCGGATTGGCAGACGCGACGCCCGCCGCGTCGACTTCGAAACGCATCCCGCGTTCGTCGGCCAGGCCTTCGAAATAGTCGGCGATCCTGATGAGCTCGCCATGCAGATCGACCGGCTGCCGCTCGATCGACAACGCCGCATGATCCGCATGCGCGAGAAACAGGATGTTCTCCGCGATATGGCTCAGGCGATTCAACTCCTCGAGATTCGATTCGAGCAGTTGCTGATATTCGTCGGCTTCGCGCGGCTGGGCGAGCGCCACCTGGGTTTGGCCGACCAGCGCGCCGACCGGCGTGCGAATCTCGTGCGCGAGATCGGCGGAAAACTGCTGCAGGCGTTGATAGCCGTCGGCGAGACGATCGAGCATCGCGTTGAACGCGTGTGTGAGTTGACGCAGTTCCACCGGCGCCGCTTCGTCGTCGAGCCGGACCGCCAGGTTCGTCGGACTGATTTGCGCGGCCCGCGTGGCGATCTCGCGAACCGGTCGCAGCGCGCGGCGCAGCACGCCGTAAGCGAGCAGCGTCGCGGCCAGCATGCCGGTCAGCGTCGCCAGCACGATGCGGTTGCGGTACTCGGCCAGCATGCGCATTTCGTTCGTCATCGGATGGCCTGCGATCACCTCGACTTCGGCGCCATCCTCGCGCGCTGTCGCGGTCGCAAACGCCCAATGCACCGGCACGCCGTCGGGCAGGCGCGTCTGACGCATGTCGGCGGCACCCGGCGGATTGCCCGCCGGGCCGACCGGTAGATCAGGCACCGCGAGCCTGCCCGGATTCACGTCGACGAACGGCGCTTCGCCCGGCCGCCGGAAGATCAGCACGTCCTCTTCCGCGCCGAGCATCGTCTCGAACAGCAGCGGGCGCTTTTTTAATTCGCTGACCGAATAAAGGTCGTGCACGATGCGGCTGAAATGCTCGACACGGCCGCTCAGCACGACGTCGGCGCGGCGTTGCAGCGAGACTTCGGCGGAATGATAAAAATACGCGCCGAGCGAGCCGATCACCGCGCAGGCGATCAGCGCGAACAGCAACGTCGTGCGCGCGATCAGCGAGCGTTCGGTCCAGAGTTTCATGCGCCGTCGCCGAACGTGTAGCCGATGCTGCGCACCGTGTGAATCAGCTTCCGCTCGAACGGGTGATCGAGCTTTGCGCGCAAGCGCTTGATCGCCACGTCGACCACGTTGGTGTCGCTATCGAAGTTCATGTCCCACACTTCCGACGCGATCTGCGAGCGTGACAGCGCTTCGCCCTCGCGGCGCACCAGCAGATGCAGCAGCATGAACTCCTTGTTGGTCAGCGGAATGTCGACGCCCTCGCGTGTGACCCGGCGGCGCAATACGTCGAGCTTGAGGTCGGCGACTTCGAACACGTCGCTCTCGCGGATCACGCTACGGCGCAACAACGTGCGAATGCGCAGTACCAGTTCGGTAAACGAAAACGGTTTGACCAGATAGTCGTCGGCGCCGAGTTCGAGACCGCGAATGCGGTCGCTGACCTGATCGCGCGCGGTCAGAAAAATCACCCGCAGATCGCGCCGCGCACGCAACGCCCGCATGATTTCCCAACCGTCGATGCCGGGCAGCATCACGTCGAGAACGACCAGTTCGTATTCATGCTCGAGCGCCAGATGCAGGCCGTCCGTGCCAGTGCGCGCGAGGTCGACCGCGTAGCCGTTCTCGCGCAGGCCCTTCTTCAGATAGTCGCCGGTTTTCGGATCGTCTTCGATGACCAGAATGCTCATGATGCTCGCTGCTCCTCTCGCGCGATGCGACCGTAAAGGCCGCGCTCGCACGCGCAAAAAAGCCTGATGACAGCGCTCGAGAACAACCGCAGCGCTCCCGGCGGCCATTCTACGTGGCCGCCATCGACCCTTGATGACGTTTTTGTCATCCTCCCGTCACTCTGATGAGCCGATGCGACGGCTAGTCTGAACGCACCGTCCACCACGCTGCATCCCTTCCTGGAGTTGCCTCATGAAGACCCGCATGAAGATCGCCCGCGCACGAACGCTGCGTGCCCTCGCCGTCCCCGCACTCGCCGCCGTGCTGCTCGCGACGACGTTCGCGGCTTCGGCCCAGACCGCCGCGCCGACCGGCGTGCGCGGCACGGTGACGTCGCTGTCGGGCGATCTGCTCAAAGTCCACACGCGCGATGGTCAGGACGTCGACGTGAAGCTCGCCGCCGACACGCCGATTCGCGGCGTCACGCTCGCCAACGTCAGCGACATCAAGCCGGACAGCTACGTCGGCACCGCCGCGATTCCGCAGCCCGACGGCACGTTGAAGGCGCTCGAAGTGCATGTATTCCCGCCGAGCATGCGCGGTTCGGGCGAAGGTCATCGGCCGTGGGATCTCGGCGCGAACAGCACGATGACGAACGGCACGGTCGGCTCGCTCGTGGTCAGCAACGGCCGCACGATTACCATCAAGTACAAGGATGGCGAGAAGAAGATCGTGATTCCGCAGGACGTGCCCATCGTCAGTCTGGAGCCGGGCAGCCGCGCGTTGCTCACGCCCGGCACGAAGGTCGTGCTGTTCGCGCACAAGGAAGCGGACGGCGCGATGGCGGCGAATTTCATTTCGGCCGGCGAGCATGGCGTGACGCCGCCGATGTAAAGCGGCGCGTCGTTCGTCTTCATCCCTCTCGTCTTTGAAGCCAATGCCCGACTCGCAAGCATTTCTGGTCGTTCATCCCCTCGTCGTTCGCGTGACGCACTGGATCAATGCGTTCGCGATGGCCTGCATGGTGATGAGCGGCTGGGCGATTTATAACGCGTCGCCGATCTTTCCGTTCCGGTTCCCCGTGTGGGCGACGGTCGGCGGATGGCTCGGCGGCTCGATCGCATGGCACTTCGCGGCGATGTGGCTGCTGTGCGCGAACGGGCTGCTGTATCTCGCGCATGGCGTCGCGAGCGGCCATTTGCGTCGCAAGCTGCTGCCGGTGCGTGCCCGCGAGCTGGCGCGCGATGCGGCGCTGGCGTTGCGCCTAAGACTGCCGCACGAGACCGGCAGATACAACGCCGTGCAGCGCGCGTTGTATCTGCTGGTACTGCTGCTCGGCGTGCTGCTGGTCGCATCGGGACTATCGATCTGGAAGCCGGTGCAATTGTCGTGGCTGACCGCGCTGTTCGGCGGCTTCGATTTTGCGCGCCGCGTGCATTTCGTCGCGATGGCCGGCGTGGTCGGCTTTGTCGTCGTGCATCTGCTGCTGGTGCTGCTGGTGCCGCGCACGTTGCCGCCGATGGTCACCGGACGCGCCCGGCGCAGCGCGCAGCGCATCGATCAAGCCTCCCAGAGGACTCGCGCATGAGCGCCCCGCAACGAACCGACATGGCGAACGATACGCACGCCAGTATAGAAGACGCGCGCCGCTCACGCGTCGTGCTTGCCGAGCACCGGCCGCGGATCGAGCAGTTGCAACGCCGCTTGTTTCTGCGCTCCTCGCTATCGATCGGCGCGCTCGCGATGCTGTCCGGCTGCAACCTGCAGGACAACGATTCCGTCGACAAGGTGCTATGGGCGATGTCGCGCTGGAACGACCGCGTGCAGGCGTGGCTGTTCAATCGCAACAAACTCGCGCCGACCTATTCGGCGCGCGATATCACCGATCCGTTTCCGTTCAACGCGTTCTATCCCGAGTTCGACGCGCCCGATATCGACGGCTCGACCTATCGGCTCGAAGTATCGGGGCTCGTCGCGGATAAACGCGGCTGGAGTCTCGAGCAGTTGCGCAGGTTGCCGCAGGTCTCGCAGATCACGCGTCACGTGTGCATCGAAGGATGGAGCGCGATCGGACAATGGAGCGGCGTGCCGTTTCGCACGTTTCTCGAACTGATCGGTGCCGATCTGAGCGCCCGCTACGTCGGTTTCAAATGCGCGGACCGCTATTACTCGAGCCTCGACATGGCGACCGCGCTGCATCCGCAAACGCAATTGACGCTCGAGTTCCGCAACGCGCCGCTGCCGGCCAGATACGGCTATCCGCTGAAGCTGCGCGTGCCGACCAAGCTCGGCTTCAAGAACCCGAAGCACATCGCCGCGATCTTCGTGACCAACACGAACCCGGGCGGCTACTGGGAAGATCAGGGCTACAACTGGTTCAGCGGGCTTTAGACCGCGGTCACATAACGCGGCACCGGCTTGTGCGCGCGCGGCGGCGGCGCATCGTGAGCGACGCGCATGCGCTTGACCTCGTCGACGGGACTCAGGCCGAATAGCCGCTTGAACTCGCGGCTGAACTGCGACGCGCTTTCGTAACCGACCCGCACGGCGGCCGCGCCCGCATTCAAGCCATCCTGCACCATCAACAGACGCGCGTGATGCAGACGCGTGGTCTTCACGTACTGCATCGGCGAGGTCGCGGTGACCGCCTTGAATTGCGCATGAAACACCGCGAGGCTCATGCCGGCCTCGGCCGCGAGCGTATCGACATCGAGCGACGCGTGGTAGTCCGCATGAATGCGCCGCAGCGCCTTCGCGATGCGGCCAAAGTGATTCTGATGCGTGAGCGCCGCGCGAATCGCGCCGCCCTGCTCGCCGGTCAACACGCGATAACAGATTTCCCGGACGATGCCAGGCGCCAGGATTTGCGCGTCGAGCGGCGACGCGAGCGCCTCCAGCAGACGCTGCACCGCGCTGCTCAGTGCGGCATCGAGCGGCGTCGAATACATGCCGGCCGGTTCGTATTGCGCGAGGCCCTGGGTTTCGTTGAGCGCCATCAGCAGTTCGGCGACCATCGTCAGATCGACGCGCACCGACATGCCGAGAAACGGCTCCTGTTCGCTTGCCTCGGTCTCGCATTCGAACGGCAACGGCACCGACAGCACCAGGTACTGCTGTGCGTCGTACTGGAACACCTGATCGCCGAGATAGCCGCGCTTGCGCCCCTGACAGACGATCACGATGCTCGGCTCGTACATGACCGGCATGCGCGGCATCGGACGATTCGCGCGCAGCAGGCTGACGCCTTCGAGGCTCGAGCGCGTCATGCCGGCATTCGGCGCGAGCAGGTTGAACAGTTCGAGCAAGCGGCGTTGTGCGGGGTCTTCCGGAATGGAACCGACAGCTTGAGTGGACATGACGATATGGCGACGGCCAGGAGAATAATGCTTGAAATTTAGCATCAAACAGCCTGTCGCGCTGTCCCTCCAGAGTTTTAGGCAAACCTTCAAGACGATCAGGTATTCCCCGGGCGGCGCCGGGCTCCTAAGATGGGAACCCTGCCGGATCGCCTTTTTCGACGCGCGCAGCGTGCGCGGTCATCGACCGCCATGCGCCGACAGCTTGCCAACGGCGGCCCCCAACGCTCGCGCCCCGATCCCGGTTCATGCTGCGGCCCGCCGCATCCGCAACCCAGTGTTGCGCATCGCCGGCGCGTCGCATGTTGCGCCATCACCCTCTTTGCTGGAGCCATCCATGAGCACGACGTATGCCTATGCAGCGACCGACGCCACCGCGCCGCTCGCCCCATTTGAAATCCAGCGCCGCGCACCCCGCGCCCATGACGTGCAGATGGAAGTGCTGTACTGCGGCGTGTGCCATTCCGACCTGCATCAGGCGCGCAACGAATGGAAGAACACGATCTACCCGGTCGTGCCGGGCCACGAGATCGTAGGCCGTGTGACCGCGGTTGGTCCGAACGTGACGAAGTACAAGGTCGGTGAACTGGTCGCGGTCGGCTGTCTGGTCGATTCGTGCCGCACCTGTTCGAGCTGCGCGGAAGGTCTCGAGCAGTATTGCGAGAACGGTTGGGTGGGCACGTATAACGGTGTCGATCGCGTCGACGGACAGGTCACTTACGGTGGCTATTCGACGCAACTGGTCGTCGATGAGGCTTTCACGCTGCGCGTGCCGCAGAATCTCGACCCCGCGGGTGTCGCGCCGCTGCTGTGCGCGGGCATCACCACGTATTCGCCGCTACGCACGTGGGGCGTGGGCCCGGGCAAGAAGGTCGGGATTGTCGGCCTCGGTGGACTCGGCCATATGGGTGTGAAGCTGGCTCGGGCGATGGGCGCGCATGTCGTGCTGTTTACGACCTCCCCGTCGAAGATCGAGGATGCGAAGCGGCTTGGCGCGCATGAAGTCGTGGTTTCGAAGAATCCGCAGGAGATGGAAGCGCATGTGAATAGCTTCGATTTCATTCTCAATACGGTGGCTGCGCAGCATGATCTGAATCCGTTCTTGAATCTGCTCAAGCGTGACGCGACGATGACGTTGGTGGGCGCTCCCGAGCACGATCATCCGTCGCCGCAGGTGTTCAATCTGATCTTCAAGCGGCGGCGCCTTGCTGGTTCGCTGATTGGCGGTATTGCCGAGACGCAGGAGATGCTCGATTTCTGTGGCGAGCATGGCATTACTTCTGATATTGAAATGATTCCGATGCAGAAGATCAATGAAGCGTATGAGCGCATGCTCAAGAGCGATGTGAAGTATCGGTTTGTGGTTGATATGGATTCGATGCGGAAGTAATAGCAACTTTTTGGCCGCGCAGCGGGTGGTTTTTTTTGCGCCTGCGGCGCGGGGTTCTGTTTTGTTGTTGTGTTTTTTTGCCTTCGCCCTTTTTTCTGTGTTCTTGGGGCGTTGGCCTTTCCTTGATTTCTTGTCGGTCTATTGGCGTTGCCCCTGTGCGGGGCGGCACCTACTTTCTTTGCTGCTGCAAAGAAAGTAGGCAAAGAAGACAGCTCAAACCGCTAACTCTTAAGCGGGTCCCTCTGTATTCCGCGGGCAGTGGTGCATCTGGAATCTGTGTTCCCGCACACTCCGCGTTAGTGACAAGGCCGTCATTCTTCCGGCGGCGCTGCGCGCGCCGAAGCGCTGGTCTCAAACCATTGGTCGTTTCGGCGCGTCGCCGAGGCGCAGCCGATGGCCTCACCAACCTAAAAAAACACTCTGGTTTTCCTTGCATACCGGTCCGCGACGCACGTAGTGCGGAGTGGGATGGATGACGGCTTTGTCACTGCCGCGGAATGTGCGGGGGCACGGATTCCAGATGCACCACTGCCATTTGTGGAGCACGGTGCCCGCTTAAGAATTAGCGGTTTGAGCTGTCTTCTTTGCCTACTTTCTTTGCAGCAGCAAAGAAAGTAGGTGCCGCCCCGCACAGGGGCAACGCTAATAGACCGATAACAAAGCAAGGAAAGGCCAACACCACAAGAACAACGACAAACCCGCCACAGGCAAAAAAGAAAAACCCATTTGGAGCATCCCAGTGATCGACAGAATAACTGCAATGCGCACATTCATCAGAATTGTGGACACCAACAGCTTCACCCGCGCAGCGGAGTCACTAAACATTCCGCGTGCAACAGCGACGACGATCGTCCAGAACCTGGAAGCCCTGCTGGGCACAGCGCTGTTAGTCCGTACGACGCGCCGCCTGAGCATCACGCCGGAGGGCGCCGCCTACTACGAACGCTGTGCGCAAATCCTGGCCGACATCGACGAAATGGAAGCCAGCCTCCGCAATTCGACCGACAACCTCACCGGCCGCCTCCGCATCGAAATGCCCAGCGCGGTAGCGAGTGCAATCGTGCTGCCGTCGCTAGACGACTTCCACACCCGTTACCCGAACCTCGACCTCGCGATCGGCGTCAGCAACCGCACCGTCGATCTGGTCTCCGAAGCAATCGACTGCAGCATCCAGCTCGGTGAATTGCCCGATTCCAATCTCGTCGCGCGGCAACTCGGCACGCTCGATCAGGTCACCTGCGCGAGTCCGGCCTACCTGGCCCGCCACGGCACGCCCGCCGATCTCGATGATCTGCGCGCGCACGTCGCGGTCAACTGCGTGTCGCCGCATAGCGGCCGCGAATGCGACTTCGATTTCGAAGTGGGCGGCGAAGCGCGCAAGGTCAAGCTCAACGGCTTCGTACAAGTCAGCGACGAACAGGCGTACCTGACCTGCGGACTGCAAGGCCTCGGCATGATCCAGCCCGCGCGCATCGCCGCGCAGCCTTACCTCGATTCCGGCTTGCTGCATGAAGTGCTGCCGCAATGGAAACCCGTGCCGATGCCGGTCTCGGTCGCGTATGTGAAGAACCGCCGCGTGTCGCCGCGCGTGCGCGCGTTCGTCGATTGGCTCGCGGAACTGTTCGAGAAAGCCGGGCACGTCGAGCAGGATCTGTCGCGCGTGCGTCAGTTGCTGCGCGGCCTGCATCCCGCGTGAAGCGGGTGCGGGTCCGGGCGCGCGGCGCTCGCGCGTTGACTAGTCCAACGGCCGCACCGGCACCGGCCGCGTCAACAGATCGACATAGAAATTAAAAAACGCCGGATTATCAAATCGTTTGACGACCGTCATCTTCTGCAAACCCGGCGGCGGCGAACTCGTGTAGCCCCTTGCCTTGCCATCGTCGGCGCCGAAGCCCGTATCCACGTCCACCCACTCCTCGACGGTCTGCGTCGCGAACGACGGATGCATCAGATAGGCGAGCGTCAGCGTGTCCCAGATGTTCGTCGTGTAGTTCGGATTGGTCTCGAAGCCGTTCTTGCCGTCGTCTCCGTAGCCGTTCAGCGTCCTGAACAGTTGCGTGATGATGGTCTGCTTCGCATGATCGTGCGCGACGCGATCGTACAGTGCCTTGTCCATTTTCACGGTATCCGTCACGTCGAGCGGAATCACCGTCTGTTTGATCGGCAGACGCAGCACCGCTTTCGCCGCTGCGGGATCGAACCACCAGTTGAATTCGGCGGTGGGCGTGGTATTGCCCCGCACGTCGATCGCGCCGCCCATGTAAATGATCTGCTTGATCAGCGGCACGATCTCGGGATGCTCGCGCGTGGCCAACGCGATGTTGGTCAGCGGGCCGATCGCGAGGATCGTCACCTCGCCCGGGTACCGCTTGACCGATTCGGCGATGAAGTCGATCGCGCTCTGGCTCTGCACCTTCGTGTGCGTCGCGAAGCCGTCCGGCGGCGCGACGAGGTCGCTAGCCGATTTCGGCTCGGGCTTGCTCCATGCGCCAACATAGCCATCGCCGCTGGGGAATTCCTTCAGTTCCCGCTGGATCGTTTTGAAGTCGTGCGTCAGTGCGTAGTTGGCGCCCGCATAGACGCCGATCTGTTGTTCGACGCCGAGTCGTTCGACCGATTTCAGCGCATCGGCAACACCTTGCTTCAGCCACTGATTGCCCGACACCACGGTAATGCCGAGCACTTTCAGCGAGCCCTGCGCCTGCAATTGCGCGGCCATCACCCCGAGCTGGCCGTCGTCGCCGAGCGTGTTGTAGTCGCTGTCGATGATCACCTTCGGCGGATCGCTCCGGGCACCGAGACTGCTGCTGGCGCAAGCCGTGAGATCGAGTGTGATTGCCACGCTTGCCGCCCAGATCAATGCCACGAGAATTCGCCCCATCGATGCCCCGTTTGGAATGCCGCTGAGTGACGCGGACAAGGAAACCATCATAGGCGCAAGTCGTATGAATGACGAATAATCAGCGCGGCAACGACAGCACACGCAAAAGCGGCTCGCGACGCCACTGCAACGTCGCGAGCCGCTTCGCATAGCGCGCTGTCAAAAGCCCGTTACTGCGATTCCTCCGCCCACACGGCGTTCTCCCGCGTCATCAACGCGGTCGATGCCGCCGGTCCGAACGTGCCCGCCGAATATGAGCGCGGCCGCTCGCCCGACTTCGCCCAGCCTTCGAGAATCGGCTCGGCCCACGCCCATGCCGCTTCGAGTTCGTCGCGGCGCATGAAGTGCGTCAGACGTCCGCGGATCACGTCGATCAGAAGCCGCTCATAGGCTTCCGCGCGACGCTCGGTGAACGCCTGCTGCAGGTCGAGGTTCAGGCTCACCGGCAGCATGTGCATGCCGCTGCCCGGCTCTTTCGCGAGCACCTGCAACTGGATCGACTCTTCGGGTTGCAACTGGATCACCAGACGATTGCCGTAGGTTCGTCCACCGCTCGGGATGATCGAGAACGGCAGATCGGAGAATTCGATGACGATCTCCGACAGCTTCTTCTGCATCCGCTTGCCGGTGCGCAGGAAGAACGGCACGTTGGCCCAGCGCCAGTTGTTGATCCGCGCGCGCAACGCGACAAAGGTTTCGGCGCGGCTGCCCGCCGGCACGTTGTCTTCCTCGAGGTAGCCCTTGACCGCCTCGCCATCCACCGCGCCCGCCGTGTACTGGCCGCGCACCGTGTCGCGCGCGATGTCCTCGGGCGTCATCGGCCGCAGCGAGCGCAGCACCTTCAGCTTTTCGTCGCGCACCGCGTCGGGATCGAGCGACACCGGCGGCTCCATCGCGACGATGCACAGCAGTTGCAGCAGGTGGTTCTGCACCATGTCGCGCAGCGCGCCGGTCTTGTCGTAGAACCCCGCGCGGCTGCCCACGCCGACCGTTTCGGCCACTGTGATCTGCACGCTCTTGATGTACGGCGCCTGCCACAGCGGCCCGAAAATCGGATTGCCGAAGCGCAGCACCATCAGGTTCTGCACGGTTTCCTTGCCGAGGTAGTGGTCGATCCGGTAGATCTGCGCTTCTTCGAAATGCTTGCCGACCGCGTTGTTGATCTCCTGAGCGGACGCGAGATCGTGGCCGAGCGGCTTTTCGAGCACCACCCGCGAATTGCCGTCGACGAGCCCGGCCGACGACAGGTTGTCGCAGATATGGGTGAACAGATCCGGCGACGTCGCCAGATAGAACACGCGGTTCACGCCGTCGCGCGACGCTTCCTTCAGGCGCAGGTAGTCCTCGGCCGCATCGACGTCCATCCGCACGTATTCGAAAATCGCGAGGAATTTGTCCCACGCCGACGCGTCGAACGCTTTTTCGTCGATGAAGGGCTTGGCCTTCTGCTCCATGAATTCGCTGATGTATTCCTCGCGCGACCAGGGCTTGCGCCCGATCGTCAGAATGCGGGTGTCGGGCGGCAGGTTGCAGTGCAGATGCGCCATGTACAGCGCGGGCAGCAGCTTGCGGAACGACAGGTCGCCGGTGCCGCCGAAGATGATCATGTCGAGCGGGAGGTCGGGTGTGGCAGGAGCTTGTTGGGTCGTCATGGCACGGTCGCAGCGTCTAGGGGGAAGGCGTCGATCAGGAATCGGCGGCGGGCGGACGGGCTACGGCTCACGTCCGCTATGGCGCTTTTTCCGGCAAACATCTATGGTGCAACGTTTTTAGATAGTTTGCACGGCAGCATCTGCCGCAGGTTAGCTCAAGTTGCCAACCTTGCGCGCCAGACAGTCGTTTTTTCGGGATATTTTGCGCGATATTTGCCGGTTGGGCCGCTGACGGTCAGCCGCGCGCCAGCGCGTCACGCGCGACCCTGCATGCGGCCAGATCCCACGCCGCGCAGCCTACGCTCTTGAACACCACCGGCCCCGCCGGCAAGGGCTGCGTCTGCTCGAGCACCGCGGCGATCCCGCCCACCCGCGCCCAATCGACACCGGCCTGGATGAAATCGCCGGCCTCGTGCATTGCGCCAGCCTGATCGTCGACGAACAGCGCGCTGCCCGCGATCGTAGTCGCGCCGATCTCGACCATCTGCGGCGTGAAAGCGCCGACGCCGATCACGAGCCGCTCGGCGCGCGCCGTCTCGTCGTAGACCGGCTGTTTGCTCGTGGTCAACGCGATCACGACCTCGACCGAAGCGGGAATCGTCGCGCCCGCATCCGCGAGCGGCCGCAGCTCACGCACCTTGCCGCGCTGCGCCGCGCAGAACGCTTCGGCGCGCGCGGGCGCGCTGCCCTTGACCCACACGCGCGCGTCGGCAAACAGTTCGCCGATCGCCTCCAGATGATTGAGCGCCTGCGTGCCGGTGCCGATCAGCAGGAATTCACGCGGCGCGCCCGCAGCGAACGTCGCGATGCCGAGCATCGACATCGCCGCGGTCCGGCGCCCCGTCACTGTCGGACCATCGAGGATGAACAGCGTCTCGCCGGTGTCGGCATCGAAGGCCATGACCTGACCGTGGATCGTCGGCAGATGGCGCGCACCGTTGCTCGCGCACACATTGACGAGCTTGTGGATCGCGAGATCGGGCGCGGTGGCGGGCATCGACAGCATGACGCCGCCGGCGTTCAGCGGCACGACGAGCCGCTCGGGGCTCACGATGCGTCGTTGCGCGTAGTCGATGCTAGCGCGCCTCAACGCGTCGACAAGCGCTGCGTAAGGCATCAGCCGCGCGGTGGCGGCGGCGTCGAAGATCTGCGTGGTCGGGCGGGTCATGGGCGGAACGATCCAATGGGGGATGGAGTGGGCATGACGTCACCGTAACCGAGCGCGAAAAAATTGACCAGTCGTGTGGACGTCTACTGCCCGCCGAATCGCGAACTCCGCTTCATGCCCAGCGCACCGGCTAGCTCGTGCCGCGGCTTAGCGTCATTCCCCGCCCTGCATGGAAACGCGACATCGTCGCGAACGGCAGGTACACGTCGGACTGATGCGGCGCGACGCCCGACGGGTTGTGAAACCACACGCCGTCGCGATTCCGCCCGTGCAGCAGGATCAGGTGACCGCCCCGCCGCTGGTTCGTCCGCTCCGGATAGCGGATCTCGGGACTCACCGACACGATCGCGAGCGTATCGGCGTCGAGCCGCGCCGCGATCTCCTCGAGCGACGCCTGCGGCAGCACCTCGATATCGAGGCCGAACGCCGGGCCCGCCCAGTCAGCGAACGGCCGGTAGATCAGACCGTCGACGCCACCATCGTCGCGCAACCGGTATACGCCGTGCCGCAGCGCGTCGTCGAGCAGTGCGGCGCGCGGCGCGTGATCGATGCTCCAGTAGTCGAGAGCCGACTCGAGGCACGTCAGCCCGCACAGGCGTTGCGCCCAGAAACGATAGCGCTCGGGGTCGGCGAAACCGCTGCGCTGCCAGTGCGGATCGTCGCACGGGTCGCGCTGCTGTTCGACGATGTCGCGCACCCACTCGGGGCTGCCCCATTGCGTGTAGTACGGGACGTCGGCGTGGCGGAGAACGGCTTCGGTCATCGGTGGTATCGGTCGGGTTGGGTTGTATCGGGCTGGGTTGCGCGGAGTTACAGCATGCTGCGCGGCCGCTTCATCGTGCCGTCGAAGAAACGCTGCAAACGGAACGCCGACAGATCGAGCGACGCCTCGCCGCCATCGTTGAGTTCAGCCAGCAGCTTGCCGACGATCGGCCCCATCGCGAAACCGTGACCGCAGAAGCCGGTCGCGATCGTCAGGCCCGGGACCTGCGGCGGCGCATCGATCACCGGAATGCCGTCGGGCAACACGTCGATCAGCCCCGCCCACGCCTCGACCACCTGGGCGTCGCGCAACGCCGGAAACAGTGCGCGCAGCTTTTTCAGCGCGCGCGGCGCGTGGCTCGCGTTCGGCTGCGGATGCGGGTCGCGCGGATAGAGCGCGCGTTCGGCGTCGGGCACGCCGCCCGGCAGACGTTCGCGCAGATCGTGCAAACAGGCGCCGTTCAGATGGAAGCTGAACTTCTCGCGCTGCGTCCACAGTTCGGGCAAAAACCATTTC
Source organism: Paraburkholderia sp. Cpub6 (assembly GCF_014201065.1). Lineage (NCBI taxonomy): Bacteria > Pseudomonadati > Pseudomonadota > Betaproteobacteria > Burkholderiales > Burkholderiaceae > Paraburkholderia > Paraburkholderia sp. Cpub6. The sequence continues at coordinate 112,245 of NZ_JACHDM010000015.1, forward strand.
AGCGCGCGGAAATGACCGAGCGTCATGTCGACGTCGACCTGCATGTCGTCGGCGAGATTGATCGCGCCGTTCGCGCGCTGCCGGATGCCGAGACCGTGGCCCCAGAAGGTCGACGCCGTGATCGGCGGCAACGGATTGGTGCGCATGCAGGTACCGCGCACGGCCTGCTGCGGCAGTTCGAGACCGAGCGTTCCGAGCAGTCGCCAGCTGCCCGCGCCGGCCACGCAGATCAGACGCGAGGTACGAATCGTGCCGCGCTCGGTGACCACACCAGCGATCGCACCGCCCGCGCGTTCGATGCCGACCACGCCGCAGCCCTCGAAAAACAGCGCGCCGGCTTCGGCCGCCCGTGCCGCGAAGGCCGCGGCGACGCGGCGCGGTTCGGCCTGACCGTCGCTTGGCGTGTACAGGCCGCCGAGCGCGGGGCCCTGCATGCCGGTCACCACGGCGTCGATCTGCCGGCGGTCGAGCGTGCGGGTATCGAGGCCATACTGACGCGCGACCTCGGTCCATTGCTGAAACGATGCCCAGTCTTCGTCATGGGTGGCGACATACAGGCAACCGCCCTGGCGCCATTCGAGATCGAAATTCAGCTCACGTTCGAGTTCTTTCCACAATGGAATGCTGGCCATCATCAGCGGCACCTCCGCGGCTTCGCGACCCTGCTGACGCACGAAGCCCCACGCGCGCGATGACTGCTGCCCGGCGATCCGCGACTTGTCGAGCACCGCCACCGACAGGCCGCGCCGCGCCAGGTAATAAGCGGCCGCGCAGCCCATGATGCCGGCTCCGGCGATCACGACGTCGGCGTGGCTGGGAAACGGTTGGTCGGCGGGCGTGAAGGTCGAGTGCAGCGGGTAAGTCGTGGTCATGGGTGGGCGGGTTGGCGATGTGGGCGTCATCTTCGCAGTGGGAGCCATTGTCCGCAATGACGAGCGACGTCGGTACCGCGGCTGGTCGCAGCCGGCGCCTGCCGAAATGCCCGATTATCCGTCACACGAATATTCGTCGATTATGCGTCACGCAAATATTTGACAAATATTCGTGTCACGCATAAATTGCGTTTATTCGTCTCGCAGATAATCCGCCATGCTCCACCTGATCGCCACGTCGGACCAGCTCGCGCAGTTGCTGGCGGCCAGCCGCCGCCAGGCCGGCCTCACGCAGACCGAGGCCGCCGCGCGCGTCGGCGTGAGCCAAAGCCGCATTTCCGCGCTCGAAACCGATGCGAGCGGGCTCACGCTCACCCAGCTGCTCGCGCTGTGCGGCGCCTACGGCCTGCAACTGCAGTTGCGCGACAAAAATCAGCCGAGCTCCGAGCCGGCACCGAACGTCGAGTGGTGAGATGGCCCGGCAAACCGCTTCGAAGGCATTGTCGGTGTGGGCCAACGGCGAGCGCGTCGGGCTCTGGCGGCTGCCCGCGCGCGGCCCGATGGAGTTCGCCTACGACGCCGCCTGGATCGCGTCGCCCGCGGGTCGTCCGCTGTCGCTGTCGCTGCCGTTCACCCCCGGCAACATGACGCACAAAGGGCCGCGGGTGCTCAACTACTTCGACAACCTGCTGCCCGACAGCGACGTCATCCGCAAACGCATCGCGCAGCGCTACCGGACCGAAACGCTCGAAGCGTTCGACCTGCTGCAGGCCATCGGCCGCGACTGCGTCGGCGCGGTCCAGCTGCTCGCCGAAGACGACGCGCCGGACGGGGTCCAGCGCATCGAAGGCACACCGCTTTCCGACGACGACATCGAGGCGCTGCTCGCGCAGACGGTCGGCAAACCGACGCTCGGCGCGCCCGACGAATCCGACGACTTCCGCATCTCGCTCGCCGGCGCGCAGGAGAAAACCGCGCTGCTGTGGCACGACGGCCAATGGCAACGGCCGCACGGCGCGACGCCGACCACGCATATCTTCAAGCTGCCGCTCGGGCTGGTCGGCAACCGGCTCGCCGATCTCAGCACGTCGGTCGAAAACGAGTGGCTGTGTCTGCGGATTCTGCGCGCGTTCGGCCTGCCGGTCGCGAACACCGAGGTGCTCAGGTTCGGCAAGCAGCGCGTGCTCGCCGTCGAACGCTTCGACCGGCAGATGCATTCGAGCGGCAACTGGCTGCTGCGTCTGCCGCAGGAAGATTTCTGCCAGGTGTACGGCGTGCCGTCGCATCGCAAGTACGAAAACGCGGGCGGCCCCGGCGTGCTCGACCTCGCGCGGATTCTGCAGCAATCGGTCGAGGCGCGGCAGGACATCGAGACCCTGCTCGCGAGCCAGATCCTGTTCTGGATGCTGGCCGCGCCGGACGGCCACGCGAAGAACTTCAGCATCCGCCTGCTCGCCGGTGGCCAGTACCGTCTGACGCCGCTTTACGACGTGATGTCGATCTGGCCGGTCGAGGGCAACGGCCCGAACCAGTGGTCGTGGTACAAGGCGCGGCTTGCGATGGGTCTATGGTCGCGCAGCAAGCACGATGCGTTTCGCGACGTGCAGCGGCGACACTTCAACGCGATGGCGTTGAAATGCTCGTACGGCGCCGACGCCGAGCCGCTGCTCCAGCGTCTGATCGAGCAGACACCTGGCGTGATCGAGCGGGTGTCGGCGGAGTTGCCCGAGCGCTTTCCGGGCAAGGTCGCCGAGCGGATTTTCAAAGGACTTCAAAATTCGGCGGCCCGGCTCGACACGATGCCGGCAAGCTGAACGCGGACCGCGCGTGCCGGCGCAATCCTGATACCTCCGGACACACTTTTCATTGCGCCTCTCGCCTGGCTTTTCCGCAAGGGCGGACCTGCCGGGCTTTGCGGCAAGCAGCCGGATCCGTCGCCTTGCGCACTACTCCATTCGTGGATTCCCTACGGTTTCGTCATCGTTTCACCGGTAGAATGCCTTTTGATGCTCAATGCATCAAAAGTCACCGGCACGGCCATGGCGTCGCTTGCATCAGCGGACTCGGCGGCCGGTCTGACAAAATCATAAATGGTGAATTTTTTTACGGTACATTTGCTGTCCCCGCGTGACCGATTCATGCGCATAGCATGCGCAGGGTCGGCTTGCGCCTGCCGACCGCGCTCCAGATGTACCTTTTAACCCGGCGGATTTTCACGCAGCATGGCCAACGAAACACACTCACCCGACTCCATCGCGGTTGCCGAGCGCGTGCGCGAGTTGATGAGCAGGCATGGAATCGGCAAGCGACAGCAAACCACGGAGCTATGCCGCATCCTCGATCTGAGTTTTTCTCAGGGGCACCGCAAACTGCGCGGCAATAGTCCGTGGACGCTGTCGCAAATCAAGAAAGTCGCCGAGGTATTCGACGAACCCGCGGCGCAGCTGTTCGGCGCGCAGTCGCTCGATCCGGGCGTCGTCGGCGCGATCGCCCAGGAGGCGGTGTTCTGCATCGGCGCGACCGAAATCGCCTGCACCGCGTGGGTCGGCGCGGCGCTCGAACCGGGTAGCCGCCCGGAATTCGTCGCCTATTCGCGGCTCGGTCAATGGCGCGTCTCGCGTCATGATGGCGCGCTGTATCAGAGCGCGTACGAAGTCCACAAGATCGAGATCTATCCGCGCCGCGCCGAGACCGACAAGCCGGCCATCGCGGTGGTCGACGACGATCGTGCAAGCGCCGATAACCTGCGCGATTATCTGGAGCGCAGCGGCTTCGCGGCGGTCGCGATCTATGGGCTCGCGGCCTTCAGCGAGCAGTTGCAGACGCAGGTGTTCGACGGCGTGATCATCGACTGGCTGTTCGGCTCGCAGACCTCGGCGGACGCGATTCGCACGGTGCGCGCGTCGGAGAACCCGGACGCGCCGATCTTCGTGCTGACCGGCGAACTGCTGACCGGCAAGGCCAGCGAATCGGAGATCAGCCAGGTGATCCGCGATTTCGACGTCGCGTGCTACGAGAAGCCCGCGCGCATGGCGATCCTCGTCGCCGATCTGTCGAAGCGGCTGAACCGCCCCTGAAGCACGGGCGCCGATGCGCGCCCCGTTCGCGGCAGCGCCGCCTTCACGCGCTCACGCCTGATGCCGCGCCGCCAGCGCCCGCTGCAGGGCGTGCTTCAGATCCTCGTAATGGACTGGCTTTAACAGCGCCTCGAACACCGACGGCACACCAGTCGCGCCACTTTCGCCATCCCGCACGACCTCCGGCGCGTACGCGCTGACCACGATCACCGGCACGCCCGCCGACGGTCCGTCGCGCGTCGCGAAGTCTTCGAGAAACGTGTAGCCATCGCGCTCCGGCATGTGCAGATCGAGCAGCACCACTTCGCAGCGGTGGGTGTCGAGCCACGCGAGCGCGTCGTTGGCATTGCCGAGTGCGAGCGAGTCGTAGCCCATGTGCGCGACCATTTCGCTGAGCGACTCGCGGATCAGCCGGTTATCGTCGATGATCAGCACGCACGGCTGCGCGCCGTCCGGCTCGGCTTGCTCCGCGACCTCGGCCGGCTCGACGGTTGCGACCGGCACGACCGGGATCGTCACCGTGAAGCTGGTGCCCTCGCCGACCGTGCTCGCGACATCCACCGTGCCGCCGAACAGCTTCACGAGCCCTTGCACGATCGTGAGCCCCATCCCCGCGCCTTCGAAGCGGCGCGTGCGCGACGCGTCGAGCTGCGTGAACTCCTCGAAGATCAGCGGGATCTGTTCGGACGGCACGCCCGGCCCCGTATCGCTGACGACGAAAACCAGCAGCGCCGGCTCTTGCCGCAGTTCGACACGCACCGTGCCGGTCTCGGTGTAGCGGATCGCGTTGGTGACGAGGTTGTTGACGATCTGCCGGATGCGGTGCGGGTCCGACTCGACGAGCCCGCTCGCGCCGCTCGCCTCGCTTTCGAGCTCGAGCCCGCGCGTCCTGGCGGACATCGTGTGTTCATCGACGATCGACGCCAGCAGCTCGCGCGGCTCGAAATGCTGGTGCCGCAGTTCGAGCTTGCCGGCGCCAAGGCGCGCGTAGTCGGTCAGGTCCTTCATCTGCGCCTCGAGATGGCGCGCCGCGGTTTCGAGCCGCTGGATCACCTTGCGGTCGGCCTCCGAGTGATAGTTGAAGCCGAGCAGTTCCACCGACGAGACGATCGCATGCAGCGGCGTGCGCAGTTCATGGCCGATCATGCCGAGAAACGCATCCTTCGCGAGGCTCGCCTCGCGCGCCGCGCGGCTCGCCTGATGCTCGGCTTCCAGCGCCGCGCGCTGCTGGCGCATCAGCCGCGTGCGGCGCCGGCCGTTGAGCACGAGCAGCAGCGTCGCCGCCGCCGACAGCAATAGCAGCACCAGACCGCCCGCGAACAGAATGCGGCGCTTGTCGATGAAATCGCGGTTCATCGCCTCGCGGTCGGCGACATCGGCGAAACGGCGCGACAGCGCGAGATCGTTGACCTCGCTCCAGTGCTGGCGCAGCTGCGCGTCGATCCGCGCGGCACGCGCACGGTCGCGCTGCAGTACCTCGATCTCGGGCTGGATGTCGTCGAGCACAGTCTCGAGCGTCTTGATTTCGTCGAGCTGCCGTTGCAACAGAGCGAGCTGCGCGGAGAGCCGATGCGTCGAGCCGGCCATCACGCGCAGCTTCGATTGCAGCAGCTGGAAGCGCAGCTGCAACTGCTGATAATCGTCGTCGGCACCGGACTGATACAGCAGCAGCTGGTTCTCGAAGCGCGCGTACGCGATCTGCAGTTGCGCGGCGTCCCAGTAGAAACCGTCGTAGGTACGGGTCAGCTGCTCGGTCGCGCGCGGGTTCAACAGGTTCGCATAGAGCAGATAGCCGATCGCGCCGGCGGGCGCCGCGAGCGCCATCAGCCAGATCAGCACGTTCAACACGCGCCGCCACGGACGGCGCGCTATTTGACGATGAGGGCCTTGATCTGCCATACGAATTTCGAGTCGCCGACCGCGCCAGTCAGTTCATCTGGAAAAGCGTCGCGCGGATAGATCAGAAACAGCGGCCCGAAGTCGCTGAGTTTCAGGCGCTGGCCGTTCATGCTGTACGCGACGATCACGCCGTAGCGTTCGCAGTCCGACACCGGCACGGTGTAGGTGTAGTCGTCGAACGTATGGAGTTCGATCTGGGTGCCGTGCGCGCCGACGGCCTTCAGGATGTCGGCGAGCCTGGGCCCGGTGAACGTCGAGCGCGGCGTCCAGGTGGTCGAGGTCGTGATCGTATGCACGGGCAGCGCGAGCAGTTGAGCCTCGTTGAAGTGATAGGTGCGATGCGCGGCGTCGTTGGTATTGGCGATCTTGCCCTGCACGTCGAGCGCCAGCGCCGGCGACTGCCGCGCGCCCGGCTGCGCATGCGCGCAACAGACGGAAAGCCCGACGATCAGTCCCGCCAGCCCCGCCAGCCAGCGCATCCGCCAGGGCACACCGGTTCCGCTGGCTGCCTTGCACAGCGTTGCAATCAGATTGGCCATTTGCTTTTTTTATCCGATTTCGTTGATTCGCCGGACCGCGGGCGGCGCCACGGTCAGCCGATCTCATGCCACGCGAAGTGTTGCGCCGTACCGTGCCGTCAAACGCGTGCCACCCCGACACGCGACCTTTGACCCGCATGCATAATATCGCCAAAATGCGCTGACTCAAAAACGGGGACCCGCGATGTCGCGCCAGTGCGTCAGCGCGCGCCGCGCGCGCATCCCCGCGGACCATTGCCTTCCATCGCGCCACGCGGCGCCTCGATAGTCATGAACAAGCCGGTCCTGCCTCTGACGTACGAACAGCTCGATCACTGGATCGAATCGCTGCAACCCGTGTTGCTCGCCGAGCATTTCTCGATGGCGCTCGGGATTCTGCGCGGCGGCGCGCCGCTCGCGCTGATGGTGTCGCACGCGGTCGGCGCGCCGGTCGCGTTCCTGCGCTACGACCGCCAGACGCGCGCGGTCGCATGGGATTCGACGCTGCCGATCCCGCCCGCCGGATCGAAAGTGCTGTTGTGCGAGGACATCGCGGGACGCGGTTTTACGCTCGTCGATTGCATCGCGTTTCTGCAGGCGCACGGGCTCGAAGTCAAAACCCTGACCGCCGCGGTCGATGATCTGAGCCGCGCACAGCCCGACTACGCGATCGATGCGCGCGGCTACTTCGCCCTCTTTCCATGGGAGCGCCAGGCGTACACCGAGCGCTACCGCGACGACTGGGCGCGCGTCGAAGCCGGCGCCGCGCCCGCGATGGCCAACGACCACGAGTACGCGGCCTACGCGATCGACCTCGACGGCATCCTGCTGCCCGACGTACCGCTCGCGCGCTACGACGAGGACCTCGCCGCCGCGCTCGCCGAGCGCGACGCGCTGCTGCCGTTCGAGGTGCTGCCCGGCATCGACCTGCAGCAGGTGCGCACGATCATCACGGGCCGCCCGGAGATGGATCGCGCGCGCACCGAAGCGTGGCTCGCGCGACACGGCTTCGCTCACATGCAGTTGGCGATGCGCACGCCCGGCCTGCACGACGACAGCCTCGCCGGCGCGGCCGCGCACAAGGCGAGTGCGGCGCTGCGCGCGGGTGTCACGCACTTCGTCGAAAGCGATCCGGTGCAGGCGCTGCTGATCGCGCAGCAAGCGCCGCTGCTGCGCGTGATCTGGTGGGATGCGCTGACGCGCACGGGGATTTTGGTGAGCGCAAGGGCGTGGAGTTGAGCGCAACGTTCCTTGTGGGCGCAGCGCCCGAACCCCGCCGCTACCTGTCCTTCGCCTCGCGCAGCTGCAAATGCCGCGCGGCCCGCTGCGACGCGACGACGATCAGCTTCATCGTCGCGCGCGTCGCGCCGACGAACAGCTTGCGCGCGCTGCGTTCGTCGAACGCGTCGAAGTCGATCTCGGTGAAGATCACGCACGGCGCCGCCTGCCCCTTGAAGCGGTAGATCGACTCGAACAGCACGTCGCCTTCACGATACTCCGGGTTGCCGAACAGATCGTATTTGCCGGTGAAACTTCGCAGCCGATGCGGTCCGAGATGATCGAGCGCGCTCATCGCCGAGCCCTCGCGACCGCGAAACGACAGCACCGCGATGTCCTGCTTGCGAAAACCGAGCGATAGCGCCTGCGTGATGGCGCGCTTGGTTGCGTCGATACTGCTTTCGGCGCCCTGCGCTTCGTCATAGACCGACACCGAAACCTCGGAGCCGTCGAACGGACTGCCCGACGTAAGTGCCGCGGCCAGCGGCACCGACGCGCCCAGCACGTCGCGCAGATAATCGAGGATGTCGCGAGGACTGCGGTAATTGGTGGTTTCTCTCAGCGTGGTCCAGCCGGGCAACGAGACCGGCTCACGCATGTACAGATTCTGCAGTGGGTCTTCGAGCCACCACCACGCGGCGCCCGGCCGCAGCAGCCGCTCGAGCGCGGCAAACCATGGCTGCTGGAAATCCTGCCCTTCGTCGACGATCAGTACGTCGAATTGCCAGCGCGGTTCGATCGGCGTGTCGGCGAATACGTCCTCCAGTTGATCGAACACCTGCGCCGACCGGAAATCGGGCGCGCGCCCCGCGTCGCGCGCGATCCAGTCGCAAAGCTGGTGATAGTTCGCGACTTTCGCCTCCGGCGGCGCGACCCGCGCGATGTGATCGGCGAGCGGCCGGTTGAAGCACACGTACAACGGCCGCTCGCCGCGCGCGACCGCGTCCTTCATCACCTGCACCGCGAGTTGCGTCTTGCCGGAGCCCGCCGTGCCGATCACGCGCAAACGGAACGGCGCGAATTCGAGCCGCCGGGCCCATGTCGCAAGTCCGCCCGAAAGGCGCGTGACGAGCGTGCCCGCCTGCCCGACGAGCGCGCTCGTGTCGGGCGTCAACGCGAGTTCGTCGGCGAGAAAGTGGTGGATTTTCGCCGCGCAGGGAAGCCGCGGTTCATCGGCCGGCAGCGCTTCGCGGACGATCGCCGCGAGACGCTCGCGCCGCGTAGCGTCGACGATGCGCGCGGGATTCACGCCGGCGATCGCCGCATCCTTGACGATGTGATCGGGACAGTACAGCAGTTCCTCGATGAAATAGGCGCCCGCGCCGAACGCCGCGGTAAAACGCCGGTGCAGACTCTCGATCGTATGCGCGAGCGCGATCGCGACGTTTCGCTCGGTTTGCAGATACACCTTGACGAGCCCCTTCGGCGTTTCGCGCAGAAAGCCGGTCTTCTGCTCGATGATCAGCAGGCGCCCGGCGGGACTCACGATCACGAAATCGGCCTCGCCGAACACGGAGAAGTTCTGGTTCAGGCGCGTCCAATGCACGCCGTGGTAGACGGTGTAGTCGGCGGGCAGTGCCTTTTCGAGCAGCGCGAGCGTTTCACGTTCGCGCGCCGCCGCGCCGGTCGCTTCGAGGCTCTTCCAGTCGTCGGGAACAATGCGGGCCATGCGATGCCTCAATGAGTTGGGATGCGTGTTTTCAGCGGGCAATCCGGAGTGCGGTCATTGTACGCAACGCAATGTCGGCCGGGCGGCCCGTCGCGCAAAGGCGCGCGCATCGTGTATCGTTACCGCCTGAACGCCGCGCACGCCGCGCGGCTTGCCAACCGTAAGAGAAAAGGAATTACCGGATGATTACGATCTGGGGACGCGCCAATTCGGTCAACGTCCAGAAAGTTTTGTGGTGCTGCGACGAACTCGTGCTGCCGTTCGACCGCATCGACGCGGGCCTGCAATTCGGCCGCAACAACGAACCCGACTATCTCGCGATGAACCCGACCGGCAAGATTCCGACGCTGGTCGACGACGACTTCGTGCTGTGGGAATCCAACTCGATCCTGCGCTATCTGGCGATGCAATACGGCGAATCGAGCCTGCTGTATCCGGGCGAGCCGAAACTGCGCGCGAGCATCGACCGCTGGCTGGACTGGTCGCTGTCGACGCTGCAGCCAGTGGAACGTCCCGTGTTCTGGACCCTCGTGCGCACGCCCGAGGCCGAGCGCGACGCCGCCAAACTCGCCGCCGACGTGGAGGCGGTCACCGTCCTGTGGCGCCTGCTCGACACGCATCTGCAGGGCCGCTTCTTTCTCGAAGGCGACAAGTTCACGCTCGCCGATATCGTGATCGGCGCGTACGCGAAGCGCTGGTTCGGCCTCGACCGTTTGCAGCGGCCGTCGCTGCCGAATCTGGAGCGCTGGTATTCGCGTCTCACGACGCGTTCCGGGTTCAAGAAGTATGTGGATTTCCCGTTGACCTGAGCATGGCGCGGGTCGGCTGAAACAGTTCAGGTATGCGCGCGACCCGCAAACTCTTCAACCTTGCTCGCGGGGCCCGACACGATCAGCAGATCCCCCGGCACAACAACCGTGTCAGGCCCCGCGTGCTGGAACTCTTCGCCAGCGCGCCTGACGGCCATGACCATGACACCGAACGCCTCCAGAACGCCGCAATCTGCGAGCGGACGGTTGTGTGTCGGCGCCGGGGCATGAATCGTGGCGACGGCAAATCCTTCGCCGAATTCAATGTAGTCCACGATTCGGCCTGCGATCAGGTGAGCGATCCGTTCACCCATTTCCGCTTCCGGATAAACCACGTGATGCGCGCCGATGCGCTGGGCAATCTGGCCGTGTTCCGCGGTCACCGCCTTCAGCCAGATGTCCTTGATCTGAAGTTCCGTTAGGGCCATCAAGGTCATCAGGCTCGCCGAAAGGTCGCTTCCAATGCCCACGATCGCATGAGGGAAGTCGGCAACGCCTAATTGGCGCAGGGTATTCACGTTGGTCGAATCGGCCTGGACGGCATGCGTCAACCGGTCCGCCCATAACTGCACCTGCTGCTCGTCCCGGTCGATTCCCATCACGTCATGGCCCAGCCGAAGCAGCGACTGGGCCACGGCACAGCCGAACCGCCCCAAACCGATGACGACCACACTGTCGCCTTTCGAAAAAGAGAGCGAAATCTTGAACAGGTCAGCCAACAATTGGATGCTCCTCGGGGTAGCTATATTGCGCACGCCGCTCAACCAGCATTAACGACGTCGCAAAGGTAATGGTTCCAACCCGGCCGACGTACATCAGCGCGATGATCACGAACTGTGCCGGCGCAGGCAAATCACCCGTGATACCCGTTGACAGACCGACCGTACTGAACGCCGAAACAACTTCGAAGATGACCTGATCGGTAGGGAAATCGGTGATGTGCAAAATGATCAGTGTGCCGACCGTGATCATCACGGCACCCAGCGCCACCACGGTAATCGCTTGCCGCTGCGCCGACACGCTGACACGGCGCCCAAACGCTTCGATATCGCCACGCCCGCGGATCTCTGCGATCACCAGCAAGGCCAGAATGGCGATGGTGCCGATCTTGACACCCCCTGCCGTCCCCGCGCTGCCCCCGCCAACGAACATCAGGAAGAAATGCAGGGCCCAGCTGTCATGACGCATTGCGCCGATGTCGAGCGAGTTGAAACCCGCCGTGCGCGCGGATACCGAGGCGAACGCTGCCGAAAGGAGCTTCTCTCCGAACGGCATCGGACCCAGGGTTTTCGGATTGCTCCATTCGAACAGCAGCAACGCAAGAAATCCGCCGAGCAGCAGCACCCCCGTGACCACTAAAGTGAGCCTGGTGTGCAATGAAAGCCGACGGGCACCCCGAAGTTTTTCCCGCAGATCGTACAGAACCGGAAACCCGATTCCGCCGACGACAATCGCGACCATCACCGGTACCAGCATCGACGCGTCGGCGGCATAGCGCATGAGACTGTCCGGGTGAATTGAAAAGCCCGCGTTGTTGAACGCGGAGACCGCATGGAACCATCCACTCCATGCGGCCTCGCCCCATTGGAAGTTGTACCCGAGATGAAGCCTGACCGTCAGCCAGAGTGCCGTGGTCAGTTCAGTGACGAGCGTCACGACGATCACCAGGCGCGCCACGCTGCCGATGTCCCCGAGACGGAGCGTGTGCGTCTCGACCTGGGTGATCAGCTTCGCTCGCAGCGGCAAGGACCGGTTGACCATGAGTCCCAGCAAGGTGGCTGCGGTCATCATGCCGAAACCGCCAATCTGAAACAGCCCGAGGATGACCCACTGTCCAAAGCTTGACCAGTAGGTGCCCGTATCGACAACGACGAGTCCAGTCACGCAGACCGCGGAGGTAGCGGTAAAAAAAGCGCTCAGCCACGGCGCTGCCTCACCTTTGGCCTGCGACAAGGGCAACCTCAAAAGGAGCGTCCCTGCGGCAATCGCAAAGAGAAAGGCTAAGGCTACTGCCCGCGATGGGTGAAGCAGTTGTCTCATCGAGATCCCATCAAACACATTCAGAGACTGACTGACAAAGAATAGGCATTTTTTGCCAGTAAAGACCCTATTTTTCGTTTGTTGTCAGTTGTAAGCCAAATCTGGGCAATGCCGATTCTCTCGACGCTTCGACCGGCGCGGCGCTTGCATCCCGCCTGCCTCTATAATCGACGCATGAAAACCGCCAAGCCCGCCGCGACCGGCCGTCCGGTCGCTCCCACACCTGCCGCCCCCGCCGCCGATGCACACGATCATCGAGCGCATCACGACGTGCACGAGCCGTCGCACGCACATGGCCCGTCGCAGGAAGCGGCTCTCGCACTCGCCGAGGAATATTGCCGCGAACGCGGCGAAAAACTCACGCCGATCCGGCGCAAGGTGCTCGAACTGCTGCTGAACTCGGGACGCGCGACCAAGGCCTATTCGCTGCTCGACGAAATGCGCCAGATCCACGCCGGCTCGGCGCCGCCGACCGTCTATCGCGCGTTGGATTTTTTACTGTCGGCGGGGCTCGTGCATCGGATCGAATCGATCAATGCGTTCACTGTCTGCCATGATCTGACGCAATGCCAGCACGGCATTCTCGTCGTATGCCAGCAATGTGGCAGCGTCACCGAATTGCATCAACCGAAGCTGCGTCAGGCCCTCGTCGCGCAGATCGAGGACGCGGGCTATCGGCTCGCGAGCGACGAAATCGAATTGAAGGGATTGTGTGCCGCCTGTCAGGCGGCCAAAGCGGCCAGCGCGGCCGCGCCGGTGGCCGCGGCGAAATAGCGGCGCGCCACATTGGGTGCGCAACGCTGTGTGACGCGCTGCAAAGCGTCGATGGCCGTGCGCTGCTTCGAGAAACGACATCTCCCCGCCGCGCGCCGGCCTGCTCTGTCTAAAACCCGCTCCCACGAGAGCCGCTGCGAAGCGTCGATCAACCCGCCGCGCGGGCGTCGATCGCGTCGTGCAGCAGCGTCACGAGCGCTTCGGGTAACGCAGGTTTGGTCATGAAATGCTGGAAGCCTTCGCCGATGCTGCGCAGGCGGTATGCGTCGTCGGTATGGCCGGTGAGGGCCACCGCCACCGAGGGGGAATGACCGCCGCAAATCTCGTGGTCGCGCAGCCGCTGGATCAGATAGAAGCCATCCATGGCCGGCAAGTCGAGGTCGCAGACGACCGCGTCGGGAAGCAACCGCATCGCCGCCACGACGCCCTCTTCCGCATCGGCGACCGCGCAAACCTTCGCGCCTTCCGCCTCGAGTAACAAGGTCAACGATTCCCGGCTGTCCGGGTCGTCCTCCACCAGCACGATCGTGGCCTGATCGAGCCTCATTGCTGCGTTCATCGTATGTTGTTGCTCTGAAAAACCGGTTAGGCTGTCCGAGGGGGCGGAGGTTTCACTTTGTATTTCACTTTGCTGATTGCCGCGGATTCGCGCGGCCAGGGTGTTGCTGTCCATAATTCCGACCCGATTTCGCACACCGAGTTGCAGACAGGTCCGCGCTTGTAAAACATTGCGCAACATCTTCCCGAGTACAACGCTTGCGCACGGTAACGCGCCAAAATTGCACGTCGATGAAAAAACGGCGCTCGACGCGCACCGCGATTTAGCTGCTCAGTGTCCGCAGTTTTTCCGCGGCTCGCCGATCGCCGGCACCCGATGTTCCGGCGCGGTTCGTACGAACCCCGTTCGTACGGCCTTCCCCCGCCCGGTATCGATTCTGTCCTTCGTATTGTTCGCACAACGCGGCGCTGCCGTTCGTTTTGCGTCGCTCGCATCCGACGACACTGCAAGCACGTCGCGTGCCTCGTTGCAGCGGTTCGCGTCTCGTAAAGAAGGGCTCGGTCGCGGTTGCCGATATCGCGGCGATGAATGGCGCTGGCCTGCTAACCGGTGGTGTCGCGGCGCTATCATCGTGGGCGCGCACGCGCGCCTACCGATGCCCCCTCATCTCAACCCGAGGTCAACCGACACCATGTCCGCCACATCGCCCGCGCTTTCCGCCGCGACGCTCGACATCCTTCGTCACGTCAGCACCGCCACGTTGACCACGCAGCTATTCAAGCGCGGTCTGCGCAACACCTTCATGCAGGGCGTCGCGCCGCTCGGTCCGCGGCGCGGCGCGAATCTGGTCGGGCCGGCGTTCACGCTGCGCAACATCCCATCGCGCGAAGACATCGACGTACTGGAGCTATTCGCGGACCCTGAGTACGCGCAACGCAAATGCGTCGAGACCATTGCGCCGGGCCACGTGCTCGTGCAGGATTGCCGCGGCGAGCGCGGCAGCGCGTCGTTCGGTTCGATTCTGTCGCTTCGTTTGCAAGTGCGCGGTGTTGCCGGCATGGTGTCCGACGGCCCGGTGCGCGACAGCGCGACGATCGCCGCGCTCGACATGCCGGTGTTTTGCGCCGGCGCGAGCGCGCCGCCCAATCTGATCCGCCATCACGCGGTCGATATCGACGTGCCGATCGGCTGTGGTGGAGTCGCGGTGTTTCCGGGCGACGTGATCGTCGGCGATGTGGATGGAGTCGTGGTAATTCCGCTGAAGATGGCCGGCGACGTCGCGCAAGCCGCCGCCGGACAGGAACAGCTCGAGGCGTTTCTCACCGAAAGGATTCGTGCCGGCGCCGCGCTGCCCGGCACCTATCCGCCGAACGACGAGACGAAGGCGGCGTTCGACGAGTGGAAGAACAATCGCAAAATCTAGGGCCCTTTCAAAGGACGCGGCGACCGGTGCGCCACACCGGGCGCCAGTTCAATCGCCCTTGCCGGGCCCGATGCCCTGCAGCAGCAACGCCACCGCGTGCCGCGCAATCTCCGCGCCGCCGATACTGCGGCGCAACGGATCGTTGCGCCACAGCTTCGAGGTGGCAAGCGGCAGAATCGTCATGCCGAGCAGCGTGACGAACACGAGCGCGGGTTCGAGCGATGCATTCAGGCGCCCCTCCTTCTGCCAGCGCGCGATCGCCAGCAGCGACGCCTTCTGATGCGCGAAACCAAAGCGCTCATGCATGCGCTGGCGCAGCAGCCCGCCGTCGCTGATCACTTCGCGCACCCACAGCGACGCGAACCACGGGTTGTCGCTCGCGATCTGCACGAGCCGCTCCGTGAGTTGCGTGATTGCCGCGACCGGATCGTCGGGATTCTCCTGAAACGGCAGCCCGAGGCTCGCGCGCAACGGTGCGAAACACTCGTCGATCAGCACGTCGAGCAGTTGATCGCGCGTCTTGAAGTAGTAGTGCACCATCGCGGGCGTGAAGCCGGCCTCGCGGGCGATCTCACCCAGCGATGTCTCGACGATGCCCTGCCTCGCGAACAGCGTCAGCGCGGCGTCGAGCAAGCGCGCACGCTGCGCGGGACCGCGCGCGGCGCCCGACGGCCGGCCGGGGCGGCGGGCGGCCGATCCAGCCGGTGCACTGCTGCCGATATTTGCGGCATGAATATCCGTTGGCGCTGCCGTGAGTTTGGGCTTCGACGCGTCGCGCTCTTTCGCGGCAATTCGCGCGGGCGGCCCCGTATCTGCCACGGCATTGTGCGCCGCGGCGTCGTCAGGCGAGATCCTTGTCATTGCATTGAATTTGACGTGAGAGGCGATGTCACATATATTAATCTCTCAGTTAATTAATTTCAACGCATTGCCGCCATGGAACAACCCGCTACGACCCTGTCAGTCAACCCCGCGCCCGCGGCCGACCATCCGCCGATCCGGCTGCTGTTTCCGGCGCTGCTACTGGTCATGCTGCTCGCCGCCCTGGACCAGACGATTGTCTCGACCGCACTCCCGACCATCGTCGGCGAACTGGGCGGGCTCAATAACCTGTCGTGGGTCGTGACCGCCTACCTGCTCAGTTCGACCATCGTCGTGCCGCTGTACGGCAAGTTCGGCGATCTGTTCGGCCGCAAGATCGTGCTACAGACGGCGATCGTCATCTTTCTCGTCGGCTCGGCGCTGTGTGGCATCGCGCAGAACATGAGTCAGTTGATCGTGCTGCGCGCGCTGCAAGGGCTCGGCGGCGGCGGCCTGCTCGTCGTGACGATGGCGGCGATCGCCGACGTGATTCCGCCCGCTGAGCGTGGCCGCTACCAGGGCGTATTCGGCGGCATCTTCGGTCTCGCCACCGTCATCGGTCCGCTGCTCGGCGGCTTTCTGGTCGAGCATCTGACGTGGCGCTGGATCTTCTACATCAACCTGCCGCTCGGCATCCTGTCGCTCATCGTGATCGGCGCGGTGTTCAAGCCGCACGCGCGCCACGTGAAGCACACGATCGATTACATGGGCGCCGCGTTTCTCGCCGGCGCGCTGACCTGCATCATCCTGTTCACGAGTCAGGGCGGCACGATCCTGCCGTGGTCGTCACCGCAACTGTGGTTCACGCTCGGCATGGGCCTCGCAGCGATCTGGGGATTCATTCACGAAGAACGCAGCGCGGTCGAACCGATCATGCCGCTCGGACTGTTCAAACAGCGCACGTTTCTGATCAGCAGCCTCGTGAGCTTCATCATCGGCGTATCGCTGTTCGGCTCCGTGACGTTCATTCCGCTCTATCTGCAGGTCGTGAAGGGCTCCACGCCGACGCAAGCCGGCATGCAGATGCTGCCGATGATGGGCGGCCTGTTCATCCTGTCGATGGTGACGGGCCGCGTGATCAGCAAGATCGGCAAGTACCGGTTGTTCCCGATCATGGGCACGTTCCTCGTCTCCGTGGCGATGCTGCTGCTCGCGCGCCTGCAGATCGATACGCCGATTCATGTGATGTATCTGTACATGGGCCTGCTCGGCTGCGGCCTCGGCATGGTGATGCAGGTGCTGGTCCTCGCGGTCCAGAACACCGTAGAGTTCAAGCATATGGGTGTGGCGACGTCGGGCGTCACGCTGTTTCGCTCGATCGGCGGCTCGATCGGCGTGGCCGGTTTCGGCGCGGTGTTCTCGAACGGCCTCGCCGGGCGCCTCGAAAAGCTGATCCCGCCCGACACCGAACTTCCGCAGGCATTGGGTCCCGCAGCGATTCATCAGCTACCCGAAGCATTGCGCAACGACTATCTGCATGCGTTCGCGGGTGCGTTGCACACCGTGTATCTGTCGGCCGCATGCGTCGTGGTGCTCGCCTTCGTGCTCGCATGGCTGCTGAAGGATCATCCGTTGCGCAAGCACTGAGCGTACTTCGACGCCTGATCGGGAAGCAGATGCAAACGCGTACCGGCAAGCGCCAGATAGAAGGTCGATCACGAGGCCGCACGCACGACGCGTCGGCCTCGTTGTTTTTTTGGCGCGCTCGCTTCATGCAGCGCGATGCTTCCGGTTACCTTCCATTTGTTGTGAAACAACAGACACATACACTCGTTTCGAATGTATGGCCAGGGTTTCTTCATACCTCCCAATGAGCGGTAGCGCACACAATCCAGGGGCCAACCGCGTTGACGTCCCCCGTGAAACGCCACATATTGGAACCCGTGGAAACGCAGCCGCTGCCTACGTCTCCACGACTTCCGGCGCATGTCGATCGTGATTCCGCGGACAAGGCTCCTGCCTCAACACGATCCGAAGCATGCCTTTACGGCATCGTTTTCCAAAGGTGGGTCCACGGCATGTCCACCCAGACAGCAACCGGCCAAAGTTTCCCCACGCCCTGCAAACGCTGCGGTGGCGCACTGTACCGACAAGTCGACGCCTGCCCCTACTGTGGCGCTGCGCATCCGTTCGACCAGGACGATCCGCACATCCGCACCGGTATTCCAGGCAGCCGTGCGAGCGCCACGCACAAGCCCCTGCCCCGTTTCGACGACGAGCTCGGCACACGGGACGAGCCCGCCATCGCCGCTGCCGCGATGGCGTCCGAACCCCTGTTGCAGACCGAGCCGGTCATGCACACGGCGCTCGTGTCGACCGACACCACTATCCCACCTTACGAAGATCCGATGTATGCGCCGCCCAACACTGCGCAGACGATCTGGCGCGTGCTGTACGTGATCGGCGCGGTAGTCGCAATCGGCCTGGCGTATGTCGCTTATACGCTATTCAGCGACGGCGGCGAATCGGAAGATACAGGCGTGGAGCAGATTACGCCGGACGCCAGAACAACGACCGGCATGATCGCGCCGCTTGTGTCCGCCCCGGTGATTGCTCAAGCACAGACCATGCACGCGCCGGCCGCGGCCAAGCCTGCGCCACCGCCCGTGACCGCACTGGCGGCGAAGCCCGCGCCCGTCGTGCCCGCGGCTCCTGTCATTCCAGCGACACCAGCCGCTCCGCCTGCCGCGCCGCCGATGGCCGCGACGCCCATGCGGCCCGCGCCGCAATTCCACGACGCCGGACAAGCATTGCAGGTCGCGAGGACAGCGTTCCGCGCGAACGATCTGTCCGCCGCGCAAGCCGCTCTCGCCGCCGCGCAAACGTTACAACCCGGAAACAGCGACGCGCAGGGTCTGGCCGATCAGATGCGGCCGCTCGTCCAGCGTCGCGATACTGCACTACAGGCCGCGCAGGCTTGCGTCGCGCAGCAGTCGTGGCCGTGCGCGCGCCAGCACGCGAACGAGGCGCTCGCGATCGACAGCGGCAACGACGCGGCGAAAGTGATCCTCGAGCGCGTCATTCGCGAGACCGGCTGGGCGCCGCTGACTCCGCCGCATGCGGCGACGACGGATGCCGCGCCGGGCGCGCCGCTCGCGCAAGCGCAAGCGCAGGCACCGCTGCCCGTCGGCATGCAAGCGCACGGCGAACTGGTCGTGACTGCAACGAAAGTCGGCGTCGTGAGAACCGCGACGCCGCGGAGCAACTAGCGCTCACGCGCGACGCGACGGTCCGAACCGGGTCCCGGAGACGCAAACTGCTGCGCCGTCGCGCAAAAACATTGCTTCGCATACCAGATCAAATGGCCGCCGTCTGTGCCGATTCGCACATTATCGTGCGTCCTCTGAGCGGAAACAGACGGAGCGACCCTGGCAGCAGTTTGAACATGACAGGGCAACCGGATCACTGGTGCTTCCACGCGCCACGCGTGAAGCGGGATCAACCTGACCGATAGGTAGAAAGATCATGCTGAAGAGACTTCTCGCGGGCTGGCTGGGCCTGGTGGTACTGGTCGTATGTTCGCTGGCCGGCGCGGAACCGGCGCACTACAAGATCGTCACCGGGCCGGAGCGCGGCACATATATCCAGATCGGCAATGACCTGTCGAAATGGGTGGCCCAGCCGGTTGGCATCGACCTCGAAGTGGTGGCGTCGAAAGGCTCGGCCGAAAACGTGCAGCGCATGCGTTTCGAGCCCGGCGTGAAGCTCGCGCTCGTGCAGTCCGACGTGTACCAGGCGTTCATCGACATGGCCAACTCGGGCAACCCCAATGCGGGCACGACGATCCGGCCGCTGCGACTGATCATGCCGCTCTACGACGAGGAAATTAACGTCGTCGTACGGGCGGATTCGCCGCTGAAAACGCTCGCCGACATCAAGGACAAGACCATCAGCGTCGGCCTGCTAGGCAGCGGCACCGCGCAGTCGGCGACGACGCTCTACCGCCTGATGTTCGGCCAGCCGATTCCGGAGCAGAACGTCGTGCATCTGAGCAACGAGGACGCGCTCGCCGCGCTGATCGTGAAGAAGATCGACGTCGCGATCATCGTGGTCGGGCAGCCGGCAAAGCTGTTCAACGACATGAAACCCGACCTGCTGTCACAGTTGCGTCTGTTGCCCGTCGATCCCAACGCGCCGGAGACGAACCGCGCGAAGCAGACCTACTTTCCGACTACGATCCACCAAAGCAGCTACCCAGGCTGGTTGAAGGAAGACGTGCCGGGTCTGACCGTCAAAGCGTTTCTGGTCACCTACGATTACGGCTTGCGCGACACAGTCAGCAATCTGAATCATTTCGCCGACTCGTTGTGCGCGAACTTCGACAATCTGCAGGAGCATGGCCATCCGAAATGGAAACAGGTGAAGCTCGAATTGCCGACGCTCGTTCGTGGGTGGAAGTACTACGGTCCGGTCGAGAAGCATCTGCGCGCGTGTCTCGCGAACCGCAGCGCGGCGATGAGCGCGGCGGCCGCGCAACCCGCGCCGAAACCGCACACGCCTTGCTCGGAAGAAGAACGGATGCTTCTGCTGTGCAAATAACGCTGTAGCGGGGGACCGCGAACGCCTGCTTCGCCTGAGTTCGTCTCAGACCCGCTCGCGCCCCGCGCCGGCCGACACCGTGCACGCTTCCATCGCCCGTTGCAATGCCTCGTACACCTTCGGGCGATTGCATTGCGACACGTTGAAACGCAGAAAGCCCGCCGCCGCTTGCGACGCGCTGAACACGTTGCCCGGCGCGAACACGACGCCCGCCGTCAGCGCATGACGGGCGATGTCGGCGGCATCGAGCGCCCCGGGCAAGCGCGCCCATACGAACAGGCCCGCGCGCGGCCGTGTCCAGATATCGAGGCCCGCATAGCCGAGACGCCTGATGGTCTCTCCCATCGCATCGGCCAGCTTCGCGCGCATCGCCTCGAGATGACGCCGATAGGTACCGTCGACGAGCATCCGATGCACGACGCTCGCCGCGAGCTGACCGTTGCCGAACGATGTCGCGAGCTTCAGATCGATCAACGGCTCGATCCATTCGGCGCGTGCCGCAATATAGCCGCAGCGCACCGCCGCCGACAGCGTCTTCGAAAAGCTGCCGATCGACACGACGCGCGCGAGGCCGTCGAATGCGGCAAGGCGCGGCGCGGCTTCGTCTTCGAAGTCCGCGAAGATGTCGTCCTCGACGATCAGCAGATCGTGCTCGCCGGCGAGCTTCAGCAGCCGGTGCGCAACGGCCGGCGCGAGCGTCGCGCCGGTCGGATTGTGGATCGCCGAGTTCGTCACGTAGAGCCGCGGACGCTGCTCGACCAGAACGCGCTCGAACGCCGCGAGATCCGGTCCCTGCGGCGTGTACGGCACGCTCGCGATCCGCACGCGATGCGCGCGCAACAACGCCTGAAAATTGAAATAGCAAGGATCGTCGATCAGCACCGTGTCGCCGGGTTCGAGCAGGAAGCGGCACACGAGATCGAGCGCATGGGTGCCGCCGTCGGTCAGCAGGATCTGCTCGGGCGGCGCATCGACCCCGTGCGCGGAAAGCCGCCACGCAAGCTGCTGACGCAGCGCGGGCAAGCCCGCCGGGCTCGCGTAATCCGCGAGCAGCGATTGCGGATCACGGGCAACCGCGCGCAGCGCGCGCCGCACGCCATCTTCCGGCAACCACGAAGCCGGCATCCAGCCGCAGCCGGGCTTCAGCGCTTTCGACCCGGTCTCCAGCGACTGCCGCGTGAGCCACAGCGGATCGACCTCGCGATCGAGCCGCGGCCCGAGATCGGCGAGCGCGAGCGGCGGCGCATGGCCCGACACGAAGAAGCCCGAGCCGCGCCGCGCGATGATCACCCCTTCCGCAACGAGACGGTCGTAGCCTTCCACCACGGTCGACTTGGACACGCCGAGCGTGTCGGTCATCGCGCGGATCGACGGCACGCGGGCGCCCGGCATCAGCGAGCGGCTCGCGATACGCTCCCGCAGATTGTTCATCACGAGGCCGACACGCGTGCCCGGCGCCGTCTCGTTGTTCTCGCTTCCCGCCATCTGTACTGCTCCCATGTTCGGTACAGTTTGTACGAGCTGTACTGATCTGTAGCTTAACGTTTACGGCCGCGGCGCGCATCATGAGACTCTTTCAGCGCAGGGATGTTTGCCATGGACAAAACCACCAACGGCTGGCTCAGCGGTTTCGCGGGCGTGCTGATTTTCAGCGGCTCGCTGCCGGCCACGCGGCTTGCCGTGCAGGGCCTCGATCCGGTGTTTCTGACCGTGGCGCGCGCGACGATCGCGGGCATCCTTGGTCTGCTGCTGTTGCTGGTGTTCCGCGAGACCCGCCCGGAGCGGCGCGATCTGCTGCCGCTCGTCGTGGTCGCGCTCGGCGTCGTGGTCGGCTTTCCTTTGCTGACCGCGCTCGCGCTGCGTCATGTGAGCGCCGCGCATGCGGTCGTGTTCATCGGCCTGCTGCCGCTCGCCACCGCGATCTTCGGCGTGTTGCGCGGCGGCGAGCGGCCGCAGCCGGCGTTCTGGCTGTTCTCGGCGCTCGGCAGCGCGGCGGTGGCCGCGTTCGCGCTGCGTCACGGCATCGACGCCTCGCCGCTCGGCGACGCGCTGATGCTCGCGGCGATCGTCGTGTGCGGGCTGGGCTACGCGGAAGGCGCGCGGTTGTCGCGTCATCTCGGCGGCTGGCAGGTGATTTCGTGGGCGCTCGTGCTGTCGCTGCCGTTGATGCTGCCGCTCGCATGGTGGACGCGGCCCCTGTCGTTCGACGGTGTCGGCGCCGCCGCGCTGTGGGGACTCGCGTACGTGTCGCTGTTCAGCATGCTGATCGGCTTCGTGTTCTGGTATCGCGGGCTCGCGCTCGGCGGCATCGCGGCGGTCGGCCAACTGCAGCTGCTGCAGCCGTTTTTCGGGCTGCTGCTCGCGGGCGTGCTGCTGCACGAGCAGGTACCGCCATCGATGATCATCGTCACCGTGATCGTGGTCGCCTGCGTGGCTGGCGCACGGCATTTTTCGCGCGCCGCGCCGGTGCGGCGGCCGGTCTGACGCGGCTCGACCGTCGCACGGCGAATAGACTTTTTCAGGATCGAATTGCGCGAGCCGTGGATCGATATGTCATCATTTCGCAGATTGGCACAACCAGCGCCCCGCGCCGCGACTGACGATGACGACCGCTTTTGCCCAAACCGTCGAAGCCCGTTTTGCCGAACTCACGCCGACGTCGAAACGCGTCGCCAGCTACATGCTCGCGAATCTCGACCGGCTCGGCCTCGAGACCGCCGATCAGATCGCGCAGCAAGCCGGCACCAGCGGTATTTCGGTCGGCCGCTTTCTGCGCAGCGTCGGATATCGCAATCTCGACGATCTGAAACGCGAGCTGCGCGGCACGCAGCAGCGGCCCTGGCTGATCACGGACCGGCTCGACGCGTTCCGCCGTGGCCCGAGCGACTGCGCGCAAACCGGTGAGCTTCATGAACCGAGCGTCGCTGCCGGCTCCTCGCCGCGCGACGCCGCGCTCGCCCAATCGCTCGAACTCGAGATCGGCGCGATCCGGCACGTGTATGAACTCGCGCGCTCGCCGGCCTTCGCGCGCGTCGCCGAGCGCATTGCGAACGCCGATGCGGTCTACATCCTCGGCATCCAATCGACGCGCGGCATCAGCAACGCGTTCTACAGCTATCTCGAATACATCCGCCCGCGCGTGTTCTATTCGGACGGCATGTCGGGTTCCTACGTCGATTCGCTGAACTCGGAATTCAGCACGCCCTATCTGATCGTCACCGACACGCGCGCCTATTCGACGATCGCGCGACGCTATTGCCAGGCGGCCTCGCGCCGCGGCCTGCCGTTCGCGCTCGTCACCGATATTTACTGTCCGTGGGCGCGCGATTTCGACGGCGATCTGCTGCAGGTGACGACCGACGTCGGTCAGTTCTGGGATTCGCTCGCGCCGCTGACGTGCCTGTTCAATCTGCTGATCTCGGCGGTCGTCGAACGGCGTGGACCGGCTATCGACGAACGCGTGGCGCGTAATCGCGAGCTGCAGAGCGAGTTCGATCAATTCGATCTTTGACCCGCTTCAAATCCGCCCCGGCGACAGGCATAGTGAAGACTTCCGCTAAACTGCGCTCGCCTCGACAGGACCCCGCATGAGTTCACCCCGCCCTCCGCTCGACGCCCCGCTAATCCGCGACGCCAGCGAAGCCGACCTCTCCGCGATCCAGGCGATCTACGCGCATCACGTGCTGACCGGTGTCGCGTCGTTCGAAGAAACCCCGCCGTCCGTCGACGATCTGCGCGCGCGGCTCGCAAGCGTGCGCAGCCACGGACTGCCATATATGGTCGCGGAGATCGACGGCGACGTGGCCGGCTATTGCTATGCGACGCCGTATCGCCCGCGCGCCGCCTATCGCAATACGATCGAAGACTCGATCTACGTCAACGACGCGTATCGCGGCCGCGGCATCGGACGCGTGCTGCTGCAGGCGCTGATCGAACGTTGCGAGACCGGACCGTGGCGTCAGATGATCGCGGTGATCGCCGATGGCGGCAGCGGCGGCTCACTGTCGTTGCACGCGCAACTCGGCTTCGAGCTGACCGGCACGTTGAAGGCTGTCGGCTACAAGCACGGCCGCTGGCTCGACACGACGCTGATGCAACGCCCGCTCGGCCGCGGCGCATCGACTGGGCCCGACGACGACTCAAACGCAGCGGGCGACGCCGAACGCACAACCTAACGCGCGCGCGGCAAACGCGTGAACAAGGTCGGATAGTCGATCACGAGACCATCGCTATCCACGCGCAAATTGGCGGTGAATTCGCGAAAAATGCCTTCGTAGCGGTACTCGCCATTCAACTCGATGCACGTGTAGGCCTGCTCGGCGCGCGTGACCTGCAAGTCCGGCGTCGAGATATACGCGACTTCGATCGGCTGACGTTCGCCTTGCGCCAGTTGCAGCCGACGGATCGGCAACGTATTGGTGTACGGCGTCGCCGCGATATCGATGTCGATACAGCCTTCGATCGCGCTGAGCGCGAGGCCGTGCCCGTCGTGCCAGTGGCCGTCGCCATCGCCATGCAGCTCCAGCTCGCCACCGCCGACGATCTTCAGCCGCGCGTAGCGCGTGCGCCAGCGCGCGTCGCAGCGCACCGCGTAATGCAGCCCGTACGCCTTGCCGTAGCGCTGCCCGACCACGACGCTTTCAACGACGAAGCCATCGTCGCGCGCATCGAATACCAGATGTTCGATGCCGTCGCCCTCTTCCGAAGCCCATCGTAATTCACGCATCGGCGTCTCCTCGCGAAACGGCGCAGGAAAGCGCGCCGGGCTCTCATCGTAACGCGAAAGCCCGCGCGCGAGGCAATCCCAACCCAGATCTGGCACCGCTGGCGAGACCAGCGCCTGCGATGCATCAAAATGAAGCATCCAAAAAAAAAGCTGCGCACGTAATGTGCGCAGCTTTGCGAGACTGACGACGCGAAAAAAACGCGTCGATGTGGCGGCAAAACAACGCGCCGCCACGTATTCAGTAACTGTTTAGAACTTGTGGATGATACCCACGCCAACCGCGGTCTGGCTGCGCGACGAGGACGGCGAACCGTTCTGGCCGTCACCGATGCTTGCCACTGCGTTGATGATGGACTTGCCGTTGCCCGACAGCGTCTGGCCGCTAGCGCGCTGATACGCTTCGAGTGCGTACAGGCCGGTGCGCTTGGACAGCGAGTAGTACTGCGACAGGTTGAACTGGCTGTAGCTAGCCGTGCTCTGAATGCCGTTCGACGACGTTGCACGGGTGTAGCTATAGCCAGCGGCCAGGTCCAGCACCGAGATCGGCTTCCAGTGCAGCACTGCGCCACCGGTATTCCAGATCTGCGTGTCGTGGAACAGCGAAGCCTGGCCCGCAGCGTATTGAACGTTCGAGTATGCGAACGAAACGTCCCACTGCGAGTTGAACGCGTAACCACCCGTCACCGCAATGCGCTGCTGCTTCGCTGCGGTCTGGAAGCCGTTGTTGATTGCCGAGACGGACGGCTGAGCGCCGTTGTTCGACGCCGTGGAATTCCACGCGGGGGTGCCAACGGTCGCCGCGTTGTCAATGCGCTGGATACCTGCCGCGAGACCGATCGGGCCGTTCAGGTACTGTGCCGCAACGCTCCAGGTTTGGCCGGCTGCGAAGCTGCCCGCGTTGCCGCCCAGTGCGTACGAACCGCTAACCGTCAGACCGGCAAAGCTCGGCGACGTATAAACCAGTTGGTTGTTCACCCGGAACGTCGTATCCAGCGAGTCGATATCACCCGGATGCGCACCGTATGCACCGGTCAGCCACGTGGTCGGGCTATACGGCGAGAGCATCGTGTAGTACGAGGTGTACCCGCGGCCTGCCGTCACCGTACCGAACTGAGCGTTCGTCAGACCGATCCATGCCTGGCGGTTGAATGCCAGACCCGACACACTTTGCGCGCCAGTTGCGCTGTTAAAGCCTTCTTCCAACTGGAAAATCGTCTTAGTGCCGCCACCCAGATCTTCCGAGCCCTTCAAACCGAAACGGCTGCCTGCCCAGATGCCGTTGATCATCTTGACCTGCGAGCTGCCAGGGACGGTCTGCGGTTTCGCCGCCGTGGTCAGCGACGCCGAGCTGTTCTGCCAACCCAGGCCCGTATCGACGATACCGTAAAGCGTCACGCTGCTTTGCGCATGTGCGCCCAGGGCGACCAACCCCAAGGCCGAAGCTAAGAGAGTCTTTTTCATTTCTACTCCTTTGTTAATAACTTTCTGACGCAGCCTATGCGAGCGCCGCTGAGTGTGGGTAAGACGTTTTTTTTGGATCAGAACACCGGGTGACCGTTGATGATGCTCGGCAACCAGGTCGAGAACCACGGGACATAGGTGACAATATTGATGGCCGAGAAGATAGCGAGGTAATACGGCCACGCCACCTTAGTAGTTTCCCCTATCGACACATTGCCAATTGCGCAACCAATGAACTGCACCGAGCCAATCGGCGGATGCACGAGACCCAATGCGCAGTTCAGCAGAATCATGATGCCGAACTGAACCGGGCCCACCCCGTTGTGCATGGCCATCGGCAGGAACAGCGGGGTTGTGATCAGGATGTGCGCCGCCATGTCGACGAACGTACCGAGGAACACCTGAATCACGTTGATGTACAACAACATCAGCCACGGCAGCGAGGTCGCGCCGTCGAGCATGCGTTCGATCGCCTCCGGGATCTCCAGATAGGCCATCTGGAAGCGCAGCATGTTCGACACACCGATCAGCAGCAACACCACGCCGGTCGTTTTCGCGGCCTTGCCGAGCGCATGGCCGAGCTTCTTCATCGACAGCGAGCGATACACGACGATGGTCAATATCAGCGAATAACCCACGGCGATTGCGGCCGCCTCCGTCGCGGTGGCGATACCGCGCGCCACGCAGAACAGAATGATCGCGATGACCATCAGACCCGGCACCGCGCCGATGAACGTGCGCAGCACCGCCATCCAGCCCGGGAAACGCTGCAGTTCGGTCGAACCGTCGGGACGGCGCGGATAGCCGAACTTGACGGCCTGCCAGTAAGCGGCGATCAGCACGAGGCCCATCACCCACAGCACCGGCAACAGACCCGAGAACAGCAGATCGCCGATCGACACGCCGCTCATCTGCTTGCCGTTCAGCACGCCGCTGACGCCTTGCGCGGCGAACGCGTAGATGATCATGTTGGTCGACGTCGGCATCAGCGCGCCGGCGAGCGACGAGTGCGTGGTCACGTTGACCGCGTATGCGGCGCTATAACCTTCGCGCTTCATCAGCGGGATCACGACACCGCCCATGGCCGACGTATCCGCGGTCGGCGAACCCGACACGCCGCCGAACAGCGTACAGGCGACCACGTTGGCCATGCCGAGGCCACCGCGGAAATGGCCGACCGAGGCCTGCGCGAAACGCAGGATGCGGTCAGCGATGCCGCCATGGAGCATCAGCTCGCCGGAGAAGATGAAGAACGGGACCGCGAGGAACGAGAAACCGTTCATGCCCGAGATCATCGACTGCATCGCGGTCGCGGTCGGCAAGCCTTCGAACAGGTACGTCAGAACGCAGGACAGGCCCAACGCGAATGAAACCGGAACCCCGAGGAAGAGGAAGATTAGAAAACTGGCGGCAAGAAGGGCAAGTTCCATGATGGTTCTACTTTTATTCCGTGGCGGAGAGTTCGAGCGCCGGCTCTTCCCGTTTCCCCGCGAAGAGCTCGAGCAGATGCTCGATCGAGAACAACGCGATGCACACACTCGCGAAGATCGGGATGCAGTAGCGCACGCCTTCCGGCACGCCGATGATCGGAATGCGGTCGCCCATCGTGGTTTCCGCCATCTCGAGGCAACCGACGAAGACCGCCACCGCGAACGCGACCAGACACAGGTGCTGAATCCCTTTCGCGATCACCTGGCCTTTCTCGGGCAATTTCTTGACGAGCGAGTCGAGTCCGATGTGACCGCCCTCGCGAACCTTCAGCGCGGCGCCGAACATCGCGATCAGGATCACCAGCAGCAATGCGATGGGCTCAACGAAATCGGGCGCGTCGCTAAACACGTAGCGCATCACCACGCTATAAATCACGAGCAGGCAAAGCACGGCGAGGCTAAGCGACGCCACGACCAGCAGCACGCGAAAAAGAAAATCATTTGGGCGTTTCAGGAAACTCATGACCCTGTCCTTGCTTACGACCGACCTATGCTTGAGATTCAGCCGTCCCGATGCGACACGATCCGCACGCGCGCGCGAAATCGCACGGCGGAAGGTCTCGCGAGTTTCCTCGCGGGACCATTCACGCCGCTGTTGCGACAAACGTTGCTATTGCTGATTGCGTCCGGGACGCGTGACTTACTTGATTGCTTCGATCTCGTCGACGATCTGCTTCATTTGCGGGGTCTTTTCGTACTTCGCCCACACAGGCTGCATCACCTTCACGAAAGCCGCGCGGTCGATCTGCGAAGCCGCGATGACCGTTGCGCCACCCTTCGTGACGGCCTTCTGTGCGTCGGCTTCGCGCGCGGTCCACAGCTTCTGGTAGTACGGCACCGAGTCAGCCGCGGCCTTCTTGATGATCTGCTGCTCTTGCGGCGACAGCGTGTCCCACACCTTCTTCGAGAACACCAGCACTTCCGGCGTCATCGAATGCTGGGTCTCCGAGTAGACCTGAGCGACTTCGAAGTGCTTGGTTTCTTCGTACGACGGCAGGTTGTTTTCGGCGCCGTCGACGAGGCCGGTCTTCAGACCCGTATAGACTTCCGAGAACGGCATCGGGGTCGGCGTGCCGCCCATTGCCTTGATTTCGTCGACCATCAGGTCGGACGGCTGCACGCGGACCTTCAGCCCCTTCATGTCAGCCGGCGATTTGATCGCCTTCTTCGCGTACATCGAGCGTGCGCCGCTCTCGTAGAACGTCAGTGCGATCATGCCCTTCGCGGTGAAGGCGTCGAGGATCTTCTGGCCTTCCGGACCGTACATGACCTTGCGGAAATGGTCGACGTCGCGGAACAGGAACGGCAGCGACGGGATCATCGATTCCGGCACGATTTCGTTGAACGCAGCACCGTTGGCACGGGCCATGTCGAGCGCGCCGATACGGACCTGGTCGATCGTGTCGTTTTCCGAACCGAGCGCGCTGTTGCCGAACACCTTCACGGAGTCCTTGCCGCCGGTCGCCTTGCTGATCTCCTCGCCCATGTACCTCACGGCCATGTTGGTCGGGAAGGTGTCGCCGTGCACATCGGCGACGCGGAACACGCGCGCTTCAGCCGACATCGTGCTGAACGCCAACGCCGCGGCCGCGACGATCATCGAAACATGGGAAGAGGCAAACTTCTTGTTCATCGTGACATTCCTTGAAAAATGGACCATCCCAGCAACAGCGGATGTGACATGGTTTTGACGCGTCTCCGGCTTCACGCTCACTGCCTTCGCAGGTGCGGGCGTTGGCCGTACTGGCTGTGCGACTTCCCCGGCACAGTTGACCCAGCACTCCAGTCGACAACTCGACTACTTACTTCAATCACGCCGGCCGGCTTCGGATATGCATTCCGCATCGACCACAGCGGCACGAATGCCTTGAAAACCCACCGAATTGCACTGTCACACCAACACAGAAAGCCATTTGTTTGGGCTTATATGTTGTACGACAACATACGAAGTCTATAAAAGGGGTTTTATCTTGTACAGACGGTATTTACCCGCATCAAGAAAAGCACCGGTACGGATGACCGGCGTGGCATGCCACAAGGTCCCGCGCCGTCTGGCATTGGATGGGGACGGAATCGGTACAGTCTGCGGAGCTGTGGTATTTTTGCTGAAGAAATACGTGGCGGCGTGGTCTTCACACAACACGTTGTACGACGAGTGACAAATAAAGGGCCACACGAATGGTCCTGAAAAATGAAAACGCCGGGAGAAAAACTTCATCCCGGCGCATGCTTCATGCAAGCAACGTTACAGTTGCCCTGCGAATTCGGGCTCAGGCAGCCCGCTCACGCCGGGCCGCAGCGCGAACACGTGGCCGTCGTGCTCGCTCGCGCCGCTGGCGGGACGAATCGAGGTGACGAACAGCGTATCGAGATCGCGGCCGCCGAACGCGCACATGGCAGGCTTGATGGCCGGCACCGGAACCTGCCGGTCAAGCTTGCCCTGCGGCGTAAAACGCAGCAGCAGACCGGCGTCGTTCGCGCAGATCCAGTAGCAGCCGTCGGCATCGACCGCCGCGCCGTCCGGACGGCCCGAATAGCGATGCAGGTCGGCGAACACGCGGCGGTTGCGCGGCTCACCGGTGTCGACGTCGTAGTCGAACGCCCAGATCAGCCGGCGCAGCGGATGCGAGTCGGACAGATACATCGTCGTGCCGTCCGGCGACCAGCCCAGGCCGTTCTGCGTGATCAGCGAATCGACGACCGGCGCTGACAGCACGCCCTTCTCGTCGAAGCGGTACAGCGCGCCGCCCGGGATCGCCGCGGCCATGTCCATCACCATCGTGCCGGCCCAGAAACGCCCTTGCCGGTCGCAGCGGCCGTCGTTGAAACGCATTCCGACGTGCGGGAATTCAGGCGCCGCGAGCTTGCGCAGCGACGCTGTCAGCGGCTCGCCGCTCGCAACCTTCGACGCGTCCGCGAGCGAGACCGCGAACAACCCGGTCTCGCAGCCGGCGAGCACGGTGCCGGCGCGATCGAACGCGATACAGGCGACCTGTTCCGGCAGCAGCCATTCGGTGCGCTGGCCCGTCGCGAGCGAACCGCGCACGATCTTTTTCGCCGGAATGTCGACCCAGTACAGCGCCTGCTCGGCCGCGCGCCAGACCGGGCTTTCACCAGTGGCCGCGGGCAACGGACCGGCCGCTTCGAAGCGCTCCACTTGCGGATTCGCGCTCATTGCTTAGGCTCCCGCTTAGGCTCCCGCTTCGGCTCCATCGGACCGGCTAGCACGAACGGGCCGCCCTGGTACAGTTGGGTCGGGTCGTCGAAGCGCGTGTCGGGGGCGCTCGGCGGGAACAGGTGTTCGAACTGCGCCGAGCTGTCTTGCGGACGGTAGCCGAGAAACGCGGCGTTCGTGTTGTCGACCCACGAGACGCGGTTGTTCGACACGCCGTAGACGATCGCGTGACCGACGCGGTTCGTGAACATCGAGCAGCGCACGAGCTCGATGAAATCGCGGTAGCTCAGATACGTGACGAGCATGCGTGCGGTCTTCGGCTGCTCGAACGACGAGCCGATCCGCAAACACACGGTCTCGAGACCGAAGCGGTCGAAGTAGTAGCGCGACAGCGATTCGCCGAAACACTTCGTCACGCCGTACATGCCGTCCGGACGCAGCGGCACTTCGGTATCGAGAACCGACGTCACCGGATGGAAACCCACCGCGTGATTCGAGCTCGCGTAGATGATGCGCTTCACGCCATGCTTTTGCGCCGACGAGTACACGTTGTAGAGGCCGCGGATGTTCGCTTCGAGCAGGTCCTCGAACGGCGCTTCGACGGAGATGCCGCCGAGATGCACCACCGCGTCCACGCCTTCGAGCAGGGCGTGCACGGCTGCTTCATCGGCGAGATTGACGACGGCCGCTTCCTCGTGCGCGGCGACTTCGCCGAGCGCAGCGATATCGGACACGCGCACGATGTCGGCCCATTGCGCGAGCGCGGGACGCAGTTGCTTGCCGAGGTTGCCCGCGGCGCCGGTGAGCAGCAGACGGCGGAAGGGTTTCTTTGCCGCGGAGCGGTCAACGTTCAAATCGGTCATGTCTCTTGGATGTTGTGATTGCGAGCGGGTCTTCTGAATGGAAAAGCGAGCGCCGGCTGGACCGGCGCTCGCCTGAGTATTGACGGGGCACGGTGCCTGCTCAGGTCACCGGGGCCGGGTTGAACAGCGTCAACGCATTGTGCAGTCCGAGCTTCTCCGCGCAGGTTTCCTTGCGGCCGCTCGCGACTTCGAGCATCAGGCGGAACAGTTCCCAGCCCACCTCCTCGATGCTGGACTGGCCGGTCGCGATCGTGCCGGCGTTGATGTCCATCAGATCGTGCCAGCGACGCGCGAGGTCCGAACGCGTCGCGACCTTGATGACCGGTACTTCGGCGAGGCTGTACGGCGTGCCGCGGCCGGTCGTGAACACGTGCAGCGTGATGCCCGAGGCGACCTGCAGCGTGCCGCAGATGAAGTCGCTGGCCGGCGTCGCCGCGTAGATCAGGCCCTTCTGATTGACCTTCTCACCCGGCGACAGCACGCCGGAGATCGCCGAGTTGCCCGACTTGATGATCGAGCCCATCGCCTTTTCGACGATGTTCGACAGGCCGCCCTTTTTGTTGCCGGGCGTCGTGTTCGCGCTGCGGTCCGCGCCGCCGCGCTTCAGGTAATCGTCGTACCACTGCATCTCGCGGATGATCGCCTGTGCGACGTCCGCATTGGCCGCGCGCGCGGTCAGCTGATCGACGCCGTCGCGCACTTCGGTGACTTCCGAGAACATCACGGTCGCGCCGGCGCGCACCAGCAGGTCCGTTGCGAATCCGACGGCCGGGTTCGCGGTCAGGCCCGAGAACGCGTCGCTACCGCCGCACTGCACGCCGATCACCAGATCCGACGCCGGACAGGTTTCGCGCCGGCGGTTGTTCAGGCGCTTCAGATGCCCTTCGGCCATCCTCATGATCGACGTGATCATCGACTGGAAGCCGACGTGCGATTCGTCCTGCAGCACCACGACGTCGCCGTTCTGGTCTAGCGCGACATCACCGATGTCCGCGACATCGTCGACGACCGCGGCCGCCGCGATCGGAATCGTTCCCGGCGGCATCAGACGCTCGGGCTGCAGCTTCTCGCAGCCGAGGCTCACCATCATCACTTCGCCGCCGAAGTTCGGGTTCAGCGCGATGTTGCGCACGGTGCGGATCGGCACCATCGCGTCGGGCGCGTCGATCGCGACGCCGCAGCCGTAGGTGTGACCGAGGCTGACGACATCGTCGACATTCGGATATTTCGGCAGCAACTCGGCCTTGATGCGCGTGACCGCGTGTTGCACGACGTCGGCGACGCACTGCACGGTGGTCGTGATCGCGAGGATGTTGCGCGTGCCCACCGAGCCGTCCGAGTTACGGTAGCCCTCGAACGTATAGCCTTCGAGCGGCGGCATGTCCGGCGCTTTGGTGGTGGCGATCGGCAGGTCTTCGAGTCCCGGCGGGCTCGGCATGCGGATCACGTGTTCGTTGATCCAGCTGCCCTTCGGCAGCGGCTTCAGCGCATAACCGATCACGACGTTATAGCGGATGACCTCGTCGCCCTCGGCGAGATCGGCCACCGCGACCTTGTGGCCCTGCGGCACACGCTCGCGCAGCCTGAGGCCATCGGCGAATACCGCGCCCTCGCCCAGACCGCCGTCGTTGACGACGATCGCGACATTGTCATTGGGATGAACGCGGATGTAGAGCGGAGTTTGTTCCATTGATCGATCCTTGAGGCGTGATAGACCTGCTTCGCCAGAAATCATACGTCATCCTACAACGTGAAGTTTCGCCCGGATGTTCCGTATTTACCCTATAGCGTGAATTATGCCGTGAAAACCCCGTTGAGTTACCGGATTTGTTGTTGTACGATGACGTATAAGAAATCTGATTTCCAAAGATTTTCTACTAGTACGACGTCCGTTGTACTGGTTGGAACCAACAACGACCCAATCCGACGCCTGGATATTTTGATCATGACGACACCGCAGGAACTCAAGCAGATCGTTTCGGAAGGCCTCCTGTCCTTCCCCGTCACCGACTTCGACGCTAAAGGCGACTTCCGCGCCGACACCTACGCAGAGCGTCTCGAATGGCTCGCTCCGTACGGCGCATCGGCGCTGTTCGTCGCCGGCGGCACGGGCGAATTCTTCTCGCTGACGCAAGACGACTACACGCAAGTAGTCAAGACCGCGGTCGAGGTCTGTAAGGGCAAGGTACCGATCCTCGCCGGCGCCGGCGGCCCGACCCGCGTGGCGATCGCCTACGCGAAGGAAGCGCAGCGCCTCGGCGCGCACGGCATCCTGCTGATGCCGCACTACCTGACCGAAGCAAGCCAGGACGGTATCGCCGAGCACGCCGAAGAGGTCTGCAAGGCTGTTCCGGGCATGGGCATGATCATCTACAACCGCGCGAACTCGAAGCTCAACGCCGACATGCTCGAGCGTCTGGCAGACCGTTGCCCGAACCTGATCGGCTTCAAGGACGGCGTGGGCGAGATCGAAAACATGGTGACGATCCGCCGCCGCCTCGGCGAGCGCTTCTCGTACCTCGGCGGCCTGCCGACCGCGGAAGTCTACGCTGCAGCCTACAAGGCGCTGGGCGTGCCGGTGTACTCGTCGGCGGTGTTCAACTTCATTCCGAAGACCGCGATGGACTTCTACCGCGCGATCGCCGCTGACGACCACGCGACGGTCGGCAAGCTGATCGACGAATTCTTCCTGCCGTACCTGAAGATCCGCAACCGCCGCGCCGGCTACGCGGTCAGCATCGTCAAGGCTGGCGCGAAGCTGGTCGGCCACGACGCAGGTCCGGTGCGCGCACCGCTGACCGATCTGACGCCGGAAGAAATGGAGCAGCTCGACGCGCTGATCAAGAAGCTCGGACCGCAGTAA
Organism: Paraburkholderia sp. Cpub6; assembly: GCF_014201065.1. Lineage (NCBI taxonomy): Bacteria > Pseudomonadati > Pseudomonadota > Betaproteobacteria > Burkholderiales > Burkholderiaceae > Paraburkholderia > Paraburkholderia sp. Cpub6. The sequence continues at coordinate 147,081 of NZ_JACHDM010000015.1, forward strand.
GGCACCGGCTCCGGGGTCTCGAGCGAGAAAGCTCGCGAGCCTCATCGATGAGGGCCGCCTGGACGGCCGCGTGGCGAACGCCCGGCACAGCAACGTCGCCGGGCGTTCGTGTGTTTGCCCGACAGGCAGGTGGTCTGCGGGCCACCCGGTGTGCAGACTACACCTCGCCAGACAATACAGGAGATGACCCATGGACTTGAGCCGCTCGGCCAGTTCCACCGACGCCGCTTCCAGCGCGGCACGCACCAAGGTCCGCTACGGGATCCTGCTGCTGATCTTTGTGATCACCACCCTCAACTACGCCGACCGCGCGACGCTGTCCGTCACCGGTTCCGCAATGCGCACCGCGTTCAGCCTCGACGCGATCCGCATGGGCTATATCTTTTCCGCATTCAGCTGGGCTTACGTGCTGTCGCAACTGCCGGCCGGCTGGCTGCTCGACCGTTTCGGCGCGCGCCGCGTGTACGCCGCGAGCATCTTCTCGTGGTCGCTATTCACGCTGCTGCAGAGCTCGGTCGGCCTGCTCGGCAGCGCCGGTGCGGCGATTACCGGCCTGTTTGCGTTGCGCTTCGTGATGGGCGCGGCCGAGTCGCCGGCGTTCCCGGCGAACGCGAAGGTCGTCGCGAGCTGGTTCCCGACCAACGAGCGCGGCACCGCGTCGGCGATCTTCAACGCCGCGCAATACTTCGCCGCGGTCGTGTTCACGCCGCTGATGGCGTGGCTCACGCACGCGTTCGGGTGGGAAATGGTCTACGTCGTACTAGGCGTGGCCGGGCTGCTGCTCGCGCTGACGTGGCTGAAGGTCATGAAGAATCCCGCCGACCATCCGCGCGTGTCGCGCGCCGAGCTCGAGTACATCGAGCAAGGTGGCGGCCTCGTCAGCGGTGCGCGCAAGACGCACCCGGACAATGTTTCGAAGGCTGGCGGCTGGACGCTCGTGCGTCAGTTGCTCAGCAACCGCATGCTGCTCGGCGTCTATCTCGCGCAGTACTGCATCAACGTGCTGACCTACTTCTTCCTGACATGGTTTCCGATCTACCTCGTGCAGGCGCGCGGCATGACGATCCTGCACGCGGGCCTCGTGGCCTCGCTGCCGGCGATCTGCGGCTTTCTCGGCGGGGTGCTCGGCGGCGTGCTGTCGGACGGAATGATCCGCCGCGGCTGTTCGCTGACCGTCGCGCGCAAGGTGCCGATCGTCGGCGGCATGCTGCTGTCGACCTGCATCATCGGCTGCAACTACGTGTCGACCGACTGGGTCGTCGTCGCGCTGATGTCGCTCGCGTTCTTCGGCAAGGGCATCGGCGCGCTCGGCTGGGCGGTCGTCGCCGATACCTCGCCGAAGGAAGCGCTCGGCTTGTCCGGCGGGATCTTCAACATGTTCGGCAACATCGCCGGCATCGTGACGCCGATCGTGATCGGCTATCTCGTCGCCCGCACGGGCTCGTTCAATGGCGCGCTGGTGTTCGTCGGCGCGAACGCGCTGCTGACCGTGATCAGCTATCTGGTGATCGTCAAGGATATCCGGCGGGTCGAGTTGCGCCCGGCGTGAGCCCGTTATAGGCTTGGTTATCGTCGCGGTTATCGTACTTCCGGCCGACCGACCCGGCGCCTCGCGCGATCTATCCGCGCCGAGGCGCCAAACTTCGGGCCTGCGCCGATATACGTGACATTTGCGCCGGAAACGATCCGGCGCTTATATAATCAGTCGTCAGACGACGATATAATAAAAATGCACGATTCCCAGCGATCTTTCAAACAAGGAGCGTTTTCGATGGCTACACCACTAGCATCCGCGGCACCGCCACGACGCGCTCGCAATCTTGCCGAGTTCGTCGTCAACTACGTCACCGAGCAGATCGCGGCCAACTTGCTGAAGCCGGGCGACAAACTCCCCACCGAATCGCAGCTGATGAGCACACTCAGCGTGAGCCGCACGGTGATTCGCGAGGCGATCTCGCGCCTGCAGGCAGGCAAGGTCATCGAGACGCGGCACGGCATCGGCAGCTTCGTGCTCGAACCGCAACGCGAAAAGCTCGGCATCGACATGGTGCCCGCCACCACGCTGCGCGACGTGCTGTGCATTCTGGAGCTGCGCATCAGCCTCGAAACCGAATGTGCCGGTCTCGCCGCGCAACGCGCGAAACCGGACGACCTCGCGCGCATGCGCACCGCGCTCGACGCGATCGAGGCCACGCGCCACAACGGGCTCGACAGCGTGCAGGCCGACCTGCAGTTCCACATCTCGGTCGCACGCGCAACCGGCAACCGCTATTTCGTCGACATCCTGTCGCAAATGGGCAGCGCGCTGATTCCGCGCAACCGGCTCGACTCGGCCGGCATCGCGCGCGCCGATCCTGATGCGTATCTGTCGCTCGTGAACCTCGAGCATGAAAGCATCCTCGAGGCGATCAGCCGGCACGACGCCGAAGGCGCACGCGCCGCGATGCGCATGCATCTGTCGAATAGCCGCGAGCGGCTGCGTCGCGCGAATGAAGTGAGCGAAGCGAACAGCTGATTCTCACGAAGCTCGCGGGCGAAAAAAATGGCCGGGATCTCCCGGCCATTTTTTTATCTTGCGATTGCGTCCGCCCTTCCCTTCGATCCGCGCCCGGCCGACCGGCCCGGGCGCGCATCCGTTCAGGACGGCGTCACGCGATTAACCGCGCGTGAGTTCGCCATCGCGACGACGCCACAGTTCCAGCGGATTGCCGTCGGCCAGCGTTTCCGGCAGCAGCTCGGCCGGGAAGTCCTGGTAACAGACCGGGCGCAGGAAGCGGTCGATCGACGTGGTGCCGACCGAGGTCGCTCGGCTATCCGACGTTGCCGGGAACGGGCCGCCGTGGACCATCGCGTGGCACACTTCGACGCCGGTCGGGAAGCCGTTGACCAGAATCCGGCCGGCCTTGCGCTCGAGAATCGGCACCAGCTTCTTCGCAGCCGCCACGTCGGCGCTGTCCATCTGCAGCGTCGCAGTCAGCTGGCCGGCGAAGTGTTCGGCGACCTTCAGCATTTCCTGCTCGTCCTTGCAGCGGATGATCGTCGACACTGGGCCGAACACTTCGTCTTCGAGCGCCGGGTTCGCGAGGAACGTCTGCGCGTCGGTCACGAACAGCGCCGCGCAAGCCTGGGTCGGGCCGGTCGCGGCGACGCCGCGTGCCACGACTTCGACGCCCTTCGTTGCGGCCAGCTTGCCTTCGCCGTCTTCATACGCGGCGTGAATGCCCGAGGTCAGCATGGTCTGCGCCGGCTTCGCCGCGAGCGCTTCCGATGCCGTCGCGACGAAGCCCTTCAGCGCGTCGCTGTCGATCGCGATGGCGAGGCCCGGGTTGGTGCAGAACTGGCCCGCGCCGAGCACGAGCGAGTCGACGAAACCGCGCGCGATGCTGTCGCCGCGTGCCGCAAGAGCGTTGGGCAGCAGGAACACCGGGTTGATGCTGCTCATTTCCGCGTACACCGGGATCGGCTCCGGACGCGCCGCCGCGACGCGCATCAGCGAAGTGCCGCCCGCGCGCGAACCGGTGAAGCCGACCGCCTTGATGGCCGGGTGCGCAACCAGTGCCTCGCCGACCGAGTTACCCGCGCCGACGATCATCGAGAACACGCCTTCGGGCAGATCCATTTCCTGCGCGACGCGCTGGATCACGCGACCGACCAGCTCCGACGTGCCGAGGTGAGCGCGATGCGCCTTCACGACGACCGGGCAGCCAGCAGCCAGCGCCGCGGCGGTGTCGCCACCCGCTACCGAGAACGCGAGCGGGAAGTTGCTCGCGCCGAACACCGCGACCGGACCGAGCGCGATCTTCTGCATGCGCAGATCCGAGCGCGGCAACGGCTTGCGCTCCGGCAGCGGCGAATCGAGCGTAGCGTTGAGCCACTGGCCCGCGCGCACAGTCTGCGCGAACAGCTTCAACTGGCCGGTGGTGCGGCCGCGCTCGCCTTCCAGACGCGCCTTCGGCAGTCCCGATTCAGCCTGCGCGCGCTCGATCAGCTCGTCGCCGAGCGCGGTGATGCCGTCAGCGATACGGTCCAGGAACTCGGCGCGCACCGCGAGCGGCAGTTGACGGTAGGCGTCGAATGCCTGTTGCGCGAGCGTGCAGGCCTGCTCGACGTTCTCGACGGTGCCGCTGCCGAACACCGGCTCGGCAATCTCCGAACCCGTGGCAGGATTGAACGCGCGCAGCGGTTTTTCTTCGCCGCGCACGGCTTTGCGACCGATCAGCATTTCGCCGGTAATAGGCATTTTCGACTTTCCTTTAATGAAGGCTAAAGATATAGGTCATCCTACAACATCGCGGGGGCCCTATGCAACCCGAAACACGTGCCTGACAGGGGCATACGGGTATACTCGCCCATTACAACCGGGCCGTGCGGTGCTAATCTGCAGCTAGTCATACGACGACTTATAACTCGCATTTCGCGGTTTAGCATTGTCGCAGCTTTTCCCGATCCATCGCCGTTCGAGGAGACACCGCATGCCCGCCGTCACGCCTTACGAATCCTTGCCCAACCGCTTCCGGCGCGCGGTGCGCGAGGGAAAGACCCAGATCGGTTGCTGGGCGTCGCTCGCCAGCCCGATCGCCACTGAACTGCTGGGCACGGTCGGCTTCGACTGGATGCTGCTGGACGCCGAACACGCGCCCAACGACGTGCTCACGCTGATCCCGCAGTTGATGGCGCTCAAGGACAGCGGCAGCGCACCGGTCGTCCGACCACCGGCCAACGACAGCGTCGTGATCAAACGTTTTCTCGACAGCGGCTTCTCGAACTTCCTCGTGCCCTTCGTCGACAGCGCCGACGACGCCGCCCGCGCGGTCGCGTCGACACGCTATCCGCCGCAGGGCATTCGCGGCGTATCGGTCGGTCATCGCGGCAATCGCTACGGCACCGTGTCCGACTACTTCGCGATCGCCAACGACAACGTCTGCGTGATCCCGCAGATCGAAAGCCGCAAGGCGGTCGAGAATATCGACAGCATCCTCGCGGTGGACGGCATCGACGCGGTCTTCATCGGTCCGTCCGACCTCGCGGCGTCGTATGGCCACCTCGGCAATGCGAGCCATCCGGACGTGCAGCAGGCGATCGCGCATGTGTTCGCGCGCGCGCAGGCGGCCGGCAAGTCGAGCGGCATTCTCGCGCCGCTGCAGGCCGACGCGGAACGGTATCTGTCGATGGGCGCGCGCGTCGTCGCGGTCTGCGCGGATCTCGGGTTGCTCAAGGGCGCCGCGCAGGCGGCACAGAAACACTTCATGCAGAAACCGGCGGGCGAAGCTTGAACGCGGCCGCCACGACATCTTCGGAGCATTCCATGCAAAAAGCAGGCTTTATCGGACTCGGCATCATGGGCAAGCCCATGGCCGCCAACCTTCTGAAAAACGGCGTGTCGCTCGCCGCCTTTACGCGTAGCGGCGTGCCCACCGAGCTCACGCAGGCCGGCGCCCTCGCATGCGACAACCCCGCCGCGGTCGCCGCCAACGCGGACGTGATCTTCATCATGGTGCCTGACACGCCGGACGTCGAACGCGTGCTGTTCGGCGAGAACGGCCTCGCGAGCGCGCTGCGCGCCGGCCAGACGGTCGTCGACATGAGCTCGATCTCGCCGATGGCGACCCGCGATTTCGCGGCGCGCGTGCGCGAATCCGGCGCCGATTATCTCGACGCGCCGGTGTCCGGCGGCGAAGTCGGCGCGAAGGCCGGCTCGCTGACCATCATGGTCGGGGGCGAACAGGCCACGTTCGACAGCGTGAAGCCCCTGTTCGACATGATGGGCAAGAACGTCACGCTGATCGGCGCGGTCGGCGCGGGCCAGGTGTGCAAGGTCGCCAACCAGGTGATCGTCGCGGCGACCATCGAGGCGGTCGGCGAAGCGCTGCTGCTCGCGTCGAAGGCGGGTGTCGATGCGGCGCGCGTGCGTGAAGCGCTGATGGGCGGCTTCGCATCGTCGCGCATTCTCGAAGTGCATGGCGAGCGCATGACCAGGCGCACGTTCGATCCGGGCTTCCGCATCGAACTGCACCAGAAGGACCTGAACCTCGCGCTGTCGACCGCGCAGGCGCTCGGCGTGTCGCTGCCGAACACCGCCACCTGCCAGGCGCTGTTCAACGCGTGCGTCGCGCACGGCGGCAAGGCGTGGGACCACTCGGCGATGGTGCGCGCGCTCGAAGTGCTCGCGAATCACGAGATCGGTCAGAAGAGCGCGTAAGCGCGCTGTTGCACGGCGCCACTTCACAGTTGCGATCGGGTTTTCCGTCTGTCCGCATGTGACCGATGGCCGGCTCGATCGCAATTCGTCGTCTGATCGGGAGCGATGCTCATTTCGCGGCATCGCTCTGAATTGCCGCCTGATCCAGCGCTTCGGACCAGCGTAGGACCATCAACGCGTGAGCATGGCTCGCGACCTTTAGTCTCCCCTCAGTAACGGCAGTTGCTTTCGCAATTCCATTGCGAGCTACTCGCCGATCTTACGTCTGTGCGCAGCACACGGCTTAGGTAGTGGCCGCGCTGCCATGGCATTCGCCTCCATGCCCTTGCGCCATCCAATCCGACTAATGTCCGATCGGGCGAACCATCGGGGACGCAAGAATCATCCTTCGCCCATTCCCTCTCTCGGTACCCGGCAAACTGGCGACATGCCCTACGCACGAAGCGACTGGCCGCATTTCGGAGATGATTTTCTGGTACGAACACCTTCTGAAGCGTGTCGGGGCTGGACTGTTCGGAGATACGCGCCAAATTTCCCCCATATGCCTGAACGGAGCGAATCGCGACAATGGAGTTGTCGTCCGCACCCGGGACATCGACGCAGATCAGGCGGCAACACTCGGCTGATCGGTCAGTTGGTATGGCTTCTCGCGGACATGCGCACCCGACGATACGCCATCCATGCCAGCCGTTGGTCTGACGGGTTGGCTTGCCCACACACCGCACCGGCCCGTCGACGTTGAACTTGGTGGCTGGCGGGAGCAGATGTTCGTCTGGCTATCGGGAGACCTGGTGACATCGGCTTGGGCATGGTCACGCATAGCGCTATTCATGCAAGCCAAAGGAAAATATCTGCTGAACGGACGACTCGCACGCCCTTCTGATCTGGCGCAGTTGCGTTGGCATCCGGACAAGCTTACAAAGGCATAGCTGGCGTACTCGGCCGCTATGCCAACCGAATGCGGTGCATACGTGACCCGTGATGCCCTTGGCCGATCGATACGGCGGGATCTGTAGGAACGCGTTTTTCAAACACCTCGTTAAGCACTGCTTCGGCCAATACAGGTCGTTGCGCAGCTTCCGGTGGTGGGTCAAGATCACGGATAGACTACCGTCGTCGTCCCGTCTTCGACCAGCTCCGTCAAGCGCCCTCGCGCCGACGATGGGCTTAGTCTGGCAGTTGCGCTAGCACGACCCTGCACGTTTCGTGATTTGCCGGCGCGCTGCGCATTTCGTCTGCCCGTCCGCAAGCGAGGCTCGACGCCGTCTGACGTCTCACAGCACGATCATCCATCACAGCCCATTTTTCACACGCCATTCTCCATCGATCATCACGTGATGCGGCCGCCGTGCCGCGATCAGATCGAGCTCGGTCCGCAGCACGCTCGCTGCCGTATCCATAGTCTCGCGCCACCCGGCAGATCCGTGCCCGGTCTATGCTGTACCGGACGTCGCGTCCAAGCCACTGTGCCGCCAGATGTGCGGCATCCGCCTTCCACGCTGCGACGGCCCTGGGGCTCGTCCGGCACGCTACGATATTGCCGAAATCCTCCCCTACCAATTCGACAACGAGATACCCAAGCTGTCGTGTCGCGAGACCGGACATCGACGATCATCGCCTGACAGCCCAGATCGCCTTCCGTACCCACCGAGGTGAAAATAACGGCGTAGTACCGAACCGCGCCTGTTTCCGCAAACGACATGGCACATCCAGTCAGGCCGCGATCTGGGCGACCATCCCGCTGACGATTCGGCAGAACCCGTCGGGCTCCTCGAGCATCATCATGTGGCCGACTTCCGGCTGGACCACGTAGGACAGCGCCGCAGCGTGCGCCCAGTCCGGCGCGTCCCATCCAGCCGCCGACCTTTCGCCAGCGAGCATGAAGAGGGGAGTGCCCCGCTCGACGACCATGCGAATGCGCGAAAGGAAATCGGGCGCGCCGGTTTCCGCCACCACCGCGCGCGCCATTGCCTGAATCGTTTCGCGCGGTTGGTTCGCGAGTGCGGTGCGTGCCCACTTGAGACGCTGCTGCGTGACGGCAATGCCGCCGTTCTTCAGCCAGCCCTCCGGATCGGCGACGAGGCGCGCGTGCTCTGCCTGCCACGCGGTGGCGTCCAGACCGGCGATTTTCCGACACCAGAATGCGTCGTTGAGCGTGAAATTCCCTTCGACATTTATCACCCCGCACACAAGGTCGGGCGCGGACGCGGCAACGAGCATTGCGACTGCGCCGCCTACACTGTGTCCAAGCAGGACACTCGGCGCGCCGACGTGCTCTTGCACATAGCGGATCACATGCGCCGCCTGGCCTGCCAGTGTGATCGGCTCGACCGCGCTGTCTTTCAGCGCGCCGTAGCCAACCAGATCGGGGGTATGAACATCGACGGCGGCAATGCGCCGGTTCGGCGCATAGAAGCTTTGTGACCCAAACAGGCCGTGAATCATGACCAGCGGCATAGCTTTACTCATGGTGTTTCACCTGGCAATGGGAATGCAGCAATGTCCCCTGCAACGCCGACGACGTTGTCCACTTCAGCGGCTATAAGCCGATTCGCGCACGGCGCCGATGTCCCGCACTGCGTTCCACGTCATGCTCGCCACGTAGAACACGACGAACGCAAGCGCCGCGACGAATAAACCGTACCCCTGCGCGACCCAACTGCCCGCGAAGCCAGCGACGATCATTCCAAGATAGACGCTCGCGTACTGGAACGTGGCGACGAGCGCCATATGCTCGGGCGGTGTCGCTGCGACGACGTCCGCCTGATGCTTGAAGAACAGCACCTCCCAGAAAAACATGTAGACGAAATAGAGCGTGTAGCTGACCGTCACGTCCCGGAACGCCGCTGATCCCGCCATCGCGCCGAGACATATCACGTTCATCGCGAGCATGGCCACCTTGCCGGGAGTGACACCACGCCGGCTCGCGAACGCAAAGAGCAATGCCGCGATCAGCGCTGACGTTGCGCTGACGATCTGCAGATAGCCGACATAAGTCTGCGACAGGCCAAGCACCGACGATGGCAGCGTCACCCGCGACACGTTGAAGAAGCCCTGGTAGACCGACACCAACAGGAAGAACGCGAAGAAGTGACGCTGCAACGCGGGCGATGTCCGCAGCACCTGCACAAGCGTACCGAAGGCGCTGGCCGACACAGCGGGGGTAGGCTGGGCCGGCGCGCCGGGCAACAACACCGCCGCCAGTGCGCCTAGACCATATGCCGCGATCGTGATCGCTCCCGCCATCTCCGACGTGATTTCGCTCTTGTAAAACGACAACGCGACACCCGCAATCGCGCCTGCGATGAACTGCGCGGTCAGCGTGATCGGCAATGCATAACGAATGTCGTCGGTCGAGAAATAGCGTTTGATCGCGACGGTTCGCGCGATTCGCTGCGTCGCGTCGAGGAAACCGATCGCTAGGGTGCCGACAACCGCCGCAGCGACAAAGTGATCGACCAGCGCGTAGGTCGCCGCCGCGACCAGCACGCCCGCGAGGTTGAACCAGACGAGGATAGCCTTCGGGGAGTGCCGGCCTGCTGCCGCGTTGATGACAAGACACAGCAAGACCGGAATCACCATTGGTGCCAGAAGAACCGCCTCGGACAGCAACATCGAGCCGGTCTTCTGATACACAAAGTACGACAGATAGACATAACTAAAGACGCTCGCCGCGATGGACGAAAGATTGACAATCCAGAGCAGCAGGCTGACTCGCGAGCGGGTCGGGTTCATTGTGTGGATTCTCCGCTCGGTGCTCACGTGTGGTCGGCCAGGCGCGCCTCGAGCCCGTCGATCAGGCTATAGGCTGCACGTTTGAGATCGGCCGGCGTGGCGCTGACGAGGAACGCCTGTCCGGCATAGTTCAGCAATCCGCCTGCACCGTCGTAGGGCGTCATGCGGCTGCCCGGTTCCACCGACTGAGCGGCTTCTATTCTCACGTTGGCGCGCTCGTCGACGAGTGCGCGCCAGTCCACCTGTTCCGGCTTGAAGGTCTTCGCGCCACGCCATGGCGTGCCATTGCTGTCGCAGCCGATCAGCGCGACTGACGCCGCCGCGCAGCGCGGCGGGTTCTGCTCGAATGAAGGAATTGGCCCCCGCTCGCCGAGCATGACGTCGAGGAACAGGTTGATGTAATCGATGCCGAACACCTCATCCACTTCCTTTGCGATCGCGACGCCGCCCATCCGCGCCGCAGTTTCGAGGAACGATACACCGCCGTTCGCCATCAGCTTCATCTCAGTGTGCGTCGCGCAGTTCTCGAAACCGAGCGCGTCGACCGCAGTCCGGACCAGCGCGACGATCTGCTCCTTCCTGTCGCGACTCAGCACGCATGGCGCTACGTTTCCCAGTTCGGTGAACGGCTCGATGGTACGCAGACGGCCTGTCATCGCAAGCGGAAAATACTCGCCGTCGCGCACCAGCCCCTCAACGCTGAGATAATCGCCGTATCCGTCTTCGGCGTACCACGACTCGGTAGTCGACTCGATGATCTCCTCAGCGACCAATTGCGGAAAGCCGGACTGCTCCGAGAACTCATGCTTTCCGGCGCGACGCGCCGCTTCGGTGGCCTCGAGCAGACGCGCGACGGCGCTGTCGAGTTCATACATGCCATGGACGATTTGCTGGCCGATCGAACCTGCGCCATAGGCGAGCTTGATTAGCACCGGAAAGCGCAATTCCGCGACCCGATGCAGGTCATCGTGCCGCCGGATCGCGCGGAACGCCGGCTGCGGCAAACCCGCTTCCTGCCAGCGCTGGCGCATCAGTGTTTTGTTGCGCGCGAGGTTGATATTCGGGCCTACGCCGCGCACGCCCAGTTGCACCGCGAGCTCCGACACGGACTTTAGCAGGAACTCGGAAAACGTGAACACGACGTCCGGCTTCAGCGCATGCGCGATTTCGGCAACGCGCGCGAAACCGTCGTCCGGCCGCAGCCCGCTGAAATCGTGCAGCATGGCGCTGTGCTTGCACAGGATCTCGTGGTTGTAGGAGGACGGCTTGCTGACGATGCAGGTATGCACGTCGCCGCGGCTCGCGACTTTCGGGAAGAAGTAATCGAGCGGCGGCCCAGCCGGCGCGTATACGTAGAGAATCTTCTTGGTCATGGTTGCGGAATGCCTCAGGCAAAACGTATGCGATTCGGGAACCCGGTCGGGCGACCGTCTGGCCGCCCGATGGGAGCTTACTTGCGGGTCACACAGAACCGCTCGTCGTAGACGAAGCCGTCGATCCCCGTGGTTTTGCAGTACTGGTAGAGGTCGCTCGTGCGGTTGATGAAGCCAGTGCCGTTGAAGTTCAGCGACGTGTTGCACAGCACGCCCGAACCGGTCTGAGCACGGAACTGCGTGAGCAGCTCGTGCATCCGTGGGTTCTGCTGCGCGTTCACGGTCTGCGCACGCGCGGTGCCGTCGACGTGCGTGATAGCAGCTAGTTCGGGATTGCGCACTTTCTGAAAGTACAGCATGTGCGGCGAAGGACCAGTCCAGTCAAAGTGACGCGACACCTCTTCTTCCAGGCAGATCGGTGCCACGGGACGGAACCCTTCGCGCTTCTTGATGCGGTTCAGGCGATCGCAAGTCGATCGCGCGAACGGCGCGGCGAGAATCGAGCGGTTGCCGAGCGCGCGAGGGCCGATCTCGCACCGTCCCTGGGTCCACGCGACGATGTTGTCCTGTGCGAGAAAGCCGGCGACGTGCCCAAGATCCAGCGGATAGGTATCGACGTCCGGCATGTCCGGCTGATCATCAATGAACGCACGGTCGCTATAGACGGACCACTCAAGCTTCGCGCGGCCTGTGAACTCCCTCATCGCGTCGACGGCGGTGCCGATCGCGGAGCCCGTGTCGTTCGTGCACGGTGGTACAAATACGTCCTCGAACAGTCCGCTGCTGCGCCACATCGTGTTCCAGTCGCAATTGAGCCCGCATCCTCCGGAAATCAACAGCGGATAGCCATCGGTCAGATGCTCTTTCGCGTACAAATAGAAGCGGTTGAAGATCTCATCAGAGTAACGTCGCGAGCCGGGTGAAATCCGGATGCTGCAAGCCGATGTTGTAATACTTCGATTTGCGTAGATCGTCCTTCGACAGCGTCGCGAGGATGCTGTCGCGCTCCAGCAGGAAATCTGTGATCTCGCGCTCATCGGGCGTCATTTCGCCAGATTTCCCGTACGCACACAGCGCCATCAGTTTGCCCGGGTCCTCGTTGCGCAGCTTGCCCTTCGGCAACGTGAACGTGGGGTCCGCGAGCGCGTACAGAAACGCGTACTTGTTGCCCGGCGTGATCATTACGCGGCCGACGTGATGCACGTCCAGCTTTTCGTCGACCAGATAGAAGTCGCCGAGCGCGCCTTCCCATGCGAGTACATAGCACGGCTTGCCCTGCTCGAAAGGCGACAGGCCATACGCGCACCAGATGTGCGAGCGTTCATGGCTGCTGGTGAAATAGTTTACATTCGCACCGAACATCGTCGTACGGTGATGTTGGACCGCTCCGCTGCCGTGTCCGTAGTAGCCGGCGCCGATGGGCGCGTTCGCGGCCATCGAGCCCTTGCCCCAACCGCTCACGGCAAATACATCCGGCATCGCGCCAAGTTGCTCGGCAGCAAACACGAACTGCGACGGATTGAAAACCTCATAGCGCGGAAAGCTGTCCTTCTCCGGCTCGAACGACCATTCCAGCTTGCCGCTCGCAGCATCGACCAGCGCGATGGCGCCATCATGGCCTGGCTTCATAGCAAAAATCTTCACGGGACTCCTGTCCTTGTTGAGATGGGGCGCTCACTGTCCCCGGATGAAATGAGCATCGCGGCGCCCCGTCGGTCGCGGAGGCGCCTCGCCAGCCTGTTCTGTGCGCTCAGCGAAGCGGATAGATCGAACTTTCCTGCTTCTTCTTTCTCTTCCGGAACAGCTTGCGGAACAACGCGGCAATGATCGCGAGCGGGCCAGCTTTCTTCGTCTGCTGTTTCATGAATTCCTCCAGTTGCAACTTCAGGCAAGCCGTTAAAGCACCTTGTTGGCGATCAGGCGCGCTACTTCGTCGTAGCCTTTGTCGTTGAAATGCACGCGGTCGACGAACAGGTAGTCGTCGATGACCGGCGAGTCGCGCAGCAGCACGTTCATGTCCGCAAAACCGATCTTCCGCGTCTCGCAGACCTCGTGTATGCCGTCGGCAAACGGGGCGTGAATCTCCTTGCCGAGGATCCTCGCAAAGAGTCGCCAGAAATTGTTCGGGCAACTGTCAATCGCGTGAAAGATGTCCGCCTCGTCCAACGTCAGGTGATCACGGGTCCAGGACGACATCGGTTGTAAAACGAAACTCAGCTTCGTGCCCGTTCCGGCCAGTAACTGCTGCCACTGCTTCATCGCGTTCGACACGACCCAAGCCGCACGTTTGACCCGCGCATCGGTGTCGGTACCGTCGTCGGTGATCACGACGTCCGCAGGGTTGTCCTCCGACAGCAACCGGTTGATATATCGGGAGATGAAGTTCTTCTCGCGGCCGTCCAGCGTCGACGCGTAAGTTCGCGCGCGCCGTTTCAGGTCATCGTTGTACCGGTTCATGTAGTGCTGGTACTCGAACGAGTAGTAGTAACGTCCGTGGTCGGTGGCGAGTTCGTCGGGCTGCCCTTCGAGCGCGAGTGTATTGATGCCGCTCAACACCACGATGTGATTGATCTGCTCGAAGCGGTGCTGATGCATCATGTACATCAGCACCTCCTGGACCGCGTTATAGCCCCGTCCGCTGAAATTCAACCATGGCTCGCCGGTCCACGCCGCGAGCCGTGAGGCGACGGTATGCGAATCTGCCGTCGCGCCCGTGCCCAGCGCGGTAGAGCCACCGACCAGCAGGTTGACCGATCGCCCCTTCGATAGATTGGCCACACTCACATCGCAGACGTCGCCGAATGTGCTGAGCCGGAAGCCCAGATCGTCCGTGTTGATCACGTCGGACCGGTAGTTCTTGTGATGAAAGAACATCGTGTACGGCAACCAGCGCACGCCGAGATACATAAACTCGTCATACTCGCGGATCTGCGGCGTCAACCGGTACACCTCGCGAACCGCCTCATCGTGCGTCAATACGCGCCTGTCCATTCAGCCTCCTCGTCTCGATGTCAGGAATTGCGGCTCGTGAACTGCCTTACGCTGCCTTGGTGAAGGCGCGCACCGTTCGTCCGGGCGGTCGGAAACAGATGAAAGTAGGTTGACGCCCGTTCGTGCTTGCGCAAACGGAGCTTGTCCGAGACCAGCCGCGAACATGCTCCGACCGGAACGACGAAGATAAAAAACGACAACGTGAAAACGACAAGCAACACAACTCTGAAGACCATTTTCATGGACGACCCGAAGAATAAAAGTGTGTGAATACAGGGCGACGATGCCCCGGTTCAGTCAAGTGCGAATTCGGTGCGCCAGTCGCCCTCCTCCACTAGGTCCGGCTGATCGACCTTGCGCAGCACGTAGTTGCCCACCACGAGGTAATCCATCTGGGTGCGCATGAAGCAAAGATAAGCATTCGACGGTGTCTCGACGATCGGCTCCCCGCGCACGTTGAACGACGTGTTGACGAGGACCGGACAGTTCGTTTGTTGATGGAACGCTTCGAGAAGCTGCCTGAAGCGTGGATTCGCGTCCTTGCCCACCGTCTGAACGCGCGCCGAGAAATCGACGTGCGTGACGGCGGGAATCGACGAGCGCACGCAGTTAAGCAGATCAATGCCAGTCAGCGTTTGCTGCGCCGCGCTGACCGGCTTGCGATGCGTGGGCTGGACATCGACGACGAACAACATGTACGGGCTCGCGCTGTCCAGACTGAACCACTCTTTCGCGTGTTCCTCCAGCACGGCCGGCGCGAACGGCCGGAACGACTCGCGGTTCTTGATTTTGAGATTCATCACGCTTTGCATCGTCTGGTTGCGCGGATCGCCGAGAATCGAGCGCGCGCCCAGTGCCCGCGGCCCAAATTCCATGCGGCCCTGAAACCAGCCGACCACATTGCCCTCCGCGAGCAATCCGGCGACATGAGCCGGCAGAGCTTCGTCGGAGAGCCGCTCGAACACCGCACCGTGGCCGTTGAGAACGACCTCGATCTCCGCATTGCTATAGGACGTGCCGAGCAACGTCGCTTTCATCCGGTCCGTCGATCCGAGCGTACGAGCGTGCCCCATCTGCACATGCCAGCCCGCAAGCGCCGCGCCAAGCGCGCCACCTGCATCGCCGGCGGCGGGCTGCACCCAGATTCGGTCGAAGACCTGCGCTTCGAGCAGCTTGCCGTTCGCGACGCAATTCAGCGCGACGCCGCCCGCAAGACACAGATTGCGCTGGCCCGTCTGCTTGCGTATCGTGCGGCCGATGCGCAACATCGCTTCCTCGAGCACGCGCTGCACCGACGCGGCGAGGTCGAACTCACGCTTCGTGATGCGGCTCTCGGATTCGCGGCGAGGCCCGCCGAATAGCGTCGCGAACTCGTCGGTGACCATGCAGTTGCCGACTGCGTAGTCAAAGTACTTCATGTTCAGCCAGAAACTGCCGTCCGGCTTCAGGTCGATCAGGTTGTCGAGGATCATGTCGTAGTAGACTGGCTTTCCATACGGCGCGAGCCCCATCAACTTGTATTCGCCCGAATCGACCTTAAACCCACAGAAGTAGGTCATCGCCGAGTACAACAGGCCGAGCGAATGGGGAAAGCGGATCTCCCAGACCGGGTGCAGTGTGTTCCGCTCACCAACCCACGCGCTGGTGGTCGCCCATTCGCCGACGCCGTCCACGCACAGCACGGCTGCTTCCGGGAACGGACCGGGGAAGAACGCCGCCGATGCATGCGACACATGGTGATCGATGTAATGGACCGCGGGAATACGCGAGGACGTCCCAAAGCCGTTCTCAAGTTCCCGGCGAATCAGCTGTTTGACGAATACCTTGCCGGTAAGCCAGTCCGGCACGTCCAAAATGAACGACCCGAAGCCGCGCGTACCGAAGGCGAAGTAGGTCGACACTATGCGACCAAGCTTCTTGACCGGATTCTCGTAGTAGAAGATCGCAGAGACATCCGCGAGCGTGACGCCGGCCTCGCGCAGACAGTAGCGCAGCGCATTCAGCGGAAAGCCCGGATCGTGCCGGATCCGGGTGAAGCGCTCCTCCTGCGCCGCGGCGACGATCTCGCCGTCGCGGACAATCGCAGCCGCGCTATCGTGATAACCGAACGAAACGCCAATGACATATGAACTCACTCTCAGATCCCTTTTTCAATGTGCGGCGCGTGAATCGTCAAACGGTATACGTCGGCTTCGCGAACACTTCCTTCCAGCTGCGTCGCGGAATCGCGAGCGCACGGAAGCCGGTCCATACACGTCGCCACTGCGTGCTCGATGCTGCCAGGCTGGCCGTGGCCAGCGCTGCGTCCATATATAGTTCGATCGCTTGTAGTGCCATGGCGGAGTGCCCGGTGGAAACGTTGTCGATCGTGTTGTGCAGATCGACGAAGCGGGTATCGAACTGGTAGTGGCGAAGTTCGTCGCGCGCGGTGCGGTACGCGCCTCCAACTCCCGACAGCTCCATCGCCAGATTCAGCCCGAGCGTTTCCGGCAAAAAGCGGCGTGGAAACTGAGAGATCGACAGCCAGAACGCGGGCACTTCGAAAGCAGCCTCGCTGAACAGCTCGCTCATTGCGAATGCGCGGCTCCTGAAATCAGGCAGATCGATACCCATCTGCCGCATCAAGTCGCGATAAATATTCGGATGATTCAGTTGCGTGTCGCCGTTGCCGATCTCGTCAGAAAAGATCTTGTAGAGCAACGTGCCGATGCCAGTCTCCACATGCCCGGCGTTGGTCCAACGCTGCACCCAGCCGCCGTCGACAAAGATCATCGGGCAGAGCTGTACGGCCTCCTCAACCACCTGTTCGCGCGGCTTGTGGATGTCCTGTCCGGGGCCTGCATACGACTGCGCCTGATGAAGCGCCCGGTCCTCGAACCAATGCCGCAGACGTTCATGCGTGTAGTCCGCGAATGGCAGCGCATCCGGACCGCGTTCGGCGATCCCGGCTGCACGCGCGAGCCAAGTTTCCGCGAATGCTCGAGCGTCGTCGAAGACTGTCGAGTTGTTCTCGTGATTAAGCAGCCGGTGATACAGCTCGCGCGGACCCACCTTCCCACTCGCGGCGCGCACGGGTTCCCTTTCGGCGATGCGATGCTCGCGCGGCACAGATTGGGCGTATGGAGTTGATGTCGTAACTCGCGAGCTATTCGTGGAGGGCCCTGCCGACGCGCCGACAGGCAGCGATGCGATCCACGCGCGCATCACATCAAGTTCTTCGCCGGAAAACACACGAAACATCGGGCCGCCAAATGCGACCAGCCTGGTCAGCAACAGGCTCTGTTCGGGATGGCCGCGCACAATCCAGCGCGAGTGTGCGAGATCGCGGACAAAATGCTCGGGATCCTGCACTACGTAGTCGTCGAATGGACGATCCGCGAGTTTGAGCCGATTGTGGTAACCCACCGCGAAGCGGGATTTTCGGCGGATCAGTTCGACCATCGCGACCGTCGGATCGAGCAGACGCTCGCGCACGTGGCGAGCGATTGCGGCGTGCCACGCGCCCTGCAGATGCATCGACATGCGGTGTCCGCGTTCGATGCGCGCCACCGCGGCTGACGAGTCGATGCCCGGCTCGCCGAGCATCCGGCCTATCGCATGCTCGATGTGGCGTTGCGCGGCCTGCCTGGATGCATCATGCCGCGCCGTTAGGTACGGGTGTCCACGTGTGGCGTCGCAGGCGCGTAGCAATGCGTCGACGACCGGCGAAATCGGGACTTGCAACTCAAACAGCGCCGCGCCGAGAATTTCAGGACCATATGCGCTGGGGCTCAGCGACAACGCCAGCCAGCAAGCCGCTAGGTCCGTCGATGTCGACAGCAGTTCGGCCTGCTCCGCGAACATCGGCGAATCGATCGTCGGCAGATACTGGCCGGTATGTTCGAGCAATTGACGGTAAAGGCAAGCATGATTGCGCGCGAGGGAAAAATCGCCGGCATGCCACAGGTGCGCCGCATGCGCATGCGCAGGCAACGGCTCATGACAGTTTGCTACGTGCACCACGTTCTGCAGCACGCAGCCCGGTGCGAGTCCCACTGGCGCATATTGCGCTGAGACGAAGCGAACAGTAGCAGACGTGCACGCGATCGGATGGCGGGCCAGTTGATCGGACTGCCAGTGCGCAGCGCGCGCGTTCAGCCGCGCGATCAGATCGCTTGCATTTACGCAGGGAATTGTTGTGTCGCGAGAACCGGACCGCAGCGCTGCATCGTCATCCTCAAAAATCGATTCGATATATGCTTTTGCTGCGCCGCGCACCTCGATATGCGCCTGCTCCAGATTTACTATTTGATAATAGAGGCGTGCACTCATCATATTTCCATTTTATCGCAAACGAGCTTGTTATTTATCAAGCTTTCACGCAACAAAAAGACCACTTCGATTTTATCGATGCCCTGTTAAATTGAAATGTGCCAGGTTCATTCAAATCAAAAGGAAATATCCATCCCGCCTAACCGACGATTCTCGGGTGCCATCAACACAATCAATCCATGAATGCAGCAAACCCGCTAAACGGATGAACATCGCAGAATTCGTCACCCTCACTAAACGCGGGATTAACACCTGCCGTGGAGATACTTGCTAAATCCAGCTCTGATTCCACTGGGGATCCGCCTCCAGCGTCCACTCGATTATTGGATCGAAAAAACTTGCTTTCTACGAAGTGCTCGGGACAACCCACAAGCTGCTTTGCAAAATTCACATTCTTCTCCATCGCCTTAGAGCGTGTTAGGCACTTTTCATAATCGGTGCAGCATGAACGAGCATAAGCATGGCGAAGACGACGAAGTGCAGGCCTGCCAGGGTTTCGGG
>NZ_JACHDM010000016.1:0-163354 GCF_014201065.1 Paraburkholderia sp. Cpub6
CCGAAACCCTGGCAGGCCTGCACTTCGTCGTCTTCGCCATGCTTATGCTCGTTCATGCTGCACCGATTATGAAAAGTGCCTAACACGCTCTAAGGTTAAGCTTTCGCACCCCACGCGCGCGCCGCGCGGCGAGCTCATCGGCAGCGCCCGCGCCACCACGCTTCGATCATGGACGACACCGCCGCCTCACTCGATATCTGGCTCGTGCGCGTGCTGCGCACGCTGCTCGTCGAGCGCAGCGTCACGCAGACCGCGTTGCGGCTGAACCAGACCCAGCCCGCGATCAGCACCGCGCTGCGCAAGCTGCGCGAAACGCTCGGCGATCCGATTCTGGTGCGCGGCAAGTCGGGCATGGTGCCGACCGAATACGGCGAGTCGCTGCTCGCGGCCGCGCAGCGCGTGTTGCGCGATGTCGATTTCGTCGCGACGCCGCATGGCGATTTCGACCCGGGCCGCTCGCGCCGCACTTTTCGCGTCGCCGCGCCCGACTATCTGAACGACTTCTTCATGCCGACCGTGATCGCGCGGTTTCGCGAAGCGGCGCCGCATGCGCGGCTCGAAATCGAATCGCTGGGGCCGCTGCTCGATCATTCGGCCGCGCTCGACGCCGGCAAACTCGATCTGGTGATCGGCAACTGGCCGAAGCCCGATCCGCGCTTCGAGCGCAGCGACCTGTTCGCCGATACCGTCGTGTGCATGATGCGCGCGGACCATCCGCTGACACACGAGCCGCTCACCCGCGAAGCCTATCTGGCCGCGCCGCATCTCGCGCCGACACCCTACAGCGGCGCGCGCGGCGGCGCGATCGATACCGGCTTCGCGCGGGCGAAGGCGAGCCGGCGCATCGTCGCGACGCTGCCCTACTTCGGGCTCGTCGCGCAGACGCTACTGCAATCGGATCTGATCTTCACGACGACGCGGCGTTTCGCGATGCACTACGCGAGCATGTTGCCGCTCGCGGTCGTCGACGTGCCGATCGCGTTTCCGCGCATCCGCTGCTATCAGTTGTGGCATCCGCAGCCGGATCGGCCGAGCGATATCGGCTGGCTGAGGACGTTGATGTCCGAGGTGTCGGGTGAGCTGGTCGCGCGCAAGCCCCCGTTGCGCCGTATGGCTTAAACCGTGATCTGCTCCGTTGCGCGGACGTGGTTCGCG
The DNA here is from genome assembly GCF_014201065.1 of Paraburkholderia sp. Cpub6. NCBI lineage: Bacteria > Pseudomonadati > Pseudomonadota > Betaproteobacteria > Burkholderiales > Burkholderiaceae > Paraburkholderia > Paraburkholderia sp. Cpub6. The sequence goes on from NZ_JACHDM010000016.1 coordinate 1,156, forward strand.
GCGTACCCCAAAGCATGAACCGTCGCGGCCTGCCGTGTCCTCAGTCGCAGCAGTTGCGCGCACACCGCAATCGCGATCGCGGCGGGCGCCTTGTCGACGATCCCTTCGACGCCGATCGGGCAGGTCATCTGCGCGAGCCGCTCCAACTCCACGCCTCGTTCGAGCAGTCGCCGCTCGAACTTCACGCGCTTCGTGTTCGAGCCGATCATGCCGAAGTAGCTGAAATCACGCCGTCGCATGATGCGCGAGGCCAGCGAAAAATCGAGCGCATGGTTGTGCGTCATCACCAGAAACCACGCGCCGGGCGGCGCCGCGTCGACGATCGCCTCGGGCGTGTCGGTCGCTTCGACCTGCACGTTGGGCGGCGTTTCGTCGGGGAACAGCTCGTCGCGTTCGTCGACCCACTGGACCACGCACGGCAGGCTGCCAAGCAGATGCGCGAGCGCATGGCCGACGTGTCCCGCGCCGAACAGCACGATGTGCATCGGCGCCGGCCGCGGTGCAAGCTCGGACCCGGTCCCGCCCGGACAATAATTCAGGCGTGCTTGCATATTGCGCTCCCAACTCGTTTGCCAGTCGCCATCACGCCTGCCGCGCGGCCGCCGTCGCGGCCCGCACCGCGCCGACCGCCTTTAGGATTTCCTCGCTGGTCGCGGGCGCATTGAGCGGCGGATTGACCTGATGGCCGCCGACCGCCGACACCGCGTCGCGCACCGCGAAAAACACCGAGAACGGCAGCAGCAGCGGCGGCTCGCCGGTCGCCTTCGAACGATGGATGCTGTCCTCCGCGTTACGGTTCCTGAACAGCCTGACATTAAAAACCGGCGGCACGTCGTTGACGGTCGGGATCTTGTACGTCGAAGGCGCGTGCGTCATCAGCTTGCCGCCCGCGTCCCACCACAGCTCCTCGGTGGTGAGCCAGCCCATGCCCTGAATGAACGCGCCTTCCACCTGGCCGACGTCGAGCGCCGGATTCAGCGAGGCGCCGACATCGTGCAGCGCATCGGCGCGCAGCACGCGCATTTCGCCGGTCAGCGTGTCGATCACGACTTCCGATACCGCCGCGCCATACGAGTAGTAGTAGAACGGCCGTCCTTGCAGCTTCGACTGATCCCAGTAGAGCTTCGGTGTCGCGTAGAAGCCGTCGGACCACAACTGGATGCGCGCGAGATAAGCCTTCGCGACCACTTCCTCGAACCGCACGGCGACCTCGCCGACCATCACGCGATCATGCGCGAAGCGCACGTCCCGCGGGTTCACGCTGCCCGCGCCGAAGCGCTCGGCCGCGAACGCGGCAAGCCGCTCGCGCAACTGGCGCGCGGCGTCCTGCGCGGCTTTGCCGTTCAGGTCGGACCCGGTCGACGCGGCCGTCGCAGACGTATTGGCGACCTTGCTGGTATCGGTCGCGGTCACCCGAATCCGGTTGAAGCCGACGCCGAGTTCATGCGCGACGACCTGCGCGACCTTCGTGTTCAGCCCCTGGCCCATTTCGGTACCGCCGTGGTTCACGAGCACCGAGCCGTCGGTGTAGATATGCACGAGCGCGCCGGCCTGGTTGAAGTGCGTGACGTTGAACGCGATGCCGAACTTGACCGGCGTGAGTGCCAGGCCCTTCTTCAGGATCTCGTTGTTCGCGTTGAATGCGTCGATCTCCTTGCGGCGCGCGCGATAGTCGCTGGTCGCTTCGAGCTCGTCGATCAGCTCGTGAATCACGTTGTCTTCGACCACCTGGCCGTACGGCGTCTGGTTGCGCTCGGTCTTGCCGTAGAGATTGCGGCGGCGCACGTCGAGCGCATCGACGCCGCACGAGCGCGCGACGTTGTCGAGGATGTACTCGATCGCGAACGCGCCCTGCGGGCCGCCGAAGCCGCGAAACGCCGTGTTCGACTGCGTGTTGGTCTTGCCGCAGAAGCCGTCGATCGAGACGTCCGACAGCCAGTACGCGTTGTCGAAGTGGCACAGCGCGCGCGTCATCACCGGGCCCGACAGGTCGGCGGAAAAGCCGCAGCGCGAGGTCATGTCGACCGCGACGCCTTCGATCACGCCCTCTGCGTCGTAGCCGACTTCGTACGTGTAGTGGAAATCGTGGCGCTTGCCGGTCACCATCATGTCGTCGTCGCGATCCGGGCGCAGCTTGACCGGGCACAGCAGCTTCCACGCGGCGAGCGCGGCGCAGCACGCGAACAGCGCCGACTGCGATTCCTTGCCGCCGAAACCGCCACCCATGCGCCGGCATTCGATCAATACGTTATGCGATGCAACGCCTAACGTGTGCGCGACGAGGTGCTGCATTTCGGTCGGATGCTGGGTCGAGCAGTAGACGTGCATGCCGTCGTCGTCCTTCGGCACCGCGTACGAGATCTGCCCTTCCAGATAGAACTGCTCCTGGCCGCCGAGCCACATCTCACCGGCCTCGCGATGCGCGGCACGCGCGATCTTCGTGCCGGCGTCGCCGCGCGCGAGCTTCATCGGCGGCAGCACGAACTGGTTCGCGGCGCGCGCCTGCTGCGCGCTCAGCACCGCCGGCAGTTCCTCGTAGACCACCTCGGCGCGCCGTGCGCCGAGACGCGCCGCCTCGTGCGACGTCGCGACCACGATCAGCATCGGCTGGCCGACGTATTGCACGACGCCGTCGGCGAGGATCGGATCGTCGCCATGAACGATCGGGCCGACGTCGTTGTCGCCGGGGATGTCGTCGGCGGTGAAGACCGCGACGACGCCGGGCGTCGCGCGCACCTTGTCGAGCGCGATCGAGACGATCTTCGCGTGCGCCTTCGACGACAGCCCCAGCGCCGCGTGCAGCGTGCCGGCCAGCTCGGGAATGTCGTCGGTGTAGGTCGCGCGGCCGCTTACGTGCAGATGCGCGGACTCGTGCGGACGCGACACGTGCACCTGGGTGAAGTCGTCGAGTTCTTGAACCTCTTTCAGGAACGGTTCGGCTTGCTGGTTCATGGTTGTGTTCTCCGTATCCTTGAACGCGCGGCGCTCAGGCGCTCGCGCCGGCCGGCGCGACCGCGCGCACGTCGAGCGCGCTCTTCGGCAGCGGCTGCCGCGCGCGCGTTTCGAGCCAGAAGCGGTACAGCGTGTTCTTCGCCGCTTCGAGGCGGTAGTCACTAGTCGCGCGCATGTCGGTGAGCGGCGCGTAGTCGGTGCCCAGCGCGAGCATCGCGGCCTGCGCGGTCGCCTCGTGCCATTCGGCGTCGCGCAGCACAGCTTCGGCATTGAGCGCGCGCTTCGGCGTCGCGGCCATGCCGCCGAACGCGATGCGCGGCTCGCGGATCGCGTCGCCGTCGGCGATGAACGAGAACGCCGCGCAGACGGCCGAGATATCCGAATCGAAGCGCTTCGACAGCTTGTAGGTACGAAACCGCAGGTTCGCGCGCGCACCGCCGCGCGCGGGCACCTTCAGGCCGACGACGAACTCGTGCCCGGCCATGTCCTTCTTCTGATACGCGAGGTACAGCTCTTCGAGCGGCATCTCGCGCTCGATGTCGCCGCCCCGCACGATCACGCGCGCGCCGAGCGCGATCAGCCCCGGCATCGAATCGCCGATCGGCGAGCCGTTCGCGATGTTGCCGCCGAGCGTGCCGGCGTTGCGGATCGGCAGCGACGCGAAGCGCTGCCACATTTCGGTCAGCTCCGGGTACTGCTTCGCGATCTCGGCATACGCTTTTTCGACGCTGACGCCGGCGCCGATCTCGATCCAGTCGTCATTGGTTTCGAGCTTTTGCAGCTCGGCGATCTGTCCGACGTAGACGAGGTCGCCGAGCTCGCGCATCTGCTTGGTGACCCACAGGCCGATGTCGGTGCTGCCCGCGAGCAGGCGCGCGGCCGGTTCCTGCTGTTTGATCCGCGCGAGCGCCGCGACCGTGCGGGGCGCGGCGAAGCGCTGTCCCGCGTGCTCGTACTGAAACGTGTCGCGGCGTTCGAGCGTCGCCAGCGTGTCGGCGAGCGCCTTTACGTCGACTGGCGCTCGCGGCGCGGGCGCGTCGAACATACGCTCGGCCGCGTCGACGATCGGCCGGTAGCCGGTGCAGCGGCACAGGTTGCCGGTCAGCGCATTGCCGATCGCCTCGCGCGACGGCACCGTGCGGTTCGCGCAACCATGCTCGTGGCCGTGCTTCTCATAGAGCGCCCACATCGACATGATGAAGCCCGGCGTGCAGAAGCCGCACTGCGAGCCGTGGCAGTCGACCATCGCCTGCTGCACCGGATGCAGCGAGCCGTCCGGCTGGCGCAGGTCTTCGACCGTGAAGAGCGCGCGGCCGTCGAGGGTCGGCACGAACTGGATGCAGGCGTTGACCGCCTTGAACTCGACGCCGCCCGCCGGATTGCGCTCGCCGATCACGACGGTGCAGGCGCCGCAGTCGCCTTCGGCGCAGCCCTCCTTGGTGCCGGTGCAATGCGCGTCCTCGCGCAGATACTGCAGCACCGTGCGGGTGACGGGCGCGTCCTCGATTTCGCGGATCGCGTTGCGGTGATAGAAACGAATCGGCTCGGTCATGTCTCGGTGCTCTCGTCTGTTGCGTGTTCGCGCGGACACGCCGCGTCGATGGTTTGAAAGCTATCACCGTCAATAAACCTAACCCATAGCCTGAATCGCATGGGGGACATATTGTTCGCGCGATATGACCCGCCCTTGATTCGTCCCATTTTTTAGGCAAACCCTGCAAGGGAATCGGTTCCATGGGAGAATCACGCCTTCCCGCCGAATTCAAGTCTCGTTTTCCCGATGTCCACCGACTCCGCGTCCGCCCGCAGCGAATTTGCAACGACCCTGCAGATCATTCCGGTCGTCTTTTTCACCTTTCTTTGCTACCTCGCGATCGGTATTCCGCTCGCGGTGCTGCCCGGTTACGTGCACGGCGACCTCGGCTACAGCGCGGTGCTGGCCGGCGCGGCGATCAGCGTGCAGTACCTCGCGACGCTCGCGTCGCGGCCGCTCGCGGGCCGCTCGGCCGATACGCTCGGGCCGAAGCGCACGGTGTCGATCGGTCTGCTCGGCTGCGGCGCGAGCGGTGTGCTGCTGTTGCTCGCCGCGCTGACCGGTCGCTGGCCGGGGCTGAGCCTCGCACTGCTCGTGTGCAGCCGGCTCGTGCTCGGTTTCGGCGAGAGCCTGTGCGGCACCGGCGCGATCCTGTGGGGAATCGGCCGGGTCGGCACCTCCAACAACGCCCGCGTGATTTCGTGGAACGGCATCGCGACCTACGGGGCACTCGCGATCGGCGCACCGCTCGGCGTGATGATCTCGCGCTCGATCGGCTTTACCGCGCTCGGCATTCTGGTGATCGCGCTCGCGGGGCTCGGCTATTACCTCGCGCGTCTGATCGCGCCGGTGCCGGTCGTGCACGGCGAGCGGATGTCGTATCGCAGCGTGTTGACGCGCGTGCTGCCGCACGGTATGGGTCTCGCGCTCGGCTCGGCCGGCTTCGGTTCGATCGCGACCTTCATCACGCTGTTCTATGCGGCGAAGCACTGGCCGAATGCGGCGCTGTCGCTGACGCTGTTCGGCACGCTGTTCATCGGCGCGCGCCTGCTGTTCGCGAACACGATCAAGACCTACGGCGGCTTTCGTGTCGCAATCGCGTCGTTCTCGTTCGAATGCGCGGGTCTGTTGATGCTGTGGCTCGCGCCCGAGCCGCACATCGCGCTCGCGGGCGCCGCGCTGACCGGCTTTGGCTTCGCGCTGGTGTTTCCGGCGCTCGGCGTCGAGGCGGTCGGGCTCGTGCCGCCGGCGAGCCGCGGCGCAGCGCTGTCCGCGTACTCGGTGTTTCTCGATCTGTCGCTCGGCATTACCGGGCCGCTGGCGGGGTATATCGCCGGCGAGTTCGGTTACGGCTCGGTGTTCCTGTTTGCCGCGATCGCGGCTGCCGCGGCGGTCGTGCTGTCGACGGTGCTGTATCTGCGCAACGCGAAAGTAACCGGTCTGTCTACCGCGCAGTAAGCACTCGCAGTGAACGCGCGCAACGAACGCGCGGCGCTGACGCAACAAGGCCGCGACGCGCAAAGTCTTCACGACGCGCGCCGCGGCCATTCGATCCCTCTCATCCTCGCGGCTAATCTCTCTCCGCCGCCATCTCCTGCTTGATCGTCGTCTGCGCGCGCACCGCGATCTGGCCGTGATTGATTCGGCTCGACACGTTGTACACGCCGATCAGCATGAACAGCTCAGTCGCGGCCACCGAGCACGCGGTGCCGACACCGCCCCAGAAGTAGATGCTGATCGGTGCCTGCACCAGATGGAACAGCGCGCCGTAGATATAGATCCGCTTCAGCAACGACTGATTGCCCGACGCGATGATCGTCAGCATCACCTGGGTCGTCGTCATGCCGACGATCGCCGGCACGAACACGAGAATGCGCAAAATGCGGAACGTCTCGCCGAATGCCTCGCCGAGAAAACGTCCGACGAACCATTCGCCGAGCACCGTAAAGCCGACCAGAATCAGCACCGCCGACGCCGCGAACGCGACCATGAAGCCGCGGTTGACCTTGTGGATATAGGCGATGTCGTTGCGCTCGTAAGCGACGCAGATCTTCGGAAAGAACGCCTGGATGGCCGGCGCCGTGCACGCGCGTAGCGCGTTGGTGAGTCGCTCGGCCGCCACGTAATAGCCGACCGCGCCCGGGCCGCTGATCATGCGCAGCATGATCACGTTCGCGTACATGTACACGGACGTCAGCGCCGAACCGAGAAAGATGTGATACGCCTCTTTCGCCTCGGCCATCACGTCGGCCCAACTGACCCGCACGCTCAGCAGGATCTCGCGCTTCCAGATCAGCGCGCCCATCAGGATCACGCCGCACACGAAGGTCGGCGCATATTGCAGAGCGGCCGCGAGCATCACGTCGTCGCGAGTCCTCACGAACAGGAACAGCGGAATCAGCAGACCCACGCGCGTCGCGAGCAGCGTGCCCGCGAGCACCGGCAGGCGCTGCGTGCCTTCGTAGAAGCAGCCGGGCGTCAGCACGCCGCCCCAGATCACGAGCGAGCCCAGCAGCGTCGCACCGCGCTCCTGCGGCGACATGTGCGCGGCGAAGGCCCAGCCGACCAGCACCAGCGAGCACAGCAACGCGAGAATCGCGCGGCCGATCGTGGTCGACCAGTAGATGCGGTTCACGACCTCCGGGTTATCGATGTGCACCGCCACCTTGCGCGCGCTCGACAGGCCGAAGCCGAAGTCGACGATGACGAGAAGAATCTGCGAAATCGATTGCGCGTAACCGATCACGCCCAACCCGGCCGGCCCAAGTACGTGCGACAGATACGGCAACGTAACGAGCGGCAGCACGTAGTTCAGTGCGTACACCGAATACAGCGCGATGATGACGTTTCTCGTCGACACAATCGTCCTGTTTGCAGTAGGCGGTTAAAACTCAGGTCGAAAAAACAGAATACGACACGAAAGCAGGTTCACTTAGTGCGATATCGATCTTGTTGTAGCGATCGTCTTCGCCATTTGCGTTCAACACCGCGCTCTTCACCGCATTGCCGATCAGATTGCTTACCACGGTCTTGTAGTTGGCGTCGGTTGCGTCGGTTGCGAACAGGATTTCGGCGAGTAGAGCATGGCCGCGTGTGGCCGCGCGCAACACCACGCGGCCCGAGGTCGAGCGCAGCACGTTGATCGCGATGCGCGTCGTCTCCTGCGACACGGTCTGGTTTCCGCAATGCAGCGCCGCCGCGACGCCGCCGCGTTCGTAGCCGACGCCGAGATTCAGCGCATGCACGAGGCTCGCGTCCTTGCCGCCCGCGATCGCGCCGCCGCCCGGATACGCCTTGGCGTAACCGACGATCGTGTCACCCGCGCGATCGCCGAAATTGCCCTGAATCGTGATGCCGTCGAGCGGTGTGCTGCCCGGCGCGGTCGAACTGCCATACACGAACTGCGGGCCGTCGCAGCCGGCGTTCTCGTCGTCCTGGCCGGGGCGGTAGCGATTGCCGACGATCGTCGCCCCCTGCTGGTAATCGATCTGGATGTGGCAACTCTGACCGGGCGGCACATCGAGGTACGACGGATGGCCGCGCGTCGAGAATTTCCAGCGGCCGATCTTGCCGTCGCCGCCGCAACCGTTGCGCGAGAAGTAATTGCCGTTCACCACCTTGCCCCAGTTGCCGCTCTTCATATAGACGCCGGCAAAGCCATTGCGATCGAACACCGCGCCGACGATCAGCGACTCCGCGCCGAGAATCACGCCGTATCGCGCATTCCATTCCCAGCGTCCGCCGATCACCTGCCAGAAGTTGTCGACGATATCGGCGCCGGCCGTATGGCAGAACATGCCGATGCAATTGATCAGCGAGCCGTCGGTGTGCTCGGTCGCGTAGAAGCCGCGCTCGCACATGTACGCATAGCAGCGCTCGAGCGTCGAGGTGACGCCGAGTTCGTAGCCCGCGCGCGAAAAACCGATCGCCGTGCAACGACTAGCCCCGGCCGACGTACCGAAGTGGATGCCGATCGCCGTGTTGCCGGTGTGCGCCGGATAGTTGGCGAGGTAGTAGATGACCTTGTCGTAATGCGCGGGCCGCACCTGCACATGCTCGACGAACGCCGAGTCGCCCAGCGTCAGCGCCGCCGACCTCGGGCCGCCCGAGTCCTGTCTCTCCAGCACGGTCGCCCCCATCGCGATGTCGGTGATCACCACGTATTCGCCGCCGCCGTCGCCGCGCAGTCTCGAGCCGTTCGCGGTGGTCAGGTCGCCGGTGTAACGCCAGATGCCGCGCGGTAGATACAACCCGCGCGCACCGCTCGCGAACGCTTCCCTGAGTTCAGCGCCGCAGTCGTAACCGGACGCGCCGCGCTGGATCGCCGCCAGCCGGTGCGGATCGACGAAGCGCGCGACGCTGACCTCGAGTCCCGCGACGATGTCGCTGAGCGTCTTCAGATAGCTCGGCGCAACCGGTTCCGATGCGGCACGCTCGGGCACGGACGCGGCGACGCGCAGTATGCCGCCGGCGCCGTCGCCCGCGCCGTTACCCATACTCGCGAACGCGCCGCGCGCGCGCGGCGCGTGCCCCGTCGCGCGCGCGATGCCCAAATCGGCTGTGCTTGCACTGGCCCCGGCCAGGCCGCCGAGCAGGAACGTCTTGAGCGCCTGTCGCCGGGTTTTCATCTAGCCTTCCCCCATTGCGTTACTCCGTTCTTTTTTCACGTCGAGACATCGACAGGCATCAGTCCACCGTGATGCTTTGCCCCTGCTCGGCGGCCGCCGGACGCGCGCTCACGGTCATGGGGACCGGCACCGCACGCGCCTTCGCGCTGCGACTCAGGCCCTGCACGCCTGGCGGTCTGAACAGCGGCACACGATACTTGCGGCTGAAACGCCACAAGCTGTTCATATGCCGGCGCCCCGCTTTGCTCAGGAAGCCCGCTGCCGACGCACGCTGATGCTCGTGCGTGAGTCGCGCGCCCGGCACGCACAGCACGCGGTAGCCCGCCTGCCAGATGCGCGCGCAAAAATCGACGTCCTCCATATAGAGAAAGAAGTGTTCGTCCATGCCGCCGAGTTCGCCGAATAACGCGCGCCGCACGATAAAGCCCGTGCCCAGCACCCAGTCGGCCTCGAACGGCGTGCCCGCGGCCCACGCTTCGCGCATCATGTGGTTGTCGATGCGGCGCTTGAACGCGCCGAGCCGCCCGAGCGGCGAACGCCGGCCGAGTATGTCGAGCACCGAATAAAAGCGCCGCGCGGAAAACTGCCGCTCGCCATCCGGATAGATCAGATCGAGACCGACGAGGCCGACATCCTTCTCCGTTCTGAACAACTGCACCGCGTTTTCGAGCGATGTATCGACGAAATAGGTGTCCGGGTTCAGCACGAGCACGAGTTCGCGCAGACAACCGACCATGCCGAAATTGACGCCGGCTCCGAAGCCGCGATTGATCGACGTTTTGACGAGCCTCACTCCCGTCGGAAGCGTCTCCCTCAGATAGGAAAACGAATTGTCGGGTGAAGCGTTGTCCACCACGACGATGTCCTCCTTATCCGCAATCGACAGTTCAAGCACGGAGCGAACGCAATTTCCGACCAGTTTTGGCGTGTTGTAATTGACGATCACCACGCTAAACATTCCCTTCAGGTTCATCCCCACCTCCTGCTTTACATCAGGTGTTTGTGGAATTACCCCCAAACACGGCTTTCTGGTTCTTGCACCTTGCTTCGCGCTGTTCGCGCGCACTACCGACTACCCACTGCTCGTCCGCGCGATGCAGACGATCTGGAACGCACTGCCTTCTGGTTCGCTACGTGCTGTTTGCACGCGGTCCGCCCACGTAATCGAACACTGGCAATGTCATCAGGATGAAGACAAACGGAATCACTTCGATCGATTGATAGAAGAGCGTTTGAAATAAAGCGGCCCACATGCACAACGAAATCCGGCTCGCGCTGCTCGCGAGTTTCGTCACCGATATCAGCACGCCGTAATAGAAGATCGCGCCCATCAGGCCGATATTCAGAATCTGCTGCAGCACGCTCGATTCGACGACGCCGAACTCCTGTTTCACCGGCTCGGGTGCCGAGTTCGTGACGAGCCCAAAGTACGTGCCGGCGATCACGTTGACCGGCAATACGAGCGACTTGGCCTTTTCCCATGCTTCGGTGCGGCCGTCGTTGCCGTCCGATTGCAGATCGGTCGCGCCTATGATCCGTTCGGTGCCGACGTTGACGACACTATCGTTCTGACTGCTCACCGCGACGCCGAAGATCATGATTGCCATCGTCGCGAACACGGTGGCAACGATCAGTTTCGCGTTTCTCGTGATGAACTGGATCGGCGCCTGCAGGAACGCGAGCCCGAACGTGCCGAGAATGATCAGCATGCCGCTGCGCGACAGCGCCGAGAAAATCGCGAAGCTGAGCACCGCGCACGCGAGGCCCGACAGCACGTTCTTGCGCACCAGATAGTCGACGCCGCACAGCGACGCGGCAATCGCGACGAACAGCGGGTAGTGCAGGTAGCTGCCGGTCAGCGACGGCGCGCGCAGATTGTCGAAGCCGTACGTCGCGCCGGGCAGATCGATCGGGAAGACGTTCTGCTGCTGCGCGAGCGCGACACCCGCCTCGATCAGCGCGATCAGCACGAGCCCCGCATAGGCAACGCGCGGCTGCACGAAGCGCCTCTGATAGTTCGAGATCGCGTAGAAGTAGATGAACAGCGTGAAGATGAAGACGAACAGATAGGACGGCCCGAACTCACCGGTGAGCGCGAGCGTCGCGACGATCGACAGCCCGGTCGAGAACAGCATGCCCACGAGGAAGCCGAACGACAGGCGTCCTTCGTCGCGGAAGTAAGCGGCGATCGCCGTCGGCGAGATGTACCACACGAGCAGCCCGACGATACCGCCGACCTGGATCAGATAGGCGGCGTCCTTGCCGATCAGATACTCGAGCACGCCGCGCGAGGCACACAGCACGACGGCCAGCAGATAGGCGATGGTTGCGATCATGGTGTCAGGCCTGATACGCCACGGAGGCGTTGACGTTGACCGGATCACCGCGGTAGATGCGCTCGATCACGTCCTGGAACTCATCGATTTCGCAGACGTTGAGCAAGGTGCCGTCGTGCTCGACGCCTTCCGCGCCGAGCGGCGTCGAGACGACCGGCAGTTTCGCCGCGAGCATTTCGAGCGTCTTCAGCTTGACGCCGGCGCCCGACAGCAGCGGCACCACGCCGATATCGGCGGACTCGAAGTACTTGCCCGGATTTTCGACGAAGCCGGTCACGCAAATATCGTCGCTATTCAGGCGCTTTACGCGGTCGCTCGGATCGGAGCCGACCACGAACAGCTTCAGTAGCAGACCACGCCGGCGCAGCGGCAGAAAAATCGTGTCGATGAAATTGAGCAGCGCCTCTTCGTTCTCACGGCGTTGCATCGCCCCCCAGAACAGGATGTTGCCTTTCTCGACCGTGTCTTTCGAGCGCCGCACTTCCTTCAGAAACGCCGGCAGTGAGATCGGCACGACCTGCAACGTGCCGACCCCGGGGTACAGGCCGTTGATCAGCTGCGCGTCCTTGCTGGACAGCACGAGCACCTTGTCGGCCAGCTTCAGCAGACGCTGCTCGAGCATGAAGGTCTGCCGGGTGAACAGCCATCCTTCGATGGACTTGACGCGCAATATGACCTGGATCTGCAAGTCATGCGCGCACATCACGATCTTCACGCGGTCGTGCAAACGCTCGCGCAGATTCTGGGCATACGCAAAGCATTGCGAGAACTCGAGCCGCACGGTGTCGTATCGGTTCCTGTCGACGAGCTCGCAGAGGAACTTACCGATAGCGGGCTTATAGCGCGAGAACAGGCGCGGTGAAAAAGTCAGCGGATTCGCGAGGAACGACGGAATCAGGTCGAACCGGCTCACGTACCGGATGTACACGTTGCGCACGTTCGCGCGGAACTCGATGGCTTGTTCGTCGACCGGCACGCGCGACACGATCAGCACGTCGAGCTCCGATTCCGCGCTCAGTTTGATCAGGTAGTCGTAGGCCAAACGGTGGCCAGCTTGCGGCGCGTTTTTCTGAGGCAGAAACGGCGTGACAAATAGCTGTTTCATCCGAGTAGTCCCTTGCCTGTACGGTATGCGCTCGGCAAGCGCGGCCGTAAGATCCCTTCGCATTGCCATGTTGCTGTTCTGATCGGTCCAGTCGGGCGCTACGCCCCGCACCGCGGGCGCGTCGCGAACCAGGCGCCCGGGCTTATCTGTCGTACGGTTTGTAGATGTAGGCCGCGTAGCGATAGCGTCCGTAGCCGTAGCTGTAGCGTCCCGGCCGCATCCGCAGTCCGTTCATGATCACGCCGCGCACCGGCAGGCCGACCTTCTGCATCTGGCGGACCGACTCACGCAGCTCGCCGATGCCCGTGACACCCTGACGCGCGACGAAGAACGTCGTACCTGCCACGCAGGCGAGCCGGACCGCATCCGCGGCGAGCAGCACCGGCGGTCCGTCGAGCAGCACGACGTCGTAGCCGGTCGCGACCTGGCGCAGCACCGCTTCGAGCCGTGTGTTCGACAGCACGTCGCTCGGGCTCGCCACCTGGCGGCCGCTCGCGATGAAGTCGACACCCTGGAAACGGGTCGCGCGAATCAGCTCTTCGGGACGGTACGCGCCCTGGATCAGATCGGTGAGGCCAGGACCGCGATCGCCGCCGAGATGCCGATGCAGGAAGCCGCGACGCAGGTCGCCGTCGATCAGCAGGACGCGCTTGCCGGTCGCACCGATTACCGCGGCGAGATTCAGCGACACGAACGACTTGCCGATGCCCGGCGTCGGGCCCGTGATCAGCACGATATGGTTGCGCGCCTTGGTCATCGTGAATTCGAGCGCGGTGCGAAAGCCACGCAGACTTTCGATGGCCGGATCGATCACCGCTTCGCCCGCAAGCACGAGCGCCTTCGATTCCGGACGGCGACGGCTGTGCGCGAACCGCTCTTCCTGACGGCTGAACGGCACGCTCGCGTAGACCGGCAAACCGGTGCGCAGCTCGACTTCGTACGGATCGTCGATCGCGTCGAACAGACGCTGACGCACGAGCGCGATCACCGCGCCGACGAACACGCCCAGCATCAGCGCGCCGATGATGATCAGCAGCGGCTTGGGCCGCACCGGCGTATCGGGCGCGACGGCGCCGTCGACGATGCGCACGTTGCCGGACTTACCCGCCTTGATCAGCTTCAGCTGTTCGAGCGTATTGCGCAGCGACGTATCGAGCTCGGTGCCGACCTGCACGTCGCGCTGCAGGCGCAGCACGTTCTGTTCGAGCGGCGGCAGCGATTGCGTCCGGCTCGCGAGATCTTTCGCTTCCTGTTGCGCCGCATGCAACTGCGCGTTGACCGACTGCACGGCCGGATGCTGGTCGGTGAAGCGCGTCAGCAGTTCATTGCGCTTCTGTTGAAGTTCCGCGAGCCGCGTTTGCGCCTGAACCGACAGCTGCAGCAGGTTGCTCGCTTCCTCGCCGAGATCGACGGTGCCATGCTTCGCGCGGAAGTCGTTGAAGCGCGTTTCCGAAGCGGAAAGCTGCTGGCGCATTTCCGGAAGCTGTATTTCGAGGAAACGGATCGAACGCTCCGCTTCCTCGGATTTGCGCTTCAGGTTCTGGCTCACGTATTCGCCAGCGATGGTCGCGAGAATCGCGCTGATCTTCTTCGGATCGCTGCCTTCGAGCGACACGCCGAGGATGTCCGATTCCTTGCCTTTTTCCGAGATCGTCAGTTCCTTGCGCAGCTTTTCGGTCGTCGTCAGCGCGGACTGGCGCCGCACTTCGAAGGTCGCGCCGGGATTCGCCTCGATCCGGTCGACGACGAGCGTGAGCGGCCCGTAGTTGGTCGTCGCGCTCAGCGGTTGGCCGACCGTGCCTTCGAGCTTCAGCTTGCCGTATTGCAACTCGTAGCTCGATCCCTCGCCCATCTTCAGCACGAACGGACGGTCGAATAGCTCTTCGGGGACGTCGAATTTCGACACCGTGATGCGCTCGTCGCCGTACACGTAGCCGTGCGGTCCCGGCGTCGAGAGGTGATCGGAATGACGGGCGAGCCAGCGGCCAAACAGCGGGAAGTAGCGCGGCGCCGCTTCGATGTCGAGATTGAGCTTGTCGACCGCGCGGCCCACCACCATGCGCGAGCCGATCACCTGTGCCTCGCCTGACGTCGCGGTCTTCACGTCGAACATCGCGGACACGTCGCCGATCACGCTCCTGGACGAGGTACCCGCGTTCTCCTCGACCTGCACCAGAATGTCCGCGCGATACACGGGTTGGGAGAACACCGAATAAGCGATGCCGAGCGCGACCGCGATGGCCGTCGTGATGGCAATCAGCTTGCGATTGTCGTACAGCGCATCCAGATAATTCGCGAAGCCTGCCGGCGCATGTTCGCTGTTGTTGGTCCGGCTATCGAATGGTGCACTGCTTTGGTTCATGCGAGTTCTCCCAAAGTCTCGACGGTTTGCCACTTGTTCTCGGCGCCGGGACCGGCACGTCGCCGCATCCAGTCACGCCTGTGTCCAGCGAGCTGACCGCCTCGATCGGACGGGGGTAGCTGATTTACGCCACATCGGCTACCTTTGTGTGTAACAGCGCCTATGCGAGGTCGGCTCTTTTCCCTAACATCGCATCACATGCTTTCTTACGGATCCCGAAATGAAAAAACTTCTTGCCGCCGTAATGCCCGTATTGCTGAGCGCCCAGGTGGGTTACGCCCAGAGCATCGTGTCCGCCGCCTCTTCGTCTTATGCGCCGAGTTATGTCGCCAAACACTCGCAACTCGACGCGATGACGCCTCATGCGGCCAGTTCCACCACGCTCTACGGCTCCTCGTCGGATTTCGCGTACGCTAAAAAGAACCGCTATGTCGCGCCCAACGTGTACACCCAAACGAAAAACAGCCTTCCGAAGCAGAAACGTACAAGCGTTGCACAGCCTGTCCGCGGCAAGAACTCAGCGGACCCCTACGGCAGCGATTTGTGGAATTCAGACCAGACCTACGCGTCTCCCGAGACCGCCGATCCGTACAGCGTGCGCTGAGCTGTAGCGCATCACCGTCTGGACCCCCCGTATCGCCGATGTGGCCGCTTGCGGCCACATTCCTGTTTGGTTTGAACTGACTGCCGGGCCCGGTCGCGAAGATGCCCCGATTAGCCGCGTCTCGTCCGCCGTTTTTCCACGCAAACGCTCACGACATGCACATGCTTTTGTTCTGATGAGTCTGGCTTTTTCGCCGACCCATTGAGCCGGTCATCGCCAACTCCGCGCCGTCACCGCGGCTTCGTTTACTCTGTCGAGCCACGCGCTTCAGCGCTCGATAAAATGCCTTTCCTTGGCGATCATAATATTCAGAGAGCCCGTCCTTACAACGTTCGGCAGCGCACACAAAAGCCGATTGCTACAGGATTGCTTCAGACAAATCACGCGATAAAAAACACGTGTTTAAAGCGACGATAACGGCACGGATATACACGCCGTTTGCCACAATCAGCGCCGACTATTTTCAGGGCGCCGGACGCGGATTATCCGCATAGCGCGCGCGACGGCGCGACGGCGCGACGTGCGTCGAACTTTCGCCGATGTGCATGATTTCAGCCAGACGCCGCGCGTAATGCTCGGGCAGATATTCTTCGACGTCGTACCTTCTGTGCTCATCGGCCAGATGAATGGCGAGTTCGCCGAGCGCCTGTTTCAGGCTGCCCGGATCGAACTTGAACTTGATCTTGTTGCCGACCGATTCCGCGGTCACCGCCATGCTGCCGCCATCGCGAACCAGCACCGGCAGACCGAGCATCGCCGCCTCGATCACGACAAGGGGCGCGTTCTCCGCGCCCACCGACGGCACGACCACCGCATCGGCGAACTCGCGCATGGCGGGAAACAACTGCTGCTGCGGCATCGTGCCGAACAGAATCAGCTTGCGCTGTGCGATCAGCGACGCGTAGCGCTGCTCGATCGCCGCGCGGTCCGGGCCGTCGCCGTACACGCCGATGCAATTGATGCGCTCGAAGCCCGTCGCCTCGCAGAGCGTCAGAAATTGCAGCAGGCCTTTCTCCGGCGAGATCCGTCCGACGAACGCGATGTTGAAGCGCTCCTTGTCACGCACCGTGACGATTGGCATCGCGCTCGGCACCGCCGACGGATTGTGCACGATGACCGTATTCTCGATGCCGACGCGATGCAGCGCCTGCTGCATGAACAGGCTCGGACACAAGATCCTGTCGAACACGCGCGCGGGTTGATAGGCCGCGCGCACCGCGTGCCACCACGCCTTCGTCATCAGATCGTGCACGAGGCCCTTTGGCGTCGGCCGCAACGTGAAGACCGCGCGTGTGCGCAGCACGTCGAGCGGCAGAATGATCGGACGCTTATCCTTGTCGAAGTACTGCAGCGACGGGTTGTAGTAGACGAGGTGATAGTCGTGGCAGGTGTGATACGCGCGATAACCGAACTGACGCTCGTGCCGCGCAATCATGCTGAGAATCGAAGGCGACAGCACGTTGTGGTAGTTGTGCACCATCAGCCGATGCGGCCGGAAACGATGCAGCGCCTTTTCGAGCGCGCGCGCGGCGGTCGTGTTCCAGGAGCGCGACAGCATCGTCGAGCGCGCGGAAAACTGGCTATCGTCGAAACGCTCGACCTCGACGCCGGGCAGCGTGCCCAACAGCTCGGCCGATTGTTGATAGACCACTTCCGCGCCGCCCATGTGGGCGTAATCGTTGATCACCAGTACCCTGCAGCGCTGCATGTCCCCTCCTGTCGTATGCCCCTCGTGCCGTCTCGCGAAACAGCCGGACGGCGTTGCCCGGACGGATCGCTTCGTCCAGGCGCTCCCTCTGTTCAAAACTGCGGAAACTTGCCGCGCCAGCCTCCACCCTCGCGCAGATAGCGCAGAAACAGCGCAATGCCGCTCAATTGCGCCGCGAAGCGCAGCGTCGATGCCGCATCGTCGATGATGATCGTGCGCAGCCGGTACGGATCGGTGTGCTGATCGTTCCAGCCGATGTCGCAGGTGCGCGCGGTTTTGAAGCCCGCGGCCCGCACGAACGCCACTTCGCGTTCGCCGTAATTGCCGTTCGGATACGCGAAGTGCTCGCACGGTTGTTGCAGCAACGCCGCGATCTCATGGCGGCTGTCGCGGATTTCGGCCTCGCTTTCAGCGTCGCTGCAATGCGTGAGGATCGGATGGAAGCGCGTATGCGCCTGGAAGTCGATGTGCTCGCGCATCGCCTGCATCGCTTCGATCGACAGGCCGGTCGGCCGGTCATCGCCGTCCTGCTGGTAGCCTTGGGCCGCCAGCGCGGCGAGGCGCTCGTCGTTCGTCATCCGCTTCAGACGTTCATGGCCGACGCGCAGCGAGCCCGGATGCAGCCACCAGTGACTGCGCGGCCGTCCGACGATGCGGCTGCACAGGAAGATCGTCGGGCGCACGTTGTGCTTGATGAACACCGGCAACAGCTTCGCGTTGCCCGCGTGGCCGTCGTCGAGCGTGATCGCCACGCGTGGCCGGCCGCGGCCGGGCGCGCTGACGTCGGTCAACGGCACGAACTCGCACAGCTTGCCGAGATAAGTCAGGTGACGGTCGAGCGTGTCCGGATCGGGATCGTGATAAAGCAGCACGGCCACGCGATCGCGCCACAGCACCTTGCGCGTGAACCACGCGAGACCCGAAATCAGGACGAAGCCCGCGAGCATCTCCTTCACGAGCATCTTGTAGCGCTTCATGCGGCGCCCGCGGTAGCTGTCGGACAGGTGCGAGCGCGCAGGCGCGCCCGTTGCTTGGGTTTTATTCACCTGAGCGCTCCGGCATGGGTGCATGGGCGACGGCCCACGTGCGTTGCCGCGCACCCGCTTTCAACGAACCGATAATGTGCCGCGCCACGGTCGGCGACGCGTGCTTGGTTCCATAGACGAAGCGCATCACGGGCCCGAAGCTGTGCGCGCACGCGGGTCCGATCACATAGAGGCCGCGCACGCGCGTTTCGTAGTGCGACGTCAGGTCGGGCATGCCGCCCTGATTCGAAATCGCATCGGCCAGATCTTTGGAGAGGAACGCGTGCTGCCGCATGTCGGTTTTGAAACCGGTCGCGGCGATCACGTGATCGGCGCTCACCCGCGCTTGCTTGCCATCGCTCAGCACGTTCAGTACGACGCGGTCGTTTTCGATCGCCGCGGAGCGCACCACGGTGCGATGCGAGATCTGCACCTTGCCGACCACGCGATCGTGCAGCCACCACGCGCCGGACGCGCCGTACGTGTGCTCCATGATCTGCTTGCGGCGTCGCGGATCGAGCATGTGGAACACGCCGGGAAACTCGGACAGGAACAGCGAGCGCCAGCCGCGCCCCAGTCCCGCGTCGGGCCCCTTGATGCGCGACAGGATGTTGCGACCGCCCTGCGGCCGCTCGTGCCACACCACGCCGCTCTCGCGCATCAGCACATGGGCGCGCGCGCCGAGCTCGTTGAGCAGCGCGGACAGCCCGAGCGCCGACTGCCCGCCGCCGACGATCGCAATGTCCTTGCCGCGCGTCCACTCGAGGTTCCCATACAGCTCCGAATGCGACGCATATTGCGCCGGCAAGTCCCGCAGCGCCGGCGGGGTTTGCGCGAAGCCCTTCAGGCCGAGCGCGATCACGACTCTGCGCGCGGCGAGCGAGCGGCCGTCGCTGAGCGACAGCTGGAACTGATCGCCGACGCGGCGCAATGCGAGCACGTCGACCGGCTGGATTTCGCCGACCAGATTCGCCTGGAACCACAGCCCGTACTCGACGAAGGTTTCGAGCGGCAGCGCCATGCCGAGCGGTTGGTAAGGCAGCCCTGTCAGGCGGCAGTAGTCTTCGACGGTAAAGCCGCTGCGCGGCGCGTGCAGGCTCGACGCGAAAGCCTCGGAGCGCAGCAGCATGCCGGGCGGCATGTAGTTGCGCCACGCTCCCATCGGTTCCCCGAGGATCTGGTGATCCACGCCGGCGGCCTTCAGATGCGCGGCAAGAGATGACCCGTAGGGCCCCGCGCCAATGATGATGGTATCGGTCAAAGACATGCTGGTCTCCAGGGGAACGGCTTTCGTTGCCAGCGTCAGGCTTTGGCCTGACGCGACTCGGGCGCCCTGATCGCTTTTTTCCAGCTGCGCTTCATGCGTCGCAGCGGATTCATCACGACATAGTGCTGCAACGCCGGGAACGGATCGTTCCAGCGGAAATAGCCATCGAAAATTTTCGTGCGCTCGCTCAGCAATTCGGGCGGCGGCCGGTCGGAAAACGTCGCGCGCCACGCGACCGGTTGCCGGCTCAGGCGCTCGACGGGCAATGGCAGGCCGAGTTCATGGCGGTACGCGGCAAGCGGAATGTTGACGCCGCACAGCGTCGCGATCTCCTCCTGCCAGTCCGTGCGGCCGACCGTGGGCTCGACCATCACGAACTCGTTGTAGTTGTCGTCCCACTTGTACTCGATGCTGCCCATGCCGTCGAAACCGGCCAGCTCGGCGAAGCGCCGCGTCAGCGGTTCGAGCGTCCCACGGGCTTCGGGCGCGGCCACGCAGATCGCGGTATTGCCGACACCCGGCGGCGAGCTCAACACCTTGCGGCCGGTGAACATGCTGACCATGTTGCCGTCGGCGCCGCGATAGAACAGCGTGAAGTGGATGTTGCTGTCAGGCCCCTCGATCCACTCCTGCGCGATGATGCCACCCGGCGTCGCGAGCATCGCGATCGCGCGATCGCGTGCATGCTGCAGCATGTCGACGCGCACCGCGCGTTCTTTCTCGCCGCGCAGCACGTTGCGCTTGTCGTCCGGTTTCAGCACGCACGGGTAGCGCAATTCGGCCAGCCTTTCGATGTCGGCAAGCTTGTCGAGCACGACCGAGCGCGGCACCGGAAAGCCATGCCGCTGCGCGAATTCGTGAAAACGCGCCTTGCTCGACAACATCTTGACGGTGTCGTCGGCCGGCAGGCGGAACCGATACCAGTGCGACAAAGCCGCCCGATTTTCCGACACCGCATGCACCGCGTCTTCGTCGGTCAGAATCAGAACTGGCAGACGATCGAACCGCTTGCCGAGTTCGATCATTTCATCAACGAATATTTTCCCGACAAAACTCTTTACCTGATGCGCATGAACGTGTCGGCACCACGTCGCCGCGCGGGTCCTCGTATCGACTGCGATAACCGGAACGCGGGCCTGCGCGAGCGAGCGCGCCACCCCCAGTCCGTTCAACTCTGCTCCAACGATAACCCCTGCCGATTGACCTGAGTCGTATGCGCTCGCCATAGTGTCGATATCCTTGCTTCGTACGTGCGCGGACCCTCGAAGACAGTCTTCGAGACTCCACGCGATCGAATTATCGGATCGGATAGAAATCCTTTTTTGTCGCCTCGCGGGGGCGCTTTGGCGTTAAAGCTTGGTTCCGGCGGCATGCATGCATGAGCGCGGCAGGCACGTCCTGGCACGCGCCGTGTGTCGAATCATGGTCTTGCGATTTACCGCAGCGTGAGCATTGCGCTGCTCTTGCCTTGACCTACTTTACGTTTCGGCCTGATCTCGATACGTGCGCCGGCGCACAGAGAACAATAGAAAGTAAGAAAGGAAGAAAACCCTTTAGAAAGGCGCAGAGCCTTATTCCGTAAGGGTTTCGGAGATTTCGCCATTGTTATGTAAAAAGGTTGCGAAGCATTAATTTATTGCAACGCAATAATGGCGGGAAAAAACTTTCTAATGGGACTATAAAGTGCTGGATCGCACAAAAGATACGCGCTGCGAATGCTATTCGTAGCGCGTCGGAAAATGCTTATTTACCTTCGCTCAAGCCGCGCTCGAGCGCCGCGACACCCGCCGGCAGATCGACGTTGACGCCGAGATCGACCATCGTGCGGCCCAGCGCATGCACGGTGCGAAACAGATTGTGCTCGCGGCACTGTTCGCCCATCTGGCCGATACGCACGATCGGCAGACCGAACGAGCCGGAGATTTCCACCTGATGCTGCCGCGAGATATGCGCGCAGACGTCGGTGGGACTGAGGCCGTCCGGCACTTCGATGCCGACCACCGAATTCAGGCGGCAATTCTCCGGCGCATACAGTTGCAGGCCCATCGCGGTGACGCCTTGTTGCAACGCGAGCGAGCATTTCAGATGGCGCGCGAAGCGCTTCTCCAGCGTCTCCGCGCAGACGAGCCGCAGCGCCTCGTGCAGCGCGAGCACGCCCGACACCGGCGCCGTGTAGTGATACCCGGCGTTGTGCCAGAAGTTTTCCGCCAGCGACGCATCGAGGCACCAATGCGTATTGGGCGCCGAGCGGCCTTTGACGCGCGCCCAGGCGGCGTCTGAAAACGCAATCAGCGACACGCCCGGAATCGATGACAAGCCCTTCTGGCCGCCGGTGATCACCGCGTCGATGCCCCAGGTATCCATTTCGAGCGGCATCGTGCTCAGCGTGCAGACGGCGTCGACGATCACGAGCGCGCCCGCTTCCTTCGCAAGCGCGGCGATGTCTTTCAGATGATGATTCCACACGGTGTTCGAGGTCTCGCCCTGCACGACCGTGACGACCTCGGGACGCTCGCGGCGCAGCGCGTCGGCGATCTGGTCGAGACTCGCGACCGTGCGGTCCGCAACTTCGAGCATGCTCACGCGCGCGCCGACGCGCCGGCCCATTTCGCCCATGCGGTCGCTGAAGAAGCCGTTCTTGATGCACAGCATGCGCGTGCCTTCCCACGCGAGATTGGAAATCGCCATCTCCATCGCGCCCGATCCCGGTCCCGCGACGCCGAGCACCCACTTCGACTGCGTCTGGAACACGTAGCGCGCCATCGTTTTCACCTGGTTCACCACCTTCGCCATCGTGCCGCCCAGATGGTTGATCACGATCGCATTGGCCTTCGCGACCGCGGCGGGAATCGGCACGGGGCCGGCGCCCATCATCAGCAGCGGTTCTTCGGGAAGGATGGCGTCGAGCGATTCGACAATTGGACAGGGGACGGACGAAGCAACGGTAGTGGAGGTTGAAGTCGGCATGATCGGTATATGAATGTGAAGCGCAAAGGAACGAACGGCCTCGCGGCAGGCACGCCGCTCGAGGCCGTTCGTCCGATCATTCACCGAACCGCGCGATTGCGCAAGTTTCTTGGCCAAGGTAGCCAGCCGTCATGCGCGAGCGGTACCCGCGTTCACCACATCACCCTACTCTTTCATTCGCGAAGTCGCCTAACATCGAGAAACAGCTTCTTCGGAGCCCGATATGCGCACGATCCTGTTCAGCAGTCGTCAATACGACGTCGATACATTCACCGAGGCCAATGCCGCGCATGGCTATGAACTGCATTTCCAGGAATCCCCTCTCGACAGCGAGACCGCGATCCTCGCGCATGGCTACGACGTGGTCTGCCCGTTCGTCAACGACAGCGTCGACGCCGCCACGCTCGAACGGCTTCATGCGGGCGGCACGCGCATGATCGCGCTGCGCTCGGCGGGCTTCAATCACGTCGACCTCGCGGCGGCCGAGCGGCTCGGCATGCCGGTCGCACGCGTGCCGGCCTACTCGCCGTACGCGGTCGCCGAACATGCGGCCGGGCTGATTCTCGCGCTGAACCGGCGCCTGCCGCGCGCGGTCGCGCGCACGCGCGAAGGCGACTTCTCACTGCATGGGCTGCTCGGCTTCGACCTGCATGGCAAGACGGTCGGCGTGATCGGCGCGGGCATCATCGGCCGGGTGTTCGCGCGCATCATGGCGGGCTTCGGCATGCAGGTGCTCGCCTACGATCCGGGGCCGCCGGCCGACGAACTGCTCGCGCTCGGCGTGCGCTACGTGCCGCTCGATACCTTGCTCGCCGAATCGGACGTCGTCAGTCTGCATTGCCCGCTGTTGCCCGACACCTATCACCTGATCGACCGCGCCGCGCTGGCGAAGATGAAGCGCGGCGCGATGCTGATCAACACCGGGCGCGGCGGGCTCGTCGAGGCGAACGCACTGATCGGCGCGTTGAAGGACGGCCAGCTCGGCCATCTCGGGCTCGACGTGTACGAGGAAGAAGGCGGCATCTTCTTCGAGGATCATTCGAATCTGCCGCTACAGGACGACGTGCTCGCGCGTCTGTTGATGTTTCCGAACGTGATCGTCACCGCGCACCAGGCGTTCTTCACGCGCGAGGCGATGACCGAGATCGCGCAGACCACGCTCGCGAACATCGCGGCGTGGCAGGCGGGCACGCCGCGCAACGTCGTGCAGGCGGGGTAGCCGTGATAACCGTGGCGGACGCGAATTGCCGCGGACCACGAAAGTTAGACGTCGCTGTCGCTGCCCGATTGGGTCGCGCGAATCGCGGTGCGGGCATCATCGGCCGCGCCGCACAGCTCACGCAGCAATCCCGCCTCGCGCTCGTGCACTTCAACCGGACACCAGCGCGCGCCCGCCTCGGCCAGATAGCGCGCGCGATGCTGGCCGTTGCGAAACGCCACTACCCCCTCGCGCTCGATGCCGACCCAGCCGAGCAATCCCGGCGCGCGACGCGTGGAGATCGTCACGTACGGCATCTGCGGAATCCGCGGGCTGTCGGGATCGAGAAACTCGCGAATGCCGCGGACCTTGCCCGAGTGCCATTCGGCGACTGGCTTCAGCACGTAATCGGTGTTGTCGCGATCCGCGCACACGAGCAGCTTGCGCAGATCGATGAGCACGACCTGGTGACGTGTGCCGTCGGTGACGAAGACGCGCTTCAGGCGCACATGGTCGTACCACGAGTGGTCCTGCAACGGCACGACCCACACCGTTCCGGCGCAGGCTGGCGCGGCGGCCGGCGATGAATTGGGCAAAGGCAAGGACAAAGGTAGGCTCGGCAAGCTGGCGACAGGACGCCAGCGCATCAATAGAGCGCTAACGCTACGAGCCGGATGTGATGGAAACATGACAACTCACCGGATTAATCACGCTGCATGAGCGTGCTGTAACACTGCCGGATCAACAGGCCAGCAGCGACCTTCACGTACCCTTAAGGTACATAACGATGATAGCCAACCAATATTTCAATAACCATGTGCGAATCGAGTCGAATGACGGCAACGGCGTCGCTACGATCGTGCTGGAGAGGCCCGCGCAGCGCAACGCGGTCGATCGCCGGGTGGCCGATGCGTTGAGCGCCGCGTTCAGCCGCTTCGAGGCGGAGCCCGCGTGGCGCGCGGCCGTGCTGTTCGGCGCGGGCGGCACGTTTTGCGCGGGCGCGGACCTCAGCGCGCTTGCCGACGACGCGCGCCGCAACGAGTTGCATGCGGACGGCAGCGGCCCCGGTCCAATGGGACCGACGCGCATGCATTTCAGCAAGCCGGTGATCGCCGCGATCGCCGGCTATGCGGTGGCGGGTGGGCTCGAGCTTGCCGCGATGTGCGACCTGCGCGTCGTCGAGGAAGATGCGGTGCTCGGCGTGTTCTGCCGGCGTGTCGGCATTCCGCTGATCGACGGCGGCACGATCCGGCTGCCGCGACTGATCGGTCTGTCGCGTGCGCTCGATCTGATCCTGACCGGCCGCGCGGTCGATGCGCGCGAGGCGCTTTCGTTCGGGCTCGCCAACCGCGTGGTGCCGAAGGGCGAAGCGCGCGCAGCCGCCGAGCAACTGGCCGCGGAGCTCGCCGCGTTTCCGCAGGCGGCGCTGCTCGCCGATCGTCGCTCCGCGCTCGAGAACAGCACGCTGGACGATCTCGCCGAGGCATTGCGGCGCGAAGGCTCGGGCGGCTACGCGGCGGTCTTCGCCGAAGGCGTGGCGGGCGCGGCGCGCTTTGTGTCCGGCGCGGGCCGTCATGGCGACACGTTCGACGCGGATCGCGGATAAGACGGCGCCGCGCGATTGGTGACAGGTTTGCAATCGCCGGTCGCGACACCCCCGCGCGCACGAGACCTGGGTTACCCGAAACGAACAGGAGGAAGTGCGATGGCGACGATCTACCGGGAAATCGTCGTGGCAACCACCGCGGCCGATGCGTGGGCCGCGCTGCGCGATCCCGCCGGGGTCGCCCGCGTATTCGCGGGCGTGCTGATCGCGGCGCGCATGAAAGGCGACCTGCGCTGGGTCACCTTCGCCGACGGCACCGTGGTCGAGGAACGCGTGATTGCCGTCGACGATGCCCACATGCGGCTCGCCTACTCGGTGGGCGGCGGGCGCTTCGAGCATCATCATGCGACGCTGCAGGTCGTGGCCGACACGTCCGCACATTGCCGCGTGATCTGGATCGCCGACTTCAAGCCCGACGATCGCAGCAACGTGGTCGAAGCGCTGACGGATGCGGGCTGCGCGGCACTCGGGCGCAACCTCGCGCGGCGCTGAACGCCGCCCGGCGGCTCGGGCTCCCGCCGCCGCGTTCCACAAAAAACAACAGCTTTCCGGACAGCCTGCAAGCCAGATTTGACTTAGGTAGAATCCCCTACTGTTTTTCCCTATCCCGGCGACAGCGTTTCCGCCTTCGGAATCGCCCGTCCGGCGCCCGTTGTTCGCGCCGCTTCACGCGTCACACCCCATCATCGCCATGCCTTTGCCTCTGCTTGCCCTTGCCGTTGCCGCGTTTGGAATCGGTACCACCGAGTTCGTCATCATGGGCCTGTTGCCCGATGTCGCGCGCGATCTGTCCGTGTCGATTCCGGCGGCTGGCATGCTGGTGTCCGCGTATGCGCTCGGCGTCACGATCGGCGCGCCGATCGTCGCGATCGCGGTTGCCAACATGCCGCGCAAAAAGGCCCTGATGAGCCTGATCGGCGTGTTCATCGTCGGCAATCTGCTGTGCGCGATCGCGCCGGGCTACGCGGTGCTGATGGCCGCGCGCATCGTCACCGCGTTCTGCCACGGCGCGTTTTTCGGCATCGGCTCGGTGGTCGCGGCCGGGCTCGTCGCGCCGAATCGCCGCGCGCAGGCAATCGCGCTGATGTTCACCGGCCTCACGCTCGCCAACGTGCTCGGCGTGCCGCTCGGCACCGCGCTCGGCCAGGCGGTCGGCTGGCGCGCTACTTTCTGGGCCGTGACCGGCATCGGCGTACTGGCGGCGGCCGCGCTCGCGGTGTGCCTGCCCGCGAAAATCGAGATGCACAAGGCGAGCCTCGTGCGCGAATTCAGCGTGCTGAAGAACCCGCAGGTGCTGATGGTGCTCGGTATCAGCGTGTTCGCGTCGGCGAGCCTGTTTTCGACCTTCACCTACATCACGCCGATTCTCGAAGACGTGACCGGCTTCACGCCGCACGCGGTCACCCTGGTGCTGCTCTTGTTCGGCCTCGGCCTGACGGTCGGCAGCACGCTCGGCGGCAAGCTCGCGGACTGGCGGCTGATGCCCTCGCTGGTCGCGTTCCTGATGGCGATCGTCGTGATCCTGTGCGTGTTCGCGGGCACGATGCACGCGCGCACTCCGGCGATGCTGACCGTGTTCGTGTGGGGGGTGCTCGCATTCGCGATCGTGCCGCCGCTGCAGATGCTGATCGTCGATCGGGCGAGCCACGCGCCGAATCTGGCGTCGACGCTAAATCAGGGGGCGTTCAACCTCGGCAACGCGACCGGCGCATGGCTCGGCGGCATGGCGATCGGCGCCGGCGCACCGCTGACGACGCTGCCGTGGGTCGGCGTCGCGACCGCGCTCGGCGCGCTGTTGTTGACGTTGTGGTCGGTGTCGATCGAGCGGCGGGTGGCGGTGGCGGGGTGAGCTGGCCGGCGCGAAGTCATGGTTCGAGAGAGCGATTACACCGTTCTACACTTTGCCTATAAACCTCTTCGATGAAGCATCCTACCGTCTACACGACTCCCCCTGCCTCCGGCGTTTCTGCCATCGTGCGGTGGGATGAACAAAGCTCCACGCTGACCTGTGAGGTCAAATATCCACCTTTGGCTTCGCCGCCGGAACCGCAAAACAATCTCAGCGACTTGCTGGATGCGCGCTTCCGCATTGGCGCGCCCTCTTATGTCCTCACGGCGGGCACCTTGTCGATGCTTGTCGATCAGCATCGCCGGTTGATCGGATTGGACTTTTACACGAATCCCGAGCGATGGACCGTCCGCACGTCCGAACTCGCAGACCCAACCGACGAAACTCCGCACATCGAGTCAGAATTCGACGCGCACGGACATGCGCACGACATGGGAGCGCCAGAGGTCTTTTACGAGCCTCGCGACGGCACCCTTTATCTGTTGTGGGGTACCGTGTCTCACTGGTACGGTATTGCGCCAGCGCTCGCGATCGGCGTCGATGAGGACAAGCGCCTCACGCAGATCCGGCTGCGCGGCCTGACGATACCGCCGCGACGCGGCAAGGATGTGCGCGACCCACACGCGTAGTAGCATCCCCGCCGATGAAAGTCATCTTCACCCGCGATTTCCTCGCGCTGATCCTGAGCGTCGCTGTCGTCGGACTCGGCAGCCGCGCCACCCTTCCCCTCACCGCTCTCGCGCTCGCTCAAGCCGGTTACGGCACCGACGCGGTCGGTCTGTTGACCGCCGCGCAGGCGGGCGGCGGTCTCGCCGTGGTGCCGCTCGCCGGCTGGATCGCGGCGCGCTTCGGTGGCCGCCAGGTGATCGTCGGCGCGTTGATGAAAACGGTCGGCCACGAAGCGGTGGTCGGCGTGCTGTTGTGCGCGGCGCTCGCGTTTCTGGCGGCGCCGTGGGGGGAGCGTCGGCGGATCGCGCTGCGGGCGCTGAGTTGACGAATAGACGCTAATTGCTGGCTTTTACGATCTATACGCAGGGTGATAATCTCAACCCACGTTGCGCGGACACGACAAACGGCCCATATTTCGTGGCGCCGCCGCAAGCAACGGGGAGTCCGCCATGGTCTCGATGCGCCTGTTGCTCCGTGCCAGCCTGTTGGGCACGGCGATCGCGGTAGCCGCGATTGTCGCGGCGAACTGTGGAGGCGGCGGAGGCGGAAACAGCAGTGCCCCGACGGGCGCGAGCGTCGGCGCCGGCGGCAGCGGCGCATCGGCCCCGGCCGCAGCGAGCGGCGGCAGCACCACCAGCGGTGGCACCACGAGCGGTGGCACCACGAGCGGCGGCACCACCACCGGTAGCACCGGCGGCTCGGGCACCCCGATGGGCGGCACATCGGCGGCAGCCGTGCGCGACGTGCTCACCTATCACGACGACATCGCGCGCACCGGCCAGAACCTCGGCGAAACCACGCTGACGCCCGCCAACGTGGCGGCTTCGACGTTCGGCAAGGTCGGCTTCTTTAGCGTCGACGGCAAGGTCGACGCGCAGCCGCTATTCGTCGCTGCGCTGGCGATCGCGGGCGGCACGCACAACGTGCTGTACGTCGCGACCGAGAACGACAGTGTGTACGCATTCGATGCCGACACCGGCGCGACCCTGTGGCAGGTGCGCACACTCGGCACCGGCGAAACCCCGAGCGACAACCTCGGCTGCAGCCAGATCGTGAACACCATCGGCATCACCTCGACACCGGTGATCGACCGTTCGCGCGGCACGCACGGCACGATCTACGTCGTCGCGATGTCGAGGGACGCGGCCGGCGGCTACCATCATCGCATTCACGCGCTCGACCTCGCGACCGGCGCCGAGCTGCTGAACGGTCCCACCGAAGTCGCCGCCTCTTACCCGGGCAGCGGCGCGGGTAATACGAACGGCGTCGTGCCGTTCACCACGTCGTTGTACGCGGAGCGCGCGGGGCTGCTATTGCTCGGCAACACGGTCTACACGACGTGGACCTCGCACTGCGACGACGGCGGCTATACGGGCTGGATCATGGGCTACGGCGCCGACACGTTGCAGCAGACCACCGTGCTCAACCTGACGCCTAACGGCATCGGCGGCGCGATCTGGATGAGCGGCGCGGGACCGGCGTCGGACGGCTCGTCGATCTATCTGCTCGATGCCAACGGCACGTTCGACACGGCGATGACGTCGAGCGGCTTCCCCGCCAGCAAGGATTTCGGCAATACGTTCCTGAAGCTCGGCACGGCGGGAGGCCTGTCGGTGGCGGACTACTTCGCGATGACGAACGTCGTGCAGGAGGCCCACGACGACATCGACCTCGGCTCCGGCGGCGCACTGGTGCTGCCGGACCTGACCGACGCGAACGGCACCGTACAGCATCTGACGCTCGGCGCGGGCAAGGACAGCACCATCTACGTGCTGAATCGCGACTCGATGGGCAAGTTCAACCCGGCGGCCGACAACATCTATCAGGAGATTCCCGCGCAGCTGGCCGGCGGCGAGTTCGGCATGCCCGCCTATTTCAACGGGCGCGTGTATTTCGGCTCGGTCGGCGATCATCTGAAGGCGTTCACCGTGACCAACGCGAAGCTGTCGATCACACCGACCGCGCAAAGCGCGATGACGTTCGCCTATCCCGGGACGACGCCGAGCATCTCGGCGAACGGCACCACGAACGGCATCGTGTGGGCCGCCGAAAACGGCACCGTCGCGGCCTTGCATGCGTTCGACCCGAGCACGCTCAACGAGCTGTACAACAGCAACCAGATGGGCACGCGCGATCAGTTCGGAACGGGCAACAAGTTCATCACACCATCGATCGCAAACGGCAAGGTGTATGTCGGCACGACGAATGGGGTGGCCGTATTCGGGTTGCTGGGTGGGTGAAGCGGACGACGCGCCGATTCATTTCGACCCGGTACGCCCAGGGTCTCGCACAAACGACGAGGGCCGGCATACCGCGCCGGCCCTCGCTCATCGTGACTGCCGCGCGCTCACCCTCGCGCCGGCAGAATCTGTCCGGCACACGCGCCGAATCCCACGCGATACCCGTCGCCCTGACACCAGCCGACGAGCGTCAACTCATCGCCGTCCTCGATGAACGTGCGCGTGCCGCCCTCCTTCAACGCCAGCGGCTTCTTGCCGTTCCACGTCAGCTCCAGCAGGCTGCCGTACGAATCCTCGGTCGGCCCGCTGATCGTCCCCGAGCCCATCAGGTCGCCCACCCGCGTATTGCAGCCCGCCACCGTGTGATGCGTGAGCTGCTGCGCCATCGTCCAGTACATGTATTTGAAGTTGGTCCGCGCGATCGTGCTCGCTTGCCGCGCGGGTTGCGCACGCAATGTCACTTCGAGGTGAATGTCGAACGCATGCTTTCCTCGATGCCGCAGATAGGCGAGCGGCTCTGGCTCCTGCACCGGCTGCGCGACGCGGAAGGGTTCGAGCGCATCGAGCGTGACGACCCACGGTGAGATCGTCGTCGCGAAGGTCTTCGCATTGAATGGGCCGAGCGGCACGTATTCCCATTGCTGGATGTCGCGCGCGCTCCAGTCGTTCAGCAGCACCATGCCGAAAATGTGCGCCTCCGCGTCCTCGCACGCGATCGGCTCGCCCAGCGCATTGCCGCCGCCGATGATGAAACCCGTCTCCAGTTCGATATCGAGCTTGCGGCTCGCGCCGAACACCGGACGCTCCTGGTCGGGCAACTTCAGCTGACCATTGGGACGACGCACCGGCGTCCCGCTCACGACCACCGACGACGCCCGTCCGTTGTAGCCGATCGGCATCTCCGACCAGTTCGGCAGCAGCGCATTCTTCGGATCGCGGAACATCGCGCCGACATTGGTCGCGTGTTCCTTCGATGAATAGAAATCCGTGTAGCCCGGAATCTGCACCGGCAGATGCAGACGCGCATCGGCCGCGCGCACGAGCACCTTCGCGCGCAACGCGGCATCGTCGCGCAGCGTCGCGGTGTCGCGCGCGAGCAGTTGGCTCAGCTGGATACGCACGCTGCGCCACACGTCGCGGCCAAGTGCGATGAAATCGTTCAGCGCATCGCGCGCGAACACGTTGTGCGCCGGCACGTTCAGCAGACCCGCGGCCTGCAATCCGGCGAGATCGACGATCTGATCGCCGATCGCGACGCCCACGCGACGCGCGTCGTTGCCACGGTCGCTGAAAATGCCGAACGGCAGGTTCTGGATCGGGAAGTCGCCAGCCGGGTCGTTGGCCGACTCGATCCAGCTCTTGCGCGACGCATCGAGCGTCGCCTGGAGATCGTTCACCGCGTTCATCGTTGCTCCGGATTGAAGTGTTTCTTGAGGCCTTGCCAGCACTCGTAGTAATGCGCCTGCAGTTGCGCGGTTTCGAGCGCGAAGCGCGTCGGCTTGATCAGCGTGCGGGTCTCGAACATGAAGGCCATCGTGTCGTCGACCTTCTTCGGCACCGAGGTATCGATATACGACGCCTTCTCGAACGTGTCCGCGTCCGGGCCGTGGCCCGTCATGCAGTTGTGCAGGCTCGCGCCGCCGGGCACGAAGCCCTCGGTCTTCGCGTCGTAGACGCCATGCACGAGGCCCATGAACTCGCTCGCGACGTTGCGATGGAACCAGGGCGGCCGGAACGTATCTTCGGCGGCGAGCCAGCGCGGCGGGAAGATCACGAAGTCGATCGTATCGACGCCCGGCGTGTCGCTTTGCGATTGCAGCACGAGGAAGATCGACGGATCCGGATGGTCGAAGCTGATCGAGCCGATCGTGTTGAAGCGGCGCAGGTCGTATTTGTAGGGCGCGTAGTTGCCGTGCCATGCGACCACGTCGAGCGGCGAATGGCCGATGTCCGCGCGCCACAGATTGCCGTTCATCTTCGCGACGAGTTCGAACCCGCCTTCGCGGTCTTCGTATGCGGCGTGCGGCGTCAGGAAATCGCGCGGATTCGCGAGACCGTTGGAGCCGATCGGCCCCAGTTCCGGCAGACGCAGCAGCGCGCCGAAGTTCTCGCAGATATACCCGCGCGCGCTGCCGTCTGGCAGGCTGACCGCGAAGCGCACGCCGCGCGGAATTACCGCGATCTCGAACGGCTCGATATCGACGTGGCCCATTTCGGTCGCGATATGCAGGCGCCCTTGTTGCGGCACGATCAGGAGCTCACCGTCGGCGCTGTAGAAGAAGCGATCGCGCATCGAGCGGTTCGCCGCGTACAGATGGATCGCGCAACCGCTCATCGCTTCGGCCGAGCCGTTGCCCGCCATCGTGACCCAGCCGTCGATGAAATCG
The DNA here is from genome assembly GCF_014201065.1 of Paraburkholderia sp. Cpub6. NCBI lineage: Bacteria > Pseudomonadati > Pseudomonadota > Betaproteobacteria > Burkholderiales > Burkholderiaceae > Paraburkholderia > Paraburkholderia sp. Cpub6. Next base: position 33,593 of record NZ_JACHDM010000016.1, read on the forward strand.
GTCGGATCGCTCGGCATCGGCAGGGGGTCCCAGCGCAGCTGGTTCGGCGGCGTCGGCGGCGCCTCGGCGAAGTTCGCGACGAGCCGCTCCGACGGCATCGACGTGAACGGCTTGTGCATGGCCGCCGGACGAATCCGGTACAGCCACGAGCGACGGTTGTGACCGCGTGGCGCCGTAAACGCCGTGCCCGAAATCTGTTCGGCATACAAACCATAGGCCGCGCGTTGCGGCGAATTGCGGCCGGTCGGCAGCGCGCCCGGCAATGCCTCGGTCGCGAATTCATTCGCGAAACCCGACTGATAGCCGGGCTCGATTTCAGGACGCAGGCGTTCGTCGGCCGGCGTACGTGTTGAGGTATCCATACAAGGTTCTCCGCGAGTTGCCCGATTCTTTCCCGGTTGATACGTGATCTTTGCAGTCAGGCTCAGGCCGGCTCCGCTTCGGCCGCGCGGCTGGGTTGCCGCGTCGCACCGGCGAGCACGACCACCAGCAGCGCCGAGCACAGCACCGGCAGCGCCGCCGCATGAAACAGCATGGCATTCGACCAGTTCAACGCGATCAGCATTGGGTCGTCCCCTCAGGCTGGCTAAAATCGCCTTTTACGAATAGTAAAACGAATTACGAATAGTGAAACTAACGTATACCCTCGGAAACACGGCCGCGAATCTCGTCATTCCGCGCTCAGCCCCGGCCGATAAGCGTGAGACCAATAACGATATGAGCATTTTGTTAATCTGCGCAGGGCGCGTACTGCTACCATCAATGAATGCGGCCATCGCGTCGCGCTGCCACGCGCCCGGTGCGCGTTCATCGTCGCCTTTCATTTGCCTTCATGATTTCGCCGACCATCCCCGATCTGATCGCCCGCGCCGCTCATCACCCGTTTCTCGGCGAGCATCTGGCAATGGGACAAGGCGGGCGCGCCGGCATAGCGCTCGCACATTTCGATGGCATCGAGCTCACGAGTGCCTACGAGCCGATCTTCGACATCAGCGTGCACGGGCTTGCGCAGTCGCTGTCATGCGGCGCGGAAGGGGTCGACCGCTTCGGTGATGAACTCGGCTTTCAGGCGGTCACGCACCGGCTCGACGCGCCGCCATTCGAGGTGTTCGATCCGTTCGACAACATCGCCGACGATCAGCAGCTGGTCGCGCTAGACCGCATGTCGCGCGCGCTGCACGCAATCAACTTCTTCGGCCCGCAGCGGCATGGGTTGCTGTTTCTGCGGGTGCACGAGAGGCTGTTGAAGAGCGTGAAGTACGACCACGGGCGGCATTTTTCGAGCGTGCTGACCTCGTTCAATTTGAGTCCGACGCGCATCGTGATCGAATTGCCGGCGGCGGCGGTCGCACACAAGACGTTCCTGGGCTATCTGACGCGCAGCTATCAGCACTATGGGTTCAAGGTGGCGGGCAATCTGTCGAACGCGGGGCAGATCCTGTCGGTATCCGAAACCGCGCGGCTCGACTTCATCAAGATGGATGCGGCGGCCGCATTGCGCGATGCGACCGTGAAGCCGCTCGTCGGCTACGCGGGCCGGCTGCGGGTGCCGCTGATTTTCAATCGCGTGATGGACGAGGCGCAATTCTCCGCGCTACAGCAGTACGACGTGCGGTTCGTGCAAGGGCCATTATTCAACGCGCATTATCACGACCGGGCGGCGTGACACGGTGTGAGCCCGGTTAGCCGGGGCGCCCCGGCATTACCTCAGCCCGGCTCCCCCAGCCGCGCCGCGAGCGCCTTCAGGCGCGGCGCGACATTCTCGCGAAACACTTCCTCCCCCATCGACGACGCCGGCCCGCTGCAGCTGAGCACGAGCCAGCGGTTTTCGCGCGGCTCGCGAAACGGCACCGCGACTGCGTTCACGTCGTCATGCCACGCACGAAACGAGTAGCAGCATCGCTCGGTCGCGAACGCGGCGATCTCCTGTTCGGCTTCGGCGACGAGCATCGCCCCCACTCTGCCAGCCGCTTTTTTCAGTTCCGCGAGTAACGCGGTACGCGCGTCGGGCGGCTGCACGGCGAGATAGGCGCGGCCCATCGAGCTCGTCAGCATCGACAGTTTCGAGCCGGATGCCAGGCCGAGCGTCAATGCGGTTTCGCTGCGAATCGTCTCCAGATACACCATGTCGAGCCCGTCCCGGCACCCGAGCGAGACCGCCGCGCCGACCTCGCGCGCCAGGCTGCGCAGGTGCGGGCGTGCCAGTTCGAGCATGTCGGTGCCCGACAGCAGCGCGAAACCGAGCGACAGCACGCCCGCGTCGAGCGCATATTTGCCGTGTCTTTCGTCCAGCCGCAGATAGCCGAGCACGGTCAGCGTGTAGGCGAGCCGGTTCACGGTTGCCTTCGGCAGACCCGTGCGTTCGACGAAATCTCGATTGCCGAGCATCGTCTCGCCTGGCCGGAACGCGCGCAACAGGTCCAGCCCGCGAGCAAGGGCGACGACGAATTTGCGTTCGTCGAGCGAAGCGGAGAAAGTGGATGGCAGCGTCATAGGGTGATACACTCGGGCGTCATTTGCAAAACATTGTTTCGCAAAGCGGAACTCTAGTCAAGCTGGTTCTGAGCGAGAAATCAGGAGATACGTCATGGCCGTAGCCGCGCAGTTTCACTGGGAAGACCCGTTGCTGCTGGATCAGCAGCTCACCGAAGACGAACGTATGGTGCGCGATGCCGCTGCGGCTTACTCGCAGGACAAGCTGCTGCCGCGCGTGCTGGAGGCGTTCCGCCACGAAAAGACCGATATCGGGATCTTTCGCGAAATGGGCGAGCTTGGCCTGCTCGGTCCGACGATTCCCGAACAGTACGGGGGCCCCGGTCTGAACTATGTCGCGTACGGGCTGATCGCGCGTGAAGTGGAACGCGTCGACTCCGGCTATCGCTCGATGATGTCTGTGCAGTCGTCACTGGTGATGGTGCCGATCTACGAATTCGGCTCGGACGCGCAGAAGGAAAAATATCTGCCGAAGCTCGCGCGCGGCGAGTGGATCGGCTGCTTCGGCCTGACCGAGCCGAACCACGGCTCCGATCCGGGCAGCATGGTCACGCGCGCGAAGAAGGTCGATGGCGGCTACTCGTTGTCGGGCTCGAAGATGTGGATCACCAATTCGCCGATCGCCGACGTGTTCGTCGTATGGGCGAAGCTCGAGGAAGACGGCAAGGACAACATCCGCGGCTTCATTCTCGAGAAGGGCTGGAAGGGTCTGTCGGCACCGGCGATCCACGGCAAGGTGGGTCTGCGAGCGTCGATCACCGGCGAAATCGTGCTCGACGAAGCGTTCGTGCCGGAAGAGAACATCATGCCGGGTGTCAGCGGCCTGCGCGGTCCGTTCACGTGTCTGAACTCGGCGCGCTACGGCATCGCCTGGGGCGCGCTCGGCGCGGCCGAAGCGTGCTGGCACATCGCGCGTCAGTACGTGCTCGATCGCAAGCAATTTGGCCGGCCGCTCGCCGCGAACCAGCTGATCCAGAAGAAGCTCGCCGACATGCAGACCGAAATCACGCTCGGGCTGCAAGGCGTACTGCGCCTCGGCCGCATGAAGGACGAAGGCACGGCCGCGGTCGAAATCACCTCGATCATGAAGCGCAATTCGTGCGGCAAAGCGCTCGACATCGCCCGCCTCGCGCGCGACATGCTCGGCGGCAACGGCATTTCGGACGAGTTCGGCGTCGCGCGTCATCTGGTGAACCTCGAGGTCGTCAACACCTACGAAGGCACCCACGACGTTCACGCGCTGATCCTCGGCCGTGCGCAGACCGGTATTCAGGCGTTCTTCTGATTCCGATGCTGGTGTATCGATAATGCAAAAAAGCCGGTTCCTTCGAACCGGCTTTCCGGTTCATGCCGCGCCGCTTACCGGTTCGGCTGCGGCGTCAGGCGCAGGTACGGACGCAACGCCTTGTAGCCCTTCGGGAATTTCTGCTTGATGACTTCCTCGTCCTTCAGCGACGGCACGATCACGACGTCATTGCCCTGCTTCCAGTTGCCCGGCGTCGCGACCGAGTGACTGTCGGTCAGTTGCAGCGAATCGATCACCCGCAGCACTTCGTCGAAGTTGCGGCCGGTGCTCGCCGGGTACGTGATGATCAGACGCACCTTCCGGTTCGGATCGATGACGAACAGCGAGCGCACCGTGAACGTTTCGTTCGCGTTCGGGTGAATCATGTCGTACAGCCCGGAGACCTTGCGATCGCCGTCCGCGAGAATCGGAAAACCGACGTTGGCGGCCTGCGTCTCGTTGATGTCCTTGATCCACTCCTTGTGCGACTCCGCGCTGTCGACCGACAACGCGATCGTCTTCACGTTGCGCTTTTCGAACTCGCCCGCGAGCTTCGCGGTCAGGCCCAGCTCGGTCGTGCAGACCGGCGTGAAGTCGGCCGGATGCGAGAACAGCACGCCCCAGCTATTGCCGAGCCACTCGTGAAACCTGATGCGGCCAATGCTCGACTCCTGTTCGAAATCCGGCGCAATGTCGCCAAGACGTAGACTCATAGTGCATCTCCTGTAGGTCTTCGGAAGGTATCCGGATAAGGTCGCGGGCGTGTGCCCGCGGTGGCCAGTCACGATAAAGCATAAGGCCGCGGTGGTACATGGCGAACCAACATCGCGTCAGTACTTTATGTGTTTTTGTAATTTTCTCCCGTTTGACGGAAACTTTGCGGGACAGATCAACTCAATCCAGATACCGGTCTGGAGCAGAGTGCCCTCAAACGGGTGTCTTGACGCCACGCGCTGGCGGGAACGAATCGTGCAGCGGCGGCATGCAACCGGCACTATGCTCGCCAGCGACCGTTTCTTTGGTTACGATTTACGCGTAGCGTGAGACAAAGGGAGCTGTCAATGTCGGAAGTCAACAAGGAGAGATTGATGTCGGATATCAAAACCGTCCTCGCGGACGCTGAAGACCTGCTGAAACAGGCCGCGAGCGCTACCGGCGAACGCGCGTCGGAGCTGCGCGAAACCGCGCTGACGCGCCTGAAGCAGGCGAAAGAAAAGGCAGCCGACGTTCAGGTCGTGGTCGTCGAAAAAGGCAAGAAGGCCGCCCGCGCCACCGACGACTACGTGCACGAGCATCCGTGGGCGTCGATCGGCATCGCCGCGGGCATCGGCGTGGTGGTCGGTCTGCTGATCAATCGCAAGTAAAGGCCGGTGAGGCCGCCGGAGCAGGCAGGTCCGGCGCACCGGCGACACGGGCGGACCGGCGCGAGCCTCGCCGGTCCCCTTCTGCTGGCGCGCGCGCGCCGGCCAGGCCCTCACGCGCAACGCCCACAGCCATGACGACCGAAACACACTCGCAGCGCGCAGAACGCAGCCCGTTGCGCCGTATTCTCAGTTCCGTGTTTGCGATCCTGCAGACGCGGCTCGAACTGGTGGGCATCGAACTCGCCGAGGAAAAAGACCGCCTGCTCGGCGTGCTGTTTCTCGGTCTTGCCGCGATGATGCTCGCCACGATGGCCTTGATCGCGTTGACCGCGCTCGTCGCCATTGCCTTCTGGGACACCTACCGATGGCAGGCGCTTGCCGGCATCACCGCGGTCTACGCGATTTCCGGGCTCGCCTGTGCGCTGAAGGCGCGCAGCGGTTTGCGCAACGCGCCGATGGTATTCGAAGCGACCATCGCGGAGTTCGAAAAGGATCGCGAAGCGTTTCGCAGCCGCGACTGATGGGAAAGTTCGTCTGCATCCGATCCATCGCCTCACCCTCACTGCCGCCGACACGCCATGAGCCCCTCCCGTCCTGATACCGCCTTTCGTAACAAGCGCCATCCGTCGAAGGATCTGAGCGCGCCGCATCTGCGGGCGCTGCGCAAGGAATTGCTGCTCGTGCGCGCGGACGTCGAGCGCGTCGAGCTTGCACAGGCCACCTTCGAACTGCGCCAGGCCGTCGCGCATTTCAGCTGGCTCAGGTTCGTGATCCCCGGCTTTGGCGGCGTGCGCGTCGGTAAAGGGCCAAAGGCGAGCGTGCTCAACGCGGGCACGATCGGCGCGTTGCTCAAGCAGTACCCGTTCATCAGCTCGATCGCTTCGCTGTTGCTCGCCAAACCGCTGCGCGCGAGAGTCGTCGCGAGCGCGAAGCCCGTGCTCAAGTGGGGCAGCCTTGCGCTCGGCGCGTGGGAAGCGTTCCGGATCTGGCAACAGATGAAGAACGAGTCGGCGGCGGCGCGGGCGGCCGCGGCGGCTTCCGCTACGGCGCAGTCGCCGGCTGCGCAGGACGATTCGTTGCGAAGCGGCTATTGAGGTCGTGGCCGCTGCGAGTGGCAGCGATCTATCGGACCTCCCGCTCGCAAGGTTGCGTGTGTCGGACTTCAATCACCCGCTAGCTGGTATTCCAGCATTCGCTGCTCGTGGGCGTCGCGCCGCTCGCATCGTTTCTATTGCCTCGCTGACCCGTCGCATCTAGCGTGAACGTGCCGCACGGGTCGTCGCGCATCGGGCCCGCTTCCGCGGGCGCCGCTTCGATCGAATAGCCGCCGTTCGTGTCGTCCGCGGGCAGCACGCGCACTCGATACACCGGGGCGCCGAACTGCGGCGCCTGATCGATACCCGCTGGCAAGGCCGGCACGCCATCGCTCGCCGCGGCCTCGACGAATTGCGCAGCCCGATATAACGCCGACGCCGCATCGATGCGATGCGTGCGCGCAATGTGGCTGCGATATGAAGGGATCGCAAACGCGGCGAGCGTGGCGGCAATCGCGAGCGCGATCACGAGTTCGAGCAGCGTGAATGCGGATGTGTTCGGCCTTTTCATACGTGTCCAGTCGGTGCGTTCCTCAGAATGGTCTTGCTGCAACGCGCCGCCAATGACGTTCGATCGCGCCATCTTCGGTCACGACCTCCATCTGCAACCAGACCTGCGACTCGCTGCTCCGCCCGAAGCCGCGCGCGGTCAGCAGATAAGCGCTGGCGTTGGGTCGACTCGCGAGACGCCAAGGCTCGATCAGGCATTGCGGCGCGCGCGATGATCCCGGCCATTGCGCCACAGGCGTGATGGCGCCTGCGTCGAACGCGGTTTCAAGCCTCCATTGAGTCGGCTCGCCGGATGTGAGCGGTGCATCGCGCGCGTCGCCACTTGCCGATAGCACGTTGCGCTCGCACCAGTTCAGCGCCGAATCCGCCGAGTGGAAAGCCTGCAGATAGTCGCGCACATTGGTCGCCGCCCGAGCGGCCGCGAGCGATGTTTCGAACCATATCGCGGACGTGGCGAGCATCATGGCCGAGATCAACAGCACGATGGCTAGCACGACGCCGCGTTGATGTGCCCGTCGGGCACCGCCCTGACAATTTCGCCTACCTAAGTGTTTCGCTGTTCCGCCTGGCCCGCCGCATATGTCGTACGCGCGGCCGCGTTGCGTTGCTGTGTCGCGATCCATCACGACGACACCTCCGCGCGATTACGCAGCGCAACGCGGCGGGAAAACACCTGTCGAGGCCGCAGGTCGGTACCGAGTGTACTCACGCCATCGCAGTCGATGTACTTCGAACGCTGTCCTTGCGGCGCGCCGCGCACCAGCACGCAGACATCGACCGCAACGACATTCGCCCATTGATCCGCCGCCACGGCCGACGCATTCACCGCATCCGCCGCGCCGTCCAGCCAGTAGCGCAACCGCACGCGCTCGACGCCTTCGATCAGCGGCTGCGCGGACCCCGCGTTGCCGCTGCCCACGCAGTAAAGCTCCGGCTCGCCGGTCGAGCCGCTGACGTTGGCGAAGTAGCGATTCACCACCGGCGCGCCCTCATCGCCAAGGACCGCGTCGCTGCTTTTGACGGCCTGTCCGACACAGTCGGTGACCTGACCGCTCGACGATGGCCATGTCGATACGACGTCTGCGACGTAACGGATCGCGACGCCATCCGAGCCGGTGCTCAAGGTGGTGCAAGCGAGGCTGTCGTCGGCGCCGGTCGGACGACCGCCCGAGCAGCCGAATAGCGCAGGCGCCGCGTTGTAGCCAATGACATTGGCAGGGACGAAGCCGGCCATCTGCAATTGCTGGCCGATCAGCATCAGCGCGGTCAAGCCCGCTTCGCGGATTCGGGTCGCGTTGCTCGCCTGCACGAACGCGTTGCGCTGCGCCGTGTAAAGGGACACGGTGCCCGCGATCACGAGCAACCCGAGCGCCATCGCGATCAGGAATTCGATTAGCGTATGACCGAGTGGGCAATGCGGCCGCTTCATTTCGCGAACGCCAACGCGACACACGACGATCCAGCCGGTGCATCGACGCCGCCGCAAGGCTCCGCCGGCTGGGCGCTCGCATCGTCCAAAGCGGGCCGGTCGCGCACGGACGCCCACGTCACGCGCGCCGCCGCGACCGCGCCGCTCTCGCCAATCGATACGTCGCCTTGCGGCAGCAGAACGCTCGCCCAGGTGCGCCATTGATTGAGCGCGACATCGCCCGTGGAAGGCGTGCGCGTCGCTTCGGCAATCGAGTCGGCTATCCACGCGGCGCTCTCGCGCAGCGTCATCGCGCGCGCTTCGCGTGCGGTCCACACCTGAACCGCGATCAAACCCAGCGCGCTCACCGCGACCAACGCGACCGCCAGCATCACCTCGATCAACGAGCTGCCATTACATGCCGATGCGTGCACACGCAAACCGGTCTTGAATGCGGGCTGTCTCATGACGTCGCTCCACACGCGCCCTCAGAGATCCGCGCGCGACCTCCTGCCGCGACACTGATGCAGCGCCGCCACGAGTTCCCCTGCATCGATTTCGATGGGCTTCGCGGCGCGATATCAAAACTTCGAAACGCGCCGATCAGTTGCCCTGCCGGCGGCGTGAACATCATATCCGTCTGCACGCCGGTGATGCTCACCGCCGCGAGCGCCGGCTGCGCGCGCAACAACGACGGCTTGCCGCCACGTTCGGCGAATACGGCCCAGCCGCAGGCCCAGTCGGCGATGCCGCCGGCGCAGGCTTGGCCCGACGCGAGACAGACGCGCGCTGCATCGACGCGGCACACCGTGATGCGCGCACCGCGCCGCAGCGCCTCGCTGCGCGCGTAGGCGAACGTGGACAGCAGCGCCTTCGAGCGCGCGTCGACCTGATCGCGCATATGCCATGCGACGAACGACGGCACCGCCATCACGGCCATCAGCATCACGAGCGCTATCACCGCCAGCGTTTCGACGAGTGTGAAACCGGCGCGCGATGGCCGGTAAATCCCCTTGAATTTCATCTGCATCCCTGAGCGTTACGAACGGATGCAGCCAATCTAGCGATTTGCGAGCGCGCCGACCATCGTCCGAATGGCCAGGTGGCATTCAGACGTTAGCGCGCGCAACAATGCACGTGACGATCGATCACGGAGGCGGGAGAAGCGATGCGTGAAAATAAGCGCGAAATGCGCGAGGCGATGGATGCGAATGACCGCAGGTCAGCTGCGACACGCGTGCGCTCAGCGCTTGCGGGAAGGCTTGGGCGGGGAAGAGGCGCGGCGGAATTCCTCGATCACGTCCTCGAATTCGGAGACGTCTTCGAAGCGCCGGTACACGGAAGCGAAACGGACGTAAGCGATCGTGTCGAGCGCGCGCAACTCGTTCATCACGAGTTCGCCGAGGCGCTCGCTACGCACCTCGCGCTCGCCGCTGCCGAGCAGCTGATACTCGATACGGGCGACAGCCGCTTCGATCGCGTCCACCGCAACCGGGCGCTTGCGCAGCGCCAGTTGCATGCTCGCGACGATCTTGCGGCGATCGAATTCCGTGCGCGTGCCGTCCTTCTTGACGACCGACGGCAACGCCAGCTCGACCCGCTCATACGTCGTGAAACGCTTGTCGCAGGCCGGGCAGCGGCGGCGCCGGCGGATCGTCGCGCCGTCTTCGGATACGCGCGAGTCGACGACTTGCGTATCGGCATGGCGGCAGAAGGGGCAATGCATGGTTTAGCCGTAAACCGGAAAGCGCTTGGTCAGATCGGCGACCTGAACCTTCACGCGCTCGATCGTCGCGGCATCTTCCGGGTTGTCCAGCACGTCGGCGATCAGATTGCCGACCTGCTCGGCTTCCTTCACGCCGAAGCCGCGCGTGGTCATGGCCGGAGAACCGAGGCGGATACCCGAGGTCACGAACGGCTTTTCCGGATCGTTCGGGATCGCGTTCTTGTTGACCGTGATGTGTGCCGCGCCGAGTGCCGCTTCCGCAGCCTTGCCGGTGATCTTCTTCGCGCGCAGGTCGACCAGCATCACGTGGCTTTCGGTACGACCCGACACGATGCGCAGACCGCGCTTGACCAGCGTTTCAGCAAGCACACGCGCGTTCTCGACGACCTGCTGCTGATACGCCTTGAATTCCGGCGAAAGCGCTTCCTTGAACGCGACGGCCTTCGCGGCGATCACGTGCATCAACGGACCGCCCTGGATGCCCGGGAAAATCGCCGAGTTGATCGGCTTCTCGAACTCGGCCTTCATCAGGATCACGCCGCCGCGCGGGCCGCGCAGGCTCTTGTGCGTGGTGGTGGTGACGAAATCGGCGTGCGGCACCGGGTTCGGATAAACGCCCGCGGCGACGAGACCGGCGTAGTGCGCCATGTCGACCATGAAGTACGCGCCGACCGACTTCGCGATCTTCGACATGCGTTCGAAATCGATGCGCAGCGCGAACGCGGACGCGCCCGCCACGATCAGCTTCGGCTTGTGTTCTTGCGCGAGCTTCCCGGCGGCGTCGTAGTCGATGTCTTCGGCTTCGTTCAAGCCGTAGCTGACCACGTTGAACCATTTGCCCGACATGTTGACCGGCGAGCCGTGCGTGAGGTGGCCGCCGTGCGCGAGGCTCATGCCCATGATCGTGTCGCCCGGCTTGAGCATCGCGAAGAACACGCCCTGGTTCGCCTGCGAGCCCGAGTTCGGCTGCACGTTCGCGGCTTCGGCGCCGAACAGCTGCTTCACGCGGTCGATCGCCAGCTGCTCGGCAACGTCGACGTATTCACAGCCGCCGTAATAGCGCTTGCCCGGATACCCTTCGGCGTACTTGTTCGTGAGTTGCGAGCCTTGCGCGGCCATCACGGCCGGGCTCGTGTAGTTTTCCGACGCGATCAGTTCGATGTGCTCTTCCTGACGGCGGTTTTCCTGCTCGATGACCTTCCAGAGTTCAGGATCGACGTTGGCGATGGTGCTTTGGGCTCTGTCAAACATACGGGTTCCGTTGAGTGTTTTCAGGTTGACCGGATCGTGCGCCGAATCCTGCGTAGAGGGTACACAGCGGGGTACGCAGCGCTTTGGGCGGCGAGGCTTGCCCTGACGTGGCGAGTGGAGAGTCGCCGCACACGCGAGGCGAGCCAGCCACCGTCAGCGCAGATTAATGCGCGCGGTTCACGGCTGCCCAGGCGAACGGCAAAACGGCACCCTGCGCTTCACGGTGGGTTGTTCCACCTTGAACCCGATTGGTTGAATCGGCTGAGTCGGACGACTCGGTTCTATCGCCAGTCACGCAGGGTCGAGCGCGTTAGTGTATTGGAAGAGGCCCGAATAGGCAACCGACTTGCGGGTGCTCCGGCGGCCGCTGGCGGGGCCTCCGGACGGTTTGGCGGCCCCGCTGCGCAACCATCTGAGGAAAGCGCGCCGGTCGCGCCGCGCACCCGTTGCGCGCCGCCGCGGCAGCCGCCGATCCGGCTCGTGCATCCTTGCCGCAGCGTGCCATTGGAAGTAGGCTTTGGGCCTTTGTCTCTTACCGACCAGGGAACTGCAATGATCGTGTTTGTCACAGGAGCGTCGGCCGGATTCGGCGCCGCCATCGCCCGCTCATTCGTCAAGGGCGGCCATCGTGTCGTCGCCACTGCACGCCGCAAGGACCGTCTGCAAGCACTCGCCGACGAGCTCGGCGACGCGCTGCTGCCGTACGAACTCGACGTGCGCGATCGCGCCGCCGTCGAAGCCGTGCCCGCCTCGCTGCCGGCGGACTTCGCCGCGATCGACGTGCTCGTCAACAACGCCGGCCTCGCGCTCGGCACCGAGCCGGCTCACAAGGCAAGTCTCGATGAATGGAACACCATGATCGAGACCAATTGCACGGGCCTCGCGCAGGTCACGCATGCGCTGTTGCCCGGCATGGTCGAGCGCAACCGCGGGCATATCTTCAATCTGGGTTCGGTGGCGGGCCGCTGGCCGTACGCGGGCGGCAACGTGTACGGCGCGACCAAGGCGTTCGTGCGCCAGTTCAGCCTGAACCTGCGCGCCGACCTCGCCGGCACCGCGCTGCGCGTGACTGACATCGAGCCGGGTCTGTGCGGCGGCACCGAATTCTCGAACGTGCGTTATCGCGGCGACGACGACAAGGCCGCCAAGGTCTACGAAAACGTGCAACCGCTGACGGCCGAAGACATCGCCGATTCCATCTACTGGATCGCCACGCGCCCAGCCCACGTCAACATCAACACGATCGAGCTGATGCCGGTCGCGCAGTCGTTCGCCGGTCTGTCCGTGCATCGCGGCTGAGTTTGAAGGCGGGCGGACGCGGCCGCCGCTACCATTGGTCGCGCCGCCGCCCATCATCGTGCTGGCTTTCTTCTGCGGCACGTCGATAGCCCGCTCCGCCAGTCCCGGCCCGGCCGGCAAAGCCGGCTCCCATCGCCGCCGACGCCCGCCGCAAGCAACTCACACTTCGAAACAGACCCCGGGTTGTGCGTTCCGGTAGAATGCGCCGCATGAATATGTCGACCAGCCAGCCAGGCACGGAAATCGGCTATACGTGGCCGATCCGCGTGTACTACGAAGATACCGACGTCGGCGGCATCGTGTTTTACGCCAATTACCTGAAGTTTTTCGAACGCGCTCGCACCGAATGGCTGCGCGCGTGCGGCGTCGACCAGCACCGGCTTGCGGAAGAAAACGACGCGATTTTCATCGTGCGCAGTACCGCGGTCGATTACCGGGCTCCGGCCCGACTCGACGACATCGTGAAAATTATCAGCCGGATCGAGCGTCTTGGCCGAGCTTCGGTAGACTTCGTGCAGGAAGCATGGCGCGAAGGCACGCTGCTTGCCACCGGTTCGGTCCGGATTGGCTGTGTGGACCGCGCGACGCTGCGGCCAGCCGCGATCCCGCCGTCGGTTCTCGCCGCGCTGCGGCACGGGCCGGGCACTAGCGAGAGCGCTGACTGAACGACGGCGGCATGTCAACGGACGATCCCTGAGCCTCGTTGTTACGGGGCCAGTGAACTCATACCGGTCAGGTAACACAAAGCATGGTTCGGCTTCGATATCGCCGAAGCTTCCGTTTTGCCCACGGCAAGCTTGAAGCGGCCTTGCAGCCGGACGCCCCCTTCCCGGGACGTTAAAACGAACCTTTATGAACACTACACAAGATCTGTCGATCGTTTCACTCGTACTCAACGCGAGCCTGCTGGCCCAGGCCGTCATGGCTCTGCTGCTGTTGCTGTCGCTACTCTCCTGGACTTTCATCTTCCGCAAGTGGTTTGCGATTCGCCGGGCGCGCGCGCAAACTGAACGCTTCGAGCGTGATTTCTGGTCAGGCGGCGACCTGCAGGCGCTGTATCAGAGCGCCGCGAACAACCGTCACAGGATCGGCGCGCTCGAGCGGATTTTCGAGTCCGGCATGCGGGAATTCCTGAAGGGCAAAGAGAAGCGCCTGAACGATTCGGGCGCGATTCTCGACGGCGCCCGGCGCGCGATGCGCGCGGCGTTCCAACGCGAAATGGACGTTCTCGAAGCGAATCTGGCGTTCCTCGCGTCGGTCGGTTCGGTCAGCCCGTATATCGGTCTGTTCGGCACGGTGTGGGGGATCATGAATGCGTTCCGCGGCCTCGCCAACGTGCAGCAGGCCACGCTCGCGAACGTCGCGCCGGGCATCGCCGAGGCCCTGACCGCCACCGCGATCGGCCTGTTCGCCGCAATTCCGGCCGTGGTCGCCTACAACCGCTACGCGCACGACATCGACCGTCTGGCGATCCGTTTCGAAACTTTCATCGAAGAGTTCTCGAACATCCTGCAGCGCCAGGCACACTGAGGAGGCCATGATGGCAGGCTCCCGTTCCTCCAGCATGCGCGGCTCGCGCTCGCGTCGCGCAATGGCCGACATCAACGTCGTGCCGTACATCGACGTGATGCTCGTGCTGCTAGTGATCTTCATGGTCACGGCGCCGCTCGTCGCGCCGTCGATCGTCAATCTGCCGACCGTCGGCGGCGCGGCGCCCCAACAGCAGACGCCGCCCGTCATCGTCAACATCCGCGCGGACGGCAATATGAGCGTCAAGTACAAGGACGACTCCGGCACGCAGCAGCAGGAAGACATGACGAAGGCCGGCCTCAACGGTTTCATCGCCGATCGGGCACAATCGCACCCCGATCAGCCCGTCGTGATCGCCGCCGACAAAACCGTGAAATACGAAGTCGTGATGAACGTGATGTCCGATCTGAAGGCTCGGGGCGTCAAGCGCGTTGGATTGCTCGTCAAATCGCAATGATCCGCAAGAACTCCGAATACCCGCTTCAGCCGCCGCGTGAACGCGGCACCGGGCGAGCTTTTCTGTTCGCGCTGGTGATGCATGCGCTGCTCGGATTCTTCCTGTATCGCGGCATCCAATGGCAGAACAGCACGCCCGAGGGCGAGCAGGCGGAACTGTGGACAGAGGTGCCGGATTCGGCGATTCCGCGTCCCGTCGTCACGCCGCCGCCCGCGCCGGTCGCCCCTGCTCCGCCCGTGCGCGACGAACAGGCCGACATCGCGCTGCAGGAAAAGAAGCGCCAGCAGCAGGAAGCGGCTCGCGCGGCCCAACTGGCCGAACAGCAGCGCCAGTTGAAGCTGAAAGAGCAGCAGGAAGCGGAAGCGAAGCGGCAGCAACAGCTGGCGGCCGAACAGGCGGCCCAGCTCGCGGCGCAGAAGGCCGCGAAGCTCAAGCAGCAGCAGGCGCAACAGCAGCAACAGCAGCAGGCCGAGAAGCTCAAGCAACAGCAGTTCGCCGAGCAGCAGAAGCAACAGCAACTGAAAGAACAGCAGGAGCAGCAGCAAAAGCAGGCTCAGGCCGAAGCGCAGAAGAAGGCTGAGGCGGAGAAAGCGGCGAAGGCCAAGGCGCAAGCCGATGCGGCCGCGCAGGCGAAAAAGCAGCTCGACAACGAACGTCGCGCGCGGCTTGCGCAGATGCAGGGTCTGGCCGGCGGCGTGGGCGGCAGCAGTTCGAGCAGCAACGGACTGGGCAAGAGCGGAACGGGTAGCGGCTCGGGCGGCACGGCGGCATCGCCGGGTTACGCGGACAAGGTACGACGGCTGGTGCTTCAGCATGTGAACTGGGGCGGCGAAACGGAAGGTCTCGAGACCGTGATCGCCGTGCGTTGTTCGCCGGACGGCAATCAGCTGGGCGCAAACATTACCCACAGCAGCGGCAACGCCGCGTGGGACGCCGCCGCGTTGCGGGCGGTGAAAGCCTCCGATCCGATGCCTCGGGACGTCAATGGCAAGACGCCGGACTACTTCACTATCACGCTGCGTCCGGCGGCTTGATGTGCAGGCTGACAGCCGACCGGCGACCAACGCCGCGCCCCACCCGGCGCGGCGTTGCGCGGGAACGAAATAGCCGTTTTCCGGTCTGTCTGCTGTCTTCGAGTATTAAGTAAAACCGTTTTGAGGAACCCATACAGCATGAGTTTGATGACCAAGCTAGGCCTGCGAACACTCGTGGCAACGTGCCTGATCGCCGTCGGCGGCGCCGCCAACGCACAACTCAACGTCCTCGTGACGGGCGTCGGATCCACTCAGTTTCCGATCGCAACGGCGAATTTCGCCAATGAAGCGAACTCCCCGCAGCAGGTCAGCACGATCGTGCGTCAGGATCTGCAACGCAGCGGCAAATTCACGAATATCGACGCAGGCTCGACGCCGGTGTCCGAGACCGATTCCGTCGACCTCGGCGCATGGAAGGCGAAGGGCGCCAACGCGTTCGTCGCGGGCAGCGTGAACCGCCTGCCGAACGGCCAGTACGAAGTGCGCTTCAAGCTGTACGACACGGTCAAGGGCGAAAGCCTCGGCGGCCTCGTGCTGGTGAGCCCGGAAAGCGGTCTGCGCATGAGCGCGCACAAGGTCGCGGACTACATTTACGCCAAGCTGATGGGCAATCGCGGCGTGTTCGCCACGCGCCTGTCGTATGTGATCAAGTCGGGCAACCGCTACCAGCTGCAGATCTCGGATTCGGACGGTCAGGACGCGCACATCGCGCTGTCGAGCCCCGAGCCGATCATCTCGCCGGCCTGGTCGCCCGACGGCACCAAGGTCGCTTACGTGTCGTTCGAGAAGAAGAAGCCGATCGTCTATATCCACGACCTGCCCACGGGCCGGCGCATCGTCGTATCGGACCAGAAGGGCAACAACAGTGCGCCGGCGTGGTCGCCGGATGGCCGCACGCTCGCCGTCGCGCTGTCGCGTACCGGCAATACGCAGATTTTCGCGGTCAACGCGGACGGCAGCGGTCTGCGTCGTCTGACGCAAGGCAGCTCGATCGACACCGAGCCGACCTACTCTCCTGACGGTCAGTGGATCTATTTCACGAGCGACCGCGGCGGCGCGCCACAGATCTACAAGATGCCGGCGCAAGGTGAAAGCGCGGGCGGCGCGCAACGCGTCACGTTTACGGGCAGCTACAACACCAGCCCGCGTGTGAGTCCTGACGGCAAGGAGCTTGCCTACATCTCGCGCGTCGGCGGTGCATTCAAGCTGTACATCCAGGACCTGCAAGGCGGATCCGCCACGGGCCTGACGGACACGACACATGACGAATCGCCGAGCTTCGCGGCGAACGGTCAGTACATTCTTTACGCCACTCAGGTGAACGGCCGTGGCGTGTTGGCCGCAGTATCGACCGACGGTCGCACTCGGCAGGTCCTGTCCGTTCAGGGGGGCAGCGTACGCGAGCCGTCCTGGGGCCCGTTTATGCAATAACGTTGATGCAATAACACAAGGAGAGTAATCAAATGATGTCCAAACTTCGTTTCGCATTCGCCGTCGTGATGGTCGGTGCACTGGCCGCATGTCACTCGGGCGTCAAGCTCGACGAAAACGCCAACAAGGGCGCAGGCTCGGCCCAACCGAACCCGAACGACGTCGCGACGGTCAACGTCGACCCGCTGAACGATCCGAACAGCCCGCTCGCGAAGCGCAGCATCTACTTCGACTTCGACAGCTACTCGGTGAAGGATGACTATCAACCGCTGCTGCAACAACACGCGCAATATCTGAAGAGCCACCCGCAGCGTCACGTTCTGATCCAGGGCAACACCGACGAGCGCGGCACCAGCGAATACAACCTCGCACTCGGCCAGAAGCGTGCTGAAGCCGTGCGTCGTTCGCTATCGCTGATGGGCGTGTCGGATTCGCAAATGGAGGCCGTGAGCCTCGGCAAGGAAAAGCCGCTGGCAACGGGTCATGACGAAGCGTCGTGGGCACAGAACCGCCGCGCCGACCTCGCGTATCAACAGTAAGTCAACGGGTGGTGAGCCGAATGACGCATCGTTTCTCCTGGCTGCGGTTTGCCGCAGCGGCCTGCGTCGCAGGCACGGCCCTCACGGCCGTGCCCGCCCATGCGGGCATGTTCGACGACGATCAGGCCCGCCAGGCCATTCTCGATCTGCGCTCGAAGACCGATAGTCTGTCGAGCCAGCTATCGGCGGCGCAACGCACGATCCTCGATCAGTCCAACCGTCTCGACCAGCTCAACCAGCAGGTCGCGACGCTGCGCGGACAGAACGAGGACATGGCGAACCAGCTCACGACGCTGCAAAAGCAGCAGAAGGACTACTACACCGATCTCGACACGCGCCTGAAGAAATTCGAGCCGCAGCAACAGACGGTGGACGGCGTCCAGGGCGAGGTGCAGCCGGGTGAAACCGATGCGTTCAACGCGGCTTCACAGCAATTCCGCAGCGGCGACTTCAAGAACGCGGCGGCATCGTTCCGCAGCTTCATCTCCAAATATCCGAACAGCCCCTATCAGCCGACCGCGCAATACTGGCTCGGCAACGCGCTGTATGCACTGCGCGACTACAAGGGTTCGACGACTGTCTGGCAAGGTGTCGTGAAGAACTATCCGCAGCATCCGCGTGCACCGGAAGCGCTGCTCGCGATCGCGAACAATCAGCTCGAACAAGGCCAGAAGGCCGCGGCGAAAAAGACGCTCGAGCAGATCGTCGCGCAATACGCCGGCTCGGACGTCGCGCAGTCGGCGCAGAACAAGCTGTCGCAGATCAAGTAGATCGTGGTGTCGGATTGATCACGTTTTGATGTAGTTGGCAGTAACGCGCAGTGTCCGAAGTGATAGCCACGCGTGCCTCTCGCTGGAAAGCCCGGGTAGTGATGCCCGGGCTTTTCATTTTGGGCGACGGTCTTGCCGAGTTGACAGGGCATTGGTGCGCCGATATAATTTCGCTTCTCTTTTGGGTCGTTAGCTCAGCTGGTAGAGCAGCGGACTTTTAATCCGTTGGTCACAGGTTCGAATCCCGTACGGCCTACCAAAAGATTCGAGGGCTGACATGCGAAAGCATGTCGGCCCTTTTCTTTTTCCTTTGCCCGCGTGTGTAAAGGTACGCGCGCGGCAAACGAGCCGCCTCTTCCCGCCCGCCTCAACGTAGCCTACCGTTCAGGCACTGCCCTCCGCCCTCCAACGCCACCAAAAAACACCCGGCATCCCGCAACGAAATCGCGCCAACGCGCCAGCGCATTCTTATCTTTTTAGTAATTTTCGATTCATGTTTGTGCCACGGGTGGTTTGTAGCCTCGCGACTTGCAATACCGGCTGCAACTTTCAAAAAATTTCACCCACCCTACTCAAACACACAGAATGCAAACCACCCTGAAGGCGCTTCCGGTCGCGGTTCTGATCTCCGCCATCTACGGCTGCGGCGGCAGCACCCAAAACCCGTCGAGCACGAGCGCGCCGCAAGGCACCACGAGCAGCACCCCGGCCACGACGACGACGCCCTCGACTTCCGCCAGCAACTACACGGCTGGCAACCTGCTGGTCTCGCGCACAGCCTATGACCCGGCGTTCGCTCTGAGCGGCACGCTGCCTTATAACGCGACGCCCACGACCACCAATGCAGCCCCCGTGACCGCAGTCACGCCGGGCACCTTTCCGAATGTGCTCACCAACGACGCGAACGACGCCAACTTCGGCGTGACGTCGGAAGCGTATCTGGATCAGTGGGCACCGGACGCGACGAGCCCGTCGCAAACGCTGGACATCACCGCGCAGGCCGCGAAGAGCAACGTGAATTTCGCCACCAGCTTCGCCTCGAAGTCGGAGCTCGCGCTGAACGTGTCGCTGGATCAGAAATCGCTGACCTTCACCGGCTACAACGCGTCGATCGACCAGCTCGATATCTCAAACACGAATACGCCAGGCGTGGTCGACACGACGAATACCGACGTCGCAACGCCTACCTACCGTACCGTCGCGCAGCTGAATTTCGCCGATAACAGCCTGTCGTTCACGAACACCAACGCGTACGCCGGCAACAACAGCCGCGCGGCTGTGCTCGCCAACGGCATGTACTACATCGTCGGCAATGCCGGCAATTCGGGCAAGAATCCGAAGCCGACGACGGCCCAGCTCGACATGCTGACGATGAACACCGGCGTGCAAAGCATCGCTCCGGGCAGTCAATGCGCGTTCACGCAAGTGATCGGCGCATTCCAGTCCGGCACGGGCA
Organism: Paraburkholderia sp. Cpub6; assembly: GCF_014201065.1. Classification (NCBI taxonomy): domain Bacteria; kingdom Pseudomonadati; phylum Pseudomonadota; class Betaproteobacteria; order Burkholderiales; family Burkholderiaceae; genus Paraburkholderia; species Paraburkholderia sp. Cpub6. The sequence continues at coordinate 53,240 of NZ_JACHDM010000016.1, forward strand.
CTGGCACGTACGCGGTCGCACCGGCTGGAACGGCGTGCTCGCTGGCGTCGATGGGTTCGATCACGGGCGGTAGCTCGACGGGCGACCAGTTCGGATTCTCGATCGCGAGCCTGCCGACGACGCCCGCGACCGCCGCCGACAAAACCGGCAAGGACGCCAACTACCGCGGCCTGTTCGTCGGCCCGGACGGCACGATGTATGTCTCCAAGGGCAGCGGCAGCAATGGCGTGAACACCGTGTACCAGGTCGGCGCGACCGGCGCGCTCGCCAATGGCGGCAAGTTGCCGCAAAACGCCGCGACGACGATCGTGCCGGGTTTCCCGACGACCCTCGCGACCAACCTGACGGCGCTCACGTCGCCTGGCCAGGTGACCGGCACGGTCTATCCGTTCGGCATGTGGATCCCCGCGTCGAATCCGTCGATCATGTTCGTCGCCGACGAAGGCGACGGCACGCCGGGCGACCAGGTTAGCGGCAGCGGCGGCCTGTGGGTCTATGAGAACCAGAACGGCACGTGGAAGCCGCTCGCCAACCTGACGACCGGCCTGAACCTCGGCACGGCCTACACGGTGACGGACACGACCGGCGCGTACGGAACGAAGGGAGCGAGCTATACGACGACGCCTGACGGCTTGCGCAACATCACGGGCCAGGTCAACAGCGACGGTTCGTTCACGATCTACGCGGTGACCTCGACGATCGGCAACAGCCTCGGCACCGCGTTCGATGCGGGCGCCGACTCGAACCAGCTCGTCAAGATCACCGTGAGCATCAACGGTTCGACGGTGAGCTCGGCGAAGGGCTTCACCGTGATGCAGACCGCGCCGTATGGCCAGGCGCTGCGCGGCGTCGCACTCGTGCCGAAGTCCTGAGCGGGTTAGTAGATTCAAAAGAATCGACCTGCCATCCGGCAGGTCGTTTTTTCTTGCACGCTCCAACGTAAAATCCGTCGCGAGCAATCGCCGTCTCGCCTCAACGCGCCGGCAGTCCCGCATTGAACCGCAACACGATCCTGCAGCCTGGCGTGTTGTCGTGAATCTCCACGACGGCCTCGTGCACCCGCGCGATCGCGGCCACGAGACTCAAGCCGACGCCATGCCCCGAAGTCGCCGCCTCCTGCCCGTTTCTGCTGCGATAGAACGGACGCAGGACAGCATCGCGCTCACCTGCCTCGATACCGGGTCCAGTATCCGCGACCTGCACGACGGGCCTTCCCGCTTCAAGCGTTGCTTGCAGCGTCACCGCGCCGCCACCGGGCGTAAACTTCAGCGCGTTATCGAGCAGATTCTCGATAGCGCCGAACAGCAGATCCACGTCGCCGCGCGCGAAAACTGGTTCGGACGCAAGCACCGCGACCGACAAACGACGGTTCTCCGCGACCGGCTCGTACAGCTCCGCGACGTCGCGCAGGATGGTGTCCAGCGACACGTCGCAGAAGCTCGCGCGTCTGACATCCGCTTCGACCTCCGCGATCCTCAATAGCGCGGTGAAACGGTTCAGCACGACGTCCGATTGCGCGATCGCAGTGTCGACGGCGCTCGTGTAGTCGTCGACGGTATGCGAGCGCCGCCGCGCGCGTTCGAGGCCCGCGCGCAGATGCGTCATCGGCGTGCGCAGATCGTGCGCGATGCCCGCGCACACGCCGCGCACTTCGGCCACCAGCCGCTCGATTTCATCGAGCATCAGGTTGACGATTTCCGCGAGACGATCGAGATCGTGATGCGTGCCGCGATTCGACAGACGCCGACTCAACTGGCCCGCCATGATCTCGCGCGCCGTCAGACTCATCGAGCGGATACGCCGGTTCGACATCACGTGAAGCGCGGCGCCGCAGCCGACGGCAAGCAGAATCGTCAGCATGAGCCCGAGGCACAGGATCTTCACGAGCGTATGGTCGAAATGAATGATCTCGTCGATCGAGTGACCGACGACCACCCGCAGACCGCTACGCGTCGGCACGATGATGCCGCGAAAATGACTGGCCAGCGACGGCGGCCCGTCGTCCATTGCTTGCGTGTAGTAGAACGGCCGGCGCTCGCGCTCGGCCGGCAACGCATGGATATTGCCGGCGAGCCAGCGGCCTTCTTCGTCGAACACGCCATAGGGCCGGCTGCTCGCGATGTCGCGCCGGCTCAGCGCCGCGATATTGGCGATCGCCTCGGCGCGGCCGATCGAGCTGAACTCGGCCACTTCTCCGCGCAGCCGTTCATCGACCTCGTGCAGCAGATACGTGTGCATCATCCAGTAGAGCATCGCGAACAGCACGACCGCGCAACTGATGAACACCATCAGCAGCCATGTGACGTTGTTCGCCGGCAGGCGCAGCCAGCGCCTATTCGCCGGCACGGAGGACATAGCCGACATTTCGAACCGTGTGAATCATGAGCGAAAATCGTCCGTTCATACTGATCTTGCGGCGCAGGTGACCGATATGCATGTCGATCACGTTGGTCTGCGCATTGAAGTGGTAATTCCAGACTGACTCGAACAGCATCGCGCGCGTCACCGGCTGCTCCGTATGCAGCATCAGGTATTTGAGCAACTGGTACTCGCGGGGCTTCAACTCGATCGACTCGCCCGCCCGGCTGACCTGGCGCGTGCCAATATCGAGCACGAGATCGCCGACGCTCAGCATGAGCGGCTGCTCCGTGGAAGAGCGGCGGCGCAGCAGCGCATTGAGGCGCGCGGTCAATTCCAGACTGTCGAACGGTTTGGTCAGGTAATCGTCGCCGCCGGTGCGCAGGCCGCGCACGCGTTCGTCGACCGCTGACAGCGCGCTCAATATCAGCACCGGCGTCTCTTTGCCGACGTTGCGCAACGTGGACAGAATCGACAAGCCATCCACGTCGGGCAGCATCCGGTCGAGCACGACGGCGTCGAAATCGCCGTTGAGCGCGCGCAGCAGGCCGGCATGGCCGCTCGGCACGCTTTCCACGGCGAATTCGTAGTCCTCGAGCGCGATGGAGACTTCGAGCCTCACACGCTCGTCATCTTCGACGACGAGAATGCGGGGTCTGCGCCCCGCGGGGTAGTTGATCGCTGCTCTGCTTTTCAAGAGGACGTCGTTTCCTGTGGTCGTGCGTCGCCGCATGAACGGCGACGTCAATAGCGGGGGCCGCCTATGCGGGCGCGGAGTTTGACACGGCCATGTTGCTGCTTCATGACGCGTCCCGGGCGGAGCCGAAAACCGTTCACACGTGCAACTAGTCGAGCTTCAGTGCCGCGCGCACTTCCGCCTTCGCATCGGCAAAGTCGCGCTGAAAATCCGGATTGGCCATCAGCGCCGCCGCGACGAGCGTTCCGTCGATGCGACCCGCTTCGACATCGCTCGGATAGTGGACGCCGTCGACGACGCGGTTCATGCCGAATTCGCGCCCGCGCGCGAATAGCGCATCGCGCTTCTCGGGGACCATCTGCGCGAGCAGGATCGCGCACAGATAGCCGAAGGTCGCATGACCGCTCGGGTACGAGTTGTAGTCGTCGCCGGGCCGCTTCGGCACGATCGGTTGCACGTCGCGGCTCGCGATGAAGGGCCGCGCGCGGCTAAAGAAATGCTTGCCGCCTTTTGCGACCCGCTCGGCATCGTGATCGACGGCTTCGAACAGCGCAGCGGTTTTCGGCAGACCGGCTTCGTTGAAGTCCGGTCCGAGCACATCCGCGAAACGGAACACGGACTTGGTAGCGTCCGCCTTCGCGCGCGCCACCTGCTCCGGCGTGCGGCTGCGCTGCGCGTTCAGCACGGCATCGAGATCGGCTTGCTGACGCTCGGAACCATCGGCGGCAGGTGGCGCGAGCAGCACGCCAAGCGGAATTTGACGGGCGTCGAGATAACTCGCCTCCGCGGACGGTGCGGCGTAACTCGCCGCGCTCGCAGCGACGAAGAGGGAAGCCGCGAGCGGCAAGTAGGTCAAGCGTTTCATCGTGTGCGAGAAATGAAGAGAGATTGCAACGAAGTGGCACGGCGCTATCGCCGCCAGGAGAACAGGCGTGATTCACCGCCTGAACGGTGCTGCCGATGCTAGTGCGCACGTATGAATGCGCGGTGTCCACAAACTTACAAACCTGAGCGCGTCGCGTAGCGTCAGTGCGGATCGCGCTGTTGTGGGGGCATCCGTAATAGCAACATTAGATTCGTAAGATACCGATCACTTCGCATTAACGGACGGTTGATAGCATCCCGCCTCGTTCGACTCCCAGTTCATCGCCCCACTCGCGAAAGGATGCTGCACCATGCAACGGGTTAGTTTTCCCCTTAGAAAGAAGCCGCTGACGCAATTCGTTCTTGCCACACTGTGCGCGGCCGGCGCACAGATCTCGCATGCCCAGACCTCGGGCGATCTCGGCTCCGTGCAAAGCATGGCCGTCTCGTCATCGAACAGCGGCACGGCCACCAGCACCAACGTGCCGTCGGCACCGGCACAGGCGCCTTCGCAAGGCTCGCTCACCGCAACCCAACCGCAGTCGGTGATCAGCCGGCACTACATCGAAAACAGTACCGCTCCGACCGCGAACTACAGCGAGATCGTGCAGATCGCGCCGAGCGTGTCGAATGTTTCTCCGAACGGCTCCGGCCTGATGGAATCGCAGAGCCTGTCCATTCGCGGCTTTCAGGACGGTCAGTTCAACGTGACATTCGACGGCATCCCGTTTGGCGATACCAACGACTTCACCCATCATTCGACGTCGTTTTTCTCGAACCGGGTGCTCGGCAATATCGTCGTCGACCGCGGTCCCGGCGACGCTTCGCAGATCGGCTTCGCCACATTCGGCGGAACGATCAGCCTGCAGTCGAGGGATCCGTCGGCATCGCCGGCATTCTCGGTGCTCGGCTCGTACGGCAGCTTCGACACATGGCAGGCCGGCGCCGAGTTCAATACCGGCTATCTGCAGCAATGGGGCGATGCGCGCGCAATGGTCGGCTATGCGCAGAGCAGCAGCGACGGTTATCTGACCAACGCGGACCAGCGCCGTCAGAACGTCTACTTCAAGCTCGACAAGCCGATCGGCGACAACACGCTGCTCACGCTGTTCGCGACTTACAACAACATCCACCAGAACGTGCCGCTCGGCGCGACGGCCGCGCAGATCCAGCAGTTCGGTCCCAACTTCGGTCTTAGCGCCGACCCGACGAGTCAGGCCTATGCCGGCTACAACTTCGACAAGATCAACACGGACTTCGAATACATCGGCGTGAAAACGAAGGTCGCCGAGTGGGTGATCGACAACAAACTCTATACGTACGGTTACTACCACAACGGCTTCAACGGACTCGACCCGAACGGTGAAACGCCAAACGGCACGATCTTCGGCCCGAACAACGTGCCGGGCCAGGAAATGAACAACAACTACCGCGCGTTTGGCGACGTCCTCGCGCTCGAGCGGCAGCTCGGTCCCGGCAAGCTGCAGACCGGCATGTGGATCGCGCACCAGTCCAACTTCCGCGACAACTTCAATGTCGATTCGTCGCTGAACTTCGCGTTCATCTCGCAGAACTTCACGATGAACGACACGATGCTGACGTTTCAGCCGTATCTGCAATACGCCTGGCAACTGCAGAACGGTTTGACGATTACGCCGGGACTCAAGTACGTGTCGTTCAACCGCAGCATCGATACGCCGATGAACCAGAAGACCGGTGAGCCGCTCGATTTCAGCCACACGTGGGACAAGGTGCTGCCGTCGTTGACGCTGCACCAGCAGATCACCCCGCAATGGAGCGCGTATGCGCAGTACGCGCAGGGCTTTCTCGCGCCGAACCTGAATGTGTTCTATGTCAACGATCCGACCGTCTCGGGACAACCCGATCCGGAACAGACCGACAACTACCAGATCGGCACGACGTACAAAACGGGGCGTCTGACCGTCGCCGCCGATCTGTACTACATCAACTTCCGCAACGCGGTGACGAGCCGCACGGTCGGCAACAACGTGATCTTCTCGAATGCGGGTGGTGCGACCTACAAGGGCGTCGAAACCGAAGCGACCTTGTCGGTCGGCGACGGCTTCAGCCTGTACGGCAATCTGACCTTCAATTCGGCCAAACAGAAGAGCACCAATACGTGGATGCCGAACGCGCCGCAATCGACGGCCGCCGCCGGCGTGCTCTACGAACGCGGGCCGCTCAACGGTTCGTTGCTGATGAAGTTCGTCGGCCATCAGTATGGCGATACCGGCAACACCCAGCCGATCGGCGGCTATGCGATCACCAACTTCGCCAGCTCGTACACGTTTGCCCGACTCGCACCGTGGACGCATGACACGCGCCTCGGCTTCCAGATCGACAACCTTTTCAACCGCACCAGCATCAATGCGCTGGCCGGCTACACCGCCGCGGACAACACACCGCTTTACTGGACCATCCCGGGCCGCGCGTTCGTCGCGACGCTGTCCACCGATTTCTGAACGGAGCTTCTTTCATGACTGTCGATAACCTGCTGCACCTCGCGAACAATTCCGGTGGCGTGTTGTATGTGATTGCCGCCATGCTGTTCGTTGCCCTGACGATCATCATCGAGCGCTCGTGGTTCCTGCAGCGCGCATCGAGCGGCAGCCGCGCGGTGCTCGACCAGGTCGACCGCCTCGAACAACTGAACGCCGCCTCGCTGACGGCATGCGCCGAACAGTTTCAGGCGCTGCCGATGGCGAGCCTGCTGAAGGTCGCCGGCCGGCTTGCCGGTCAGACGTCGCGCGATGAGCTCGATGCGTGTCTCGACGAAGCGATCATGCGCGAAGCACCGAACATCGACCGCTTCCTGTGGGTGCTCGACACGATCGTCACGCTCGCGCCGTTGCTCGGTCTGTTCGGCACGATCGTCGGTATGTTCAACGCGTTCCAGGTGCTGTCGAATCCGGGCAACGCGCCGACCCAGGTCACGGGCGGCGTGGCCGAGGCACTCATCGCTACGGCGTCGGGTCTGTTCGTCGCGATGATCGGCCTCGTGTTCTTCAACGGCCTGCACAACCGCGTAAGAGGCGTCGTCCATCAGCTCGAAACCCTGAAGGCGGCGCTCGTAAACCGGCTTGCGGCCAGAACGCATGAGTCGCTCAAGCCGGTGCATGAAGTGCCGCGCCCGGTGGTCGGCAAATTCGCCTCGCAGGGAGTCTGACGATGAAGTATTTCGAGGCGCGAAAGGCGCGCATCGAGATCATCCCGATGATCGACATCATGTTCTTTCTACTGGTGTTCTTCATCATGATCACGCTGCACATGATCCCGAACGCGGGGCTGCGCTCGCAGCTGCCGTCGAGCGCCACGGCACAAGCGCTGCCGCCGGCGCAGGTCACGGTAACGCTCGCGACCGACGGCAGTCTGTCGGTCGACGGCCGCACGCTGAGCCTTGCGCAATTGACCACCCTGCTCGCCGCCCGCACGGACGTCGCGCATACGGTCGTGACGATTGCCGGCTCGAAGCAGGCGCAGATCCAGCACCTCGTCTCGGTGATGGACGCGTGCCGCGCCGCGGGTGTATCGCAAATCGCGCTCGCCGCGCAGCCCGTGGCGAACTGATATGGCAACCGTACCCGCCTCCGGGATCGTGCAGGAACGAACGCGCCTATTGCCGGCCGCCGCCATCGCGCTCGTCGCGCAAGCGCTGCTGCTCGGCGCGACGATTGCGCTGCTCACGCATACGACCCGGGTGTCTTCCGTATCGCATGAAGCGCCGCCAACGCTGCTGACGCTGACGGCACCGGCTCCCGCGCCGCAACCGCCGCAGCCGCCTGCGAAGCCCGTGCCGCCTCCCGCGCGGCCGGTCGTACCCGTGCGCCATGCTGCGCACACGCCCGCGAAGCCCGTGACGGCCGCGGTGCCGAAGCGCGTGCCGACTCCGGTGCCGGTGCAGCCCGCGGCGACACCGACCGAGCCGCCATCCGCGCCCGCGCCGCAACCGCCAGCCGAGCCCGCGCGGCAACCGCCCGCACCCGCTGCGGCGCCGGTTGCAGCCGCGCCTACGCCAAGCTTCGAGGGTGCGCTGCGCGCGGCGATTCAGGCCGCGCTGCGCTATCCCGAGTCGGCCCGCATGGCTGGCATGACGGGCCGCACACGCGTCGCGTTCCGGTATCGCGACGGCGTCGTGTCCGACCTCAGCGTCGTGGTGTCGAGCGGTATCGGACTGCTGGACCGCGCGGCGCTCGCAGCCGTGCGCGACGCCGCTTATCCGAAACCCGAGTCCGCATTCGTGGGCAAAACGCTCTCGGAGCAATTGTGGGTCGACTTCAAACTCGACGACCACGAATGATGATCCGCTAACGCCCAACCGCACGAGAGACGTCATCCGCCCACCGGAATGGCGTCCCTCTTCCCAATCCATCCGCAGTACTAGTATGAATCTGCTCAACGTGAAACTGAAAAATATCCTGTCCGCCTTGATCGCCGGCGGCGTCGCTTCCCTGCTCGCGCTGTCGAACGTCCATGCGGCGACGGGCGCCAACGCCGATCAATTCGAAATCGCGAAACGCTATGGCCTCGAAGGCGGCGAGCGTTGGGATTACGTGGCGTACGACGCTGTTCGCCAGCACCTCTTCATCAGCCGCGACACGCACGTGCAGGTGATCGATACGCGCACCGGCAAACCGGTCGGCGAGATCGCCAACACCGACGGCGTGCACGGCTTCGCGTTCGTGGAGGACCTCAAGCTCGGCTTCGTCACCAACGGCCGCGCCAATACGGTGAGCGTCGTCGATCTCGACACACTCAAGGTCGTCGACAGCATCAAGGCCGCGGGCTCCGACCCGGACGGCATCCTCTACGTGCCGGCCTTGCGGCGCATCTTCGTGAGCAATGGCCACGACGGCAGCGTCAGCGCAATCGACGTCGCGACGCGCAAGGTGGTCGCCACGATGAGCGTGGGCGGCAAGCCGGAGGCGCTCGCGGCGGACAGCCACGGGCACGTGTTCGTCAATGTGGAAGATCGCGCCGAGATCGTCGAGATGGACGGTCGGTCCGCGACGGTGCTGGCGCATTGGCCACTCGCACGGTGCGAGTCGCCGACCGGACTCGCGATCGATCCGGCGAGCGAGCGCCTGTTTTCGGTTTGCGCCAATCACCGCATGATGATCGTCGATACGACGTCGGGCCGTCGCGTGGCCGCGGTGCTGATAGGGGGTCACCCCGACGCGGCGGCTTTCGATCCGGCCTTGAAGCTCGCGTTCAGTTCGAACGGCGCGGACGGCACGCTGACGATCGTGCATGAAGACGATGCGGACCATTACACGGTCGCGCAGAACATGCCAACGCTGGAAGGCGCGAAAACGATGGCGCTCGATGAACAGCAGCACCGGATCTATCTGGTGTCGTCGAAGTTCGGCGCGGCCGACCCGGCCACGGCTGCCAATTCTCATCCGCGCGCGACGGTCATCCCCGGTACGTTCGAAGTGCTCGAGGCGCAGCTCAAGGCACGCTGACGTGTGGCATCGACGCACGGCCGCCCGTTGATCGCGGCGGCGCGTCAAACATCGGTTCGCCTAGATGAGGCCGTGCGCGACGCCGCTCGGCGTCGCCCAGCGCTCGCTGTCGTTCGACACGCCGAAATCGGCGGCCCGTAGTGAAACGGTGGCCGAGCAGGCCGTCGCACGCTTTGCGCTGGCGCGCGCGAGGATGCGCTGCTCGTGCACATAGAAGAATTCGAGTTGGCGCGCGTCGGACGCTTTTCGTTGGAGCTCGAACACATCCTCGAGCACGCGCCGCGACACATGAAAACGCTGAAGTCCGCGGCCAAGCCGGATCTGAAAGACAACACCGTCGCTGTTGTGCGGCACCGCTGCCCAGATAAGCGGAATGCTACTCATGGAGCCCCCGTAACTGGATCTTCATGTCAGGAACATTGACGATTTCATCGTCGCACGGATAAACGCACGGCGCGACTTGTCAAAATTAAACAAGGTTGAGTTGTCGTTTTCACCACAGTGGCAGGTGTTGCGACGCAACGCCCCATTGATCGACGACGCACCAATCTGGAGCGAATCCTTACTCGACAGCAGTCCGTCGCTTGCGCCGCGCGGTCGTTCGTCGGGTACGATGCAATGCGGCCCGATTTAATTTGCCACGCTTCTCGCTGATTTTTCGGTGGCCGGCCATGCAGAAGAATCATTCGCCTTTGCGTCGGGAATCCACACGCAAGGAATATGCGTTGGCTCGTTTGCGTCTTGCCACGAGCCGCCTTATGCGCGCTGAGTCAGAAGCTGAAAAGACACTCGCCACCTGCTGGATGAAGGCGTGGGCAAGCGTCATCGGCGATGCGCAGTTCCCTAAGCTTCCTTACCGACCGGCCACACCCAAAGCGAGGCGGCGCGCCTCGCCAAGGCCCCGCGATTGATATCTGCCGTCGCTCGAACTGAATGGCGACGCGGCGACATCGTCGCGCACTCCGACCCCATTCATTTGACCGTATGGTTCGCCACCTCACAGACCGTCTACGCCCTCTGCTCGCATGATCGCTTCACGACGCCTTCGAGCGTTCGCGACAAACAGAGCAACAAAGAAGAAACGACAAAACGGCGAGCGCGTCCCGCAACGATCGGGCTGCCCGCCGCTCAAGGGTACCCATGAAAGCTGGAAAGGTAATCTGGGTAGTGGCCTTGCCGTGTCTGATCGAAACGTCGCATGCGCAGGAGGTCTATCTGCAAGGCGGCACACTGGGCATCGGAGTTGGCGCGGCGTGGAGCGTCACGTCGTGGTTCGGCGTGCACGCGGACTTCAACGCGATCAATTTGTCGCACAACTTCGAGGTTGGCGGCAATCGCTACGAAGACGGCATACGGCTGCGTCAGGGCGGTCTCTACGGCGATTTCTTTCCGTGGGCCGGCACCGGCTTTCGCGTGACAGCGGGCCTGCGTCTGACCGACAACGAAGTCAGCGGCAACTCGGTTCCGACCAACGGCATGTACGTATTCGAGGGCAAGGCCTCGCCGGCCTTTCCTGGCGAATACGCGACGGCGACCGCCCGATACCCGACCGCGATGCCCTACCTTGGCATCGGCTATGGCTTGCACCCGGGAGCCAAGGGCTGGGGGCTCGTGGTGGATCTCGGTGTCGCCTACGGCATTCCGAAGACCTCTTACACACTGTCGCCGGCGCTGTCGCAGGCCGCGGGACCGGAGATGAGTCAGCAGATCATCAACACCGGATTGCAGCAACTGCGCGATAAGGTCTCGCCTTATCGATGGTATCCGACGTTGCAGGTCGGCATTTCTTATCGCTTCTGAGGCGCAGCGCACGGAAACCGTCGCAGTACTATAAATTTGCGAAGGACTTTTCACAATCCGATTGCATAAAAAAACAAACGAAAGAAAGCGCGATACGACCTTCGCTTTTTCTGGTTATTTATCGAGATGAAAAGATATGCAATGATCGCCGCCGAATCAGCGGAGCATGTCTGAACCTTGCGCGAGCATACGTTCCGGCAACCCCACGGCCCATTGCTTTTTCATTGAACCGATAATGACCACCTTTCTGTTCGATCTGCTGTCGAACCTCGCCTTGTTCGCTATCGTATCGATGGCCTGTCGACTGTATAACCGGTTCGGGTCGGGTGCCGCGCTGAGCGGCCCTGCGATTTTCATCGTGATCGCGCTGGCCGCGTGCGTGCTCGACGGCGTGTTGACGTTTGTCGTGTTCGCCGACGCGCAGAACCGCTATGGACAATTCGCCCTGCCGACGTCGTTTCTTCAGCGTGCTGGCGCGTATGCGCTCGCGATCGTGATCGCGTTCACGTGGCACCGGATATCGAGGCGCCGGCGCGCCGTGAAAAGCGCCCCGGACGACGCGGTTGTCATCCAGACGTCACCGTACTCCGAATCGCGGCTGCGCATGTGAGCCCGGCACGCCCCGACCGACTTTTCACGTACGCCCCGCCATGTTTCATCTCTGTATTGCCGCCGCGAGCAGGGCAGGAACGGTCCTTGCGCATGCGGGCGCCGTCGGCTATAACTCCCGAAGACCGCGCGTTGTGGGTCATGGCACCACTGTCGTTCAATCCGTTGATGGCAACCTATAACGAGGAAACATCTTGGATATCGAAACCGTACGTGCATTCGTCATGACCCGTGGCATCGACATCGGCACCAAGGTCATCGGCGCAATCGTGCTGTGGATCGTCGGCCGCTGGATCATCGGGCTGATCTCCAACCTGTCGCGCAAGCTGCTCGCACGCAACGGCCGGGTCGACCCGACACTTGCCCACTACCTCGCGTCGATTCTCGCCGGGTTGCTGAACCTGCTGCTCGTCCTCGCGATCCTGGAAATCTTCGGGGTGCAGACGACGTCGTTCGCCGCGTTGCTCGCCGGCCTCGGCCTCGCGATCGGTACTGCGTGGGGCGGCCTGCTCGCGCACTTCGCGGCCGGCGTGTTCATGCAGGTGCTGCGGCCGTTCAAGGTCGGCGATTTCGTCATGGCCGCGGGCGTCACCGGCACCGTCACGGAGTTGGGCCTGTTCGGCACCACGATCGTGACGCCGGACAACGTGACGACCATCATCGGCAACAACAAGATCTTCTCCGACACGATCTCGAACTACAGCGTGCTGCCGTTCCGGCGCGTCGAGCTGACCGCGAAGATCGCCAATGGCGTCGATCCGACCGATGCGATCGCGCGTTTGAAAGCCGCCGTCGCGAAGATTCCGAACGTGGCCGAAAACCCCGCGCCGGATATCGAGGTCTTGAGCTTCACGCCAGAAGGACCGCTGCTGTGCGTGCGCCCTTACTCGTCCAACCAGAACTACTGGCAGGTCTACTTCGACACCAATCGCGCGATCGTCCAGACCTTCAAGGAAGCCGGCTATCCGACGCCGGAAACGCCACTCGCACCGCGAGCGATCACGCGCGATTGATCTGATCGAACCTCCGCGCGCACCCGACACGGGTCGTCGGCATGGCGGCATGAAACAAGGCGTCGCGAGATTCGCGACGCCTTTCGTGTTTTCAAGGCCCGAAATACCGCAAACAACCCGTCATCAACGCGTACTCGCGTTCGCGCGATTCTTGCGCAGCATCTTCCACAGCGCGCCGAGCACGATCGGTACGATCGCCGCGCCGATACCGACCAGCACGATCACGTTCAGATACTGACGGATGAACGGGATGTTGCCGAAGAAATAGCCGAGCAGTGTCAGCAGCAGCACCCACAACAGCGCGCCGACGACGTTGAACATCTGGAAGCGGCTCCACGTCATGGACGACGCGCCCGCGACGAACGGCGCAAACGTCCGCACGACAGGGATGAAACGCGCGAGCACGATCGTCTTGCCGCCGTGTTTTTCATAGAAGTTGTGAGTCTTCTGCAGCGCGGCGCGATCGAGAAAGCGCTCGAGCACCGGAATGTGCGTATTGAACACGCGCGGTCCGATCGCGCGGCCGATCAGATAGTTGGTCGTATTGCCCAAGACCGCCGCCACCAGCAGCAACAGGATCAGCAGTCCGAGATGCATCTGCCCGGTTGCGCAGAACGCGCCGCCGATGAACAGCAGCGAATCGCCCGGCAGAAACGGCAGCACCACGAGCCCCGTTTCAGCGAACACGATCGCGAACAGCACCGCGTAGACCCAGGCACCGTACACATGAATGAAGTCTCCGAGAAACTTGTCGATGTGCAGGACAAGATTGGCGAAATGTAGCAGCGTATCCAAGGAACGTCCTTTTAAACCAGTGTATGCGTAGAGGGAAAACGGCCGCCGCGCGACCCTGCAACAGGCGCAGCGAGCGGCGGGCCGACCGCTGCGAATTGACCGCGACATGATACCGAAAGTGCCTCGGGTCGAATGAAAATCTGCTGGTTGGGCGTCTGCGCGGGCGGCGTGCGCCGAGTCGCTATAATTTCGCCATGTCCGAATTCTCCGAAACGCCTGCGGGCACCGCGGCCGCACCTTCCGACGCCTCCCTCGCGGCGCCCGTGCCGCGTCCGTTGCGCGCCATCCAGCCGCTCCCCGATCAATTGATCAGCCAGATCGCCGCCGGCGAAGTGGTCGAGCGGCCGGCGTCGGTAGTCAAGGAGCTGCTCGAGAACGCGCTCGACGCGGGCGCGCAGACGCTGCGCATCCTGCTCGACGAAGGCGGCGTCAAACGCATCTCGATCACCGACGACGGCTGCGGCATCCCCGAGAACGAACTCGTGCTCGCCCTGACGCGCCATGCGACCAGCAAGATCCGCTCGCTTGCCGAACTCGAAGCGGTCGCGACGCTCGGGTTCCGCGGCGAAGCGCTGGCGTCGATTGCGTCGGTCGCGCAGATGAGCATCACGAGCCGCACCGCAGATGTGCCGCACGCGGTGCGCATCGACGCGGAAACCGGCGTGCTGAGTCCCGCCGCCGGCACCCAGGGCACGACGATCGAAGTCCGCGAGCTGTACTTCAACACCCCGGCACGCCGCAAATTCCTGAAAAGCGAACAGACCGAACTCGGCCACTGTCTTGAACAGATCCGCCGCGCCGCGCTCGCGCGGCCGGACGTCGCGATCTCGGTGCTGCACAACGGCAAGGCCGTCGAGCACTGGAACGCGAGCGAGCCGCCCGCGCGGGTTGCGAAGATTCTCGGCGAGACGTTCGCGACCGCCCATCTGCCGCTCGGCGAATCCGCCGGTCCGCTTGCGATCTACGGCTGCGCCGGTCTGCCGACCGCGAGCCGCGGTCGCGCCGATCAACAGTATTTCTTCGTCAACGGCCGCTTCGTGCGTGACAAGCTGCTCACGCACGCGGTGCGCGCCGCGTATGAAGACGTGCTGCACGGTGAGCGTTATCCGTCGTACGTGCTGTTCCTCGATTTGCCGCCAGAAGGCGTCGACGTGAACGTACATCCGTCGAAAATCGAGGTGCGTTTCCGCGATTCGCGCTCGATCCACCAGTTCGTGTTCCATGCGGTGCAGCGCGCGCTCGCTCGGCACGCGGGCGCGTCGCCTGAAACGACGGCGGGCGGGCATGCGGCGCACCTGGAACCGTCGGCCGATGGACCGGCTTCATCTGGTTCGACGCCGCCGGGTGTCACAAGCGGCGTAGGCGACGGCATTGGCGCGGGCGCCGGTCTTTCGAGCGGCGCGGGCTTCGGCGCGGGAAGCCGCGGCGTCCTTGGCGGCGGCAGCGGCTTCAGCAGCTTCGGCGCCCCGGGCGCCTCGCAGCCTGGCAACACGTGGATGCGCCAGGCACGCATGACGCAAGGCACGCTGCCGGTCGCGCAACCGCTCGCCGGTTACGACGCGCTGTTCGGCCGCAAGGATCCGCTTGCCGGCCGGGTCGAAGGCGCGTCGCTGTTCGAAGCGCGCGACTCCGCAACCGACGCGACGTCGCCATACGACGCAGCGCCGATCGCGCCGCGCCCGGCTTCCCCCGCATTCGACGCCACCGACGACCAGCCGCTCGGCTTCGCGCTCGGCCAGATCCACGGTATCTACGTGCTCGCGCAGAACCGCCAAGGGCTCGTAATCGTCGACATGCATGCGGCACACGAGCGCATCCTGTACGAGCAGTTCAAGAGCGCGCTCGCCGACCGCGCGATCGCCGTGCAGCCGCTGCTGATCCCGCAGACGATGCAGGCCGATCCGGTCGAAATCGGCACGGTCGAGGAAGAGCGCGATACGCTCGATGCGCTCGGCTTCGACCTCGCGGTGTTGTCGCCGACCACGCTCGCGATCCGCGCGGTCCCCGCCTTGCTGAAGGACGCCGACCTGCAAGCGCTTGCGCGCGCGGTGCTGTCCGACCTGCATGCATTCGGCGGCTCGCGCGTGCTGACCGAGCGTCAGCACGAACTGCTCGGCACGCTCGCGTGCCATCACGCGGTGCGCGCGAACCGGCGTCTGACGCTCGACGAAATGAACGCGCTGTTGCGCCAGATGGAAGCGACCGAGCGCGCCGATCAGTGCAACCACGGGCGTCCGACCTGGTATCAGCTGACGCTGGCCGATCTCGATCGGCTGTTCATGCGCGGGCAGTAACGACGCTGCGTTTCGATCACACCGTTGCGCCGCGCGCCCGCTTGCCCATGACGTCACACCCTACCCCCATCCCGTGCCTGCTCGGCCCGACCGCGTCCGGCAAGACCGCCGCCGCGCTCGCGCTCGCCGCGCGGCGGCCGGTCGAAATCATCAGCGTCGACTCGGCGCTCGTCTATCGCGAGATGGACATCGGCACCGCGAAGCCGACCGCGGAAGAACGCGCGGTTGCGCCGCATCATCTGATCGATATCGTCGATCCGGCCGACTCGTACTCGGCCGCGCAGTTTCGCGCCGATACGCTGCGGCTCGTCGGAGAAATTCATGCGCGCGGGCGGCTGCCGCTGCTGGTCGGCGGCACGATGCTTTACTACAAGGCGCTCACGCAGGGCCTCAACGACCTGCCCACCGCCGATGCCGAAGTACGCGCGAGGCTCGACGCCGACGCCGCCCGCGACGGCTGGCCGGCGCTTCACGCGCGGCTCGCCGCGCTCGATCCGGTCACGGCCGCGCGTCTCGCGCCGAACGATTCGCAGCGCATCCAGCGCGCGCTGGAAGTGTTCATGCTGACCGGCCAGCCCATGTCGACGCTGCTCGCCGCGCCCGCGCGCACCGACGACGCCGCATCGGCACGCTTCGTGCCGGTCGCGCTGGAGCCGTCCGAGCGTGGCGTGCTGCACGCGCGCATCGAGCAGCGCTTCGATTCGATGCTCGCGCACGGTTTCGTCGATGAAGTGGTGAAGCTGCGTGCGCGCGGCGACCTGCTGCCCGAGATGCCGTCGATGCGCTGCGTCGGGTATCGGCAGGTGTGGGAATACCTCGATGGCGCGGTCGACTATCGGACCATGCGCGACAAGGGCGTCTTCGCGACGCGGCAACTCTGCAAGCGGCAGCTCACGTGGCTGCGCAGCATGCCGGAAAGACAGGTGGTGGATTGCTGCGATCCGCACGCGACGGCGCGGGTGGTGGAGTTGATCGAAACGCTGGTTTGAGGCGCCGATCAGCGTGAGGGAATCGGAGGGACGTAAAGCGGGAATTTGAAGCGGAAATTTGAAGCGGGAAATGTGAAGCAAAGGATTCGAAGCCCGCGCGGCGCACCATTGCGGCACGCCACGCGAGCCCGCGTCAATCTTTAGACCACGACCGTCTGCGCTTCACCCGCTGCGCTTTCACGGACCGTGCCGATCTTCCAGACCTGCTCGCCCGCCGCGGACAGCAGACCGATCGCCGCTTCGGCATCCGCGGCCGACACGATCACCGCCATACCGATACCGCAGTTGAACACGCGGTGCATTTCCACATCGGCGACGCCGCCGTGCTTCTGCAGCCACGAGAACAGCGGCGGCAGCGGCCACGCGCGATGGTCGAGCTCGGCCGTCAGGCCTTCGCGCAGCACGCGCGGAATGTTCTCGACCAGGCCGCCCCCCGTGATGTGCGCCATACCCTTGACCTCGATCTGCTGCATCAGCGCGAGCAGCGGCTTCACGTAGATGCGCGTCGGCGCCATCAGCGCGTCGGCGAGCGTGCGGCCGTCGAAGTCCGCGTTCAGATCGGGATTGGCACGCTCGATGATCTTGCGCACGAGCGAAAAGCCGTTCGAATGGATGCCGCTCGACGCGAGCCCGAGCACCACGTCGCCCGACGCGATCTTGCTGCCGTCGATGATCTTGCTCTTTTCCACCGCGCCGACCGCGAAACCAGCCAGGTCGTATTCGCCGTCCGGGTACATGCCCGGCATTTCCGCGGTTTCGCCGCCGATCAACGCGCAACCCGACAGCTCGCAGCCGTGCGCAATGCCCTTCACGACGGTCGCCGCCGTGCCGACGTCGAGCTTGCCGCAGGCGAAATAGTCGAGGAAGAAGAGCGGCTCGGCGCCCTGCACGAGGATGTCGTTGACGCTCATCGCGACCAGATCCTGGCCGACCGTGTCGTGCTTGTTCAGCTGGAACGCGAGACGCAGCTTGGTGCCGACGCCGTCGGTGCCGGACACGAGCACCGGTTCCTTGTACTTCTTCGGCACTTCGAACAACGCGCCGAATCCACCGATGCCGCCCAGCACGCCGTCGCGCAGGGTCTTCTTGGCAAAGGGCTTGATGGCGTCGACGAGGGCGTCACCCGCATCGATGTCCACGCCGGCGTCGCGATACGACAAACCTTGGGCCGAATCGGTTGAAGGCTCGGCGGATTTCGGTTGATTCATGGGGAAAAGCTCGAAGGTCGGTAAAATGCGATTTTAACCGATGCTGGTCGCCTGGCTGGAATTCACGCGTTCCGACGATATCCTGGAAACGACATTGCAACACGACACCCCGATTCCGGCGCCGCCGACCCGCGCAATTGCGCGAGCCGTGCTTCGCGACGCGCGGCCTCACGACCCGGCGAGCACGCTTCACGACAACTGAGCGCCTGGCGACCTTCCAGGCCCCGAGGTCCGGGCCACTCGCGGCCTGAGCCTCATTTTCGGCATGAACCTACTGTGCTTCGTCAACTGACGCTCGATCTCGGCACCCCGCCGCCATCGACATTCGACAATTTCTTCGCCGGCGCGAACGCCGAGCTGGTCACGCGCCTGCGTGAGCTCGACGACGCGCTCGCCTCCGGACCGGTCGCCGATCGCACCTTCTACATCTGGGGCGAAGCCGGCAGCGGCCGCACGCACCTGCTGCAGGCGCTCGTGCACGAAGCGCCGCCGGGGCATGCGCGCTTCGCCGGGCCGCAAAGCAGCCTCGCCGCCTTCGGCTTCGATCCGCGCGTCGCGCTCTATGCAATCGACGACTGCGACGCGCTGTCGGCCGCGCAGCAGATCGCCGTGTTCAACCTGTTCAACGAAGTGCGCGCGCATCCGACCAGCGCGCTCGTCGCCGCGGGCAACGCGGCGCCGATCGGCATGACGGTGCGCGAAGATTTGCGCACGCGCCTCGGCTGGGGACTGGTGTTTCACCTTGCGCCGTTGCCCGACGACGCGAAGGCCGCGGTGTTGAAACGCGCGGCGCGCGAGCGCGGCATCATGCTCGCCGACGACGTGCCGGCCTACCTGCTCACGCACTTTCGCCGCGACATGCCGAGCCTGATGGCACTGCTCGACGCGCTCGACCGCTTCTCGCTCGAACAGAAACGCGCGGTCACGCTGCCGCTGTTGCGCACGATGCTCGCGTCGCCCGACCCCGCCGCCGCGCCGGGTTCACACGCCGCTCTTCCCGCTTCAAGTAAAATAGGCGCCCATGGCTAACCTTGCACTCTTCGATCTCGACCACACGCTCATTCCCACCGACAGCGACCACGAATGGGGCCGCTTCATGGTGAAAAAAGGCATGGTCGACGCCGAAAATTTCGCCCGTGAAAACGATCGCTTTTACGCCGACTACAAGGCCGGCAAGCTCGACATTCACGCTTATCTGATCGCCATGCTGACGCCGCTCGCGAAGTACACACGCGCGCAGCTCGCTGACTTTCACGCGCAGTACATGCACGAGGTCATCACGCCGGCCATCCAGCCGGTGGCGCTCGAACTCGTGAAACAGCATCGTGAAGCGGGCGACCTGTGCTGCGTCGTCACCGCGACCAACGAGTTCATCACGCGGCCGATCGCGCAGGCGTTCGGCGTCGACACGCTGATCGCCTGCGAGGCGGAGACCGTCGGCGGGGAGCCGCACGGCGCCTACACCGGTCGCCCCACCGGCACGCCGAGCTACAAGGAAGGCAAGATCGTGCGCGCCGAAATGTGGCTCGCGTCGCTCGGCAAGAGCTGGAGCGACTTCGAGCACAGCTATTTCTATAGTGATTCGCACAACGACATCCCGCTGCTCGAAAAAGTCACCGATCCCATCGCGACCAATCCGGACGACACGTTGCGCGCCCATGCGCAGGCCAAAGGCTGGCGCATCCTCGAACTCTTCCAACCCTCGTGATCAAGAAACTCATCCGCAAGCTATTCGGCCAGGACACGGCGACCGCTGACGACACGCTCTCCGCCGCCGCCAGCGTCGACGGCAATGCCAATGGCAAGCCGCCGGCGCGCGGCAAGTCCGTATCCGGCACGACCGCGCGGCCGCGCCGCAAGTCCGCAGGTGCCGCTGCTGCCGCGCAAGCGCCGCGCGAGCCGGACGTACCCGTCATCATTCCGCACGACGTGCACGGCATCGACCCCACGCTGATCTCGCGCAATGCGATCCGCGTGACCGAGGGCCTGCAACAGGCGGGCTTCCGTGCGTTCATCGTCGGCGGCGCGGTGCGCGACCTGCTGCTCGGCGTCAAGCCGAAAGACTTCGACGTCGCGACCGACGCGACTCCCGAACAGGTGCAGAAGCTGTTCCGCCGCGCGCGCATCATCGGCCGGCGCTTCCAGATCGTGCACGTGCAGTTCGGCCAGGAAATCATCGAAACCTCGACGTTCCGCGCGCTGGTCGATCCGCCCGCGGCCGACGCGCCGCCGCCGAAGCGTCTGAAGCGCGACGAGCTCGACCGCCGCACCCACGCGGTCGATGCGAGCGGCCGCGTGCTGCGCGACAACGTGTGGGGCGAACAGCACGAGGACGCCACGCGCCGCGACTTCACGATCAACGCGATGTACTACGATCCGGCCACGCAAACCGTGCTGGACTACCACAACGGCATGGCCGACATGCGCGCGCGCCTGTTGCGCATGATCGGCGACCCGGCCACGCGCTATCGCGAGGATCCGGTGCGCATGCTGCGCGTCGTGCGCTTCGCCGCCAAGCTCGACTTCGACATCGACGACGCCACGCGCGCGCCGATCGAGAAGATGGCCGATCTGATCGACAACGTGCCCGCCGCGCGTCTGTTCGACGAAATGCTGAAGCTGATGCTGTCGGGTCACGCGCTCGCGTGCCTGACGCGGCTGCGCCAGGAAGGCCTGCATCACGGGCTGTTGCCGCTGCTCGACGTCGTGCTCGAGCAGCCGACCGGCGAAAAATTCATTTCTCTGGCACTCTCTAACACAGATGCACGCGTGCTCGCCGGCAAGCCGGTGTCGCCGGGCTTCCTGTTCGCGACGCTGTTGTGGCACGACGTGCAGCAGCGCTGGCAGAAGTTCGAGGCCGAAGGCGAGTATCCGGTGCCCGCGCTGCATCGCGCGATGGACGAAGTGCTCGACATGCAGACCGAAAAGCTCGCGATCCACAAGCGCTTCTCGGCCGACATGCGCGAGATCTGGGGCCTGCAGCTGCGCCTCGAAAAACGCTCGGGGCGCAGCGCGCTGAAGCTGCTCGAACACCAAAGATTTAGAGCGGGGTATGATTTCCTCCTGTTGCGCTGCGCATCGGGCGAACTCGACGAGTCGGTCGGTGCATGGTGGACGGAGTTCATCGAAGGAGACGTCGCCGCGCGCGAGACATTGCTCACGCAAGGCGGGAAGGACCGGAGCCCAAGAAAACGACGGCGGCGCGGTGGCGCCAGAAGCCGCAAATCAGGTGACGGAGTGGAGGGCGGCTCGTCCGCCGAACGCACGGACAACGACGCGGGCCTCGAAGGCTCGCACGAAGACTGACGCGGCGTTCGCGGAAAAGCCGTCAAAACGATAGCTGCAGGAAGTTATGCCATGACGGTTGCTTATCTCGGCCTCGGCGCGAATCTCGGGGACGCGCGCCAGACCCTGAAAGACGCGGTGGTGTGCCTCGCACAACAGCACACCATCACCGTGCTCGCCAAATCGAGCCTGTATCGTACTGCCCCGATCGACGCGGGCGGCGACGACTATTTCAACTGCGTCGTGAAGCTGGAAACGACGCTCCCCGTGCGGCATCTGCTCGCGCTGTGCCACAAGATCGAGCATCAGTTCGGCCGTGAGCGGCCGTTCCGCAATGCGCCGCGCACGCTCGATCTCGACATCCTGCTGTATGGCGATCAATCGATCGACGAAGCCGATCTGATCGTGCCGCACCCACGCCTCGTCGAGCGCGCGTTTGCGCTGGTGCCGCTCGTCGAGATCGACGCGGCGATCGTCATTCCGCTGCATGGCCGGGCCGCCGCGCTGCTCGACAGCGTGAGCGATCAGCGCATCGAGAAAGTGAAGTCGCCCTGCCAGTGCCCGATGCTCAATGCGCTGACCGGCAATTCCGCCGAAAAAGGCCGTTGCGAATGAGTTCGCCGCCGCTCACGGTCACCGCGCCGCAGCTGCGCCCGCCGTTCGGCTATATCGCGATCGAAGGGCCGATCGGCGTCGGCAAAACCTCACTCGCGCGGCGCCTCGCGCAACGCTGGTCGATGCACGAACTGTTCGAACGCTCGCAAGACAATCCGTTTCTTGAACGCTTCTATCGCGACACCACGCGCTATGCGCTACCGGTGCAGTTGCACTTCGCGCTGCAACGCGCGCAGCAGGCGCAGGAAGTCAGCGCCGCGCAGGCGAGCGGCACGCCGCTGATCGCCGACTTCATCACGCAGCGAAACGACATCTTCGCGCGTCTGACCTTGCAGGAAGACGAGTGGCAGTTGTACCGCGCGCTTGCCGTGCGGCTCGACGTCAGCGCGCCGGAGCCGGACTTCGTCGTTTATCTGCAGGCGAGCCCGGAGGTGCTGTTCGCGCGCATCCAGAAGCGCGCGGTGCCGATGGAGCTGCAGATTTCCGATGCCTATCTGCGCGCGCTGTGCGACGCGTACAACGAATTCTTCTACCACTACGACCGCACGCCCGTGCTGACGGTCAACGCCGAACACCTGAATCCGCTCGACTCCGACGCGGACCTTGCGCTGCTCGCCGAACGCATCGAGACGATGCGCGGCCGCAAGGAATTCTTTGTCAAAGCCACGTCGCTGTAAGCGGCGCGGCTAGTTCATTTTTTTCACTGGATTGACCATGACTTATTTGCAGGAAGCGAGCCGGAGCGCGATCACCGTGCCGAAACTGCAGGCAATGCGCGACGCTGGCGAAAAGATCGCCATGCTCACCTGTTACGACGCGAGCTTCGCCGCGCTGCTCGATCGCGCGGGCGTCGACGTGCTGCTGATCGGCGACTCGCTCGGCAACGTCCTGCAAGGCCAGGCGACCACGCTGCCGGTGTCGCTTGCCGACATCGCGTATCACACGGCGAGCGTCGCGCGCGCGCGGCCGTCGGCGCTGATCGTCGCGGACCTGCCGTTCGGCACCTACGGCACGCGCGAAGACGCATTCAGGAGCTCGGTCGAACTGATGCGCGCGGGCGCGCAGATGGTCAAGCTCGAAGGCGGCGAATGGCTCGCCGACACGGTGCGGTTTCTGGTGGAACGCTCGATTCCGGTGTGCGCGCATGTGGGTCTCACGCCGCAGTCGGTGCATGCGTTCGGCGGCTTCAAGGTGCAGGCCAAGACCGAAGCGGGCGCGAGCCAGCTGCTGCGCGATTCGCTCGCCGTGCAGGAAGCCGGCGCGCAATTGATCGTGATGGAAGCGATCCCGTCGCAACTCGCGGGCGAGGTCACGCAGCAGCTGCGCATTCCGACGATTGGTATCGGCGCGGGCCTCGGCTGCTCGGGTCAGGTGCTGGTGCTGCACGACATGCTCGGGATTTTTCCTGGCAAGCGACCGCGCTTCGTGAAGGATTTCATGCAGGGGCAGCCAAATATTCAGGCGGCCGTCGAGGCGTATGTGCGGGCGGTAAAGGACGGCACGTTTCCCGGCGCCGAGCACACGTTCTGATGCTTCATTGCCGCGCGAGCGCGCGGCATTCCCGTATTTTTCAGTGCTCTAACCAACCAGCCGTGCCGGCACCGCGCCGCGCAACGCGTTGCACACGAGCAGCGCTTCGGCGTTCAGCACATCCGCCCGCGTCAGCACTTTTTCACCTGCCCGCAAGCCCGACGCCTCGTCGAGCAACACGCTTCGCATTACACCTGGCAGCACGCCTGACGCGAGCGGCGGCGTCCACCATTGTCCCGCGAGCTTCACGAACACGTTCGACCTGCCGCCTTCGGTCAGTTCGCCCCGTTCGTTGAAAAACAGCGTATCGAAGGCGCCCTTCGCCTCGGCTTCGCGCCAGCCGCGGTCGTAGTCTGCCCGGCGCGTGGTCTTGTGGCGCAGCAGCGGATCGGCGGCGTGGGTCGGCGCGAACTGCGCTTCGGGGCCGAGCAGAACACCAACGATCGCATCCGCCAACGGCGCAAGTATCGCGGCCGAGATCTGGGTCACCCCGCTCTTGCTCAAAGCAAGCCGCATTCGATGCGGCATCTGCGCCGGGAGCGTGGCGCACCGCGCTGAAATCTCCCCACGAATGCGCGCTTCGTCGAACCCGAAGCCCAGCGTCGCGGCGCTCGACGACAAGCGCCGCAGATGCCGCTCGACGTGCCGCACGCCGTCTTCCCGCGTCGCGTACATCGTTTCGAACAGTTCGAAACCCGGCTCGGCGCCCATCAGAAAACGTGCTTTCAATCGACACTCCTCGTGCTCGTCGGCGGCCACGCTGTCGAGCACGATGCCCGCGCCGATGCCCATGCTGCCGCGCAGACCATCCGTGCCGCCGGCTTGCGCGGTCGACGCAGTCAACGTCAACGTGCGAATCGCGACCGACATGCAAAAGTCGCCGCAATCGTGATCATCGCCCGGCGCATCGAGCCAGCCGATCGCGCCGGTATAGAGCCCGCGCGGCGTGCTTTCCAGTTCGTCGATCAACTGCATCGTGCGATGCTTCGGCGCACCGGTAATCGAGCCGCAGGGAAACAGCGCGCGCAGGATCGTCGCGAACGAGGTGCCATCGAGCAACGTCGCCTCGACAGTCGACGTCATCTGCCACACCGACGCATACGGCTCGACCGAAAACAACGCCGGCACGCTGACCGAGCCGATCCGCGCGACTCGCGACAGATCGTTGCGCAACAGATCGACGATCATGACGTTCTCGGCGCGGTTCTTCGGATCGGTCGCGAGGAACTCGGCGTTACCCCGGTCGACGGCAGGATCTTGCGAGCGCGGCGCCGTGCCCTTCATCGGCCGCGCGCGCAACGTCGGGCCGTGCTTTTCGACGAATAGTTCGGGCGAACACGACAGCACCCACGCACCGTCCGGCAACGCGATCAGCGCGCCGAACGACACGGGCTGGCGCGCGCGCAACCGCCGATAGAACGCGAGCGGCGAGCCGAACACGTCGAAGCCGAGGCGGTACGTGTAGTTGACCTGATAGGAATCGCCCGCGCGCAGGGCGGCGTGAATCGCGTCGATCGCCGCGTCGAACTCGGCGCGATCGACGCTCTCGCGCACGTTCTCGGTGCCCGCGACCGACGGCTCGAAAGCGCCGTTGTCCCGCGCCGTCAGCCACGCGTCGACCTCGTCGCGCGAAAGCTTCGCACAACGTTCGAACAATGAAAAACGCAGCGTGGCATTGCCACGCTGCGTTTCAGAAGACCGGCGCGCATCGAAACCCATCAGCGCGCGGCCAAATTCATAATCGGCGAGCACAACGGCGTGCAAACCGCTTCGGGTATCCGCCGCGACGCTGTCGCACACGGCTTCGAGCTGCGCCGCCTCCGTGCAGACCCGCTCGCGCACGAAACCCGTGTACAAGCGGCTCGACGGAAGCGCCGCCGTTGCACCGCAATCGTCGAGCAGCGCGAACGCCGCGCCGCGACTGTCCACCGTCATACTGACCGCCGAATCAAATCAATCGAAAAAGCTCTTTACGCGATCGAACCAGCTCTTGCTTTGCGGACTATGCCGCGAACCGCCTTCCACGAGCGCCTTTTCGAACTGCTTGAGCAGATCGCGCTGCGCTTCGGTGAGCTTGACCGGCGTTTCAACCTGCACGTGTACGTACAGATCGCCGGCGATGCTCGAACGCAGCCCCTTGATGCCCTTGCCGCGCAAACGGAACGTCTTGCCGGACTGCGTGCCTTCCGGCACCGTGAAGCTGGCGCGACCGGCGAGCGTCGGCACCTCGATATCGCCGCCGAGCGCCGCGGTAGTGAACGGGATCGGCATCTGGCAATGCAGATCGTCGCCGTCACGCTCGAACACCGAGTGCTGCTTGATATGAATCTCGACGTACAGATCGCCCGCCGGACCGCCATTAATGCCCGGCTCGCCATTGCCGGCCGAGCGGATGCGCATGCCGTCGTCGATACCGGCCGGGATCTTCACTTCGAGCGTCTTGGTTTCCTTCACCTTGCCCGCGCCGTGGCAGTGATTGCACGGCTCGGGGATGTAGGTGCCGGTGCCGTGGCACTTCGGGCAAGTCTGCTGGATGCTGAAGAAGCCCTGCGACATGCGCACCGAACCCGAGCCGCTACAGGTCGGGCAGGTTTCCGGCTTGGTGCCCGGCTTCGCGCCCGAGCCATGGCAGACTTCGCACGAAACCCAGCTCGGCACGCGAATCTGCGTGTCATAGCCGTGTGCGGCCTGCTCGAGCGTGATTTCCATGCTGTAGCGCAGATCGGCGCCGCGATACACCTGCGGGCCCGCGCGGCCGCCTGCGCGTGCGCCGCCGCCGGCCGCCTGGCCGAAGATGTCGCCGAAGATGTCGCCGAATGCATCGGCAAAGCCGCCGAAACCTTGCGCGCCGGCCCCACCCATGTTCGGATCGACGCCCGCGTGACCGTACTGATCGTACGCGGCGCGCTTTTGCGAATCCGACAGCATTTCATAGGCTTCCTTCACTTCCTTGAAATGCTCTTCCGCATCCTTGTGACCCGGATTGCGGTCGGGGTGGTGCTTCATCGCGAGCTTGCGATAAGCCTTCTTGATTTCGTCGTCGCTCGCGTTCTTTGCGACGCCCAGAACCTCGTAGTAATCCCGTTTCGCCATATCGGTTCAACGCCGCCGCGCAAAGCGACGCGGTAGCTCCTTGTGAATGCTGTGGAGTCTCACGACTCGTCCGGCCGCTGTCTGCGCCGCGCCAGGGCACGGTTCAAAACAACGCCCTCCATAAAACGAACGTGCCCGGAGAGCCCCAAAAAGGCTCGCCAGGCGCGAAAACCGCTCTTGCACTTTGGGCGCCCCGGGGGCGCCGTTCTCGTGCAGCCGGGCCGCGCACATTGCTGTGCACGGCTTTACGGTCGGATGCCGACCTGGCTTTAGTCTTTCTTCACTTCCTTGAACTCAGCGTCGACCACATCGTCGGCCTGCTGGCTCGCACCCGCCGATGCACCGGCACCGCCCGCCGCGCCCGCCGCCGCTTCGGCACCTTGCGCAGCCTGCATGTCGGCGTACATCTTCTCGCCCATCTTCTGCGACGCCGTGGCCACCGCTTCGATCTTCGCTTCGATCGCGGCTTTGTCGCTCGAGTTGCTCTTCAGCGCGTCTTCGAGGTCCTTCAACGCGGCTTCGATCTTGTCCTTCTCGCCAGCTTCGAGCTTGTCGCCATACTCGGTCAGCGCCTTCTTCGTGCTGTGGACGAGGGCGTCACCCTGGTTGCGGGCGTCGGCCAGCTCACGCAGCTTGTGATCTTCTTCCGCGTTCGCTTCGGCGTCCTTCACCATCTTCTCGATTTCGGCTTCGGACAGACCCGAGTTCGCCTTGATCGTGATGCGGTTCTCCTTGCCGGTCGCCTTGTCCTTCGCGCCGACGTGCAGAATGCCGTTCGCGTCGATGTCGAAGCTCACTTCGATCTGCGGCACGCCGCGCGGTGCCGGCGGAATGCCTTCGAGGTTGAACTCGCCGAGCAGCTTGTTGCCCGCTGCCATTTCGCGTTCGCCCTGGAACACCTTGATCGTCACGGCGCCTTGATTATCATCAGCCGTCGAGTAGACCTGCGCGTGCTTGGTCGGGATCGTCGTGTTCTTGTTGATCATCTTCGTCATCACGCCGCCGAGCGTTTCGATGCCGAGTGACAACGGGGTCACGTCGAGCAGCAGCACGTCCTTGCGGTCGCCCGACAGAACCTGGCCCTGGATCGCGGCACCAACGGCCACGGCTTCGTCCGGGTTCACGTCACGGCGCGGATCCTTGCCGAAGAACTCCTTCACCTTTTCCTGCACCTTCGGCATACGGGTCATACCGCCGACCAGGATCACGTCGTCGACTTCGCCGACCTTCACGCCCGCGTCCTTGATCGCGACGCGGCACGGCTCGATGGTGCGTTCGATCAGGTCTTCGACCAGCGCTTCCAGCTTGGCGCGCGTGATCTTCAGGTTCAGGTGCTTCGGACCCGATGCGTCCGCCGTGATGTACGGCAGGTTGATTTCGGTCTGCTGGCTCGACGACAGTTCGATCTTGGCCTTTTCAGCCGATTCCTTCAGGCGCTGCAGCGCGAGCACGTCTTTCGACAGATCGACGCCCTGCTCCTTCTTGAACTCGCCGATGATGTAGTCGATGATGCGCTGGTCGAAGTCTTCGCCGCCGAGGAACGTATCGCCGTTCGTGGACAGCACTTCGAACTGCATTTCACCGTCGACGTCCGCGATTTCGATGATCGACACGTCGAACGTACCGCCGCCCAGGTCGTACACCGCGATCTTGCGATCGCCCTTTTCGGCCTTGTCCAGACCGAACGCGAGAGCCGCGGCGGTCGGTTCGTTGATGATCCGCTTGACTTCGAGACCGGCGATGCGGCCGGCGTCCTTGGTTGCCTGACGCTGGCTGTCGTTGAAGTACGCCGGCACCGTGATCACGGCTTCCGTGACGGTCTCGCCAAGGTAGTCCTCAGCGGTCTTCTTCATCTTGCGCAGGACTTCGGCGGAGATTTGCGGCGGCGCGAGCTTCTGGTCGCGCACTTCGACCCACGCGTCACCGTTGTCGGCCTTGATGATCTTGTAGGGCATCAGGCCGATGTCCTTCTGCACTTCCTTCTCTTCGAAGCGGCGGCCGATCAGGCGCTTGACCGCGAACAGCGTGTTCTTCGGGTTCGTGACCGACTGACGCTTGGCCGGCGCGCCGACCAGGATCTCGCTGTCATCCATGTAAGCGATGATCGACGGTGTGGTGCGCGCGCCTTCCGAGTTCTCGATGACCTTGACCGAGTTGCCTTCCATGATCGCCACGCACGAGTTGGTCGTGCCGAGGTCGATACCGATGATTTTGCCCATTTTTACAAATCTCCTGACTTTGATCGCTGCGGAAAGCGCCCGGTTGGCCCATCTGGCGGCGGGACGATCCGCTCTCAATTCATACCTGCACTCAAAATGAGTGCGGCCACATCGTTTTCAAGACCTCTTTTGCGATGCGGTCTTTAATTTTTCTCAATCACGGGGCGAGGCGTCTGAATCTTCGCTGCGAGCCCGCTCCGTCAGTCTGCGCGGCGCCCCCGGCGTGGTTCGCCGGAAGTGCCTGAATCGATGGGACCTTTGCGGCACGTAGCGATGCGAAGCGACGCAGCAGACGCCACCGGCGCAAACGCCCGGAGCGAGTGTCGACGTGATTACTTCGGCGCCGCGACGGTCAC
Source organism: Paraburkholderia sp. Cpub6 (assembly GCF_014201065.1). Lineage (NCBI taxonomy): Bacteria > Pseudomonadati > Pseudomonadota > Betaproteobacteria > Burkholderiales > Burkholderiaceae > Paraburkholderia > Paraburkholderia sp. Cpub6. Next base: position 82,448 of record NZ_JACHDM010000016.1, read on the forward strand.
GAGCGCGGGACGCAGCACGCGATCCGCGATCACAAAGCCCTTTTGCAGCACCGCGACGACGGTGTTCGGCTCCTGGTCGGCCGGCACCATCGAAATGGCCTGATGGCGATGCGGATCGAACTTTTCGCCGACCGGATTGATCGCCACGACGCGACCCTTCTCGAGCGCGCCGCTCAACTGCCGCAGCGTGAGCTCGACGCCTTCGCGGACCTTCTGCAAGTCGTCGGACGAATGGGCGACGGCCGCCTCGAGACTGTCGACCACCGGCAGCAGATGCTCGGCGAAGCTCTCGATCGCAAACTTGTGCGCCTTGGCGACGTCGTCCTGAGCGCGACGGCGCACGTTTTCGGTTTCGGCCTTCGCGCGCAGGAAGCTTTCCTGCAACTCGGCGATCTTCGCCTGAGCGTCGGCCAGCGCCTGCTCGGCGGCACCCTGGGCCGGTTCCGCGGGGGCGCCGGTGTCCGGCTGTTGAGCAGCGGCCCCGGCCGCCTCGGCGGCCTGGCGCGCGGCTTCGTCGGCGGGCGTGGGATTCTGGCTCGTCGGGTTCTCTTGCGTGTTTTCCATGTCGCTGAAAGTCGTTAAAAAGTAAAAGCCAAAGGCGGTGCAAGCCGTTCCGACACAGTACGATTCATGCTTTGCAAAATCGCGACACGCGTCTTCGCGCCGATCCGCCAGACCGGACCCCAGATGGGGCCTGAAAAAGCCGTTTCAAGCGGGTCGAGGGTTTTTTCGCACCACCGACGTGCAGGCGAAATGCGCCGTAACAAGCCTCAACGTGGCGCAATCAGATAGAGATTGAGTGCAGCCCGCAACTGACCTATTCTCCAGTCATGGAGCGGCAACGCCACGTTAACCCTAATCTGACGTAAGCGTTACCGACACCTGACAGTCGTTCCGATAGCCTGTTTCAGCCCGTCAAGGGGAGTACCGTGAAACTGACCTTTGCAATCGGCGTGGTCGCACTGGTACTGATCGCGGGCACCACGACCATCTGCATGTCCGGTGCGGTCAACGACCACACCACCGAGTACGGCGGCGCACACGCCACCGTGGAGCAGTTTCTCAATCCCCACCTGAAAATCTGTCGATAGTGCGCCGGTCGCGTTTGGTCGGTCGGCCGTGCAGCGCGGCGGCCGGCTCGCGGTAGACCTTGCGCCGTTCCTGCTCGACCTGCCGCTTCGCCTTGCTCTGCGCGGTTTCCACATAAAGCGTCTGCGCGACGCTCGCCGGACCGCGTACGTCGCATACGCCCAGCACCTCCACCTGCCACACGTAGCGCTCGATCTCGATTTCGACCAGATCGCCGACACGCACGTCCTTCGCCGGCTTCACGGCCACGCCGCCGATACGCACCCGCCCCTTGTCGACCGCCTCCGCGGCCAGCGAACGCGTCTTGAAGAAGCGCGCGGCCCACAGCCATTTGTCGATGCGCAGTTTCGCGCCCGGTTCGGTTGAAATGCGGTAGTTCATCTGCGTATTCAAGCTCCTGTCGTGTGCGGCACCGGCACCGCCTGCACGGGCCAGCCCTGCAGATGCTGCGCAACGATTTCGCCAAGCGCGGCAACCCACGGCTGCGACGCGTTCAGACAGGCGATCCGGTGAAACTCCTTGCCACCCGCCTGCAGAAATTCGCCGCGCACTTCCATGCCGATTTCCTCGATCGTTTCGAGGCAGTCGGCGGTGAAACCCGGGCAAAACACGTCAGCACGCCGCACGCCTGCCGCGCCGAGTTCCTTCAACGTCGGCGCCGTGTAGGGCTGCAGCCATTCGGCCTTGCCGAAGCGCGACTGGAACGTGATGCGGCATTCGACCGACGTCAAATCGAGCGCCTGCATCAGCAGCGCGCCGGTCTGCTGGCATTGCTCGTGGTACGGGTCGCCGAGGTCGAGCGTGCGCTTGGGCACGCCGTGGAAACTGAGCACGAGCTTGTCGCCCGCCGCGAAATCGGGGCGGCCGTGCAGATGCCAGTAGTGGTGCACCTGTGCGGCGAGCGCCGCGATGTACGCCGGGTGATCGGCGTACTGGCGCACGGTGCGGATTTCCGGCTGGTTGCGCATGCGCTTGAGCGCGGAAAAGGCTTCGTCGAACGCGGTCGCAGTGGCCGACGCCGAATACTGCGGATACATCGGCATCAGCAACACGCGCTCGGCGCCCGCGAGCTTCAGCTGGTTCAGCATTGCCGGAATGCCGGGCGTGCCGTAGCGCATCGCGTAGTCGACCAGCACCGTGTAGTCGTTCAGTTGCAGCAGATGGCGCAGGCCCTCGACCTGCTTTTCGGTGTGGACGCGCAGCGGTGAGCCCTCGGGCATCCACACCGCCGCATACTTCTTCGCAGAGCTGCGGCCGCGAAACGGCAGAATCAGCAGACGCAGAATGAGCTGCCACAGCAGCGCCGGAATTTCGACCACGCGAGGATCGGACAGGAACTGCGCGAGGTAGCGGCGCACCGCGCGCGGCGTCGGCGCGTCGGGCGTGCCGAGATTGATCAGCAACACGGCGACGCGATGCGACGTGGCGTTCTGTGAAGGCCGCTCGAGGTCGAAGCGCATAGGTAGCAGAAATCACCGCATTTTGCGGCGAGTCGATTCAATGGAGATTCATTATAGCGGCGCGGGTTCTGCCCGGCGCCGCCAGAGACCCCTGGCCATTCGGACGATTGGCAGACACCGCGCGTTCGCGCATCATGGTCGCCACGGACTGCGATGACGACAGTTCCGCGGAGCCCGAGGACTACTGCTGGCTGAGCGTCATGGACAACAGCCGCGCGGTTATGTCCACGATCGGAATCACGCGGCTGTAGGCCATGCGGGTCGGTCCGATCACACCGAGCGTGCCGACGATCTTGCCGTTCACCTCGTACGGCGCGGTGACGACGCTCATTTCCTCGATCGGTACCAGATTCGATTCGCCGCCAATGAATATTTGCACGCCCGCCGCGTGACTCGACACGTCGAGCAACTGAAGGAGGCTGGTCTTCTGGTCGAACACATCGAACAGCTTGCGCAGGCGCGCCATGTCCGACGAAAGATCGGCGACTTCGAGCAGATTGCGCTCGCCCGAGATCAACACGGTCTCGCCGGTGTCGGATTCGTCGGTGCTGGCGGTGACGGCCGCGTGCATCAGCGAGGTCATGTCGCCACGCAGCTCGTCGATTTCCTCGCGCAGGCGGCGGCGCACCTCGTCGAACGAGAGGCCCGCGAAGTGCGCGTTGATGTAATTGGAGGCTTCCACCAGCTGCGAAGGCGAAAAGTCGCGCTGGGTGGCGAGGATGCGGTTTTGCACGTCGCCTTCGGGCGTCACGATGATCAGCAGAATGCGCTGGTCGGACAGGCGCATGAATTCGATCTGCTTGAACACGTGGCTGCGACGCGGCGTGAGCACGACGCCGGCGAACTGCGACAGATTTGACAGCACGCTCGCCGCCGCGGCGACGATCTTCTGCGGCTCGCCCACCTGCAGCGTGGTCTTGACGGTGCGCGTCACCACCTCCTCGTCGGCGGCGGATTCGACGGTCAGCATCGTGTCGACGAACAGGCGGTAGCCGCGTGGCGTCGGAATGCGCCCTGCCGACGTATGCGGACTGATCACGAGCCCCAGATCCTCGAGGTCCGACATCACGTTGCGGATCGTGGCCGGACTCAGTTCGAGGCCCGAAAAACGTGACAGCGTGCGCGAGCCGACCGGCTGACCTTCGGCGATGTAGCGCTCAATCAGCGTTTTGAGGAGGGTTTGTGCGCGAGGATCTAGCATGACGAAAAATTTTAGCTCATTGGCATGGCAGCCGAGAGCGCCCGCGGCGCCCGCTCCCGGCGAATGCACCGCCGTCGGCGGGCTCGCATGTCATCGGGTCTTCACCATTCTAACGATAATCGCGACATACGCAGACGCCCTGCGTGCGCCGCCCCACAACCGGGTTGGTCTGCGGTTCTTTTCAGGCCCTACCTATGGTGTAATGCCGGCATGCAAGTGACCAGCCAGTTCAAGACCGTCGCGCTCGTCGGGCGCAGCAATACGCCAGGCATCGGCGAGCCGCTGACCGCGCTCGCCGCCTGCATCGCGAAGCTCGGCCTGGAAGTCGTGTTCGAAGCAGACACCGCCGACGAAATCGGCGTGACCGACTATCCGGCGCTGCGTCTCGCCGAGATCGGCGCGCGCGCCGACGTCGCCGTGGTGCTCGGCGGCGACGGCACGATGCTCGGCATCGGCCGCCAGCTCGCGCCGTATCGCACGCCCTTGATCGGCATCAACCACGGGCGGCTCGGCTTCATCACGGACATTCCGATCTCCGACATGCGCGAGATCGTGCCGCAGATGCTGTCCGGCAATTTCGAGCGCGAGGAGCGCGTGCTGCTCGAAGCGCGCATCGTGCGCGACGGCACGCCGATCTACCACGCGCTCGCGTTCAACGACGTGGTGGTCAACCGCAGCGGCTTCTCGGGCATGGCGGAGTTGCGCGTGTCGGTCGACGGCCGCTTCATGTACAACCAGCGCTCGGACGGCCTGATCGTCGCGACGCCGACCGGCTCGACCGCGTACGCGCTGTCCTCGCAGGGGCCGATCCTGCATCCGCAACTACAGGGCATCGTGCTCGTGCCGATCGCGCCGCACGCGCTGTCGAACCGGCCGATCGTGCTGCCGGACGAATCGAAGGTCAGCATCCAGATCGTTTCCGGGCGCGAGGTGAACGTCAATTTCGACATGCAGTCGTTCACGTCGCTGGAGCTCGGTGACACGATCGAGGTGCGCCGTTCGCGCCACACGGTGCCGATGCTGCATCCGGTCGGCTACAGCTACTATGCGACGCTACGCAAGAAGCTGCACTGGCACGAGTACCCGTCGCACGAAGAAGACCCGAGGCCGTAAGCGGCACTTTGATTTCGCACGCCGCCGCGGCCGCCACCCGAATCCCAAGCTCACCCGACGACCTCCATGCTTCGCCACCTCTCGATACGCGACTTCGTCATCGTCGCCGCGCTCGACCTCGAATTCGACAGCGGCTTTACCGTTTTCTCGGGCGAAACCGGCGCCGGCAAATCGATCCTGATCGACGCGCTCGCGCTGGCACTAGGCGCGCGCGCCGAGGCGAGCGTCGTGCGCACCGGCGAGAGCCGCGCCGACATCACCGCGGAGTTCGAGACGCACGCACAGGTCGATCAATGGCTCGACACGCAGGCGCTCGGCGCGGCCGACGACGGCCAGCACGGCGGCACCGTGATGCTGCGGCGGGTGGTCGACGCGAACGGCCGCTCGCGCGCGTTCATCAACGGTACGGCGGCCACGCTCGCGCAGCTGCGCGAGGTCGGCGAGATGCTCGTCGATATTCACGGCCAGCACGCGCACCAGTTGCTGATGCGCCCGGACGCGCAGCGCGAGCTGTTCGACACGCACGCGGGCCTGTCCGACCTGGCCGCCGCCGTCACGCGCGCGTGGCGCACGTGGCGCGACAAGGCGCAGGTCGTCGAGCACGCGCAAACGCGCGATCGCGAGCTGCAACTCGAACGCGAGCGACTCGCATGGCAACTCACCGAACTCGACAAGCTCGCGCCACAGCCGGGCGAATGGGAAGAAGTCAACACCGAGCATCGGCGGCTGTCGCATTCCGCGAATCTGATCGACGGCGTGCAGGGAGCGCTCGGCGCGCTGTCCGAATCGGACGACGCGATGATCACGCATCTCGGCTCGATCGTGTCGAAGGTGCGCGACCTCGCGGAGATCGACCCCGCGCTGAACGACGTGCTCGCCGCGCTCGAACCGGCCGAAATCCAGTTGCAGGAAGCCGCGTATTCGCTGAGCCACTACGCGCAGAAGCTCGAGCTCGATCCGGAGCGGCTCGCGCAGGTCGAAAAGCGCCTCGACGCGCTGCACTCGGCTGCGCGCAAGTTCCGCCTGCGGCCTGAGACGCTGCCGGAAGAACACGCCGAGCGGCGCAAGCAATTGGCCGCGCTCGACGCCGCCGCCGACCTCGACGGCCTGCGCGCCGCCGAAGCGCAAGCGAAGGAAGTGTTCGTCGCCGAGGCGAAAAAGCTGTCGAAGGCCCGCGCGAAAGCAGGCAAGGCGCTCGGCGAGGCGGTCACGACTGGCATGCAGGAACTGTCGATGAAAGGCGGCAGCTTCGAGGTCGCGCTGGTGCCGCTGCCCGAAGGCGGCGCGCACGGGCTCGAGCAGATCGAGTTCCGCGTCGCCGGTCATGCCGGCGTGCCGCTGCGGCCGCTCGCGAAGGTTGCGTCAGGCGGCGAACTCGCGCGTATCAGTCTCGCGCTCGCAGTGATCGCGAGCGCGGCCAGCCCGACACCGACCCTGATCTTCGACGAAGTGGATACGGGCATCGGCGGCGGCGTGGCCGAAGTGGTCGGACGGCTATTGCATCAGCTCGGCGAGGCGCGCCAGGTGCTGTGCGTGACCCATCTGCCGCAGGTCGCCGCGCGCGGCGATCATCATTTCCAGGTCGCAAAGATGAGCAACGGCACCGGCGGCACGCTCAGCAGCGTGAGCTCGCTCGACAAGGCGAGCCGCATCGAGGAAGTCGCGCGCATGCTCGGCGGCCTCGAAATCACGGCGACCACGCGCAAGCACGCGAAGGAAATGCTGGCCGCCTGAAATTGCGCCGCGCATCGGCGGCCGCACACGGCTGAGTCGGCCTGGCCGGGACGTCACACCGATCCCGGCCGCGCATGATGCGCCACGCGAAGTGCGTGAGCGCCCTTACCCAAACACCCTCTTCCACAACGCCAGCACCGCCTCGCGCTCGGCCGCGACCAGCGCCGGATCGACCCGCGCCTTCTCCATCCCATCGAGCCGCAGCGTGTGCTGCAGCTTGCGATAGCGCCGATAGGCGGCGCCGACCGTCTCCGCTTCCGCTTCGCTCATCAGCCCGAAACGCGACACCTCACGCAGCAGCGCGATATTGCCGGTATTGCGGATCAGCTCGGGATCGCGCGCCGCATGCAGCAGCACCCAGTACTGCACGGTGAACTCGATATCGACCATGCCGCCGCGGTCGTGCTTCAGGTCGAATAGCGCCGGCGTATGGTTCGGATGTCCCGCCTCGACACGCGCGCGCATCTCGACGATCTCTTTCGCGAGCGGCGCCGCTTCGCGCGGCGTCGTCAGCACCTGTTCGCGGATCGCCTCGAACTTCGCGCCGATCTCCGGATCGCCCGCGCAGTAGCGCGCACGCGTCAGCGCCTGATGCTCCCACACCCACGCGGTATTCGCCGCGTCGCCCTCGCGCAGCTGGTAGCGACGGAACGCATCGAGGTCGGTGATGAGCAGGCCCGACTCGCCATTGGGTCGCAGCCGCAGGTCGATGTCGAACAATGTGCCGGCGCCGGTCGCGGTGGTCAGCCATGTGATCAGACGCCGTGTGTAGGTTGCGTAGACGTCGGCGGCGGCATCGCCGGGATCGTCGTACAGGAAGATCAGGTCGAGGTCCGACGCGTAGCCGAGCTCCTTGCCACCGAGCTTGCCGTAGGCGATCACCGCGAAGCGCGGCACGTCGCGATGACGTTTGGCCAACTGCTTCCACACGGCTTCGATCGTCACGTCGAGCACCGCGTCGGCGAGCTCGGACAGCCGGTCGCTGACGTGCTCGACGGACAGCTTGCCGGCAAGATCGATCAGCAGAATACGGAACACCTCGGCCTGATGCGCGTGACGCAGCAGATCCATCTGCTGCTCGACGCCATCGGCGGCGGCGAGCCGCAAACGCAACGTACGCTTGAATTCAGCCCAGTCGAACGGACTGTTGATCGCCTCGACGTCGAGCAGCTCGTCGAGCAGCTGCGGATGGCGGATCAGATAACCGGCCGCCCAGCGCGAGCCGCCCAGCACCGACAGCACCTGGTGCAGCGCCTGCGGATACTCGGTCAGAAGCGCCAGATACGCGCCGCGCCGGCTCACCGCTTCGAGCAGATCGAACAGGCGCGCGACCGTATCGCCGCGCCGCCCGGCCGGCTCCAGCGTGCGCGCGGCTTCGAGCGCGCGCTGCGCGACGATGTCGAACCGCTGCCGGCTGCGCTCGTTCAGGCCCGTGTAGCGCGACGAGCGCCACACCGCCTGCAGCCGGGCGAGCAGCTCACCGGGCTCGGCCACCCCCAGTTCGACGAGGCGCGCGCGCAGTGCGTCGTCGGCGCTATCGTCGGCGAGCGCGCTGCTCCACACCCACGCGGCCGCGCCGTCCTCGGGCGCGCCGCAACCGTCGCGGCCGCCCACCTTGTCGGCGAAAATCTGGTCGAACTGCTGTTCGACGAACTCGCGATGCGCGTCGAGCTTCGTCATCAATTGCGGGTAGTCGTCGCAGCCCATCACGCGCGCGAGCGCCATGCGGTCTTGGGCATCGACGGGCATCGCGTGGGTCTGCGAGTCGTTGCGATATTGCAAACGATGCTCGAGCTCCCGCAGAAAGCGATACGCCTGCGACAGCTTCACGCACACCGACGGATCCATCAACCCATTCGTGGCCGCGTGGCGCAGCACGGCGAGCGTCGGCCGCACGCGAAAGCCGGCGTCCTGGCCGCCGCGGATCAGCTGGAACACCTGCGCGCTGAATTCGATTTCACGGATGCCGCCACGGCCGAGCTTGATGTCGTCGGCCTTGTCGGGGCGCATCGACGCGCGGCGCTGCGCCTCCTGGCGGATCTGCAGATGCAGCGCGCGAATCGCGCTGATCACGCCGAAATCCAGATAGCGTCGATAGACGAACGGTGTGACGATCGCCTCGAGCTGCTTCTGCAGCCGCTGCGCCGAGGCGCTCGCGACCTCGGACACGAGCCGGCCCTTGATCCACGCGTAGCGCTCCCACTCGCGGCCCTGCACATAGAAATACTCTTCGAGCATGCCGAGGCTGCATACGAGCGGCCCCGAATCGCCGTTCGGCCGCAGACGCATATCGACGCGAAACACGTAGCCGTCGGCGGTGACTTCGGCGAGCGCGCCGATCAGCCGCTTGCCGAGCCGCGTGAAGAACTCCTGGGTCGCGAGCGGCGAGCGCTGGCCGCCGGCTGTCTCGCCGTCGTCCTCATAGACGAAGATCAGGTCGATATCCGACGACACGTTCAGCTCGCGCCCGCCGAGCTTGCCCATACCGACCACGCCGAGCGTGAGCCGTTCGCCCTGCTGGTCGCGCGGCTCGCCATACAGCGCTTCGAGCTCGGCGCTCAACACCGTCAGCGCGCGCTGGATCGTCGTTTCCGCGAGATCGGTCATCGCGCCGGTGACTTCGGCGATATCGGCCTCGCCGGCCAGGTCGCGCTCCATCACCGCGCAGAACACTTCGGTGCGCAGCTGGCGCAGCGCGCGCTTCAGCGCATCTTCGTTGACCGGCGCACCGGCTGGGCCCGCCGCCTCGGCGCACAGTTCGTCGAGACGCGCGTCGATGCGCTCGCGCGTCAGCGGTTCGTCGGCCAGCGCGCCGACATGCGCGACCAGTTGCGGGCGGGCCGCGGCGGCGCGCGCGGCATAGTGTGAATAGCTGGAACTCAGGAGGGTGGCGTCAGTCATCCAAAATCTGGCTCGCTCGTTGCTTGATCGAATTTGTCCGGCGGTATTCTGACGGTGTACGGGTGTCGTTCCAGGGTCGTTGTCGTGTCGTTCCGTCGTGCCATCGGGATGCGGCGACAAGCGTGCCGGCCCCCTGCCGGACGGCCTCGCCAATCGCCGTCACGGGCCGTCGGACAGGGTTTGCAGGAGGTCCGCCGACGCTTTCCCGTGTGATACATTTCGTCGTTAACACGCAAAACTACCATACGCCCAGCCGCCGCAGCATGTCCGAGCGAAACGAATCCGCCGACCCGCAAACCCCACCGCAGGTCCGGCATGTGAGCGGAAGCGACCACATCGTGCTGCGTCGGACGTTGCGCGTGCTCGCCGCGCTCGCGCTCGTCCTCTATTTCATCGCGGGCGGACTGTTTCTGGGTTTGCGCTACGTGGTGCTGCCGCGCGCCGACATGTTCCGGCCGCGCATCGAAGCCGCGGTCTCCGACAAGCTGCGCACCCAATTCACGATCGGCCGGCTCGCGCCGCACTGGAGCGGCTTCCAGCCAGGACTCGATGTCACGAATCTCGTCATCCGCGATCACGACGGCCAACCCGCGCTGACGATTCCGCACGCCACCGCGTCGGTGTCCTGGCGCTCGCTGTGGGAGTTTCATCTGGCGCTGTCGAGCCTGATCGTCGATCAGCCGGACGTGCTGGTGTCGCGCAGCGAGGACGGCGTGCTGTCGGTCGCGGGCGTGCCGGTGCCGACGCGCCACAGCGGCAACGACGCGCTGTCCACCTGGTTGTTGCGTCAGCAGGCGATCGTCGTGCGCGGCGGCGTGCTGCGCTGGCGCGACGCGACGCGCACCGAACCCGAACTGGCGCTGCGCGACATCCGCATCGCGATCCTCAATGACGGCCGCGACCACCGCATGGCGCTGCAGGCGCCACCCGACGGCCAGGTGCTGAAAGGCCCGCTCGACTTCCGCACGCACTTCCGCCACGCGCCGCTCTCGGCGCTCGGCAAGCCGATCAACTGGAGCGGGCAGGTGTACATGTCGACGGGCCCGGTCGATCTGCCGACGCTCGCGCGCTACATCCAGTTCCCGATCGAGACGTTCGCCGGCCGCATCGACAATGCAATCTGGATCGACTTCAGCGAAGGCCGCATGACCCAGGCGACCGGCCAGTTGAGCGGTTACGACGTCGCGATGCGCGTGCGCCCGACCCAGCCAAGGCTGCTCGTGCCGATCACCCACTTTCTGTGGCGCGTCGAGGCAAACGAAGGCGAGTACCGGCTGCAGCTGTCGGACCTGCGTGCCGAGCTCGGCCAGCCGCCGCTCGAAGACGGCACGCCGCTCACGCGCATCCTGCGCTTCCGGACCCTCGACAGCCGCTACCGGATGGCCTCGCAGCAGCATGGGCAGCTTTTGAGCGTCAGCGGCGATCGCGTCGATCTCGGCATCCTCGCCGAATTCAGCCGCGCGCTGCCGCTGCCGCGGCACTTTCTCAATGAACTCGTGCGCATCAATCCGCGCGGGCGCGTCGCGAACTACGTGATCGAGCTCGAGCGCGGCAAGCCGGAATCCGGAGAAGTGGGCAGCGACCGTCGGCCGACGGGTGCTGAACCGATCGAGCGTTATCGCTTCAAGGGCGATTTGCAGGGCATCAGCTTTGCCGCCCAGGAGCCGGGGCCGGGCCTGACGCCGCGCGGCCACCCGCGCGCCGGCGTTCCCGGCATCGAAAACCTGTGGGGCAACGTCGACGCCGATGAAAAAGGCGGCCACGCGAACTTCGATACGACCAACGTGGCGATCACGCTGCCGGGCGTGTTCGACGATCCGCGTCTCACGCTTGCGCGTCTGCACGGCCGCGCCGACTGGACGATGGGCACGAAGGCACCGGGCGACACGCGTCCCGCGTTCGCGCTCAAGCTCAACGATTTCAGCATATCGAACCCTGACGTCGAGGCGAGCGCGACTGCGAGCTACAGCAATCCCGGCCACGGCCGCGGCTCGCTCGACCTGAAAGCCGACTTCCAGCGCGCGCAGGTGACGCACATCGCCCGCTATCTGCCGACCGCGGTCAGCGAAAAGCTGCGCATTTACCTCGGCCACGGCTTGCAGGCTGGCGTGTCGCATGGCGGCACGATCGAAGTGCACGGCGACCTGACCAAGTTCCCCTACGCGCGCGACCCCGACGCCGGCATCTTCCACATCGTCGCGCCGTTCACCGGCGGCAAGTTCGATCCGACGCCGTTCCCGCCGCGCAACATGCGCAACGGCACGCCAAACGTTTGGCCGCCGCTCGACGGCATCGACGGCGTGTTCGAGCTCAAGCAGAACGTGCTGCGCTTCGACATCGACCGCGGCCGTTACAAGCGCGTCGCGCTGACCGGCGTGAACGGCCGCGTCGACGACCTCGGCACCAAAGGCTCGAACCTCACCATAGAGGGCAACGGCCGCGGCCCGCTCGCCGATATGCTCGACTACGTGAACGGCAGCTCGCTCGGCATCATGGCGCGGCACCAGACCGAAAAGATTCGCGCGGAAGGGCCCGCGTCGCTCGCGCTGAAGCTGACGATCCCGCGTACGCCGAAGCCGCATATCGGCGTGGAAGGTGCGCTCGGCTTCCAGAACAACCGCCTGAGCGTGAGCAATGCGCCGTCGCTGTCGCAGTTGAACGGCCGGGTGCGCTTCACCGAACGCACGGCCGAGGTCGAGCGGCTCTCCGGCCAGTTCCTCGGCGGTGACGTGCATGCGAACGGCGGCTTGCGGCAAGACGGCACGTACGCGCTCGCGCTCAACGGCCACATCGCCGTCGATGCCGCGCGCGAACTGCATCTGCATGGCCCGGCCGCACAGGTGCTCACGCATATGAGCGGCAGCGCGCCTTATGCATTGCGCGTCACCGGCGCGAAGGGCCGCCTGCCGGAGGTCAGCGCCAACTCTGATCTGAGCGGCCTCGGGCTCGATTTTCCAGCGCCGTTCAAAAAGACTGCCGGCACGCCGATGCCGCTGCACTTCTCGGTCAATCCGTCGACGGTGCCGGGCGAAGCCGGCCTCGAACGCGCCGACCTGACGTTGGGTCCGGTCGCCGCCGCGTATCTGCTGAGCTATCGGCCGAACGCGCAGCCGCGTACGTCACCGACCGTCGTGCGCGGCGCGATCGGCGTGAACCGGCCGGTCGACCTGCCGTCCGAGGGCGTGGTCGCCGCGGCGGACATCAAGGAGATCGATGCCGACGCCTGGCGCGCGCTAGCCGCGCAGCTGCGCGCGGGCGTGAGCGCGGGCGGGGCGAATGGCGTGAACGGCGCTGCTGGCGGCAATACCGCCAGCAGCGCGGCCACACCCGCGGCCGCGCCTACGGCCGTGCCGAATCCCATGCTCACGCAGTTCCTGCCGAACCGCTTCGCGCTGCACATCGACATGCTTACGCTGCTCAAGCGTCACTGGGACAACGTGATCGTCGGCGCGTCGCACGCGGATCGCACGTGGCAGGCGAACATCGCGTCGAATCAGGTGTCAGGCCACGTGTCGTGGCTGCCGGGAGCGACCCGCGAATCGCCGGGCGAACTGCAGGCGCGCTTCGCGCGCGTCGTGATTCCGTCGGTCGCGGACAAGGACCTGCTCGGTCCGGCAATGTCGGCGCCCGCGCTGAACATGCCGTCGATCGATCTGGTCGTCGACGAGCTGATCGTGCACGATCGCAACGTCGGCCGGCTCGAGGTCGACGCGCACAACTTCGAAGAAAACGGCGTGCCGGTCTGGCAGCTCGACAAGCTCGACGTGACGAACCCCACCGCGACGCTGACCGCGACCGCGAACTGGCGCACCTCGACCGAACTGCCCATCTCGGCCGACGAAGCCATGCCGCGCCGCACCGTGTTCGATTTCAAGCTCGACATCAAGGATGCCGGCGCGATGCTCGATCGCTTCGGTCTGCCGAGGACGCTCAGGGGCGGCACCGGCTCGATTCAGGGCAAGGCCGTGTGGCAGGGCGGCCCGACCACGATCGACTATTCGACGCTGAACGGCAACCTCGCGCTGGATCTACACCACGGTCAGATCCTGAAGGTCGATCCGGGCGTCGCGACGCTGCTCGGCGTGCTGAGCCTGCAAAGCCTCGCGCGCATCGCCACACTCAATTTCCGCGATGTGATCGGCGAGGGCCTGCCGTTCTCGAGCGTGACGGGTACCGCGCAGATTCATGACGGCATCGCCCGCACCGACAACTTCAGGATGGTGACCGCGCCGGCCCGCGCCGAGATGGTGGGCTCGGTCGACATCGCGCAGAAGAGCCAGGACCTGCACCTGCACGTAGTGCCGACCGTCAGCGCCGGCTCCGCAGTGATCGCCGCGACGGTCATCAATCCGCTGATCGGCCTCGGCGCACTGATCGCCGATATCGCGTTCACGCATGGGGTGTCGCACGTATTCGCGCGCGACTACGCGATCACCGGATCGTGGTCGAAACCGCACGTCGAGCGGGTGACGGGCGAAGGGGGTAAGATTGACGCTCCGGCTTCGACCGTGGAAGCGCACTGAGCTCCGGTTTCCCTGGCGCCGCCGTCTCGAACCACGCGGCCGCTCGTGCCGCTCTATCGACTCAATGCGCCAACGGGGCCGAGCCAGCCCAGAACCATGTATGCGGCGCCCGCGCTTCACACCGCCGCCCGCCGGGAGTCTTTCGACACGCTCATGAGCGAAACACACGTCACTTCATCCGCATCCGCCGCAACGTCCAGCGGCCTTGTAGCCAACCCCTTCCGGGTCGCCGCGCTGCAGATGGTCAGCTCGCCGGATCGCGATCGCAATCTCGCCGACGCAGAGCGCCTGATCGCCGAAGCCGCCGCCGACGGCGCGCAACTCGTGCTGCTCCCCGAGTATTTCTGTTTCATGGGCTTCAAGGACACCGACAAGCTCGCCGTGCGCGAGCCACATCAGGACGGCCCGATCCAACGCTTTCTCGCCGACGCCGCGCGCCGCCACCAGTTCTGGGTGATCGGCGGCACCCTGCCGCTGAACGCACCGGAGCCGTCGCGCGTACTGAACACGACGCTGGTGTTCGACCCGAACGGCAACGAGGCCGCGCGCTACGACAAGATCCACCTGTTCAACTTCGAAAAGGGCGAAGAATCGTTCGACGAAGCGCGCACGATTCGACCCGGCACCTCGGTGCAAAGCTTCGAGGCGCCATTCGGCCGGGTCGGCCTGTCGGTCTGCTACGATCTGCGCTTTCCCGAGCTGTACCGGCGCATGGGCGACTGCGCGCTGATCGTCGTGCCGTCGGCGTTTACCTACACGACCGGCCGCGCGCATTGGGAGCTGCTGCTGCGCACTCGCGCGATCGAAAACCAGTGCTACGTGCTCGCCGCGGCGCAAGGCGGCAAACATGAAAACGGCCGCCGCACCTGGGGCCACAGCATGCTGATCGACCCGTGGGGCGAGATCGTCGCGGTGCGCGACGAGGGCGCCGGCGTGGTCGCGGGCAACCTCGAACGCGCGCGCATCGACGAAGTGCGGCAGAGCCTGCCGGCATGGCGTCATCGCGTGCTGACCTGAAACCGACATTGAAACTGCGGCGCCCGCCACGCATATAGCGACGCAGGCGCTCCCCGACCCCTTCGTATCGAGCAGAACATACTTCGCATGAACATCATCGAACCCGGTATCCGTAATCTCGCCGCCGCCAAGGACATCCTCCTCACGCCCTATGGTCTCGACGAATCGCTGCTCACGCGCACGCTCGCCGAAATCTTCACGCACCGCGTCGACTACGCGGACCTGTACTTCCAGACCACCCGCAGCGAAGCGTGGAGTCTCGAGGAAGGCATCGTGAAGTCGGGCAGCTTCAGCATCGATCAGGGTGTCGGCGTGCGCGCCGTGTCGGGCGAGCGCACCGCGTTCGCCTACTCGGACGACCTGTCGCCCGAAGCGATCCGCCAGGCGGCCATCGCCACGCGCGCGATCGCCAAGGCAGGCGGCGGCAAGCAGCAGATCAAGGTGGCGTCGTCGCTGACCGGCATCGCCGGGCGCGATCTGTACCTGCCGTCCGACCCGCTGCATTCGCTCGACGCCACCGCCAAGGTCAAGCTGCTTGAGCGCATCGAGCAGATGGCGCGCGGCCGCGACCCGCGCATCCAGCAGGTGATGGCGGGCCTCGCCGGCGAATACGACGTGGTGCTGGTCGCGCGCAGCGACGGCGGCTTCGCGGCCGACATCCGGCCGCTCGTGCGTGTCTCGGTGACGGTGATCGCCGAGCAGAACGGCCGCCGCGAAATCGGCAGCGGCGGCGGCGGCGGGCGTTTCGACTACGGCTATTTCACCGATGAAGTGCTGTCGCGCTATGTCGACGATGCGGTGCACGCCGCTCTCGTCAATCTCGACGCGCGTCCGGCGCCGGCCGGCGCGATGACCGTCGTGCTCGGGCCGGGCTGGCCCGGCGTGCTGCTGCACGAGGCGATCGGCCACGGGCTCGAGGGCGACTTCAACCGCAAAGGGTCGTCGGCATTCGCGGGACGCATCGGCGAGCAGGTCGCCGCGAAGGGCGTCACCGTGGTCGACGACGGCACGCTGCCGAATCGTCGCGGCTCGCTCAATATCGACGACGAAGGCAATCCGACCCAGTGCACGACGCTGATCGAGGACGGCATCCTGAAGGGCTACATCCAGGACACCCTGAACGCGCGTCTGATGAAGATGCCGGTCACCGGCAACGCACGGCGCGAATCGTACGCGGCGCTGCCGATGCCGCGCATGACCAACACGTACATGCTGAACGGCGACAAGGACCCGCAAGAAATCCTCGCGTCCGTGAAGAACGGCCTGTATGCGGTGAACTTCGGCGGCGGTCAGGTCGACATCACGAACGGCAAATTCGTGTTCTCGGCCTCCGAAGCGTACATGATCGAGAACGGCAAGATCACGTATCCGGTCAAGGGCGCGACGCTGATCGGCAGCGGACCGGAATCGCTGAAGTACGTCACGATGATTGGCAACGACATGAAGCTCGATTCGGGCGTGGGCGTGTGCGGCAAGGAAGGCCAGAGCGTGCCGGTGGGCGTCGGTCAACCGACGCTGCGCATCGAGCGGATGACGGTCGGCGGCACGGCCTGATTTCGTCACGGATGCACGCTTCGCGCACGCAAGGCGCGAAGTGTGCGGGTTTTCCGCATTTTTCGACGCCCCAGCTTGTCAGCCGAGCCTGTACCGGGTTATAAACTCACTCACCCTTTTTGACCAGCGACGCATTCACTTCGCCATGTCCGCCAAGTTTTATTTTTACTTTTTTTGGTATCTCAGACCGCTGGCGGATCGAGAGGGGTGTTAGTGCACGCAGGACACCGAGAATTCCCGAAAAACCGCCAGCTAGCCTGGCGGTTTTTTTTCGTCTCACGCTTTTCGATACCTGACTGACATTTTGTCGTTGACCATTTTTTGATCGTCGTCCGCTCTGGCCTCGCTGTTTGATCACTGACTGATCGCCCCCGTTGCCCGCGCGAACACGCTACGAACCGATTCAGGAGAACAACATGCCCCCGCACAATACCGATGATGTCCGCATCCGCGAATTGAAGGAACTCACGCCGCCCGCTCACCTGATCCGCGAATTTGCCTGCGACGAGACGGTTTCCAACGTGATCTACGACTCGCGCACCGCGATGCATCGCATTCTGCACGGCATGGACGATCGTCTGATCGTCGTGATCGGCCCGTGCTCGATTCACGATCCGAAGGCCGCGATCGAATACGCGGGGCGTCTGATCGAGCAGCGCAAGCGCTTTGCCGGCGAACTCGAAGTCGTGATGCGCGTGTACTTCGAAAAGCCGCGTACGACGGTGGGCTGGAAGGGTCTCATCAACGACCCGCATATGGACAACAGCTTCAAGATCAACGAAGGTCTGCGCACCGCGCGCGAGCTGCTTCTGCGCATCAACGAACTCGGCCTGCCGGCCGGCACCGAGTACCTCGACATGATCAGCCCGCAGTACATCGCGGATCTGATCTCCTGGGGTGCCATCGGCGCGCGCACGACCGAATCGCAGGTGCACCGGGAGCTGGCTTCGGGACTGTCGTGCCCGGTCGGCTTCAAGAACGGCACGGACGGCAACGTGAAGATCGCCGTCGACGCGATCAAGGCCGCCTCGCAGCCGCACCATTTCCTGTCGGTCACGAAGGGCGGCCACTCGGCGATCGTATCGACCGCGGGCAACGAGGACTGCCACGTGATTCTGCGCGGTGGCAAAACGCCGAACTACGACGCCGACAACGTCAACGCGGCCTGCGCGGACATCGGCAAGGCGGGTCTAGCCGCGCGTCTGATGATCGATGCGAGCCACGCGAACAGTTCGAAGAAGCACGAAAACCAGATTCCGGTGTGCGCGGACATCGGCCGTCAGATCGCCGCGGGTGACGAGCGGATCGTCGGCGTGATGGTGGAGTCGCACCTCGTCGCGGGTCGCCAGGATCTGCAGGAAGGCTGCGAGCTCACGTACGGGCAGAGCATTACCGATGCATGCATCGGCTGGGACGAGAGCGTCGCGGTGCTCGAAGGCCTTGCCGAAGCGGTCAGGCAGCGCCGCGTCGCGCGCGGCAGCGGCAACTGAACGCCTGCCCCGCCACCACGGCGGGGGCTTGTCAGCCGTCCGTAGAAAAAACCCCGGTTCAATTTCGAACCGGGGTTTTTTATTGGCCATTCGGACGAATGGTACTCAGCCTGCCGCCTCGATATCGTCATAGCTCGTTGCCTGGTCGCTTACACGCTTGACCAGGCTGGAGAATGCGTATAAGATTTTATACATGAGGTGGCGATGGAGCGGGAAAAAGAAATTCGCTGGTTAGGCTCCAGCTACCGTGATTTGCTCGCTTTTCCCAACGAAGCGCGTCGTCTCGCAGGGTTTCAGCTTCACAAGATTCAGTCAGGATTCGACCCTGACGACTGGAAACTGTTCGAGTCTATCGGCGCGGGAACGCGCGAAATTCGCATCAGAGACGAGGACGGCATTTTTCGCGTGATGTACGTCACCAAATACGCCGAAGCGCTGTACGTGCTGCATTGCTTTCAGAAGAAAACGCAGAGGCTCGGACCGCACGACAGAAGAATTGCCGAAACGCGCTACCGCGCCATCACCCATTACAGGACCACCCAGCCATGACGATCGACACCAACATTCGTCACGTAACGCGAGCCGGCGCGAACGTGTTCCTCGAACTCGGTTTTTCCGCCGATGAAGCGAAGCGCCTTCACGCGGCGTCGCAAAAGCAGATCAACGACACGCGGCTGCTCAAGGAACAGCTGATGACCGAGCTGTCCACGTGGATCGAACAGCATCATCTGAAGCAGGCCGAGGCGGCCGAAATCCTGATGGTGTCGCGCCCGCGCGTGTCCGACGTCGTCAACAAGAAAACCACCAAGTTCACGATCGACACGCTCGTGGAAATGCTGAGCCGCATCGGCAAGCCGGTCACGCTCGCCGTCGGTTGAGCGTCGGCTCGTGCGAAGCACCGTGCGTGTCCATGCGCACATGTGCGTCGCCATTCAAGGCGCGCCGCGATCGTGCTGCCACAGCACGTCGGTGCCGCCGTCCGCGCGATTGAGCACGCGCGCCAGCACGAACAGCAGATCGGACAGCCGGTTCACGTACTGACGTGGCGCCGCGTTCAGCGCCTCGTGTTCGCCAAGCGCGACGATCGCCCGCTCCGCGCGGCGGCAAACGGTACGGCACACATGCGCGAGCGCGGCCGCGCGCGAACCGCCCGGCAGAATGAATTCCTTCAGCGGCGGCAGCGTGGCGTTGTAGTCGGCGAGCCAGCCGTCGAGCTGCGCGAGATGCTGTTCGGTAATCATCGTGTGACCGGGAATGCACAGCTCGCCGCCCAGATCGAACAGGTCGTGCTGGATTGCGACCAGCGCCGCACGTACGTTCTCGGGCAGGTTCTCGCACAACAGCACGCCGAGATTCGAATTGAGTTCGTCGACGTCGCCAATCGCGGCGATACGCGCGCTGTCCTTGCGCACGCGGCGGCCGTCGCCGAGACCGGTGGTGCCGTCGTCGCCGGTGCGAGTGGCGATCTTGCTGAGGCGATTGCCCATGACGTCTCCCATGTATTAGTGACGATGCTGCCAACTGGTTTGTCCATATTGCACGCATCGCGAAATCGCCGCCATTATATGAGCGGAAGCCGGCCCAGCGCTGCCTGGCGGGCGAACGGCGTAAAATGAAACACGTGCTGCAAACAGACCGTTATCTAAAGAAACTTTCATGGGACCGGAGTGAGCGCTGTAGCGCTAACTCCGGTCGACACAGGAGACATGCGTGAACCATCCCGTGCCGCCGGCGCCGCTACGCCGGCCGTTTCCCGCCGAATTGCTTAACCAGCTCAAAGCCGCTTTCGGCGATCGGGTTTCCGTTGCCGAAGCCGTGCGTGCGCACCACGGCCGCGACGAATCACCGTTCGATCCGCAACTGCCTGACGCCGTCGTGTTCGCGCGTACAACCGAAGACGTGCAAACCGCCGTCAAGCTGTGCGGCCAGTACGACGTGCCGATCATTCCGTACGGCAATGGCTCGTCGCTCGAAGGACATCTGCTTGCCGTGCAAGGCGGCGTGTCGATCGATCTGTCGGAAATGAACCGGGTGTTGTCGATCAACGCCGAAGACCTGACCGTCACCGTCGAGCCCGGCATCTCGCGCAAGCAACTGAACGAAGCGCTGCGCGACACCGGCCTGTTCTTCCCGATCGACCCCGGCGCCGACGCGAGCATCGGCGGCATGTCGGCAACCCGCGCGTCGGGTACCAACGCCGTGCGCTACGGCACGATGCGCGAGAACGTGCTCGGCCTGACGGTCGTGCTCGCCGATGGCCGCGTGATCAAGACCGGCTCGCGCGCGCGCAAATCGTCGGCGGGGTACGACCTCACGCGCCTGTTCGTCGGCTCGGAAGGCACGCTCGGTGTGATAACGGAAATCACGCTGCGCCTCTATCCGCAGCCGGAGGCGGTGTCGGCCGCGGTGTGCAGGTTCCCGTCGATGGGCGATGCGGTGCGCGCGGTCATCGAGACGATCCAGATCGGCGTGCCGATCGCGCGTGTCGAGTTCGTCGATTCACTTGCGATCCGCTCGATCAATCGCCATTCGAATCTGACACTGCGCGAAGCGCCCACATTGTTCTTCGAATTTCACGGCACCGAGGCCGGCGTCAAGGAACAGGCCGAACTCGTGCAGGAAATCGCCGCACAGAATGCCGGTGAAGGCTTCGAATGGGCGACGCGCCCCGAAGATCGCAGCCGTCTGTGGACCGCGCGTCACAACGCGTATTTCGCGATGCTGCAACTGAAGCCCGGCTCGCGCGCGGTCACCACCGACGTCTGCGTGCCGATCTCGCGTCTCGCGGAGTGTGTGGTCGAAACGGAGCAGGATCTGTTGGCGTCGCCGCTGCCCTGCCCGATCGTCGGCCATGTCGGCGACGGAAACTTCCACGTCGCGATCCTGATCGACCCGGACAAGCCCGAAGAGCTCGAGGAAGCCGAGCGCCTGAACCATCGCATCGTGCAGCGCGCGCTGCGGATGGACGGCACCTGCACCGGCGAGCATGGCATCGGCCTGCACAAGATGGGCTTTCTGCTCGAGGAGCACGGCGACGTCGCGGTCGACACGATGCGCTCCATCAAGCACGCGCTAGACCCTCGCAATCTGATGAACCCGGGCAAGATTTTCGCCTGGGCGGCGGCCTGATCGACACTGCGCATGCCGGCCGCGGCAAACCGCTGACACACCCAGCGGCAACCGCGCCAAGCTGAACACGCAAGTGATGCAAAGCAGGCAGCACGAAACAGCCGGCTCGAACCAGCAAGCCGGACCGGCGCAAGCCACGAGGAGACAACTCACATGAACGCACCCGCTGAACTGTCGGCCGAAGTCCTCGCGCAGCGTCAGCGCGAAGTCGTGCAGGCGCTGATGGCCGTGTTGCCGACCCACTGTCTGCTGTATCGCGAAGAAGACACCGTCGCGTACGAATGCGACGGACTCGCCGCGTACCGGCGTTTGCCGCTCGCGGTCGTGTTGCCGGAAACCGAATCGCAGGTGCAGCGCATCGTGCAGATCTGCCATCGCCTCGAGGTGCCCATCGTGCCGCGCGGCGCGGGCACCGGGCTGTCCGGCGGCGCGATGCCGATTCGGCACGGCGTGGTGGTATCGCTCGCGCGCTTTCGCAAGATCGTCGAAGTCGACTCGTACGCGCGCATCGCGACCGTGCAGCCGGGCGTGCGCAATCTGGCGATCTCCGAAGCCGCGGCGCCCTATGGTCTTTACTATGCGCCGGATCCGTCGTCGCAGATTGCCTGCACGATCGGTGGCAACGTGTCGGAGAATTCGGGCGGCGTGCATTGCCTGAAGTACGGCCTCACCGTGCACAACGTGCTGCGCGTGCGCGCGGTCACGATGGAAGGCGAGATCGTCGAATTCGGCTCGCTCGCGCCCGACGCGCCGGGGCTCGATCTGCTCGCGGTGCTGATTGGCAGCGAAGGCATGTTCGCGATCGTCACCGAGGTCACCGTCAAGCTGATCCCGAAGCCGCAAACCGCGCAGGTCATCATGGCCAGCTTCGACGACGTCGTCAAAGGCGGCGACGCCGTTGCGGGCATCATCGCGGCGGGCATCATTCCGGCCGGCCTCGAGATGATGGACAAGCCCGCCACGCGCGCGGTCGAGGAGTTCGTCAACGCCGGCTACGACCTCGACGCGGCGGCGATCCTGCTGTGCGAATCGGACGGCACGCCCGAGGAAGTCGCGGCCGAGATCGTGCGCATGACCGCGGTGCTGCGCGAGCACGGCGCGACCCGTATCCAGATTTCACGCACGGAAGCCGAGCGCCTGCGCTTCTGGTCCGGGCGCAAGAACGCGTTTCCGGCCGCCGGCCGCATTTCGCCGGACTACTACTGCATGGACGGTACCGTGCCGCGCCGCAGTATCGGGCCACTGCTCGCGCGCATCGAGGAGATGGAGAAGACCTACCAGTTGCGCTGCATCAACGTATTCCATGCCGGCGACGGCAACATGCACCCGCTGATCCTGTTCAACGGCAACGACCAGGACGAGTGGCATCGCGCCGAGTTGTTCGGTTGCGACATCCTCGAAGCTTGCGTCGAGCTGGGCGGCACGGTGACGGGCGAGCATGGCGTCGGCATCGAGAAGATCAATTCGATGTGCGTGCAGTTCTCGCCCGAAGAGCGCGACACGTTCCACGCGGTCAAGCGAGCATTCGACGCGCCCGGCCTGTTGAACCCCGACAAGGGCATCCCGACGCGGGCGCGCTGTGCCGAATACGGCAAGATGCACGTGCGCGGCGGGCTGCTGCCTCATCCCGAGCTGCCGCGCTTCTAGCGGCTGGCGTTTGCAGCGCGCATCCACCGTTCGCCGCGCCCGCGCCGATGCTGGCGCGGCCTGCGCGGCGCTTTGCGCCCTCTCCTCCAGACCGATGCCGCGCCCCGTCATGCGGGTGCGCTCCGGCTTGCCAGCGAGCCGCCGCCCGGTACAATCAAACCAAACACAACGAGCAGGCCACCATGGAAGAGGACGACATCGTCGCCGTATGGTCCGAACGCGTGCGGTCGGCCAGCGCCGAGGGACGCGCGGTGCGCATCCGCGGCGGCGGCACCAAAGACTGGTATGGCCAGACGCTGGAAGGTGAGATCCTCGACACGCGCGCTTATCGCGGCATCATCGCGTACGATCCGGCCGAGCTCGTGATCACCGCGCGCGCGGGAACACCGCTGCTGGAAATCGAAGCCGCGCTCGCCGAGCACAACCAGATGCTGCCGTTCGAGCCGCCGCACTTCGGGCCGCAAGCCACCTTCGGCGGCTGCATCGCCGCTGGGATTTCGGGGCCGCGCAGGCCGGCCGTCGGCGCCGCGCGCGACTTCGTGCTCGGCGCCGTCGTGATGAACGGCCAGGGGCAGGTGCTGCACTTCGGCGGCCAGGTCGTCAAGAACGTCGCGGGTTACGACGTGTCGCGGCTGCTCGCGGGCTCGCTCGGCACGCTCGGGCTGATCCTCGAGCTGTCGGTCAAAGTGCTGCCGCGGCCGCAGGTCGAAGCCACGCTGAAGTTCGACATGAACGGCACCGACGCGGTACGCAAGCTCAACGAATGGGGCGGCCGGCCCCTGCCGATCACCGCGAGCGCATGGCGCAACGGCACGCTCGCGGTGCGCCTGGGCGGCGCGGAAGCCGCGGTCAAGGCAGCGCGCACCGGGCTCGGCGGCGAAGTCGTCGATGCGGTCGAAGCTGAACGCTTCTGGGCCGGCCTGCGCGAACAGACCGATTCGTTTTTCGCGGGCATTCCACCGAAGGCCGCGGTGTGGCGTCTCGCGCTACCGTCGATCACCGAGCCGCTGCAGCTGCCCGGCGCGCAACTGATGGAATGGGGCGGCGGCCAGCGCTGGTGGATCACCGACACCGACGCGCAAACCGTGCGTATCAGCGCGAAACAGGCCGGCGGCCACGCGACCATCTTCCGCAGCGGCCACGGCTACGACCGCAGCGCCGGCGTATTCACACCGCTGCCCGCGCCGCTGATGAAAATCCATCGCGGCCTCAAACATGCATTCGACCCGGCCCGCATCTTCAACCGCGGCCGTCTCTACTCCGACTTCTGAGCGACGCGATGCAAACCAACCTCGCGGACTTCATTCGTAATACGCCCGATGGCAACGAAGCGGACGCCATCCTGCGCAAATGCGTGCATTGCGGTTTCTGCACGGCCACCTGCCCAACCTACCAACTGCTTGGCGACGAGCTCGACGGCCCGCGGGGGCGCATCTATCTGATCAAGCAGATGGTCGAAGGCGCGCCGGTCACGCGCAGCACGCAGGTTCACCTCGACCGCTGCCTGACCTGCCGCAATTGCGAATCGACCTGCCCGTCGGGCGTGCAATATGGGCGGCTCGTCGAAATCGGCCGCAAGCTCACCGAAGAGAAAGTCACGCGTCCGCTCAATCAGCGGCTGATGCGGCGCCTGCTCGCGAGCGTGCTGCCGAACAGCGCGATCTTCACGCCGGCGATGCGGCTGGGTCAGCACGTGCGCGGCCTGCTGCCGAAGAAGCTGCGCGACAAGGTGCCCGCGCGCCAACACCCGCTCGAATGGCCGAGCGCAAAACACGAACGCAAGGTGCTGATGCTGGCGGGCTGCGTGCAACCGTCAATGATGCCGAACGTCAACATCGCGACCGCGCGCGTGTTCGATGCGCTCGGCATCGAAACACTGATCGCGCCCGACGCCGGCTGCTGCGGCGCGATCCGCCTGCACCTCGGCTACCACGACGAAGCGCTCGACGACCTGCGCGCGAACATCGACGCATGGTGGCCCTACGTCGAACAGGGCGTTGAAGCGATCGTGATGAACGCGTCGGGCTGCGGCGCGACGGTCAAGGAATACGCGCACCTGCTGCGCCTCGATCCGAACTATGCCGAGAAGGCGCGCCGCATCGTCGAATTGACGCGCGACGTCTCCGAGATCCTGCCCGAGTTCGAAGAACGGCTCGTCGCCATCACGCGCCGCCGCTCGGTACACACGGTCGCGTTTCATCCACCCTGCACGCTGCAGCATGGCCAGCAGATCCGCGGCAAGGTCGAGCAACTGCTCGGCGCGCTCGGCGTCGAAGTGCGCCTGCCCGCCGACAGCCATCTGTGCTGCGGCTCGGCCGGCACCTACTCGCTGCTGCAGCCGCGCCTGTCGTACGCGCTGCGCGACCAGAAGCTCGAGCGTTTGCAGGCGCAGGAGCCGCAGGTGATCGTGTCGGCGAACGTCGGTTGCATCGCGCATCTGCAAAGCGGTACGTCGACGCCGGTCGCGCACTGGATCGAATTGGTCGAGCACATGCTCTCCGTATAATCGGGGCATCGTCTTCGCTGAACACCGGTTCGTTCCATGTCCGATCTGCCTCACAATCTCGCCGACGTGCACGAGCGCATCGCCAGGGCCGCGCAAGCGGCCCACCGCGACGCGCAGTCCGTGACGCTGCTCGCGGTCTCCAAAACGTTTCCCGCCGATGCCGTGCGCGCCGCTCATGCGGCCGGTCAACGCGCATTCGGCGAAAACTATGTGCAGGAAGCGCTCGACAAGATCCAGACACTTGCCGATCTGCGCGCGTCGCTCGAATGGCATTTCATCGGGCCGCTGCAATCGAACAAGACGCGGCCCGTCGCCGAGCATTTCGACTGGGTACATTCGGTCGATCGGCTGAAGATCGCGCAGCGGCTGTCGGAGCAGCGCCCGGACAACCTGCCGCCGCTCAACGTGTGCCTGCAGGTCAACGTCAGCGGTGAGGCGTCGAAGAGTGGCGTCGCCGTCGCCGAGGCGGCCGCTATCGCGCAGCAGATCGCCGCGCTGCCGAAGCTGAAGCTGCGCGGACTGATGTCGATTCCCGAACCGGGCGGCGATCTCGCAGAACAACGCGCGCCGCATCGCCAATTGCGCGAGTTGTTCGAGCGCTTGCGTAACGACGGGCTCGCGCTCGATACGCTGTCGATGGGCATGTCGGCCGATCTCGAAGCAGCCGTGCTCGAAGGCGCGACGATCGTGCGCGTCGGCACCGCGATCTTCGGCGCACGCGATTACTCGCGCTGAGCAATTTCCACGGGCCTTGCGCGAACCTGGCTGCGCGAAGCCCTCACCGCATCTCATCTGAACCTACCCGGACCATCATGAAAATTGCGTTTATCGGCGGCGGCAACATGGCCGCGGCGTTGATCGGCGGCCTCATCAAGCGGGGCGTCGCGCCCGCGGACCTGTACGCGGTCGATCCGAACGAAGACGCGCGCCAGCGCAACGAGCAGCAATTCGGCATCCGCACCGGCGCGGCCGCCGACGTCACGCTCGCCGACTACGACGCGGTCGTGCTCGCGGTGAAGCCGCAGATACTGAAGAGCGTCGCCGGGACGCTGGCGCCGCATCTGCGCGCGTCGCAACTCGTCGTCAGCATCGTCGCGGGCATTCGGATCGGCGATATGTCGCGCTGGCTCGCTGGCCACGACCGCGTCGTGCGCGTGATGCCGAATACGCCGGCGCTGATCGGCAGGGGCGTCACGGGTCTCGTCGCCAGCAGCAGCGTCGACGAAGCGGGCCGAGCGCTCGCGTCGCAGGTGCTCGGCGCGGTCGGCGAAACCGTCTGGTTCGACGACGAAGCGAAGATCGACGCGGTCACCGCGATCTCGGGCAGCGGGCCGGCCTACGTGTTCTATTTCATCGAAGCGCTGCAGGAAGCCGCGCGCCAGCTCGGTATGGACGAAGCGCAGGGCCGCGCGCTGGCGGTCGCGACCTTCACGGGCGCCGCGCAACTCGCGGCCAATTCCGACGAGCCGCCGAGCGTGCTGCGCGAGCGCGTGACATCCAAAGGCGGCACGACCGCGGCAGCGCTCGCCTCGTTCGAAGCGAGCGGCATCAAGGACGCGATCGTGCGCGGCGCACTGGCCGCCGACGCGCGGGCGCGCGAGATGGGCGACGAGTTCGGCAAGCAGTAACGCGAACCGGCGTCGAAAAGAAACAGCGGAAACAGACACGCCGTAGCGCGACTGTCCTTCTTCTCATCAGGGCAGGCGCCTACGGCGTGTAGAAACGCAGCGGTCTGAAGCCAGAAAAGCGCTGACGCGAATTAAAACGAAGCCACCACGTAATGCGCGGCGATCCCCGCGAACAACGCGCCGCCGAGCCAGTTGTTGTGACGGAACGCGGCAAAGCACGGCATGCGCTCGCGATGGCGGATCAGCGTGTAGTGATAGATCGCGCAACCCACCGCGACCGCCCAGCCGAGCCAGTACAGCGGACCAAACCCGAGCGTCACGCCGATGCCGACGTAAATCCCGAGCGTCACCGCATAGCACAGCATGACCGCGGCCACGTCGAAACGGCCGAACGTCAGCGCCGACGTCCGGATGCCGATCTTGATGTCGTCGTCGCGATCGACCATCGCGTATTCGGTGTCGTACGCAACGGCCCAGAAGATATTCGCGACCAGCATCACCCACGCGAGCAGCGGCACGTGATCCTGCACAGCGGCGAACGCCATCGGAATACCGAAGCCGAACGCGATGCCCAGATACGCCTGCGGAATCGCGAAGAAGCGCTTCATGAACGGATACGTGCCGGCGACGAACAGCGCGACCACCGACAACTCCCTGGTCAATGCATTGAGCGGCTGAATCAGTAGAAACGCGACCAGCGACAGCACGGTTGCCAACCCGACCGCTTCCCACGCATTGATCTTGCCGGACGTGATCGGCCGGTTCTCGGTGCGCTTCACGTGACGGTCGAAATCGCGGTCCGCGTAGTCGTTGATCGCGCAGCCGGCCGAGCGCATCAGCACCGTGCCGAGCGTGAAGATCACCAGCAATTGCCACGACGGATGACCGCCGGACGCGATCCACAGTGCGTTGAGCGTCGGCCACAGCAGCAGCAGGCTGCCGATCGGCTTGTCCATGCGCACGAGGCGCAGATACAGGGGAAGTCGGTCGAACATGGGACGAATTCGGTGAAGTGCGACACGGTGCGCCTATTTTACGGGAAGCGCACGGCGGCCCAGGATTCGCGCGGCCGCGTATCGAAGTGCCACGCGCTCGAATCTGTGCGTCGTGCGGCAGCGGCGCAAAAAACAAAGCCTCCCGTGCAGGGAGGCTTGTGCGTTTTTAGCACGGCGCGCGCGATGCCGGCGCCGGCATCGGACTCGACTTGACCGGCTCGGCTGCGCCAAATCAGGCGAGCAGCGAGCGCAGCATCCATGCGGTCTTTTCGTGTGTCTGCATGCGTTGCGTGAGCAGGTCGGCGGTCGGCTCGTCGTTGGCGGCTTCCGTCGACGGGAAAATCGCGCGCGCGGTGCGCACCACCGCTTCCTGACCTTCGACCAGCTGACGGATCATGTCTTCCGCGGCCGGCACGCCGTCCGCTTCGGGGATCGACGACAGCTTCGCGAAATCCTTGTAGCTGCCCGGCGCATGCACGCCCAATGCGCGGATGCGTTCGGCGATCGAGTCGACCGCGAGCGCGAGTTCGTTGTACTGCGTTTCGAACATCAGGTGCAGCGTATTGAACATCGGACCCGTGACGTTCCAGTGGAAGTTGTGGGTCTTCAGGTACAGCGTGTAGGTGTCGGCGAGCAGACGCGACAGCCCTTCGGCGATCTTCTTGCGATCCTTGTCGCTGATCCCGATGTTGACGTGCTGTACTGCTGCGGCGGCTTCTTTCTTGGCCATGATGACTCCTTTGAAGAGTGATACGAACCGGTCGGCAGATGACGGTCAGCGAAAACACGAATAAAACGTTCGACAGTGTAGCGTGAATGCCGCAAGGTTTGCGCAACGCGTGCCCGAGAGCCTTGCTGCGCAGCCATTCTGGCGGTACAGCGCTCAGCCGCCCAGTGCGTGTTGCAACGCCTGCGCGGCGATTACCGCAAAGCCGCTCGCGACGATCGCAAAGCCCAGCGCCTTGCGAAACATCAACGCCTGCCATTGCGCCTGCATGCTCGGCGCGGCGGCCCGACCGCCAATGCTCGCCATCATCATCCGAATCATGATCGTACTCCGGGTTCGTCTCGTGACGGACCGCAGCAATGCGCCGCGCCGTCGATTACTTTGCCACTGCTTTACCATCCGCCGCGTATATGACGCCTAGCGGTTCCTGCCTTCCCGCAACGCGGCGAGCGCCGCGATCACACCTTCCGCGTAAGCCGGATCGGCGCGGCGGAAATGCTCGATCTGACGCGCGACGATCTCCTGCGGCACGCCGTCGATATGTCGCGCGATATTGCCGAACAGACGCTCACGTTGCGCGTCGTCGAACAGCGCGAACAACATGCGCGGCTGCGTGTAGTAGTCGTCGTCCTCGCGATGCTCGTAACGCGCGACCGCGCCCGCCGCGAGCGGCGGCTCGGACGCGTTCGCGTCCTGCACGAAGTCGCCGAAGCGATTCGGCTCGTAATTCACGTTGCCGCCGCGATTGCCGTCGGTGCGCAGCGCGCCATCGCGATGAAACGAATGCGGGTTCGGCACGCGCGGCGCATTCACCGGAATCTGGTGATGATTGATGCCGAGCCGGTAACGCTGCGTATCGCCGTACGAGAACAGCCGCCCCTGCAACAGACGGTCCGGCGAAAATCCGATGCCCGGCACCACGTTCGCCGGCGTGAACGCCGCCTGCTCGACGTCCGCGAAATAGTTCGCCGCGTTGCGATTCAGTTCGAGCGTGCCGACGTCGATCAACGGATAGTCCTTCTGCGACCACACCTTCGTGATGTCGAACGGATTGAAGCGGTAGTTCGCCGCATCCGCTTCCGGCATCACCTGAATTGCGAAGCGCCACTTCGGAAAGTTGCCCGCGTCGATGCTGTTCACCAGATCGCGCTGCGCGCTTTCGCGGTCATCGGCGACTACCTGCGCGGCATCGGCGTCGGTGAAGTTCTCGATGCCTTGCAGCGACTTGAAGTGGAACTTGACCCAGAAACGCTCGTTGCTCGCGTTGATGAACGAGTACGTGTGCGAGCCGAAGCCGTGCATCTGCCGGTAGTTCTTCGGAATGCCGCGATCGCTCATCAGAATCGTCACCTGATGCAGCGACTCCGGATGACTCGACCAGAAGTCCCACGCGGCGACGTTGCTGCGCAGATTCGTGTACGGATCACGCTTCTGCGTATGAATGAAGTCCGGAAACTTGAGCGGATCGCGAATGAAGAACACCGGCGTGTTGTTGCCGACCACGTCCCAGTTGCCTTCCCCGGTGTAGAACTTGATCGAGAAGCCGCGCACGTCGCGCTCGGCGTCGGCCGCGCCACGCTCGCCGGCCACCGTCGAAAAGCGCATGAAAAGCGGCGTTTCCTCGCCGACCTGCGCGAATACCTTCGCCTTCGTGTAGCGCGAAATGTCGTGCGTCACCGTCAGCGTGCCGAACGCGCCCGAACCCTTCGCGTGAACGCGCCGCTCGGGAATCACTTCGCGATCGAAGTGCGCGAGCTTTTCGAGCAGCCAGACGTCCTGCAGCACCACGGGGCCACGCGGGCCGGCGGTCATCGAGTTCTGGTTATCGGCGACGGGCGCGCCGGCGGCATTGGTGAGCTTACGTTCGGACATGGGCACTCCTGCGTGGTTTCTATCGAATCGGGGGAAAAGCATGTGACATCCGTGCGTGACGGACGCCGTCACGGGTAGGCACGTCAGGCGGCCAGCACCCGGTCGGCCAGCAACGACACGGCGACCGTCCGGATACTCGGCGCGGCGGCCGTCGTGGCCGGTTGCGGGGGAAAAGCGTGGATGGGCTGTGAAGGCGCTTGCATGGTGTTTTCCTCCTGGCTTGTCTCGCGCCCCGACTCGGAGTCTGGGCGCTGAGCCTTATCGAATAAAGGGATCGGGCGATCCGTGGAGGAAACTATAGCAACATCTATCGAATATTCGTATTTGATTAATTTAATCTATTCGATAGGGCTTGCGCCCTTTTTGCGGCAGGCCGCACCGGTGTCCGGCGCGGCTGCGGATGATGGCGAGTCAGTTGACGGCGGCGGGCAGATCGAGCTTTTTGACGCCCGGCAGGTCGCACGCGGCGACGGCATCGCAGATCGCGTCGATCGCGGGCATGCGCGTGAAGCTCTTGCGCCATGCCAGCACGACGCGGCGATCGGGCACCGGCTCGTCGAACGCGACATAGCTGAGCAGGCCCGCGTCGATACCGCCCGCATGTGGCTTGACCTCGTGCACCGACATGCGCGGCAGCACGGTAATGCCGACGCCGCTTGCGACCATATGACGAATCGTTTCGAGCGACGAGCCCTCGAAGGTCTTCTGGATGCCGTCGGCGTTCTGCGAAAAGCGCATCAGCTCGGGACACACGCCGAGCACGTGATCGCGGAAGCAGTGGCCGCTGCCGAGCAGCAGCATGGTTTCCTGCTTCAGGTCGTCGGGGTCGATCTTCGGGCGGCTTTCCCATGCGTGGCCGGACGGCAGCGCGACGACGAACGGCTCGTCGTACAGCGGACGCAGCATCAGCCCGGTTTCGGGAAACGGCAGCGCCATGATCGCCACGTCGATTTCGCCCTGCTTGAGCAGCTCGATCAGCTTCAGCGTGTAGTTTTCCTGCAGCATCAGCGGCATTTGCGGCACGCGCCGGATCATCTGCTTGACGAGCGTCGGCAGCAGGTACGGTCCGATCGTGTAGATCACGCCGAGGCGCAGCGGACCGAGCAGCGGGTCCTTGCCCTGCTTGGCGATTTCCTTGATCGCGAGCGTCTGCTCGAGCACGCGTTGCGCCTGCGTAACGATCTGTTCGCCGATCGGCGTCACGCTGACCTCGCTGGTTCCGCGCTCGAAAATCTGCACGTTCAGCTCGTCTTCGAGCTTCTTGATGGCGACGGACAGCGTGGGCTGGCTGACGAAACACGCTTCGGCGGCACGGCCGAAGTGCCGCTCGCGGGCCACCGCCACGATGTATTTCAATTCGGTGAGCGTCATTCGGGGATCAATCAGTCCGATGGATTCGATAGGTTCTAGTTATACACCTATAGGGTCGGTTCGCCAACTTTTTAGCCGTTGTGCTTGCGGCGGGGACGGCGCTCAGGCCTTCAGATACTGCTCGCGCGCGCCGAGCCAGCGCGCCAGATGCTGGATGACCACGTCCGGATATTGGTCGAGCAGCGTCGCGGCGGCTTCGCGCGCCGGCTCGATCAGGTGCTGATCGTTCTGCAGGTCGGCGAAACGCAGCATCGCGGCGCCTGACTGCCGCGCGCCGAGGAACTCGCCAGGCCCGCGGATTTCGAGGTCGCGGCGGGCGATCTCGAAGCCGTCGGTGGTTTCGCGCATCGTTTGCAGGCGCGCGCGGGCGGTCATCGACAGCGGTCCGGTGTAGAGCAGCACGCAGACCGACGCGGCGCTGCCGCGCCCCACGCGTCCGCGCAACTGATGCAGCTGCGCGAGACCGAAGCGCTCCGCATGCTCGATCACCATCAACGATGCGTTCGGCACGTCGACGCCGACTTCGATCACCGTGGTCGCGACCAGCAGCTGGATCTCGCTGCGCGAGAACGCGTCCATCACCGTGGCCTTTTCGGCGGGCGCGAGGCGCCCGTGCACCAGCCCGACCTTCAGCTCGGGCAGCGCGGCCACCAGCGTCTCGTAGGTCTCGACCGCGGTTTGCAACTGCAGGGTCTCGCTTTCCTCGATCAGCGGACACACCCAGTACACCTGGCGCCCCGTCAACGCCGCCTCGCGCACGCGGCCGATCACCTCTTCGCGGCGCGCGTCGGACACGAGCTTCGTGAGGATCGGGGTGCGGCCGGGCGGCAGTTCGTCGATCGTGGAGACGTCGAGGTCCGCGTAGTAGGTCATGGCGAGTGTGCGCGGAATCGGCGTCGCGGACATCATGAGTTGATGCGGCTGGAAGTCGGCCGCGCCGTCGGCGGCGCCCTGCGCCTTCGCGCGCAACGCGAGCCGTTGCGCGACGCCGAAGCGATGCTGCTCGTCGACGATCACGAGTCCGAGGCGCGCGAACTCGACCGCGTCCTGGATGATCGCGTGCGTGCCGATCACGAGCTGCGCGGTGCCGAGCGCGGCCGCTTCGATCGCGGCGCGCTTCTCCTTCGTCTTCAGACTGCCCGCGAGCCACGCGACACTCACGCCGAGCGGCTCGAGCCAGCCGCGCAATTTGCGCGCGTGCTGCTCGGCGAGAATTTCGGTCGGCGCCATCAGCGCGGCCTGGTAGCCGGCGTCGATCGCCTGCGCGGCGGCGAGCGCCGCGACGATCGTCTTGCCGCTGCCGACGTCGCCCTGCAACAGCCGCTGCATCGGATGCGGCTGCGTCAGATCGAGTGCGATCTCGCCGCCGACGCGCTGCTGCGCGGCCGTCAGCGAAAACGGCAGCGCCTTCAGCAGCCGCGCGACCAGCGCCGACTCGTCGCCGAGCTTGCGGCGCGGCATGGCCGGCGCGGCGCGCGTGCGCCGCTCGTCGTGCGCGCGCTTCAGCGACATCTGCTGCGCGAGCAGCTCCTCGAACTTGATGCGCACCCAGGCCGGATGCGTGCCGTCGATCAGCGCCGTTTCGTCCGACTGCGGGCCCGGATGATGCAGCGTGCGCACCGCGTCCATCAGCGCCGGCACGCCGAGCGGTTCGAGAAACGCGCGCGCGACCGGCGCGGGCAGCAGCTCCGGCAGCGACGTGCGCGCGAGCGCGTTGTCGATCGCCTTGCGCAGATACGCCTGCGACACGCCCGCGGTGCTCGGATAGACCGGCGTCAGCGCCTGCGGCAGCGGCGTGTCTTCATCGACGACGCGCACGGTCGGGTGCACCATCTCCATGCCGAAGAAGCCGCCCCGCACGTCGCCGCGCACGCGCAGGCGCGCGCCGGGCGCCATCTGCTTGACCTGCGAGCCGTAGAAATTCAGAAAGCGCAGCACGAGTTCGTCGCCGTCGGCGTCGCGCAGCTTCACGAGCAACTGCCGGCGCGGGCGATAGGCGATCTCGTTGTCGAACACCACGCCTTCGGTTTGCGCGATGCCGCCGGGCAGCATGTGACCGATCGGCGTCAGCGAGGTTTCGTCTTCGTAGCGCATCGGCAGATGCAGCACGAGGTCGATGTCGCGCGTGAGGCCGAGTTTGGCGAGCTTGTCGGCGGTTTTGACCGGGGCTTTGGCGGCGGCTTTTGCCGCGCCTTTGGTTTTGGCGGCGGGTTTGTCGTCGCTCGCGTGGTCGGCGGCGAATTGATCCGGCGGGTCGCCCGCGTGGCCGCCGGGCTTGTCGCCGTCGCGCCCGGCATCGTGGCCAGCGGCCATCATGCCGCCTTGCGCGCCCGCTTGCGCCGCATCCCGCTCCCCCGCCTCCGCCCGCGCACCGCGGCGCCGCGGTTCGGCGCCCGATTCGAGGGTGGCAACGGACGATCGGCGGTCGGACAAAGGCATAGGCTGCTTCGCAAGTACAATATCGGGTGCTGTCGAAAAGAAGTCGTGCCGCCCTTCGCGCGTCCAGCGTAGGCAGGATGCGGCACAAAGCGCGCGGGCCGCTTCGGCGTCCCGTCATCATAGCCGCCCGGCTCCGGCTTCGGCTCAATTCAGTCCCAATTCAGTCCCAACCCGCTTCCAGTCGTTCGCATGTTTACGCTTTCCGATTTCGATTTCGATCTGCCGCCCGAGCTGATCGCGCAAGTCGCGCTGCCCGAGCGCAGCGCAAGCCGTCTGCTCGACGTGGACGCCGCAGGCGCCGCCGACGGCGCCGCGCGCCTGATCGACCGCCGCTTCACCGAACTGCCCGAGTGCCTCGCGCCGGGCGATCTGCTCGTCTTCAACGATACCAAAGTGCTGAAGGCGCGCTTCTTCGGCCAGAAGTCGAGCGGCGGCAAGATCGAAGTGCTGGTCGAGCGCCTGACTGGCGAGCGCAGCGCGCTCGCGCAGATCCGGGCGAGCAAGAGCCCGCAGGCGGGCACGACGATCCGTCTCGCGGATGCGTTCGACGTCACCGTCGGCGAGCGCGTCGATCAGTTCTACACGCTGCATTTCCCCGACGACTGCCTGACGCTGATCGAGCAGTACGGCCGTCTGCCGCTGCCGCCGTACATCGAGCACGACCCCGACGCGACCGACGAAACCCGCTATCAGACCGTATTCGCGCAGAACCCGGGCGCGGTCGCCGCGCCGACCGCCGGCCTGCACTTCGACGACACGCTGCTCGCCCGCCTCGACGCCCTCGGCATCGACCGCGCGACGCTGACGCTGCACGTCGGCGCGGGCACGTTTCAGCCGGTGCGCGTCGAAAACATCGCCGAGCACAAGATGCACAGCGAGTGGTATCACCTGCCGCAAGCGCTCGCGGACAAGATCGCCGCGACCAAAGCGCGCGGCAACCGCGTGATCGCGGTCGGCACGACGTCGATGCGCGCGCTCGAAGCCGCCGCGCGCGACGCCGAAGCCGCCGGCCATCCGCTCGGCGCGGCGAGCGCGGAAACCGACATCTTCATCACGCCGGGCTACCGGTTCCGCGTGGTCGACCGGCTGGTCACGAACTTCCATTTGCCGAAATCTACGCTGCTGATGCTGGTGTCGGCGTTCGCCGGCGTCGAGACGATTCGCGCCGCGTACCGTCATGCGATCGACGAGCGCTATCGTTTTTTCAGCTACGGTGACGCGATGCTGCTCACGCGGCGCGATGCATGAGCCGGTTCGAGCACTGCTTCAGCGTATTGGCAGTTTTCCTAGCCGCCGCGATCCCTCGTGGCGGTTTTCATTGATTGCGCCGGACTGTTTTCCGGTCGCCCAGGAGTGATCCCCATGACCCTTGGTCATCCCTCGCAACAGTCTGCCCACGAGCGCCCCGAGAACGGCCTCAAATTCGAACTGCTCGGCACCGACGGCCTCGCGCGCCGCGGCCGCGTCACGCTCAATCACGGCGTGGTGGAGACGCCGATCTTCATGCCGGTCGGCACCTACGGCACCGTGAAGGCGGTCCAGCCGCGCGAGCTCGACGAAATGCACGCGCAGATCATCCTCGGCAATACGTTTCACCTGTGGCTGCGACCCGGCCTCGAAACCATCGAGGCGCACGGCGGCCTGCACGGCTTCATGGGCTGGAAGAAGCCGATCCTGACCGACTCGGGCGGCTTCCAGGTGTTCTCGCTCGGCGATCTGCGCAAGATCACCGAGGACGGCGTCACGTTCGCGTCGCCGATCAACGGCGACCGGCTGTTCCTGTCGCCGGAAGTGTCGATGCAGATCCAGAAGGTGCTGAACTCGGACATCGTGATGCAGTTCGACGAATGCACGCCGTACGCGACCAACAACATCCCGACCTCGCACAAGGAAGCCGCCGAATCGATGCGCATGTCGATGCGCTGGGCGCAACGCTCGATCGACGAATTCGAGCGCCTCGGCAATCCGAATGCACTATTCGGCATCGTGCAGGGCGGCATGTTCGAGGATCTGCGCGACGAGTCGCTCGCCGGCCTCGCGGAGAAGAACTTCCACGGCCTCGCGATCGGCGGTCTGTCGGTCGGCGAGCCGAAGGAAGACATGATGCGGATCCTGAACCACGTCGGCCCGAAGCTGCCGGCCGACAAGCCGCACTACCTGATGGGCGTCGGCACGCCGGAAGACCTGGTGGCCGGCGTCGCGGCCGGCGTCGACATGTTCGACTGCGTGATGCCCACGCGCAACGCGCGCAACGGCTGGCTCTTCACGCGTTTCGGCGACATCAAGATCCGCAACGCGACGCACAGGAACTCGCTGCGCCCGCTCGACGATCAATGCGGCTGCTACACCTGCCGCAATTTCACGCGCGGCTATCTGCACCACCTGCATCGCGTCGGCGAAATTCTCGGCGCGCAGCTGAACACGATCCACAACCTGCATTACTACCTGGAACTGATGCAGGAAATGCGCGATGCGATCGAGGCGACACTGTTCGACGCGTTCCGCAAGCGTTTCCACGAAGACCGCGCGCGCGGCGTCGAACCGTCGTCCTGACGGCCCGCCACATGGATTGCGCATGCCGCACGCGGACAACTTACAATTTACTTTCGCCGGCCGCTGAATTTGCCCCGAATCGGACCTTTAAACGGTTGATCCCAAAGCCGATTTGCCGCGCCGGCGCGCGTGTGGCCGGTGGTAGAATAATCGGCTGATTTTTTTGATCGTTTGACTGATAACGGAGAGACCAACGTGTCGTTCATTTCCAATGCCTTCGCGCAAGGCGCAGCAGCAGGTGGTATCGAATCGAACCTGATGAGCTTCCTGCCGCTGATCCTGATGTTCGGCGTGCTGTACTTCATCATGATTCGCCCGCAAATGAAGCGTCAGAAGGAACATCGCAACATGCTCGCAGCGATGGCCAGGGGCGATGAAGTCGTGACGAACGGCGGCATCGTCGGCAAGGTGACGAAGGTGGGCGAAGCCTACGTCGGCATCGAAATCTCGGAAGGCACGGAAGTCACCGTGCAAAAGGCGTCGGTCACGACAATTCTCCCGAAGGGCACGATCAAGTCGCTGTAAGGCCTGCACTCCCCGCGTCCGGTGCGGCCTCGCCGGCGGTTCAGGCAGTTCGCTGAACGGCCCGCGCTCATCGCCGGACGCATCGCATCCAAGCCAACCTTCCCGTTGGACCACTCATGAATCGCTACCCCCTCTGGAAATATGCCGTGATGCTGGTGGCTCTGGTCATCGGCCTCGTGTACACGCTGCCCAATCTGTACGGCGAAGCGCCGGCGGTGCAGGTGTCGAGCGGCAAGGCCACGGTCAGACTCGACGCCGCCACACTAGCGTCGATCGAAGCCGCGCTCGCGGGCAATCACATCAAGCCGACCGCAATCACGTTCGACAACTCGCAGAACAACGCGAACATCCGCGTGCGCCTGACGGACACGGACACGCAGCTGCGCGTGAAAGACCTGCTGCAGAAGTCGCTCAATAGCGACCCGAACGATCCGCAGTACGTCGTCGCACTGAACCTGCAAAGCGCGTCGCCGACCTGGATGACCGCGCTGCGCGCGCTGCCGATGTACCTCGGTCTCGACCTGCGCGGCGGTGTGCACTTCCTGCTGCAGGTCGACATGGCCGGCGCGCTGAACAAGAAGCTCGACTCGGACGCCTCGGACGTGCGCACGCTCCTGCGCGACAACAACGTGCGCGACGGCGGCGTGAATCGCGTGAACCAGTCGGTGGTGGTGAATCTGGCCGACCAGGCCACGGCGGACGCGGCACTCAAGCTGCTCGGCCGCAGCGTCAGCGAACTGCAGTGGGCGTCGCAGCCGAACACCGGCGCGGACGGCGGCGTGCAGCTCGTCGGCACCTTTACGCCGGCCGTGCAGCGCGCGGTGCAGGACGCCGCGCTCAAGCAGAACATCACGACGCTGCATAACCGCGTGAACGAACTCGGCGTGGCCGAGCCGGTGATCCAGCAACAGGGCACGGACCGCATTGTCGTCGAGCTGCCGGGCGTGCAGGACACCGCGAAGGCGAAGGACATCATCGGCCGCACGGCGACGCTCGAAGCGCGCCTCGCCGATCCGGTCAACACGCATCCGAACCCGAACGACCCGGTGCCGCCGGGCGATGAACTCTTCACGCAAGGCAACCAGGCGCCGGTGCTGCTGCGCAAGCAGGTGATCTTCACCGGCGACCGCATCATCGACGCGTCGGCGGGCTTCGACGAGCATCAGCGTCCGTCGGTCAATATCCGTCTCGACTCGGCCGGCGGCCGCGCGGTGCGCGCGGTATCGCGTGACAACATCGGCAAGCCAATGGCGATGGTGCTGTTCGAGCGCGGCAAGGGCGAAGTGCTGACCGTCGCGACGATTCAGTCGGAACTGGGCGACCGCTTCCAGATCACCGGCCAGCCGACCCCGCAAGCGGCCGCCGACCTCGCGCTGCTGCTGCGCGCCGGTTCGCTCGCCGCGCCGATGGAAATCATCGAGGAACGCACGATCGGCCCGAGCCTCGGCGCCGACAACATCAAGAAGGGCTTCCACTCGGTCGTGTGGGGCTTCGCGGCCATCGCCGTATTCATGAGCGCGTACTACATGCTGTTCGGCGTGATCTCGATGATCGGCCTGTCCGTGAACCTGCTGCTGCTGGTCGCGGTGCTGTCGATGCTGCAGGCCACGCTCACGCTGCCGGGTATCGCCGCTATCGCGCTCGCGCTCGGTATGGCGATCGACGCGAACGTGCTGATCAACGAGCGCGTGCGCGAGGAACTGCGCCACGGCGCGCCGCCGCAACTGGCCATCCAGAACGGCTACGCGCATGCATGGGCGACGATTCTCGACTCGAACGTGACCACGCTGATCGCCGGCCTCGCGCTGCTCGCGTTCGGCTCCGGTCCGGTGCGCGGCTTCGCGATCGTCCACTGTATCGGCATTCTGACGTCGATGTTCTCGGCGGTGTTCTTCTCGCGCGGCCTGGTCAACTTCTGGTACGGCGGCAAGAAGAAGCTGAAGTCGCTGTCGATCGGCCAGGTGTGGCGTCCGCAAACGGCGGCGGCAGGCTCGGCCGCGTATGCCGGCAACACCCTCGGCGGCAGCGACGCCGCGACCGACACCGCGCAGGCCATCGCCACGGCGAAGGCGAAAGCGAAGGCAAGCTCGAAGGCACCGGCCGCAGCCGGCGCGCAGGGTCGCTCGAAGCCGACCGTGCGTCGCCGCAATGCGCCGGGCACGCCGACGTCGAATGACTCGACGCGGCAAAAACCGGGTTCATCCCGCTGAGTCCCGGAGAACAAGACCATGGAATTTTTCCGTTTCCGCAAAGACATTCCGTTCATGCAGCGCGCGTTGATCTTCAACGCGATCTCGCTGATCACCTTCCTCGCCGCCGTGTTCTTCCTCGTGCATCGCGGGCTGCATCTGTCGGTGGAATTCACCGGCGGTACCGTGATCGAGGTGCAGTATCCGGGCGCGGTGCCGCTCGACCCGGTGCGTAACACGCTCGGCAAGCTCGGCTATGCCGACGCGCAGGTGCAGAACTTCGGCTCCTCGCGCGACGTACTGATCCGTCTGCCGCTGAAGACGGGCTACACGTCCGCGCAGCAGAGCGACCAGGTGATGGGCGCGCTGAAGGCCGACACGCCGGAAGTGCAGTTGCAGCGCGTCGAGTTCGTCGGTCCGCAGGTCGGCAAGGAGCTCGCCACCGACGGTCTGCTCGCGCTCGCCTGCGTGGTGGCCGGCATCGTGATCTACCTGTCGTTCCGCTTCGAATGGAAGTACGCGATCGCCGGCGTGATCGCCAACCTGCACGACGTCGTCATCATTCTCGGCTTCTTCGCGTTCTTCCAGTGGGAGTTCTCGCTGTCGGTGCTGGCCGCGGTGCTCGCGGTGCTCGGCTATTCGGTCAACGAGTCGGTCGTTATCTTCGACCGGATTCGCGAAACCTTCCGCCGCGAACGCAAGATGACCGTGATCGAAGTGATCAACCACGCAATCACCAGCACGATGTCGCGAACCGTCATCACGCACGGCTGTACGCAGATGATGGTGCTGTCGATGTTCCTGTTCGGCGGCCCGACGCTGCACTACTTCGCGCTCGCGCTGACGGTCGGTATTCTGTTCGGTATCTACTCGTCGGTGTTCGTCGCCGCGGCTCTTGCCATGTGGTTCGGCGTCAAGCGCGAAGACCTGATCAAGGACAAGAAGGAACGCGTCGATCCGGACGATCCGAACGCGGGCGCCCAGGTTTGATGCGCGCGTAACCGCTGGGGATGCGCGGAATAAAAAAGGCCGGTTCTGTCGAACCGGCCTTTTGCGTTTACATACGCCGTCGTTACCGCCTCGTTCCTAGCGGAACCCCAGCTTGCGCCGTGCGCCGATCAGCGCCGCGATGCTCAGCAGCGCGGCAAACATCACGTAGTAGCTCGGCGCTGCCTTCGAACCGGTCGCGCTGATCAGCCACGCGATGATGAACGGCCCGAAGCCGCCGAAGATCGTCACCGCGATGTTATACGCGAGCGACATGCCGGTCGTGCGCGTCTGCACCGGGAATATCTCCGACAGCAGTCCCGGCGTCGCGCCGAAGTAGCCGCTGACGAGAAAACCGAACACGATCTGCCACACGATCAGCGTGCCGAAGCTCGGATGCGCGATCAGGAACGCGAACGCCGGATAGACGAGCACGAACAGCAGCACGGCCGCGCCCAGCATGATGCGTGTGCGTCCATGCAGGTCCGACCAATGCCCGGCCACCGGCGAGAACACCATCTGGATCAGACCCGTCACCGCGATCGCCGAGAACGCGACCGACGGCGCGAGGCCCAGTTGCCGCACGCCATAGGTCGGCATGAACAGCATCAGATACGCGGACACGGTCCCGAGGATCACCACGCCCATCGCGATCACGAGCCGCAGCTTCTGCGTCGCGAACGTATCGCGCAGCGGCGTCTGCGTCGTTTCGGCGGCGAGGAATTCGGGCGTCTCGTCGAGCCTGGTGCGGATGTAGAACGCAACGGGCCCG
The DNA here is from genome assembly GCF_014201065.1 of Paraburkholderia sp. Cpub6. Taxonomy (NCBI): domain Bacteria; kingdom Pseudomonadati; phylum Pseudomonadota; class Betaproteobacteria; order Burkholderiales; family Burkholderiaceae; genus Paraburkholderia; species Paraburkholderia sp. Cpub6. The sequence continues at coordinate 123,870 of NZ_JACHDM010000016.1, forward strand.
ATCAGCAGACCGAAGAAGAACGGCACGCGCCAGCCCCACGATGCCATCTGTTCCGGCGACAGCTGGCCGGTCAGCAACGCGCCGAAACCGGCCGCGAGCAGCGTCGTCAGACCCTGGCTCGCCATCTGCCAGCTCGCGTAGAAGCCGCGCCGGCCCGGCACGTGCTCGGCGAGAAACGCAGTCGCGCTGCCGAATTCGCCGCCGGCCGAGAAGCCTTGCATCAGCCGCGCGAGCACGAGGATCAGCGGCGCGGCGAGACCGATGCTCTGGTAGGTCGGCAAAATCGCGATGATCAGCGTGCCGCTCATCATCAGCAGGATGGAAAGCGTGAGCGCCCCCTTGCGCCCGGCGCGGTCCGAGTACGCGCCGATCACGATCGCGCCGAGCGGCCGCATGAAGAACGACACGCCGAACGTGCCGAGCGTGAGCAGCAGCGATACGGTATCGTTGCCGGCCGGAAAAAACAGCTTGGAGATGGTCACGGCGAAAAAGCCGTACACCACGAGATCGAACCATTCGAGCGCGTTGCCGATCGAGGCGGCCACCACCGCGCGCCACGAATTCTGCCGGCTTCCCGCGACGCTTGCTGCTGTCGTTGCATTCATCCAGATCTCCTGTAGTGCGCGAAATATTTATCGACACGAACGCATAACGTCCGCCCGGGCCATCCCGGCAACGCGCAGCACCGGCATGACTGCTTGCGCTCTATTTAACTGAAAAAATAAAAGCGATGCGAGCGACAAATGGCCGAGGCGCGCCACCATGGCCGAGGCGTTCGCAACGGGCGACAAAAAACCGCTTCGTCGGTGAACGACCGAAGCGGTTTTCGTATTGCGGCGCAGCGCGGATCGAATCGCAACAGCGGCCGGCGCGCTTACTGCTGCTTGATACCTTCCGACTGGATATGCAGGCGCGTCTGCATGCTGAAGCCGTACTTCGCGCCGAACTCCATGCCGTAATCGGCGCGATTGAATTCGGTGCTCGCCTCGACGCCGCAGACTTCGCGCTTGAGGACCGGGTGCTGCATGCACTTGAACGAATCGATCTTCAGATTCACCGGCTTCGTGATGCCGCGAATCGTCAGCGTGCCGATCACCTCGACGGGCTTGTCGCCGTCGAACTTGATCTCGGTGCCCTTGTAGGTGACGGTCGGATACTTCTCGACGTCGAAGAACTCGGCGGCCCTCAGGTGATCGTCGAGCTTCGGGTTGCCGGTCTGCACCGAAGCGGGATCGACGGTGACGTCGACGGTGCCGGTTTTGGCGGCGCGATCGAGCGTCACCGTTCCCGTGGTCTTCGTGAATTTGCCGCGCCAGATCGACAGACCGCCAAAGTGGTCGGCCTCGAAGCTCGGAAACGTATGCATCGGATCAAGCAGATAGGTATCGGCGGCGAAGGCGCCGAGCGACAGCGACGAAGCCAGCGCGCCAACAGCGATCAACATGGACGTTTTCAATTCGTGCTCCTGTTTTGCGTTGAAAATCGCGGTGCAGCCTGCGGTGGGAAAGCGGCCGCGCCCCACGTGGCGCGGCAGACCTCGCGCACGCCGTGCGCGTTACTTGCGCGCGGCGACGATATGAAACTTGATCACGACCTCGTCGGCGACGACCGATGTGTCCTTCCATTCGCCGGTGCCGATGTCGAACTGCGAGCGCTTGATCGGCAGCGCGCCGTCGAAGGTCTGCATCGCGCCCTGCTGGCCAACCGTGACCGGCACCACGACCGTCTCCGACTTGCCCTTGATGGTCAGCTTACCGGTCACCTTGAACTGGCTGCCGCCGGCCGGCGCGATCGCGCTCGACACGAACGTCGCGCTCGGAAAGGTCTTCGCGTCGAACCATTCCTTGCCGCGCACCTGCTCGTTGTAGCTCTCGTCGCCGAGATCGTAGCTGGCGACGTCGATGTTGAGCTGCGCGCTGCCAACCGTCGGTTTGGCCGGATCGAAGCTGACCTGCGCCGTGAACTTGTTGAACTTGCCTTCGACCGGCACGTTCATCTGCTTCGAGGTAGCCGTCACCGAACTCTTCGCGACGTCGACCTGCGCGAGCGCCGCGCCCGCGGCGCTCAGCGACGCCGCTGCGAACGCGGCCAGCATGTACCGATAAAACGAACCCTTCATGGTTGTCCTTATTTGAGGAAAGGGAGCATGCGCGACAGCAGGCCGTCGCGATCGAGCCATTGATGCTTGAGCGCCGCCGCGGTGTGTAGCGCGACCAGCACGAGCAACGTGTAATTCAACGCGATGTGCAGGTTCTTCAGCACTTCCTTCAGGTGCGGATCGGGCGCGATGATTCGCGGCAGCGGAATCAGCCCGAGGTAGACGACCGGCACGTTCGCCGCCGAGCTATACAGATAGCCGGACACGGGAATCACGATCATCAGCACGTACAGCAACAGATGTGTGAGATGCGCGGCGCCACGCTGCCAGGTGGGCATGCGGCGCGGCATCGGCGGCGAGGCGTGGGTCGCGCGCCACAGGATGCGCACGATCGCGAGCGCGAACACGGTCACGCCGATCCATTTGTGCCACGAGAAATAGCGCAGCTTGGTGGGCGTGAAGCCCGGGATGTCGGTCATCACCCAGCCGAGCGCAAAGCCGCAGACGATCAGCAGTGCGATCAGCCAGTGAAACGCGATGGCGGTCCGCGTGTACGACTCCCGGGTACCGAACGATGGATTGAGTGTCATGACAGATCAACGCAGGCTGTTAGAAGTTAACGGCGCGCCGCGGCCAGCTATTCCGCGATCACCGCCGCGCATCGGCGCGGCGCGCGCGGCCGATGCGGCGGACATGATCGCCACAAAAGGCCGCCGGGCATGCCACGGGCGCCATCCTACCCCAAGCGCGAAAAGCTGGCTGGAGCGCGTCGGCGGAACGGGCCCGAATTTTGCGGCGAAATGGCCCCAAGGCGTCGCGCCACCGCCCTTGCGTTGAACGATTCGGGGACGGAAAGCCCCGAAGCGACGCCTTCTCAGGCCCGGACCAGCGCGCGCCGGGGACGGCGCCCCGCGCCGCGCGCGGCTCGCGTCGGTCGCGAGGCCGCCTTTGGTACTATTGCTGCTCACCGCCGCCCGCCCCCTCGTAACGAGCAGGCCTTACAAGCCGCCACTACGTCGTTAGCCCATCTGCCGCATGGAACATGACAACCTGATCGCGTGCCATGAATGCGATACGCTGTTCCGCAAGCCACGGCTTGTCGGGCGCGTCGCCGCGCGTTGTCCGCGCTGCGGCGCAACGCTCTATCGCGGCGTCTCGCGCAAGCTCGACGCGATCTGCGCACTGACGCTCGCCGCGCTGATCACGTTCGTGATCGCGCAGGGCTTTCCGATCGTCGAACTCGAAACCAACGGCATCACGTCACAGACTACGCTGTTCGGCGCGCTCGTCGCGCTGTGGGGCGAGGACATGGAGATCGTCGCCGTGATGGTGTTCTGCTCGACGATCCTCTTTCCGTTCACCGAACTCGTCGCGCTGCTGTACGTGCTGGTGCCGCTACGCGCCGGCTACGTGCCCGCGCACTTCAATCGCGTGCTGCGCGCGATCCAGTTCGTGCGGCCGTGGGGCATGATCGAAGTGTTCATGCTCGGCGTGCTGATCACGATCGTAAAGATGGTGAGCCTCGCGCGCGTGATTCCCGAGGCGGCGCTGTTCGCGTTCGGCGCGCTGACGCTGATGTTCGCGGTCGTCGTCACATTCGATCCGCGCGTGCTGTGGGATGTCGCCGACGAGATCGACGCGAGCGGCGATCGGCCGTTGCCGCGCACGTCGGCCGACAGCGCGGCGGTCGCGGTCGGCTCGCTCGCCGGTCCGCCGGCGCCGTCCGCGCGCGTCGCGGGCTCGACCAGCGGCAGCGCGGGTGGCACAACCAACAGCACGGCGGACGGCACCCCGCCCGGCTTGCCGCCCACGCCGCGCGAAGGATGAGCCCGCGATGAAATACGTCACCGCGAAACGCGCGGGCCTGCTGTCCTGCCATTCGTGCGGGCGCGTCGAACCGCGCATCCGCTCGGTCACGCCGCAGCACTGCGGCCGCTGCGGCGCGCATCTGCACTCGCGCAACCCCGACAGCCTGATGCGCACATGGGCACTGCTGATCGCCGCGGCGCTGCTGTATATCCCGGCGAACCTGCTGCCGGTGATGCACACGTCGTCGCTGCTCGGCTCCGAGGACGACACCATCATGAGCGGCGTCGTCTATTTCTGGACCTCCGGCGACTGGCCGCTCGCGATGATCGTGTTCATCGCCAGCATCCTGGTGCCGATGCTGAAACTTTCGGTGCTCGTGCTGCTCACCGTCACCGCGCAGCGCCGCTCGCGCTGGCGTCCGCAACAGCGCACGACGCTGTACCGGATGGTCGAGCGGATCGGCCGCTGGTCGATGCTCGACGTGTTCGTCGTCACGCTCACCGTGGCGCTCGTGCGTTTCAAATCGCTGGCCGTGATCACGGCCGGCCCGGGCGCGATCGCGTTCGGCTCGGTTGTGATCCTGACGATGCTGGCCTCCATGCAATTCGATCCACGCCTCATCTGGGACCCCGTGGAAAGCCGTACCCCAACACCTCAGGATCTCGACCATGACTAGCCCGCAAGGACCGACGCCCGCCTCCGATGATGCGCCGCGCAACGATTCGAACGGACCCAGACTGCCGCCCCAACTGCCCGACCCCGAGATCGAGCCACGCAGCCGCTGGCTGCCGTCGCTCGTCTGGGTGATTCCGCTGATTGCCGCGCTGATCGGCATCGCGCTCGTGATCAGGTCGGTGACCGAGCGCGGACCCGTGATCACGATCAGCTTCGTCAGCGCGGAAGGGCTCGAGCCGGGCAAGACCAAGGTCAAGTACAAGGACGTCGACGTTGGTGCGGTGAAGACGATCACGCTGTCGCAGGATCTGTCGCACGTGCTCGTGCAGGTGCAGTTGACCAAGGAAGGCGGAAAGTTCGCGGTCAAGGACTCGCGCTTCTGGGTGGTGCGTCCGCGCGTCGGCGCGAGCGGCGTGTCGGGTCTGACGACGCTGCTGTCGGGCTCGTACATCGGCGCCGACGCGGGCCGCTCGACCGAAAGCGAGAGCAACTTCGTCGGCCTCGAAACGCCGCCGCCCATCACCGGCGACCAGAAAGGCCACCAGTACACGCTGCACGGCGATTCGCTCGGCTCGATCGACATCGGCTCGCCGATCTTCTACCGGCGCGTGCAGGTCGGTCAGGTGGTCGGCTTCTCGCTCGACAGGGACGGCACCGGCGTGACGATGCGTGTGTTCGTGTCGGCGCCGTTCGACCAGTACGTCGGCACCAACACGCGCTGGTGGCATGCGAGCGGCGTCGATCTGCGGCTCGATTCGAGCGGCTTCAAGCTGAATACGCAGTCGCTCGCGACGGTGATCGTCGGCGGTCTGTCGTTCCAGTCGCCGCCCGGCCAGAACATGGGCCCGCAGGCGCCGAACAACCAGACCTTCCGCCTCGGCTCGGACGAAGCGGACGCGATGCGCGAACCAGACGGCGTGCCTTTGCGCGTCGTGATGAACTTCAACCAGTCGCTGCGCGGGCTGTCGATCGGCGCACCGGTCGATTTCCGCGGCATCGTGCTCGGCCAGGTGACCAATATCGGCATCGACTACGATCCGAAGACGCAGAGCTTCACGATGCCGGTCACGATGAACCTGTACCCGGACCGCCTCGGCAAGCGCTTTCGCGAGAGCTCGCCGCAGCCGGGCACGCTCGCCGGCGAGAACCTGATGCAGGAACTCGTCAGGCACGGCCTGCGCGGCCAGTTGCGCACCGGCAACCTGATCACGAGCCAGCTGTACGTGGCGCTCGATATCTTCCCGAAAGCGCCGCCGGCCAAGGTCGACGTGACGACCGATCCGCTCGAGCTGCCGACCATTCCGAACACGCTCGACGAATTGCAGCTGCAGGTCGCCGACATCGCGAAGAAGCTCGACAAGGTGCCGTTCGACCAGATCGGCGCGAATCTGAACACCGCGCTGAAGAACGCCGAACAGCTGTTCTCGCGTCTCGACAAGGAAGTCGTGCCGCAGGCGCGCGACACGCTGACGGCCGCGAAGCAGACCTTCAGTTCGGCCCAGGCAACCTTGCAGCAGGATTCGCCGATGCAGTCCGACGTTCATCAGGCGTTGCAGGAACTGACGCGCACGTTGCAGTCGCTGAACGCGCTGTCGGACTACCTCGAGCGTCATCCCGAATCGCTGTTGCGCGGTAAATCAGGAGATAAACCATGATGTTTGCCCGGCTCCCCCGTCCGCCGCGCGCGCTCGTGCGCGGTGCCGTACGCGGCGTCGCGTACGGCACCGCACTGGCTGCGGCTCTCGCCATCGCGGCGTGCTCGTCGCCGTCGAGCCGTTTCTATACGCTGGGTGGCGCGGATAGCGCAAGCACCGCCGCGAATGGCGCCGCGCCGGCCGTCGCGCGCACGAGCGCCGCGCCTGCCTGGCTGATCGAAGTCGCGCCGGTCAACGTGCCGCCGCAGGTGGCGAGAAATCAGCTGGTCGTGCAGACCGGGCCGACTCAGGTGCAGTTGCTCGAACAGGAGCGTTGGGCGTCGCTGCCCGGCGATGAAATCCGCCGCGCGCTGTCGACGAATCTGACGCAGCAGCTCGGCACCATCGATACGTTCGGCACCGCGCACCCCGACGACGCGGCCGTGTACCGGATCGCCATGAACGTGCAGCGCTTCGAGTCGTGGCCCGGCTCGCATGCGTTGATCGATGCGGTGTGGAGCGTGCGGGCCGTGCGCAGCAATGCGGTGATGACGTGTCGCAGCGTGGTCAGCGAGACGGTTGGCGGCGGCTACGACGCGCTCGTCGATGGACATCGGCGCGCGCTCGCGGAAGTGTCGACACAGATCGCGATGGGGGTGCGCGCGATGGCGGCAACGGCCGTCGCTTCCACGAACACGACGGGCCGGCCTTCGTCTTCGGCCAGACCGGCCGCGGCGCCGGCCGTGCCGCCCTGTCCTTCGGCGGGAACGGCCGCGGGAGCCGGCGCCTGACAGGCCCGGCTGGCGCGGCGAGCTCAACGGTGTCCGCATGCCGGCGGGCGCCGCGGGCCAAAGCGGGACGCGAGGCGAGATGACGCAACGACAGACGACGGCCCGGCGCGCCAATCGCGCCGGGCCGCCGATCTCGACCGCGTACAATAGCGCCTTATCCAACGCCTTGCGGCAACCTCAATGTCCTTCGATTTCTTCCTTCCTTGCCCGCGCGGGCTCGAAGCTCCGCTCGCGGCCGAACTCGGCGAAATTGCCGCCAAACATCTGAACGGCGCCCCCTTCACGGCCGGCGCCCAGGTACCGGGCGGCGTGCATTTTCGCGGCGGCTGGGCCGCCGGTATGGCCGCCAATCTGCACTCGCGTCTCGCGAGCCGCGTGCTGCTGAAAATCGCGGAGCGGCCCTACCGCGGCGAGCAGGACATCTACGCGCTCGCGCTCGAGCAGCGCTGGGAGCAGTGGTTCTCCGCGCACGAGACGCTGCGCGTCGACGTCACCGCGATCAAGTCGCCGCTGCGCAGTCTCGAGTTCACCACGCTGCGCGTGAAGGACGCGATCTGCGATCGTCTGCGCGAAAAAAGCGGCGCGCGGCCGAGCGTCGACACCGCGATGCCCGACGTGCGCGTGTTCGCGTTCCTGAGCGCGACCGACTGCACGCTGTACCTCGACACTTCCGGCGATCCGCTATTCAAGCGCGGCTGGCGTCTCGACAAGGGCGCGGCGCCGCTGCGCGAAAACCTCGCGGCTGGCATTTTGCGTCTGACTGGCTGGCAGGCCGGCACGCCGCTCTACGATCCGATGTGCGGCAGCGGCACGTTCCTCGCGGAAGCGGCGCAGCTCGCGTTGAACATCGCGCCGGGCGTCGAGCGGCGCTTCGGCTTCGAGAAGCTCAAACAGTTCGACGCGCGGAGCTGGCAAGCACTGAAGGGCGCCGCGCTCGAGGCGAAAAATGCGGCGCGCGGCTCGCGCGGCGCGGATCTGGAGATTTTCGGCAGCGACATCTCCGGCGACATGCTCGAAAAAGCGCGCGCGAACTTCGAGCGCGCCGGCTTGCCGCCCATTTCGCTCAAGCAGCTCGATGCGCGCGACATGACGCCGCCTGGCTCGGCGCCGGGCATCCTCGTCGCGAATCCACCGTATGGTGAGCGGATCGAAGTGCGCGGCCGCAATGCGCGCGGCGAGCTTCGCGAAGGCCGCGGCAATCGCGACGACGACGGCTTCCGCCGCATTCAGGAAGAAGCGCCGGACAGCGAGTTTTTCCAGTTGCTCGGCAATGCGTTGAAGCAGCGCTTTGCCGGATGGCATGCGTTCATCCTGACGTCGGATCGCAAGCTTCCGGGGCAACTGCGGCTGCGCGAATCGACGAAGACGCCGCTGTTCAACGGCGCGCTCGAATGCCGGCTGTTCCGCTTCGATCTGATCGCGGGCAGCGTGCGGCAGCGTCCGCAGGGCGATACGCCGGCGGCTTGAGGCTGTTTCTAGCGGGGCGGCGCGCTGTCGTCGCCCTGTCGTCATCGCGTCGCTCGAAAAGCAGGCCACGCGCCTGAGCGATGTGGTCGGCGTGTTTCAGTTGCTGGTGGGGTGAAGCGGTCGCGTCGTCGCACCCTACTGCCACCACGCTGTCAGCAGCACCGCCGCACACTCCTTCTCACGCCATCCGGCGCTTGAATGGCCTACTGCCAACCGAAGGAGAGTGTCATGTCCGCATTGCCCAAACTCGTTGCCTGGTTCGAAATCCCGTCCGTCGATTTCGATCGCGCGGTGCGCTTTTACGAAGCCGCGCTCGACGCCCCGCTGAATCGTCAGGAGATCGGCGGCCAGCCGATCGCCGTGTTCAGCTACGAGGAGCCCGCGACCGGCGGCGCGATCGTCCACAATCCGTCGATGACGCCCGGCGTCGACGGCGTCACCGTCTACCTGAACGCGCTGCCCACCGTCGACGCGGCGCTTGCGCGCATCGAACGGGCGGGCGGCAAGACCGACGGCCCGGTGATCAAGCTGCCGCAGGACATCGGCTATATCGCGTTCTTCACCGATACCGAAGGCAACCGCCTCGGCCTGCATTCGCGCACCAACGGCTAAGCGCGCACCTGAAGCCGCTGCGCCCGGACCGAAGGCCGCCATGCGGCGCTATCATCGCGGGACCGTCCCCTTCCTCCCCTACCCGACGCCCACGATGACGCGCCGCGCCGACCGCCTGTTCCAGATCGCCGAGCTGCTGCGCGGCCGGCGCCTGACCACCGCGCAGCAACTAGCCGACTGGCTGAACATCTCGCCGCGCACGGTCTATCGCGACGTGCGCGATCTGCAATTGTCGGGGGTGCCGATCGAAGGCGAAGCGGGCATCGGTTATCGGCTGTCGCGCTCGGCAAGTCTGCCACCGCTGACCTTCACCGCCGACGAACTCGCCGCGCTCGCCGCCGGCGCGCGCATGCTCGAATCATGGGGCGGCGCGGGCTTCGCGAGCGGCGCGCGGGGCGCGCTGGCCAAAATCGCATCGGCGATGCCCGCCGACAAGCGCGCGGCGCTCGAACGGCTCGCGATCTTCGCGCCGTCGTTTCACATCAAGGGGGATTTTTCGACGCAGCTCGACACGCTGCATCGCGCGATCGATGCGCGCCAGGTGGTGCGCTTCGCGTACACCGACGCCAACGGCGCCGACACCGAGCGCCGCGTCTGGCCGCTCGCGCTCGCGTACTGGGGCGCGCGCTGGACGCTCGGCGCATGGTGCGAGCTGCGTGCTGATTTCCGCAACTTCGGACTGGAGAAGATTCGCGATCTCGAAGTGCTCGAGACGTATCCGGATCAGGAAGGCAGGCGGCTCGCGGATCTGCTGCGGCACGTAAACGCGAGGCCGAAAATATGAAAAGGATCGCGGCGCGACGCACCGCGATCTCAGGGTCTGTTTACCGCTAACGAGCTACTCGACCGACTTCACCATATCCTCGATCACCTTTTTCGCGTCGCCGAACACCATCATCGTCTTGTCCATGTAGAACAGGTCGTTGTCGAGCCCGGCGTAGCCCGCCGCCATCGAGCGCTTGTTGACGATCACGGTGCGCGCCTTGTACGCCTCGATGATCGGCATGCCCGCGATCGGCGACTTCGGATCGTTCTTCGCGGCCGGATTCACCACGTCGTTCGCGCCGAGCACGAGCACCACGTCGACCTGGCCGAACTCGCCGTTGATGTCCTCCATCTCGTACACCATGTCGTACGGCACTTCGGCCTCGGCGAGCAGCACGTTCATGTGACCCGGCATGCGGCCGGCCACCGGGTGAATGGCGTACTTCACCTCGATACCCTTCTCGACCAGCTTGTCGGTCAGCTCCTTCAGCGCATGCTGCGCGCGCGCGACGGCCAGCCCGTAGCCCGGCACGATCACGACCGTTTCCGCGTTGCCCATCATGAACGACGCGTCATCGGCCGAACCCGATTTCACCGGACGCTGCTCCGCCGCGCCGCCCGCGGCCGCGCCCGGCTCGTTGCCGAAACCGCCGAGGATCACGTTGAAGAACGAGCGGTTCATCGCGCGGCACATGATGTACGACAGGATCGCACCCGACGACCCCACCAGCGAGCCGGCGATGATCAGCATCGGATTGTTCAGCGAGAAGCCGATGCCCGCCGCCGCCCAGCCCGAGTATGAGTTCAGCATCGACACGACGACCGGCATGTCCGCGCCGCCGATCGGAATGATGATCAGCACGCCGAGCACGAACGCGATGATCGTCATGATGATGAACGGCAGCCACGACTGCGTGAGGAAGAAGAGGACGCCGAAGCCGAGCATCGCGAGCGCGAGCATCAGGTTGATCAGATGCTGGCCGCCGTAGACCACTGGTGCACCCTGAAACAAGCGGAACTTGTACTTGCCCGACAGCTTGCCGAAGGCGATCACCGAGCCGCTAAAAGTAATCGCGCCGACGAAAGTGCCGATGAACAGTTCGATGCGGTTGCCGTACGGCAGGAAGCCCTCGATCGGCACGTCGGGATCGACGAGGCCGAACGCGGCCGGCTCCGACACCACCCCATACGCGATGCACACGGCCGCGAGACCGATCAGCGAGTGCATCGCCGCGACCAGTTCAGGCATCTTGGTCATCTCGACGCGCGCGGCGACGAACGCGCCGATCGCGCCGCCGATCACGAGCCCGAACAGCAGCAGGCCGAGTCCGAGACCGAGATTGGAGCCGAGTACTTCGGCCTGCCGCGAGATCAGCGCGATGGTGGTCAGAATCGCGATCGCCATGCCGACCATGCCGAAGGTATTGCCGGCGCGCGCGCTCTTCGGATTCGACAGCCCCTTGAGCGCCTGGATGAAGCAGACCGACGCGACCAGATACAGCAGCGTGACGACGTTCAGGCTCATTTACGTACCCTCCTTGCCGCCAGCCGGTAGTTTCCTGGGTTCCTTCTTCTTGAACATCTCGAGCATTCGCCGTGTGACGAGGAATCCGCCGAACACGTTGACGGCGGCGAGCGCCACCGCGATCGTGCCGAAGAACTTCCCGGCGCTGCCGACGGTGAGACCGGCCGCGAGCATCGCGCCGACGATCACGATCGCCGAGATCGCATTGGTCACCGCCATCAGCGGCGTATGCAGCGCGGGCGTGACGTTCCAGACCACGTGATAGCCGACGTAGATCGCCAGCACGAAGGTGATCAGGTTGATCACCGTGTGATTGATGACTTCCATCTTCGGCCTCCTATGCGTTGCGCGTGACCTGGCCGTCGCGAGCCAGCAGCGTGGCCGCGACGATGTCGTCCGCGAGATCGATGTTCAGCGTGCCTTCCTTGGCGATAATCAGCTTCAGGAAGTCGAGCACGTTGCGCGCGTACAGCGACGACGCGTCGGCGGGCACCATCGCGGCGAGATTCGTATAGCCGACGATCTGCACGCCATAGCGCACCACCACCTGGTCCGCCTCGGTCAGCGGACAATTGCCGCCGCGCCGGCCGTCGACTTCGGGGCCGCGGCCGGCCGCGAGGTCGACGAGCACCGAGCCCGGTTTCATCGCCTGCACGGTTTCGACCGACAGCAGCGTCGGCGCGGGGCGGCCCGGAATCAGCGCGGTCGAGATGACGATGTCGGCCTGCTTTGCGCGCTCGTGCACCAGCGCCGACTGGCGCGCGAGCCACGACGGCGGCATCGGCCGTGCATAGCCGCCCACACCTTGCGCGGCCTCGCGCTCCTCGTCGGTCTCGTAGGGCACGTCGAGGAACTTCGCGCCGAGCGACTCGATCTGCTCCTTGACGGCCGGGCGCACGTCGGACGCCTCCAGCACGGCGCCGAGGCGCTTCGCGGTGGCGATCGCCTGCAGGCCAGCCACGCCCGCGCCGAGAATCAGCACGCGCGCGGCCTTCACGGTGCCGGCCGCGGTCATCAGCATCGGCATGAAGCGCGGATAGAGCGTCGCCGCGAGCAGCACCGCCTTGTAGCCGGCGATGTTCGCCTGCGACGACAGCACGTCGAGGCTCTGCGCGCGCGTGGTGCGAGGCGCGGCTTCGAGCGCGAACGCGGTGACGCCGGCCGCGGCGAGCTTGCCCGCGTTGTCGGCGTTGAACGGATCGAGCATGCCGACCAGCGTCGCGCCGCGCTTGAGCAGCGGCAGTTCGGAATCGGTGGGGGATTGGACTTTGAGGACGAGATCTGCGCCGAATGCAGTGGCGGCATCGACGATTTCCGCGCCCACGGCCGTATAGGCGTCATCGGGAAAGCTCGCGCCGGCGCCGGCGCCGCTCTGGAGCGTGACCCGGTGGCCTTGCGCCACGTACTTCTTGACCGTCTCGGGCGTCGCGGCAACGCGGGTTTCATGCGCGCGCGTCTCGGCTGGCACTCCGATGTGCATCGTTGTTCCTCCTCGACTTCCTGTTTGACGACAGATCCGCCGACGAGGCTCGCCGGCTTGCACATGCAACGGCTAACGCAGGCCCCACTTTAACCGGAAACCGCCACATCACAAATATCGGGGTCGATGCCAATGCGCGGCAGACCGCCAAACTGTTACGGATCGGTCGCGATTCCACCTCGAACACGCTGCGAACCGGCTGCCAGCGGTCACCAGGCAGCCGGCGCGCATAACCGGTAAAATGCGCACCCATGAAACCGGAAACCTGGCGGCCGCACGTGACCGTCGCGGCGATCGTCGAGCGTGACGGGCGCTTCCTGCTTGTCGAGGAACACACTGCCGCGGGCCTGCGCCTGAACCAGCCCGCCGGCCACCTCGAGGCGGGCGAAACGCTGCTGGAAGCGGTGGTCCGCGAAACGTTCGAGGAAACCGCGCATCCGTTCGCTCCCGAGGCGCTCGTCGGCATGTACATGACCCACTTCGAGCGGCCGGACCGCGCGGGCACCACGTACCTGCGCTTCACCTATTGCGGCGCGGGCGGCGAACCGGACCCGGCGAGTTCGCTCGATCCCGACATCGTCCGCACGCTGTGGATGAGCGCCGATGAGTTGCGCGCGTGCCCCGAGCGGCATCGCACGCCGCTCGTGATGCAGTGCATCGACGATTACCTGGCCGGCCGGCGTTTCCCGCTCGACGTCGTCCATACGCATTCGGTTGCGCCGAAGCAATAAGGCCGTCACGAGCGGCCCCACAGATCCATGCAGTCATGCAGCACCCAGTGAGTACCTTATGAGCAAGCGCAAAGTCGTAGTAGGCATGTCGGGCGGCGTCGATTCGTCGGTCACCGCGTGGCTGCTAAAGGAACAGGGCTACGACGTGGTCGGCCTGTTCATGAAGAACTGGGAAGACGACGACGACAGCGAATACTGCTCGACGCGCCAGGACTGGATCGACGTGGTGTCGGTGGCGGACCTGATCGGCATCGACGTCGAGGCGGTCAACTTCGCGGCCGAGTACAAGGACCGCGTGTTCGCCGAATTCCTGCGCGAATATTCGGCCGGCCGCACGCCGAACCCGGACGTGCTGTGCAACGCCGAGATCAAGTTCAAGGCCTTCCTCGATCACGCGATGTCGCTCGGCGCGGAAACGATCGCGACCGGCCACTACGCGCGCGTGCGCGAGAACGATGGCCGCTTCGAGCTGCTGAAGGCGCTCGACCATACCAAGGACCAGTCGTACTTCCTGCATCGGCTGAACCAGGCGCAGCTGTCGAAAACACTGTTCCCGCTCGGCGAAATTCCCAAGACAAAAGTGCGCGAGATCGCCGCGCAGATCGGCCTGCCGAACGCGAAGAAGAAGGATTCGACCGGCATCTGTTTCATCGGCGAGCGGCCTTTCCGCGACTTCCTGAACCGCTATCTGCCGACCAGGCCGGGCCCGATGAAGACCACCGACGGCAAGATCGTCGGCGAGCACATCGGCCTCGCGTTCTACACGTTCGGCCAGCGCAAGGGCATCGGTCTCGGCGGCAGCAAGGACGGCAGCGGCGAGCCCTGGTTCGCCGCCGGCAAGGATATTCCGACCAATACGCTGTACGTCGCGCAGGGACACGACCATCCGTGGCTGCTGTGCCGTACGCTGTCGGCCGGCAACACGAGCTGGGTCGCGGGCGAGCCGCCGGCCGACGGCTTCGCGTGCGGCGCGAAGACGCGCTACCGACAGGCCGACGCGGCGTGCACGTTCAACGCCCCGGCGGGAGGCGGTTCGGGCGAAGGCCTCTTCGAACTGAGCTTCGACGCCGCGCAATGGGCCGTCACGCCGGGCCAATCGGCGGTGCTGTATGACGGCGACGTGTGCCTCGGCGGCGGCATCATCGAACGCGCGATGACCGGGCAACCGGCCGAGCTGCCGCAGGATCAGGCGCCGAAGCAAACCCGCGCGCAGCGTCGCAAGCAGGCGCACAAGCCAAAGCAGCCGCAAGGCCAGGCGCAGGACGAGCCGCAAACCCCGCGGCAAAAAGCGGCTCTGCTCGGCGCGCGTTGAGCGATGCATAACGGCGGGCGCGGCGGGTCGTACCATTCCGGCAGATTCACGCCGTTCACCATGTTTCCCCCGCCTGGCGCATTCACACACACTTCACCTTCGCGTGCGACGCTTGGCTTCCATTCGCAGGCCTTATCTTCGGGCTTCGCCGGTCCGCGTCGCACCGTGACCCGCAACCGCCATTTTTCCCTCGCGACCGATACCGCCCGCACCCCCGTGCGGACGATGCCGCCGCAATGATCTTCACTGCACTGGAGTCCCCATGTTTTCTCGACGCTATCTGGCCATGTGGTGCGCAATCGCCGTCACCGCGGTATGTGCCGCGCTCGCCGCGACGCATCGCCTGTCGTGGTTCTGGATCCTCGTGCCGGCCGCGCTCGTCGCGCTCGGCGTGTTCGACCTGAGCCAACAGCGCCATGCAATCCTGCGCAATTACCCGCTGTGGGGCCACCTGCGTTTCATTTTCGAATCCATCCGCCCGGAGATCCGTCAGTATTTCGTCGAAGACGATACCGACGAGAAGCCGTTCTCGCGCGCGCAACGCAGCATCGTCTATCAGCGCTCGAAGAACGATGTCGACAGCCGCCCCTACGGCACGCGGATCGACGTGAAGGCGGTCGCGCACGAATGGATCAGCCACTCGCTCGCGCCGACCACGCTCGATGGTCACGACTTTCGCATCGTCGTCGGCCCCGATCGCGCGCGGCCGTATTCGATGTCGATCTTCAACGTGTCGGCGATGAGCTTCGGCTCGCTATCGGCCAATGCGATCATGGCGCTGAACCTCGGCGCGAAGAAAGGCAACTTCGCGCACGACACCGGCGAAGGTTCGATGTCGAAATATCATCGCGAACATGGCGGCGACATCATCTGGGAAATCGGGTCCGGCTATTTTGGATGCCGTAACGACGACGGCACCTTCAACGCCGGGAAGTTCGCGAAGCAGGCCGCCGAACCGCAGGTGAAGATGATCGAGGTGAAGCTGTCGCAAGGCGCGAAGCCCGGTCACGGCGGCGTGCTGCCGGGCGCGAAGATCACGCCCGAAATCGCCGAGACGCGCGGCGTGCCGATGGGCCGCGACTGCATCTCGCCGGCGACGCACTCCGAGTTCTCGACGCCGCGCGAGCTGCTCGAATTCGTCGAGCGGCTGCGCACGCTGTCGGGCGGCAAGCCGACCGGCTTCAAGCTGTGCATCGGGCATCCGTGGGAATTCTTCGGTATCGCGAAGGCGATGCTGGAAACGGGCATTTTGCCGGACTTCATCGTCGTGGACGGCGCGGAAGGCGGCACCGGCGCGGCACCGCTCGAATTCACCGATCACGTCGGCGTGCCGTTGCAGGAGGGGCTGCTGCTCGTGCACAACACGCTGGTCGGCATCGGTCTGCGGCAACGCATCCGCATCGGCGCGAGCGGCAAGATGATCACCGCGTTCGATATCGCGAAGACGCTCGCGATCGGCGCGGACTGGGTCAACGCGGCGCGCGGCTTCATGTTCGCGGTCGGCTGCATCCAGGCGCAGACCTGCCATACCGGCCGCTGCCCGACCGGCGTCGCGACCCAGGACCCGGTGCGCCAGCGCGCGCTGGTGGTGCCGGACAAGGCCGATCGCGTGTTCAACTTCCACCACAACACGCTGCACGCGTTGCAGGAAATCATCCAGGCCGCCGGGCTCCGGCATCCGGCTGAGTTGCGCGCGCATCACATCGTGCGGCGCGTGTCCTCGCATGAGGTGCGGCTGATGTCGGATCTGCTCAAATATCTCGAACCGAACGACCTGCTCAACGGCAACTATCGCTATACCCTGTTCGAGACGTACTGGCCGATCGCGCAAAGCGATTCGTTCTCGCCTAAGGCGGAGCTGGCGGCGAGCTGAACGTGCGCGCGGCCCTTGCCGCGTCGCCTGTCGCCCAAAAACCGCATCGCGGCCCGTCCGACCCCGCAAAACGGGCCGCCCCCCTTCCTTTCCGTTAAAATCTCGGGTTTAGCACTTCGCTCCACGGCCCCCTCGCGCGCTTAGGCGCACGCGGCATGGCCCCATGCCCGAAAGGCACTTCATGCTCACGTTTCAGCAAATCATCCTGACCTTGCAGTCCTACTGGGACAAGCAGGGCTGCGCGTTGCTCCAGCCGATCGACATGGAAGTCGGCGCGGGCACGTCCCACGTCCATACGTTCCTGCGCGCGATCGGCCCCGAGCCGTGGCGCGCCGCCTACGTGCAGCCGTCGCGCCGCCCGAAAGATGGCCGCTACGGCGAGAACCCGAACCGTCTGCAGCACTACTACCAGTATCAGGTGGTGCTCAAGCCCGCGCCGGAAAACATTCTCGACCTGTACCTCGGCTCGCTCGAAGCGCTCGGCTTCGACCTGAAGCAGAACGACGTGCGTTTCGTCGAGGACGACTGGGAAAACCCGACGCTCGGCGCGTGGGGGCTGGGCTGGGAAGTGTGGCTGAACGGCATGGAAGTCACGCAGTTCACGTATTTCCAGCAGGTCGGCGGTCTCGACTGCAAGCCGGTGCTCGGCGAAATCACCTACGGCCTCGAACGCCTCGCGATGTATCTGCAGAAGGTAGAGAACGTCTACGACCTCGTCTGGACCGAGTGGGAAGAACAAGGCCCGAACGGCCCCGAACTGCGCCGCCTGACCTACGGCGACGTGTATCACCAGAACGAGGTCGAGCAGTCCACCTACAACTTCGAGCACGCGAACGTCGATCTGCTGTTCACGCTCTTCAACAGCTACGAAGCGGAAGCGAAGCGCATGATCGATGCACAGATCGCGCTGCCCGCCTATGAGTTCGTGCTGAAGGCCGGCCACACGTTCAACCTGCTCGACGCGCGCGGCGCGATTTCGGTCACGGAACGCGCGGCGTACATCGGCCGGATTCGCGCGCTGTCGCGTGTGGTCGCGCAGGCCTACTACGACTCGCGCGAAAAGCTCGGCTTCCCGATGCTCGGCAATCCGGTGCACGGCGTGCCCGGCCTCACCACCGACGAGCAGGAAGCCGCGATGCCCGCGTGGGCGCCGCCGCTGAAAGTCGAACGCAAGATCGACCAGGACTGACGAGAACTTCAACCAATGACTCAATCTCAACACGCTACCCTGCTCGTCGAGCTGCTGACCGAAGAACTGCCGCCGAAGGCGCTCGCCCGTCTCGGCGACGCCTTCGCCGAAGGTATTGCGCAGCGCCTCGCGGCGCGCGACCTGATCGAAGGCGAGCCGTCGTTCGAACGCTTTGCCACGCCGCGTCGTCTCGCGGTGACGATTCACAACGTGCGCGCGGTCGCGCCGGAAAAACACGTGCGCGAAAAAGTGCTGCCGGTTTCCGTCGCGCTCGATAAAGACGGCCAGCCCACCGCGCCGCTCGCAAAGAAACTCGCCGCGCTCGGCTTCCCCGACTTCACGGTGAACGACCTCGAACGCGCCCAGGACGGTAAAGCCGAAGCGTTCTTCCTGCGCTACGCGGCGCCGGGCGCGACGCTCGCCGACGGCCTGCAAGGCGCGCTCGACGAAACGCTCGCGAAGCTGCCGATCGCAAAGCCGATGACGTATCAGCGCCCGGACGGTTCGAGCGTGCAGTTCGTGCGCCCGGTGCATCGACTGACCACGCTGCACGGCGAAGAGGTCGTGCCGGTCAGCGTGCTCGGCATCGACGCCGACGACACCACGCTCGGCCACCGCTTCCTGTCCGAAGGCTTCGTGCAGATCCAGCACGCGCAATCGTATGCCGAAACGCTCGAACACAGAGGCCGCGTGATCGCGAGCTTCGCGAAGCGCAAGGAAGCGATCCGCTCGCAACTGCTCGCGCAAGCCGGTGACGACAAGGTCGTGATGCCCGAAGCGCTGCTCGACGAAGTGACGTCGCTGGTCGAATGGCCGGTTGTCTATGAGTGCCGCTTCGAGGACGAATTCCTGCAAGTGCCGCAGGAATGCCTGATCCTGACGATGCAGACGAACCAGAAGTACTTCGCGCTGACCGATGCGAACGGCAAGCTGCGCTCGCGCTTCCTGATCGTGTCGAACATCGAGACGGCGACGCCGGTCGAGATCGTCGAAGGCAATGAGCGCGTGGTGCGTCCGCGTCTCGCCGATGCGAAGTTCTTCTTCACGCAAGACAAGAAGAAGCCGCTCGCGGATCGCGTCCCACTGCTCGCGAACGTCGTTTATCACAACAAGCTCGGCTCGGCGCTGCAACGCGTGGAGCGGCTCGAAGGGCTGGCCGGCGCGATCGCCGCACTGACCGGCGCCAACGTCGCGCTCGCGAGGCGCGCCGCGCGCCTCGCGAAAGCCGACCTGATCACCGACATGGTCGGCGAATTCCCCGAGCTGCAAGGCACGATGGGCACGTACTACGCGCGCCACGACGGCGAGCCGGAAGAAGTCGCGCTCGCATGCTCGGAACACTACCAGCCGCGCTTCTCGGGCGACGCCTTGCCCACCACCGCGACCGGCACCGTCGTCGCGCTCGCCGACAAGCTCGAAACGCTGGTCGGCATCTGGGGCATCGGCCTGCAGCCCACCGGCGAGAAAGACCCGTTCGCGCTGCGCCGTCATGCGCTCGGCGTGCTGCGCATTCTGGTCGAGAAACAGTTGAACGTCGACTTCGTCGAGCTGCTGCGCATCGCTTATGCGCAATTCGCCGGCGTGCCGAACGTCGCCGATTCGACCGACGCGATCTACGAATTCAGCATGGACCGCCTGCGCGGCCTGCTGCGCGAACGCGGCTACGCGGCCGGCGAAATCGACGCGGTGCTCGCGCTGAACCCGACGCGGCTCGACGACCTCGTCGCGCGCCTCGACGCGGTGCGCGAATTCGCGTCGCTCGCCGAAGCGGCGTCGCTCGCGGCGGCCAACAAGCGTATCTCGAACATCCTGAAGAAGTCGGAAGGCGTGACGAATGGCGGCGTGCAGCCCAGCTTGCTCACCGAGGCAGCGGAGAAGGCGCTCAACGCGCAGCTCGAACAGGTCACGCCGCGCGTGCAATCGCAACTGGCCGTGCGCGACTACACTGGCGCGCTGACGGCGCTGGCCGCGCTGCGCGAACCGGTGGACACGTTCTTCAACGACGTGATGGTCAACGCCGAAGACCCCGCGTTGCGCGCGAACCGTCTGGCTCTGCTCGGCGCTCTGCATCAGCAGATGAACTGCGTCGCCGATATTTCCCGACTCGCCGCCTGAGCACCGCGCCATGCCGATCAAGAAAGTGGTGATCCTCGACCGCGACGGTGTGATCAACGTCGACTCCGACGCGTTCATCAAGTCGCCGGACGAATGGGTCCCGCTGCCCGGCTCGCTGGAAGCGATCGCACGCCTGAACCAGGCCGGCTATCGCGTCGCGATCGCGACGAACCAGTCGGGCATCGGCCGCGGTCTGTTCGACATGGATGCGTTGAACGCGATGCATCTGAAGATGCACCGGATGGCGGCAGCGGTCGGCGCGCGCATCGAAGCCGTGTTTTTCTGCCCGCACACGGCGGAAGATCAATGCGAATGCCGCAAGCCGAAGCCCGGCATGCTGAAGATGATCACCGAGCGATTCGAGGTCGATCCGGCGCATACGCCGACAGTCGGCGATTCTCTGCGCGATCTGCAGGCGGGCGCGGCGCTCGGTCACCCGGTGCATCTGGTGCTGACCGGCAAGGGCCGCAAGACCCTCGCCGCGGGCGGCTTGCCCGAAGGCACGATCGTGCACGACGACCTGCGCGCGTTCGCGCTCGACTTTCTCGCCGACGCTCAGGAATAAACGCGCGCACCGCGCTCCCCCCCCCCCACCGACCACGCCGATGCGCTTTATCCGTTCCCTGCTGCTGCTGATTTATTTCGTTGTGTTCACAGTGCCGTACGCGACCGCGTGCTTCATCGCGTTTCCGTTCCTGCGCGCGGAAAACCGCTACTGGATGGCGGCCGGCTGGTGTCGTGTGACGCTGTGGACGGTGCGCTACCTGAACGGCATCCGCTACCGCATCGAAGGTTTCGAGAATCTGCCCAACGGCCCGGCCGTGCTGCTGTCGAAGCATCAGTCGGCGTGGGAAACGCTCGCGTTTCCGGCGATCATGCCGCGCCCGCTGTGCTATGTGTTCAAGCGCGAGCTCTTGTATGTGCCGTTCTTCGGCTGGGCGCTCGGCATGCTGAAGATGGTTCACATCAACCGCAAGGAAGGCAAATACGCGTTCAAATCGGTCACGAACCAGGGCAAGGCCCGCATGGCCGAAGGCGCATGGGTCATCATGTTTCCGGAAGGCACGCGCACGCCGACCGGCAAGCAGGGCAAGTACAAGACCGGCGGCGCGCGCTTCGCGATCGCGACCGGCGCGCCCGTCGTGCCGATCGCGCACAACGCGGGCCGCGTGTGGCCGCGCAACTCGTTTCTTAAATATCCGGGTATAGTCACGGTGTCGATTGGCAAGCCGATCGACACGACGGGGCTCACGCCCGACGAAGTGAACACGCGCGTCGAACAGTGGATCGAAGCCGAAATGCGCCGCATCGATCCGACTGCCTACAGCGCGGCGGCTAACGATTCCGCCGCCGCGCCCATCTGACGCGCCACGCCCTCAAACTCCGAAGGCGTATTGCGCGAAGCGAAGCCGATGCAGAAGTCTCCTACGCCGCAGCCCGCCGCGGCGCTCGAAAACCGGCAGCTCGATCTCCCGCTCTTCGCCGAGCCGGGGTCGACGTCGTCGTCTCCTTCACCTTCCGCGCCGGGTTCATCTGGCTCAGCGCCGGCCCGGCCGCCCGTCGCGCCGCTCGCGCCGGACGGCAGCAAGCTGCGCAGTCTCGCCATCGGTTCACGCACGCTGCATTACGCGCTCAAGCGTTCCGCGCGCCGCTCGATCGGCTTTGCGATCGACAGCACCGGCCTCACGATCACCGCGCCGCGCTGGGTCACGCTCGCCGATATCGAAACCGCGATCACCGAAAAACAGCGTTGGATTTTTACGAAGCTGATCGAATGGCAAACGCGCGTCGAGCAGCGTGCATTGCCGAAGATCGACTGGCAAGACGGCGCCGAAGTGCCCTACCTCGGTCAGCCGGTGCGCGTGACGCTCGGGGCGCCGCAAGGCATGCTCGCGTTCAGCGCCGAGCACGGCGCGTTGCAATTGCCGCTGCCGTTGCAAGCCGACCCGCAGCAGATCAAGGACCGCGTGCAGGGCTGGCTGCAAGGAGAAGCGAAGCGGCTGTTCGGCGAGCGTCTGGCGATCTACGCGCAGAAGCTGGGCGTCAACTATCGCGCGTATGCCTTGTCTTCGGCGGCGACGCGCTGGGGCAGTTGTTCGAGCGACGGCAAAATCCGCCTGAACTGGCGGCTCATCCACTTTCCGCTGTCGATCATCGACTACGTCGTCGCGCACGAGCTGTCGCATCTGCGCGAGATGAATCACAGTCCGCGCTTCTGGCAGACGGTCGAATCGATTTTTCCGGAATTTCGCGAGGCGCGGCAGACACTGAAGTCGCATCCGCCGGAGCTGCTGCCGACGCTTTGAGGCCGGGCGCTATCTATGCGAGAGCGCTTTCGCGGACTGCAACAGATCGTCGAGCATCACGCCGCGCCTGTCCGGGCTCGTGTCGCGGCCGGTCATGAAACACAGCGCCGCAATCGGCAGTCCCGCACGGTCGCGAATCGGCGCTGCCATACAAAGCCTGAACGCATTCGAGAGTCCTTCGGTGCAGCAGTAGCCTCGTTCTTTTGCGGCCTGCACGTCGTTCAGGAATTCGTCGAATTCGATATTCGCCCCGTTGTCGAGGATGAAATCTTCGGCCGGAATGAGCGCGCGAATCTCGTCGGCATTCAGGTGACCTAGCAGCAGACGTCCCGTGGCGGTCCACGGAATCGGCACTCTCACGCCGATGTCCGAACTGATGTTGAAGGGCCGGGCACTGTTCTCGGATAACACGACCGTGTACTTGTTGCCTTCCAGCATGCACAGCTGCGTGGTCTCGTCGTACTTCCGTACCAATGCCAGAATGGATTGATGCGCGCGGCTAATCAGATCGTTGTGCGTTGCATAGTCGGACCCGTAGTAGTGCATCTCGCGCCCGAAGAACACGCTCCCATCCGCGGCCGTCTCGAGCCAGCCCACTTCCGCGAGAATCGCGACCAGCTCGTAAATGCTCGAACGCGGCGCGCCGGTCGCCTCGATTAATTCGCGCATGGTCAGCGGGCGTTGGGCGACGTGCAATTGCCGGAACATCGCGATGACGCGATCCACGCCTCTCGCCCGAGACGATTCGGTTACAGCCATGCGTTCACTCCGTAAAGCGTTCATCCGACCGGTTGTCTTTCAAGCGACGTGAGTTTATCGCGCGGCAGACCCGCGAAAGCGACTTTCAGGCCGCGACAGATCAATGGTCGAGGACTCTGTGCAGAAACTGCCGCGTGCGTTCGTTCGCGGGATTGACGAAGATCTGTTCCGGATCGCCCTGCTCGGCGATGACGCCCTTGTCCATGAAGACGACGCGGTCGGCGGTCTTGCGGGCAAAGCCCATTTCATGCGTGACGACGACCATCGTCATGCCGTCGCGCGCGAGCCCACGCATCACCTCGGTGACCTCGCCGACCAGTTCCGGATCCAGCGCGGACGTCGCCTCGTCGAAGAACATGATGCCGGGCTCGACCGCGAGCGCTCGCGCAATTGCCACGCGTTGCTGCTGACCGCCCGATAACTGGCTTGGATAGTGTGCCGCGCGGTCCGCGAGCCCGACACGGTCGAGTGTGTCCATGGCGCGCTTGCGCGCGTCGTCCGGACTCATGCGGCGTGCCTTGATAAGCGCGAGCGTGACATTGCCGAGCGCGGTCTTGTGAGGAAACAGATTGAACTGCTGGAAGACCATGCCGACATGGCCACGAATCTCTCGCGCTCGGCGCGGATCATGCATGGGCACATCGTTGACCCAGACCTCGCCGGAATCGGTGGTCTCCAATCCCGCCATGATTCGCAAGACCGTGCTCTTACCCGAGCCGGACGCGCCAATGAGCACCAGCACTTCGCCCGAGCGAACCTCGAGATTGATTTCGTTCAACACCCGAGTCGAACCGAATGCTTTGCTGACGCCCGTCAGTGAAATGATGGGTCTGGTTTGGCTTTGGTTACTCACGACAATCTCCTGCGGTCATGGTGGCGCACCCATTGCGAGAGCGGGAAGCACACGGCGAAGTAAATGAGGGCGACGAGTCCGTAGATTTCCACGGGCTTTCCGACCCGATCGACGATGGCCTGGCCACCATGCATCAACTCGGACATTCCGATCATGCTGACGATCGACGTGTCCTTGATGAGCGACAGATACTGACCGACGAGAGGCGGCAACACGATCTTTCCCGTCTGAGGCAGCACGACGAACGAGAACGACTGAGCCCGCGTGAGGCCGAGGATCTGAGATACCTCCCATTGACCTTTGGGTACCGCCTCGATCCCTGAGCGGAAGATTTCGGCGATGTAGGCGCCCTGATAGACGCTCAAGCCGATGACGCCGGCTGCGAAGACGTCGATCGCGTAACCGAAGTACGACACGCCGAAATAGATGAACATCAGCGTGATGAGTACCGGCGTGCCGCGAAACAGCTCCGTATAGAGTCTGGCAATGCGGGCTGTGCCCCACGGTCCGAACGACCGCAAGACGGCGGCGAAAAGGCCGATCAGCGTGCTGCCCGCGATGGACGCAATGGAAAGCAACAGCGTCGTCACCAGACCCTGCAGCAGGATGGAGAAACTGGTTTTCAGCAACTCGACTGACATGATCCAACTCCAATCCGGGAATCAGGCCCGTTTCGTCCGGCGCATCAAGCCGGTCCCGAAACCGGTGCGCGCCGGCATGACGAGGGGAGGATGAAAGATCCGCGCTCCGAGCTGGCCCGCAAGCCAGGACAGTACGTTACTGAGCACGAGATACGCGACGAGCGTCACGCTGAACGTCTGAAGGTAGAGAAGCGTCCGCGAGTTGATCACGGTCGCAGTGCCGGTCAACTCCGGCAACGCAATGGCGGACAGCAGCGACGTACCGAGCAGCAACTGGATCAGGTAGTTGACGATGGCCGGATAAACCG
This sequence comes from Paraburkholderia sp. Cpub6, assembly GCF_014201065.1. Lineage (NCBI taxonomy): Bacteria > Pseudomonadati > Pseudomonadota > Betaproteobacteria > Burkholderiales > Burkholderiaceae > Paraburkholderia > Paraburkholderia sp. Cpub6. The sequence goes on from NZ_JACHDM010000016.1 coordinate 148,813, forward strand.
CGCGCGTCGCCTGCGGTAGCACGACCTCGACGAAGATCTGCGCGCGTTCGAGACCGAGAATGCCGGCGGCCTCGAGTTGGCCGCGCGGCACCGACTGTATGCCGGCGCGGAACACTTCCGATAGATAAGCACCGACGTTGACGCCGAGCGCAATGACACCCGCCCAGTATGCGTCGAGCGAAATACCCGCCGACGGCAGACCGAAGAAAACGATGAAAATCTGCAGGAGAACAGGCGTGTTGCGGATGATTTCAACGTAGCCGCGAGCAATCAACCGAAATGGCGCGAGCGGAGAAACGCTGGCAAGCGCGGTCAACAAGCCGAGGACTAGCGCCAGTACGAATGCCAGCACGGTCACTTGCAACGTCAGCCAGCTCGCGCTCAAAAACTCGGGCACGTAGCCCCACAGAGTGAGCCACTCGTAACTCATCTCACCCTCCGCATCGTTCGGGTTTCAATAGATATCGGCATCTCCCGCTCCTCAAAACTGCGGATTGAGCGGGTAGCGCGGATCGGTGCCGAACCACTTGTTGTAGAGCTGCGCGTTGAGCTTCGACGCATTGACGTTGAAGAGGAACAGATTCAGGTAGTTGAGCCATTCCTGATCGCCGGCCTTGACACCGAACGCGTTGTATTCGAGCGGGACCAGCGCTTCGTTCGTGACGGCAAGTTCAGGATCGAGCTTGGCCTGATACGCGAGAAAGTTGTTGTCCTCGATCATCGCGTCGGCCTGCCCCTGCTTGACGGCAAGAATCGCGGCCTGCGAGCTGTCGTATTCCTGGATCTTGATCGGGATATTCAGCGAGCGCACTTCGTCGCCATTGGTCGAGCCCTTGACCGTCGCAATCGTGCGACCGCCCATGTCCTTGATCGACTGAACGCCACTATTTTTTCTGACCAGCAGTGCTTCGCTGGCAACCACGTAGGGGGTCGTGAATTCAATTACCTTCGCGCGCTCCAGATTACGCGTGAAGTTGCAGAACACGACATCCACTTTGCTGGTCTGCAGATTCGGAATCCGGTTCGCGCTCGTCGTATTCACGACCTCGAGCTTCACGCCCATCTGCTTCGCGAGTTCCTTCGCGAGGTCCACGTCATAGCCGTCTGGTTGGCCGTCCTTGTTATAGAACCCGAACGGCGCGAACGTCAGGCAGTCGCCGACGCGCAGCGTGCCTCGCTGCAGCACGGCCTGAAGCGTCGAGGGGGATGCCGCTGCGCTCTGCCCTGGCGTGGCAACCTTGGTGCAGCCGGTGATGGCGAGCAATCCAGCAACAGCGAACAGAAAGGCGGCTTGGGCGCCTCGTTTGGCAAGCTTCATGGCAGGGTCCTAAGCGGAGAAGAGTGGTCCGGAGCGGACGAATCGGCTTCAGCGCCTGTCTGCACGCTCAACGAATCGCCGGGTCACGCATGGATTGTCCGATATATCAGACTGCTATCTGACAAACCGGATTGATGCTGAGTGTTGGACACTAATATCAAACCGGCAACCGCACACAAACCCTTATTGCCCATACTTTTTTGTTCAAATAGATCCGATCGAATTCCACGATGCGCATCGAGTCCGCAGTGCGCCGGACGGGCGGCGCGGCTTCGGACTCAAGCTATACGGCAATCATTTACAATTGCCGCAGGTCGACGCATTTATCCACAAACTATCAAAGGAGTCCTCATGCGAATCTTGCATACCATGCTTCGAGTCGGTGATCTGGACGCATCGATCCGGTTCTACACCGAAGTTCTAGGAATGCGCCTGCTTCGAAAGCACGACTACCCGGACGGGAAGTTCACCCTCGCATTCGTCGGTTACGAGGACGAATCCGAAGGCGCGGCGATCGAACTGACGTACAACTGGGACACGAGCAAGTACGACCTCGGAACCGGCTACGGTCACATCGCCCTCGAAGTCGACGACGCCTATGCGGCATGCGAAGAAGTGAAGAAACGCGGCGGTGTCGTTACACGCGAAGCTGGGCCCATGAAACACGGCACGACTGTCATCGCCTTCGTCGCCGATCCGGACGGGTACAAGATCGAGCTGATACAGAAGAAGGGGCGAGTCGACTGAACGTCCGGTGGCGAGCACGAGTCGCGCTGTCAGCCAGAACGATGAAAACACAGCCCGGCTTCACGTTGCACCCGGCGAATTGACGCCGGGCGAATTCGCCCGGCAATCTTGCCTCGTGCCGACGCCATCAAAAAACGCCGACGACTGACGCTCGGCGTTGCCGCCAAGAAAATCAGGCAACTCAGACGCATCAACGACCGGCATCCGAGCGCGCCCGCCGAAATCCCTACGGCTCGGCGCACGCTCGCAGAAGACAGGGCGTCGGCTCGCGCAGGCAGGTTTGCTATCGTATGGCCTTCGCCGCGCACCGGACCGACCGGCTCGCCGTGCGCTCTCCACCTCTTCACCACACCGCCATGAGCACGACCACCGCCCTGCCCGCGCGCCGCACCCCGGATAGCTTCGCGATCCTGTTGATGATCGGCCTGTGCGCAATCTGGGGGCTGCAGCAAGTCGCGATCAAGACCACCAATGCGGCGGTGCCGCCGGTCTTTCAGGCGGGGCTGCGCTCGACGATCGCGGCGCTGCTCGTGTGGGCATGGGCACGCTCGCGCGGCACGCCGCTCTTTCGCGATGACGGCACGCTCGGCGCGGGCCTGCTCGCGGGCGTGCTGTTCGCGGCCGAGTTCGTCTGCATCTTTCTCGGCCTGACGCTGACGAGCGCGTCGCGCATGGCGGTCTTTCTGTACACGGCACCGTGTTTCACGGCACTCGGCCTGCACTGGTTCGTCGATGGCGAACGCATGCGGCGCATCCAGTGGCTTGGCATCGGCGTCGCGTTCGCGGGGATGGCGCTCGCGTTCGCGGACGGCTTCCTGCACCCGGACGCGGGCACGGCTGCAAGCGCGGCCCACGGCTCGACGCCCGCGGGCGCGGCCGGCGATGCGCTCGGCGTGCTCGGCGGCATCGCGTGGGCCGCGACCACGGTCGTCGTGCGCGGCTCGCGGCTCGCGCGGACGAGCGCGAGCAAGACGCTGTTCTATCAGCTGACTGTGTCGGCGGTGGTGCTGCTCGCGCTGGCGCTGGGGCTCGGCGAGGTGCGCGTGGAAAGCGTGACGCCGCTCGCGCTCGCGAGCCTCGCGTATCAAGCCGTGATCGTCGCGTTCGTCAGCTATCTGTTGTGGTTCTGGCTGTTGACGCGTTACATCGCGTCGAGGCTGTCGGTGTTTTCGTTTCTGACGCCGCTGTTCGGCGTCACCTTCGGCGTGCTGCTGCTCGGCGAGCCGTTCAGCGCGCGCTTTCTGATCGCCGCGCTGCTGGTGCTGAGCGGCATCGCGCTCGTCAACGCGCCGGCGAAACGGTAAGCGGGCTCGACGGCGGCGCCCTCCGCGTCGAGCGTCGAGTCTATTCCGGCGCAGCGGCCGAGCGCGCCGCCACCGCCTGCGCCACACTCACGTATTCGGCGACCGGCACGTCCTCCGCGCGGCGTTGCAGATCGAAGCCGAGCGCGTCGAAATCGACGGTGTCGCGCAGCGCGGCAAGCGTGTTGCGCAACATCTTGCGACGCTGCGAGAACGCCGCCGTCACCACCCCGCCGAGCACGCTTTCGTCGACCACCGGCAGTTCGTGCCGCTCGTACGGAATCATCCGCACGATCGCCGAATCGACCTTCGGCGGCGGCTGGAACGACTCGGGCGGCACGTCGAGCTGCTTGTCGATCACGTAGCGGTACTGCAGCATCACCGACAGGCGACTGAACGCCTTCGTGCCCGGCTCCGCCACCATCCGCTCGACCACCTCGTTCTGCAGCATGAAGTGCTGATCGATCACGCGCTCCGCGAACGTCGCCAGATGAAACAGCAGCGGGCTCGAAATGTTGTACGGCAGATTGCCGACGATGCGCAGCGACGCCTTGTCGCCCGGTGCCGCGAGCGAGCCGAAGTCGAATTCGAGCGCGTCGCCCGCGTGCAGTTCGAGCAGGTTGCCGAACTTCGTCTTCAGACGGCCGATCAGATCGCGGTCGAGTTCGACCGCATGCAGCGGCGTCTCGGGCGTCGCGAGCCGCTCGATCAGCGGCTCGGTCAGCGCGCCGAGGCCCGGCCCGATCTCGACCATGCGCTCGCCGCGCTGCGGCCGGATCACGTCGACGATCGAATCGATCACGCCCATGTCGACCAGGAAGTTCTGACCGAAACGCTTGCGCGCGAGATGGCCCTGGTGCCGGCCTTGCTGTCTGCTGGTGGACATCGGAGAAACGCTAGAAAGAAAACTGCTTGAGAATGAAAGACGTCACGGTGGAAACACGACGCCACGCGGCGCGTCACGCGCGCCGCATCCGCTCACATCAACCGCGCGTCAGCCCGCGCGACGATGCTGCGCCATCGACACCGCCGTGTCGATCGCGGCCATCAGGCTACCCGCGTCGGCGCGGCCGGTGCCGGCCAGATCGAGCGCGGTGCCGTGATCGACCGACGTGCGGATGATCGGCAGGCCGAGCGTCACGTTGATCCCTTCGCCGAACGTCGCGAATTTCAGCACCGGCAGGCCCTGGTCGTGGAACATCGCGAGCACGCAGTCGGCTTCGTCGAGATAACGCGGCTGGAACAGCGTGTCGGCCGGATACGGACCGCGCGCGTCGACGCCCTCGCCGTTCACCTGCCGCAACGCCGGCGTGATCACGTCGATTTCCTCGCGGCCCAGATAGCCGTTTTCGCCAGCGTGCGGATTGAGCCCCGTCACGAGGATGCGCGGCGCGGGCAAGCCGAAGTGGTGACGCAGGTCGTGATCGATGATGCGCAGCGTCGCGACGAGGCTTTCGATCGTCAAAGCCGCCGACACGTCCTTCAACGGCAGATGCGTGGTCGCAAGCGCGACGCGCAGCGGCCGCTTGCCGGTGCCCGCGAGCATCATCACGACGCGCGGCGTATGGGTGCGCTCGGCCAGATATTCGGTGTGGCCGGTAAACGGCACACCGGCGTCGTTGATCGTGCTTTTTTGCAGCGGCGCGGTGACGATCGCGTCGAACCTGCCTGCCACCGCGCCGTCGATCGCCGCATCGAGCAGATCGAGCACATAGCGGCCGTTCGCGGCGTCGAGTTTGCCTGCCTGCGCTGGTGCGCCAAGCGAGTGATGTTCGAGCCGCACGCGCGGGCCTGGCGCGAGCAGCGCCGCCCAATCGACGCCGACCGCGCGCGCGCGCTCAGCGAGCAGTTGCGCATCACCGAGCACGGTGAACTGCGCCTGAGGCCAGTGCGCCGCCGCGCCGGCCAGCGCCTGCGCGGTCAGCTCGGGACCGACGCCGGCGGGTTCGCCGGTCGTGATCGCGATCTGCAGCGGACGGTGGGTGGGCTGGGCAGCGCTCGTCATCGCATTGGCTCTGTTATTGCACGTTCGCCGTGGCCGGCTTCACTTCGACGTACGCGGTATCGCGCAGCTCGCGCAGCCAGTCGGCATACGCCTGTTCCGCCTTGCGCTGGCCGATGGCCTGACGCGCGAGATCCATCTGCTGCGCAATCGAGCCTTGCGCATCGCGGCGGCCGAGCACCTGAATCAGGTGGTAGCCGTATTCGCTGCGCACTGGTTCGCTGATCTGACCGTCCTGCAGCGAGTTCATTGCGCGCTCGAACTCGGGCACCGTCTCGCCCGGGCTGACCCAGCCGAGGTCACCGCCTTGCGACGACGAGCCGTCCTGCGAGTAGGTGCGCGCGAACTTCGCGAAGTCGCCGCCGGCGGCGATCTGGTTGCGGATGTCGAGCAGCTTCTGGCGTGCCTGCGGTTCGGACTGACCGTCGCCGACGCGCAGCAGAATATGGCGCACGTGCGTCTGCACGAGCTTCGGCGCGTCCGCGCTGGTGCCCTGGCCGGCACGGCGCTCGACCAGACGCACGATCTCGAAGCCGTCGTTGGTGCGGATCAGATCCGGATTGATCTCACCCGGACGCAGTGCCGACGCGGCCTTCACGAACTCGGGCGGCAGCTTCGACGGCGCGAGGAAGCCGAGATCGCCGCCGTTCTTCGACGCGTCCGGCGCCTGCGAATTGGCTTTCGCGAGCTTTTCGAAATTCGCGCCGCCCTTCGCTTCGGCGAGCAGCGCCGCGGCCTTCTTCTGCGCCGCCTCGATGTCGGTCTCCGAGGCGTTGAGCGGCGCCTTCACGAAAATGTGCTGCATGTGCAGGTCGTTCGTCTGGCCGGCGCCCGGACCGCGCTGGCTGGCGATATAGTTCGCGACCTCGGCGTCCGTCACCGTGATCTTGCTGTCCACTTCCTTCTCGCGCAGACGCGACAGCGTCAGCTCCGTGCGCGCGTCGCTCGTGAAAGTGGTCCAGGGCACGCCTTGCGCTTCGATGCGCGCGCGGTACATGGCCAACGGCATGTTGTTCGCCTGCGCGAGACGCTCGAGCGTGCGCTGCACGGCCGCGTCGTCGATGGTGATGCCGTCTTCCTTGGCCTTCTGCAGCTGGATGCGCTCGAGCACCATCTGCGTGAGCACCTGCTGGCGCAACTGGTCCGTCGGCGGCACCGGAGCGTTCTGCTGGTTCAGCCGGTGCGCGATCAGACTGACCCGCTCGTCGAGCTCGCGCTGCGTGATGACACCGTTGTTGACCACTGCGGCGATGGTGTCCACCGTCTGGCCGCTATTGCCGCCCAATGCCTGCGCCTGTACCGACGCGACTGGAACGAAGGACGCCGCGGCGACGAGACCCGCCGCGAGTATTGCCAAGCGAAGCTGTTTCATGATTGCCACAGATACTCCAATGATGTCGGGCGCTTCGCCCGTCTTTTCGCAAGCCGTGAATGACCGGGCAACCGTCATTCGTAGTTGGTGAACCGCGACTCCGGCGGTGGCGGTGGCGGCAACGGCATGTAGCCGGCCACACTGCTGCGGAACGCGGTCATCAGCCCGTTGTCGACGCTCGACAAGCCCTTGAACGTCAACTGCGCCAGAAACCGTGTGCTCGACTGATTCTGTCCCGACGAGTTCAGGCCGTTCGCGTAGCGCTGGATGCCGGCGCCGAGCGTCCAGCAGTCCGCGTCGTATTGCAGGCCGACCAGGCCGTCGACGATACGGTGGCCACCCAGGTCGTAGTTGAACCGGCCGACACCGTACATCCGGTGCGTCAGCGGCCATTGGCCCGAAATCAGCACCTGATTGATCGGCTGGTTGTCGAGCGTGGTGTTGGCGCGCGTGTAGCGGTACGCGACGTTGATGACCTTGCCGCTCTCCGGACTGAACCCGAAGCCGACACTCGTCTTCGTGAGCTGGTTATTGTCCGCATTATATTGGAACGCCGTTTCCGAAGCGAAACCGGCGCCCAGCTTGATCGACGCGCCCGCGATCAGGTCCGAGTGCGTGGCCTGGGTACTGGTCTGGGTCGGCGTCAGCGTAACGCGCTGATCCCGGAAGTAATACTGCTGCGCGATCACGAAGCGCGCGCGCTCGTCGCCGGTGGACGGGTTGATGAAGCGCGTGGTGAGACCGGCGGTCAGGCGGTTCGCGTCGGCGATCCGGTCGTTACCGACGAACGTATTCGGCGTGAAGATTTCCGCGAGACCGAAGTCGGATTCGGCGGTATCGAACAGCGGCGCGTTGTTCTGATTGCGGTACGGCGTGTACACGTAGTACAGGCGCGGCTCCAGCGTCTGGATATAGTCCGCGCCGAAAATGCGCACCGAGCGCTCAAACGTCAGTCCCGTGTCGAACGTGAAGGTCGGAATCGACTCGGTGAAATTCTTCTGCGCTCCCGGCACGTTCGCCAGATCGGTGCCGATGTTGTTCAGGTTGTACGACGCAAAGTGCCACTGCACCTTCGGCGTGACGAAGTAGCCCGGCCCCACCACCGAATACGACAGGTACGGGTTGAACAGCACCCGCTGGCCTTCGCTCAGATCCGCGGTGGTGATGCGGAAGTTCGAGTAGTCGGCTTCGGCGCCGAAGTCGAAGCCGCCGATGTTGTACTTCGCGTACCTGACGTTCAACTGCGGCTGGCGGCCGTACGGCGCGACCGACGGCTCCAGCGTCTGCCAGTGCTGCTCGCGCGCGAGCACGGACCACGGTCCGTTGTTGTAGGTCAACCCGGCTTCCTGCTGATACAGGAGCTGGGTGCCGTTCATGAACTGGTTGACCGACGACGACAGGTCTTCCGGATACGTGTTGTCCGAAACCTTGTTGTAATAGATGTAGCCGCCGAAGCCGTTACCGAAATTCTGGTTGTGCTGGATGTACAGCGCGTAGCGGTTGGTCTTCGTCAGGCGATCGTCGGGCAGAAATTCACCGGTGATCGACCCGGAATACGTCGGCGACAGATAGCGGAACGTGCTCTGCAACTGCACACCGCGCTTCGAGATCAGACGCGGCGTGACCGTCAGATCGCGATTCGGCGCGATGTTGAAGTAATACGGCACCGACAGCTCGAAACCGTTCGTCGAGCTCAGCGAGAACGTGGGCGGCAACAGGCCGCTGCGCCGATCGCCCGACAGCGGGAACGACAGCCACGGCGACGCGAACACCGGCACGCCCTGGAAGAACAGCACGCTGTTGTGGGCGACGCCTTCGTCCGCGCCGGTGTCGAAATCGAACTCGCTGCCCTTGATGTACCAGGCCGGATTGTCCGTACACGCGCAGGCCGTGTAGGTGCCCTTCGTGAACACGGAGCGCTCCGCGTCGAGCAGGTCGACGCGCTGCGCGCTGCCCGAGCCGCCCGTCAGCGTGAAGTGGTACTTCGGCGCGGTCATGAAGCCTTCGGTCGAATCGACGCGCAGATGCGCTTCGGGTCCGATGAAGGTATTGCCGGTATTGATCACGTGGACATTGCCGTACGCATCGGCCATGTCCGTGTCCTGATCGTAGTGCAGGGCGTCGGCCTTGATCACGGACGTGTTGTGCCGCACTTCCGCCGAGCCCTTGGCGGCCAGATCCTGGTCGATCGTGCCGCTCGCGTGGTCGCCGAGCACGAAGGTGGCCGGCCGCTGGCCCGTTTGCAACGGATGATCCTCGAGCTGCGGCGCAAGCTGCATGCCCCACGGCGGGTAGACCGCCTGCGGTTGCGCAGCTTCCCCCACCAGCTGGGCGTGCGCAAGCGCGGGCATCAGGCCCGGAACGGCGATCAGCGCCGCGACGAGCCGCCTTTTGCGCGGCACTACTGCACAGGAAGGAGTGGTATCGGAAAGCTGTCTGGGCGGCATGTATCGTTTGGCGAGTCGACCCCTGCGCAAGCTTCCGTCGTCACGATCCACCGCCTGCACACCGCGACCGTTAGAGTCGGCTGCACGTCTGGATTCCCAATTTGCCGAGTGATAAGGCGGGCGGTGAAACGGAGCACGCGAAAGCTGGCGTGTGAGTCGCGTCAAAAAAGTCGTGGGGTATTATATGGCAAGACGTTGTCCCCAAGAATTTGCCGCCGCTTTTCATGACGCTGCCTTCCACCCAAGATTTCACCGACACCCGTCTCTCCCTGCTCAAGGCCTGGCTGCAAGGCCACGCGGCGCGCCATGCGCTCGAGCCCGACACCCTCGTTCCGGCCTCGTCCGACGCCAGTTTCCGCCGTTATTTCCGGCTCGCCGGTAAGGCGCCGCAAGGCAATGGCGCGGCCACGCTGATCGCCGTCGACGCGCCGCCGCCCGAAAAATGCCGCGAATTCGCACAGATCGCGCAATTGCTCGCCGCCGCCGGCGTGCACGTGCCGCGCGTGCTCGAGGTCGACTTCGACGCGGGCTTCATGCTCGTCACCGATCTCGGCACCGCGTCGTATCTGGGCGCGCTGACCGACGCGCAGGCCGCGGGCGATACGCGCGCGGCTCGCGCGCTGATGCGCGACGCGCTCGACGCACTGATCCGCTGGCAGCTCAGCTCGCGCGAAGACGTGCTGCCGCCGTTCGACGAAGCGTTCCTGCACCGCGAGATGGAGCTGATGCCCGAATGGTTCATCGGCCGGCACCTTGGCCGCGAGGTCGATGCCGCCACGCGCGCGCTGCTCGACCGCACGTTCGCGCTGCTGATCGCGAGCGCGCGCGCGCAGCCGCAAAGCTTCATGCTGCGCGATTTCATGCCGCGCAATCTGATGATCGCCGAGCCGAACCCAGGCGTGCTCGACTTCCAGGACGCGGTGTACGGGCCGATCACGTACGACGTCGTGTCGCTGCTGCGCGACGCGTTCCTCAGCTGGGACGAGGAGTTCGAGCTCGACTGCTTCGCGTACTACTGGGAGCGCGCCAAAAAAGCCGGCCTGCCGGTCGATGCCGATTTCGGCGAGTTCTACCGCCAGCTCGAATGGATGGGGCTGCAGCGGCACATCAAGGTGCTCGGCCTGTTCTGCCGCATCAACTACCGCGACGGCAAGGCGCATTACATGAACGACCTGCCGCGCTTCATCGGCTATGCACGCAAGGTGGCGGAACGTTACGCGCCGCTGCGCGGGTTCGCGAAACTGCTCGACGACCTCGACGGCCGCGCGCAGGAAATCGGCTACACCTTCTGACCGATGACGATGTCCGTAAAGAAAGCGATGATTTTCGCCGCGGGCCGCGGCGAGCGCATGCGTCCGTTGACCGACGCGTGCCCGAAGCCCTTGCTCGAAGCGGGCGGCAAGCCGCTGATCGTATGGCAGATCGAACGGCTCGCGCGGGCCGGCATCCGTAGCATCGTGATCAATCATGCGTGGCTCGGCGCGCAGCTCGAAGCCGCGCTCGGCGACGGTTCGCGCTGGCAGGTCGAGCTGCGCTATTCGCCCGAGCACGAGGCGCTGGAGACCGCGGGCGGCATCGCGCAGGCGCTGCCGCTACTGACCGACGAGGGCGCGGATCAGTTGTTCGTCGCGGTGGCCGGCGACGTGTACACCGAGTACGACTACGCCGCGCTGCACGCGCACGCCGGCCGGCTGAAGGCGCTGCCCGAGCCCGGCATGCATCTGGTGATGGTGCCGAATCCGGGATTTCACCCGAACGGCGACTTTGGTCTCGTCGACGGCGTGCTGTCGCTCGACGCGCAGCCGCGCCTCACGTTCGGCAGTTTCGGTCTGTACGACACGCGCATGTTCCGCGATCTGCCGCGCGGCACGCGGCGCGCGCTGAGCCCGTATTACCGCGCGACCATCGCGCGTGGGCTCGCGAGCGGCGAGCTGTATGAAGGCTTGTGGGAGAACATCGGCACCCAGGCGCAGCTGGAAGCGCTCGATCGGCTGCTGCGCGCGCGCTGAGCTTTACTTCGCCGGGCTCTCACCTGCCCCGACTGCTTCCGCTCTTTCCACCGCATCCGTGGTGTGCGCGGCGCGCTGCTGCAGCGCCCACATCTGCGCGAACAAACCGTTCGCGCGCAACAGCTCCGCGTGCGTGCCGCGCTCGACGATGCGCCCTTTGTCCATCACGATGATCTGCTGCGCGTGCACGACCGTCGACAGCCGGTGCGCGATGATCAGCGTCGTGCGTTCGCGCGCGATCAGGTCGAGCTCATGCTGGATCGCGCGCTCGGAGCGTGAATCGAGCGCGGACGTCGCTTCGTCGAACAACAGGATCGGCGGATTCTTGAGTATGGTCCGCGCGATCGCGACGCGCTGCTTTTCGCCGCCGGACAGCTTGAGCCCGCGCTCGCCGACCGGCGTGTCGTAGCCCTTCGGCAGACTCTCGATGAACTCGTGGATATGCGCGGCGCGCGCCGCCGCGATCACTTCGTCGCGCGTCGCCGACGGCCGACCGTATGCGATGTTGTAGTAGATCGAGTCGTTGAACAGCACCGTGTCCTGCGGCACGATGCCGATCGACGCGCGCAGCGAATCCTGCGTGACGTCGCGAATATCCTGCCCGTCGATGCGAATCGCGCCGCCCGTCGCGCGGTCTAGATCGTAGAAGCGGAACAGCAGCCGCGCGAGCGTCGACTTGCCCGAGCCGCTGTGGCCGACCACCGCCGTCGTCGTGCCGGCCGCGATCGTGAAGCTCACGCCGTGCAGAATCTGCCGCGAAGGCTCGTACGCGAAGCTCACGTTGTCGAAGCGCACCTGCGCGCCGCTCACTTGCAAAGCCACCGCATTGGGCGCGTCGGGCACTTCCCGCGGTGCGCCGAGCAGCGTGAACATGCGGTCCATGTCGGTCAGGCTCTGCTTCAGCTCGCGATAGACCACGCCGAGAAAATTCAACGGAATATACAGCTGCAGCATGAACGTGTTGATCAGCACCAGGTCGCCGAGCGTCAGACGCCCGGCCATCACGCCCTGGGTCGCGCGCCACAGGATGAACACGAGCCCCGTGCCGATGATCGCCTGCTGCCCGAAGTTCAGCGCCGACAGCGAACGCTGCGACTTGATCGCCGCCGCGCGATAGCGCTTCAGGTTCTCGTCGTAGCGGCTCGCTTCCCACTCCTCGTTGCCGAAGTACTTGACGGTCTCGTAGTTGAGCAGCGAGTCGATCGCGCGCGAATTCGCCTTCGAATCGAGCTCGTTCATCGTGCGGCGAAAGTGCGTGCGCCACTCGGTGACCTTCACCGTGAACGCGATGTACACCGCGAGCGCGACGAACGTGACGATCGCGTAATAGGCCTCGTATTTGACGACGAAAAAGCCGAGCACGAGACCGACTTCGACGAGCGTCGGCAGGATGCTGTACAGCGAATAGGAAATCAGCTGCGTGATGCCGCGCGTGCCGCGTTCGATATCGCGCGACATGCCGCCCGTCTGCCGCTCCAGATGAAAGCGCAGCGACAGTCCGTGCAGATGGCGGAATACTTTCAGCGCGAGTTGGCGCACCGCGCTTTCGGTCACTTTCGAAAACAGCATTTCGCGCAACTCGGTGAAGAGCGACGTCGATAGCCGCACCACCGCATACGCGACCACCAGCAAGCCGACGCCGCCGAGCAGCACGATGCCGGGCGCGTCCTGCGCGCGACCGAGCGCGGTCAGATGCCGGACCGACGCGAGACTGTCGACGATGTGCTTCATCACGATCGGCACGCCGAGGTTCGCGACCTTCGCGCCGATCAGGCAGCTGAGCGCGAAGCCGACTCGCCATTTGTAGGTGGCAAGGTATGGCAGCAGCGACAGGATCGTTTGCCAGTCGTTGCGGGGTGCGGTGGAAATCGGCGAGGGTTCGGACGAAGGAGCGCGGCGCATAAATCGTGGGGAGAGTGTGGAGCTGCCGGAGTTCGCAGCGGCGCGCGGCTCGCGCGCTTCGCTGGGTGCTTTCCCGTACAATTCCTGATCTTTCTATTGTCGCAGAAGCCGACTGATGGCGCTTTGCATGGCCTACTGTCGAACTGGCCCAGCCATTGCGTCAATGCGCGTCAATACACTCGAACACGTTTCCCAAGGATGTCCCGATGACCGATCTTCTTCAACTTCCGTCCAAGCCGTGCGCGCTGCGCGTCATGCCGCAGCCATCGGACGCGAACATTCATGGCGACGTGTTCGGCGGCTGGATCATGGCGCAGGTCGACATCGCCGGCTCGATTCCGGCAAGCCGTCGCGCGAATGGGCGGGTCGCGACGATCGCGGTTAATTCTTTCCTGTTCAAGCAACCGGTGTTCGTCGGCGATCTGCTGAGCTTTTACGCCGATATCGTGAAGACCGGCAATACGTCGGTGACAGTGTCGGTCGAGGTCTACGCGCAGCGGTTGAGGCTCTCGCAGGAAGTCGTCAAGGTCACGGAAGCGATCCTCACTTACGTCGCCACCGACAGCGACCGCCGTCCGCGCGCGCTGCCCGCGCTGGACTGAGCCGGCGAGGATGCTTAAGCTAGCGATTCCACGCGTCACGCGCCGCGCCGCCCGCTAGCCGTTCCAGCCGGTCAGCGCACGAGGCGCGGGGCGCCCCCATAGTCGCTCTTCTCATGGAAACGAGATGAAACTGATCGGAATGCTCGACTCGCCCTACGTGCGGCGCGTCGCCATCTGCATGAAGCTGCTCGCGCTCGACTTCGAACACGAGTCGATTTCGGTTTTCCGCACCTACGACCAGTTCGCGAAGATCAACCCGGTCGTCAAGGCGCCGACGCTCGTCGCCGACAACGGCGCGATCCTGATGGACTCGACGGTGATCCTGCAGTATCTGGCAACGCTCGCCGGCCCCACCCCGCTGTTCCCGACGCAGGCCGACGCGGCGTTGCGCGCCGCGCGTCTGACGGGTCTCGCGCTCGCCGCGTGCGAAAAGAGCGTGCAGATCGTCTACGAGCGCAATCTGCGGCCTCAGGAGAAGCAGCATGAACCGTGGGTCGAGCGCGTGCGCGCGCAACTGCTCGCCGCCTATGCCGAACTCGAACGCGAGTTGGGCGAAGGGCCGCTGCCCGACACGCAGCAGCAGTTCAGCGCGGCGGACGTGGCCGTCGCCGTAGCCTGGCAGTTCACGCACATGATGCTGCCGGAGGCGCTCAGCAAGGCCGATCATCCGCGGCTCGAGAAGTTTTCCGCGTTCGCGGAAAGCCTGCCGGTGTTCAAGGACACGCCGGCTCAGTGACCGGCGTTGGACGCGGCACGCTCCCCTCACGCCGGCTCCAGCTCCGGCACCAACCCGCCGTGCAGCAGTTCGGAAATCGCTTCCGTCGATAGCGGCTTCGCGAAAT
>NZ_JACHDM010000017.1:0-151543 GCF_014201065.1 Paraburkholderia sp. Cpub6
TTAGTTTTTAAAGATCGGTCCGCCAAACCCGCCGCGCCTGAACCACCACTACCCGGCACTGCTTCGTTTGCGTCGCTGCGTCTGCAGCAGAGAAATGAAATTATGGAGACTCTTTCGCGTCTCGTCAATGTTCGTTTTTGCTTTCGCTTAAAAAAAGTTGCCGCTCACTTCCGGGTCGCATCCACCACGACCTCGACAGGAACTGCAGCGGCCATAGCCGCGTAGCCCGCGTCGCTTGGATGGATGTGATCGCCGCTATCGAAAGCGCGCTGCAGACGCTCCGGCTGCGCCCGATCGCGCAACGCCGCGTCGAAGTCGACGACGCCATCGAAAGCACGACTAGTTCGGATCCACTGATTAACCGCGAGTCGGATGTTTTCCCGCTCCTGTGGCAGCGACGCCGGCGTCAGCGTCGCGCCGAACATCTTGACACCGTTGCGCCGCGCGGCCGCGATCACTCGCTGGTAACCGGCGATCAGATCGGCAGCCGTGACCGACGTATGAGGAAAATCGCAGTCGAGCCCGCCATGAGGCGGCATTGCCGCAAAGTTGATGTCGTTGATGCCAATCAGCAGGATCGCCGCTTTGACGCCTGGACGTCGCAAAACGTCGCGCTCAAAGCGGCTCGCAAGCGCGTCGCCATAGCAAGGCGAGTCGCTCAGGAGCCGGTTGCCGCTGATGCCAAGATTCACGATCGCGGTCGACTGCGCGCCGCTCGCCGCCAGCCGCCGAGCCAGCGCATCCGGCCAGCGACGGTTCTGGTTGAGGGTGGAGCGCATGCCGTCGGTGATCGAGTCGCCGATCGCGGCCACGGCAAGCGACGGTGCCGCCGCCTCCACCGACAAACCCGTGACCCACACATATTGCGTGAAGCGGCCGGGAAACGCCGTGGCGGACGCGTCGGTGGTGTGATTGCCGGGCCCGGACACATAATTCACCTGATTTGACACTCGGTGCCATGCGACGATCCGCTGCTCCGGTCCCACGAACGCACTGATCGCATATGGCGCGCCCTCGACGACATCGATCGCGACCGGATCGCTGTCCATCTCGCCGCCAGGCGGAACGCTGACCGCGCCCTTACCGCCAAACGTCACCCGACTGCCGGCGCCCTCGACTGCTGCCGCGCCACCGGCGGAGCGCGCGATGCGCAGTTCGTCGATGACGAGAGGCGTCTTGCCGTACGCATTACTCAGATGAATTCGCGCCACCCTCCCCGACAACGTCGGATACATGATTTGCCGAACGGTGCGCCCGGCGACTTCCGGCGCGCGATACAGCGGTGGCAACTCGGCCCGCTGTGGAATCGGTTGCAGCGCGGTCGCCCAAACGGCGACCCAATGCTCGGACGCTTCGGCAGCGAACGCACTCGAGGAAACGACAAACGGGGCAAATTGGGCGAGCAGCGCCGCGCCGCATGCGGCAGCCAGGGTGCGAATGGTCATTCGGAGGATCGGTTCGAGGCGAAACGCGCATTGTGCCCGAACGACGCGGCAATCGCCGGCAGGTCCGCTTACCCCGGCGGCTGTGCCGGCTCGGACTCACGCCGTTTGCTGGCTCATGATCTTCAGCGCGACCGCTTCGGCGACCTCGATTCCGTCGATTGCCGCCGAGTAGATCCCGCCCGCATACCCCGCACCCTCGCCCGCCGGATACAGCCCGTTGACGTTGACACTCTGGTAGTCGTCGCCGCGACGCACGCGTACCGGCGACGAAGTTCGCGTTTCAACGCCGGTCAGCACCGCATCATGCATCGCGAAACCGGCGATTTTCTTCTCCATCTGCGGCAGCGCTTCGCGAATCGCTTCGATCGCGTAGTCGGGCAGCGCGGTGCTGAGATCGGTTGGCCGCACGCCCGGCTTGTACGACGGAACGACCGAGCCGAGTGAAGTGGACGGCCGCCCCGCGATGAAGTCGCCGACCAACTGCCCCGGAGCCATATAGTTACCGCCACCGAGCTCGAACGCCCGCTCCTCCCACTTGCGCTGGAACGCGATGCCGGCGAGCGGCCCGCCCGGGTAGTCGTCTGGCGTAATGCCGACCACGATGCCCGCGTTCGCGTTGCGCTCCGCGCGCGAGTACTGGCTCATGCCGTTCGTGACGACGCGCCCCAGCTCGGACGTGGCCGCCACCACGGTGCCGCCGGGACACATGCAGAAGCTATAAACCGCTCGCCCGTTGCTGCAGTGGTGCACCACCTTGTAGTCGGCTGCGCCGAGCTGTTTGTGACCGGCAAATTTCCCAAAACGGCTCCGATCAATGATCCCTTGCGGATGCTCGATCCGAAAACCGAGCGAAAACGGCTTCGCCTCGACGTGAACGCCGCGGTCGTACAGCATCTGGAAGGTATCGCGTGCGCTATGGCCGACCGCCAGTACAACGTGGTCGCAGCGCAGCGTCTCGCCGGTCGACAGCGTCAGCCCGCGCACCTGGCCGTTGTCGATGTCGATGTCCTCGACACGCGTTTCGAAGCGCACTTCGCCGCCCAACTCGTGGATGCTCGCGCGCATCTTCTCGACCATGCTGACGAGACGAAACGTGCCGATATGCGGCCGGCTCAGGTACAGGATGTCCTCCGGCGCACCGGCCCGCACGAATTCGTCGAGCACCTTGCGGCCGTAGTGTTTCGGGTCCTTGATCTGGCTGTAGAGCTTGCCGTCCGAAAAGGTGCCCGCGCCACCTTCGCCGAACTGCACGTTCGACTCGGGATTCAGCACCGATTTGCGCCACAGGCCAAACGTGTCCTTGGTGCGCTCACGTACGGCCTTGCCGCGCTCGAGGATGATCGGCCGGAAGCCCATCTGCGCGAGGATCAGGCCCGCGAACAGTCCGCACGGCCCCATGCCGATGACAACCGGACGCGGCGTGCTCAGTTGGGCGGGCGCTTCGGCGACGAACTTGTAGCTCATGTCGGGCGTCACGCCGCAATGCGGCACGTCGGCGAGCCGTTTCAGCGCGGCCCCTTCATCCTTGACCTCGACATCGACGATGTAGGTGAGCTTGATGTCGGCGCGCTTGCGCGCGTCGTGCGCGCGGCGAAACACGGTGTATCGGATGAGCCCATCCCGCGCCACGCCGAGTTCCGTGAGGCGCGCACGGATGGCGGCTTCGAGGGCGCTTTCGGGATGATCGAGCGGGAGTTTGATTTCGCTTAGACGTAACATGAGTACCGGAAATGCAAGTGGGCCGCAAATCGCGGCCAATTCGCAATTTTACCGGTAAGTGTCGGCGCGGGGTGACGGCCGGTCATGAAGCGCCGGCCCGTCGAAACCGGGCAAACCAGCATGCATGCTTCGACGCCCTCAATGAGCTATCAGCCCCAACGTCTCTGCACAAAAAATTTATTAACCGACCGGTCGGTTGGTTTATACTACGCCGACACAGACCACTCCTCCAGAGAGAGCGTCCCTCATGTACACCCAATCCCTCGATATCCCCGGCAACGTCGCCCCGCTGGACGCGGACGCGAATTCGCCCGAACAACAGGCTCGCTTCGACGCGGTCATGACCGCCGACGGCAAGATCGAGCCGCAGGACTGGATGCCCGACGCGTACCGCAAAACGCTGGTGCGGCAGATCTCGCAGCATGCGCACTCGGAGATCGTCGGCATGCTGCCCGAGGGCAACTGGATCACGCGCGCGCCGAGCCTCAAGCGCAAGGCGATCCTGATCGCCAAGGTGCAGGACGAAGCCGGCCACGGCCTCTATCTGTATAGCGCCGCCGAAACGCTCGGTGTCTCGCGCGAGCAACTGATCGACGCGCTGCACGCGGGCAAGGCCAAGTATTCGAGCATCTTCAACTACCCGACACCCACCTGGGCCGACGTCGGCGTGATCGGCTGGCTCGTCGACGGCGCGGCGATCATGAATCAGATCCCGCTGTGCCGCTGCACGTACGGCCCGTACGCCCGCGCGATGATCCGCATCTGCAAGGAAGAGTCGTTCCATCAGCGCCAGGGCTTCGACGCGCTGCTCGCGATGATGGCCGGCACCGAGGCGCAGCGCGAGCTGGTCCAGCAGGCGGTGAACCGCTGGTGGTGGCCGGTGCTGATGATGTTCGGCCCGAGCGACAGGGATTCGGTCCACAGCAACCAGTCGGCCAGATGGGGCATCAAGCGCATCACCAACGACGACCTGCGCCAGAAATTCGTCGACGCGACCGTCGAGCAGGCGAAGGTGCTCGGCGTCACGCTGCCCGACGCGGACCTCAAATGGAACGAGGCGCGCGGCCACTACGACTACGGCGACATCGACTGGGAAGAGTTCTGGCGCGTCGTCAATGGCGACGGCCCGTGCAACCGCGAGCGCCTCGCGACCCGCGTGAAGGCCCATGAAGACGGCGCCTGGGTACGCGAAGCCGCGCTCGCCCATGCGGAAAAGCAGCGCCAGCGCGCGCAACAGCACGCCGCCTGAGTGGCACCGCACATCAAAGGATTCAGGAGATCAGCAATGAACAAGGAATGGCCGATTTGGGAAGTGTTCGTGCGCAGCAAGCAGGGACTCGACCATAAACACTGCGGCAGTCTGCATGCCGCCGACGCGCCGATGGCGCTGCGCATGGCGCGCGACGTCTACACGCGCCGCCAGGAAGGCGTGAGCATCTGGGTGGTGCCGTCCTCGGCGATCACGGCCTCGGCGCCGCACGAGAAGGCCGAGCTGTTCGAACCGGCGGGCGACAAGATCTATCGCCACCCGACGTTCTACACGCTCCCCGACGAAGTCAACCACATGTAAGCGCGGCCATGACCACTACGTCCACTACGCCCATTACGCCCGAACATCTCCAGTACGTGCTACGCCTCGCGGATACCGCGCTGATCCTCGGTCAGCGCAACACCGAGTGGTGCGGCCACGGCCCGATCCTCGAAGAGGACATCGCGCTGTCGAACATGAGCCTCGACCTGATCGGCCAGGCGCGCCTGCTGTACACGCACGCGGCCGCGCTCGAAGCGCAGCTCACCGGCCGCGAGCGCAGCGAAGACGACTACGCGTACTTCCGCGCCGAGCGCGAATTCGCGAACTACACGCTCGCCGAGCTGCCGCATTACGGGCCGCTCGCCGGCACCGCGCAGGCCGGGAAGGATTACGCGGTCACGATCGTGCGCAACTTCCTGTACGCGACGCTGATGATGCATCTGTGGGGTGCGCTGACGGGCTCCAGCGACGGGCAGCTCGCCGCGATCGCCGCGAAGTCGATCAAAGAAACGCAGTACCACGTGCATCACGCGAGCGAGTGGCTGATCCGTTTCGGCGACGGCACCGACGAATCGCACCGTCGCGCGCAGGCCGCGCTCGACTATCTGATGCCGTACACGTACGAGTTCTTCAGCGCGGACGCGGTGGAAGACGCGGTCGCCGCGGCCGGCATCGGCCCGCGCACCTCGGCGCTGGAAGCCGCGTGGCTCGACGACGTGCGCGCCACGCTCGACCATGCCACGCTGACGCTGCCCGCGGTGCTGCGGCACGTGAGCACGGGCAAGCACGGCGAGCATTCGGAGCACATGGGTTTCGTGCTCGCGCAAATGCAGAGCCTCGCGCGCCAGCATCCGGGCGCCAGCTGGTGAGCACGCGATGACGACCTCGACCGTTCCACAGCCCGCGAACGCCGCCGCTGCCACGACCGATCCCGCGCTCACCCGCGCATGGACCGTGCTCGAAGCGGTACCCGACCCGGAGATCCCGGTGGTGTCGATCCGCGAGCTCGGCATCCTGCGCGACGTGCGACGCGCCGCCGACGGCGCGCTCGAAGTCGTGATCACGCCGACCTACTCGGGCTGCCCGGCGATGTCGCAGATTGCCGAAGACATCGGCCGTGCGCTCGAGGCCGCGCAGCTCACGCCATACCGCGTCGCCACCGTGCTCGCGCCGGCGTGGACCACCGACTGGATCACGGCCGAAGCCCGCGAAAAACTGCGCGTCTACGGCATCGCGCCGCCGACGGGCAACTGCGGCGCGGCCGCGACGTCAGCGCCGCAGGAAAAAGTGCTGCGCTTCGTGCCGCGCGCGCTGCCGGCCCCAGGCTGCCCGCGCTGCGGCTCGGCGCACACCGAGCGGCTCGCGCAATTCGGCTCGACCGCCTGCAAGGCCCTGTATCGCTGCCTCGACTGCCGCGAACCCTTCGACTACTTCAAACCGTACTGATATGGCCACCCCGCAATTCCATCCGCTGCGTATCCGCGAAGTGCGCCCCGAAACCGCCGACGCGGTCTCGGTCGCCTTCGAAGTCCCGCCCGAACTGCGCGACCACTATCGCTTCACGCAGGGCCAGTTCGTCACGCTGAAGACGCATATCGACGGTGAGGAAACGCGCCGTTCGTATTCGATCTGCGTGGGCGTCACCGACTACGATCGCGACGGCGAGTTGCGCATCGGCATCAAGCGCGTGCGCGGCGGGCGTTTCTCGAACTTCGCGTTCGACACGCTGCAGCCGGGCCACACGATCGACGTGATGACGCCGGACGGCCGCTTCTTCACGCACCTGAACGCGGAACAGGGGCAGCAGTACCTCGCGTTCTCGGGCGGCTCGGGCATCACGCCGGTGCTCGCGATCATCAAGACGACCCTCGAAGTCGAGCCGCGCAGCACCTTCACGCTCGTCTACGGCAACCGCAGCGTCGACCAGATCATGTTCGCCGAGGAGCTCGAGGATCTGAAGAACCGCTTCATGAACCGCTTCGTGCTGTATCACGTGCTGTCGGACGACCTGCAGGACGTCGAGCTGTTTAACGGCGTGCTCGACCAGGAAAAATGCGCGGCGTTCATCGAGCAGCTGCTGCCGGCCGACGCGATCGACGAAGCGTTCATCTGCGGCCCCGCGCCGATGATGGATGCGGCCGAGGCCGCGCTCAAGGCAGCCGGCGTGCCGCCCGCGAAGGTGCACGTCGAGCGCTTCGGTACGCCGCTGCCGCAGGCGGGCGTGCCGCCCGTCGAGATCACCGCGGACACCCCCGCGGCCGAGCTCGAAATCGTGCTCGACGGCAAGCGCCGCAAGCTGCGCCTGCCGTATCAGGGCACGAGCGTCCTCGACGTCGGGCTGCGCGCCGGTCTCGCGCTGCCGTATGCGTGCAAGGGCGGCGTGTGCTGCACCTGTCGCGCGAAGGTGCTCGAGGGCGAAGTGAAGATGGAAAAGAACTACACGCTCGAAGAACACGAGGTCCGCGACGGGTTCGTGCTGACGTGTCAGTGTCATCCGGTTAGCGACAAGGTCGTCGTCAGTTACGACGAACGTTGAGTCGCGTGCTTTCGTGGCCTAGGTACGGACTGCCCTCCTGTGACGTCCGCCACCGCTTTCGGCCGTTTCGGGATCCGCTTAAACTAGGGGCCGCTCATCGATCGGGACATCGGGTTCCAGTCGGCGAGCGGCCTCTTTTTGTTACAGCTGCTGACGTCACTGCAAGCCCTTGCCCATGAGCACGATTCACCTCACCAACGGCGATGTCGCCGCCGAGTCGCTGCGTACCGCGCTGGACCAGGCGGGCCGCGACGATCGCGTGCAGCCGCTGCGGGACGATCTGGCGGTCGGCCCGTTACGCGGCGTCGACGACGCTGCGCACGTGCGCGCCGACTTCTGGGAACGCGTCAGCGCCGACACGCAACGCGACTTCGTGCGCGAGTTCCGCGAACAGGCCGCGGTGCTCGACGGCCTCGCCAGCAGCACCGCGAATCTCGTGGTGTGGCACGCCGAAAGCGCGTCCGATCAACTGATGCTGCGCCGCGTCTGCTACCGGGTGCGCAACAGCCCGCAGCGTTTGAACGAAGTGCGTCTGTCGATCGCCGACCTGACCGATCCGCAAGCGTGGGCGCATACCCGCAAGGATCGCGCGACATCGGTCGGCATGTTTGCGCCGGACGTATTGCAGACACACCTGCCGGACGCCGCGCCGATTTCCGTGCTGCGCATTAGCCGGCTCGCGCTCGAATGGCAGGAGGTCAAACAGGCGAACGGCGAGACGCGGCGCTGGCGTGACAACACCTTCACGAGCGGCAGCGTTGCCGAAATCGACGCGCTGATCCTCGACCGCGCAACCGACGCCTGGCAGCCCGCCGCGCGCGTCGCCGCCTATGTGATGACCGCCGGGTTGTGGTTCCTCGTCAGCGACAGCATCGTGCTGTGGCGCATGCGCGAACTCGCGGCGCTGCGGCGCATCCGCCTGCGCGGCGATGCGAACGAATGGCGCTCGCTCGAACTGCGCGCGGCATCCGCCCCCTGCTCACCCCAATAAGATAAGAACAGACGAATATGGCCCGCACCCGAGCCCCCGACCACGAAACCCAACGCGAGCAGATTCTCGAACTGGCCGCCGCGAAGTTCGCGCAGACCAGCTATCCAAGCACGTCGATGGCCGATCTTGCCGCGGCGAGCGGCACCTCGAAAGCGCGCCTCTATCACTATTACGAGAGCAAGGAAGCAATCCTGTTCGATCTGCTCGATCGCTACACGAAGCGCCTGATGCTGATCATCGCCGAGGTGGAAGGATCGAGCCAGCGACGCGAACTGAGCGAGCGAGAAACCTTCGCGGAGCTGATCCGCGCGTTCCTGTCCGAGTATGAGACGTCGCACAGCCGGCACGTCGCGCTGCTGAACGATGTCAAGTATCTGGTCGATTCGCAGCGCGAGATCATCCTGAACCGTCAGCGCGACGTAGTCGCCGCCTTCGCGCGGCAGCTCGTGCGCGCCTATCCCGAACGCGCGACACGCGACAACCAGACCGCGCTGACGATGATGGTGTTCGGCATGATCAACTGGACCTTCACGTGGCTCAAGCCGGACGGCCGGATGGGCTATCGCGAGTTCGCCGAGCAGGTGGTCGGCATGGTCGAGCATGGTCTCGGCAGCGCGCCGGTCAGGTAGACGATGGTCTGAACAGATCGTAACCCGCGCATTGGATGTTGCAAAGCAACAACATGCAGACCAAATAAATCAGCGCAGGGAATCCATGCGGCATCGTGTCACGAACGTGCGCTAACTTTTAATTTCTGTTTAAAATCAGCTAATTAAATTTAGGGTTCCAGCGCTCCAGGTATTCACCTCGGTTTTTGATACGGGTTTTCCCTAGTGAATGGCTTAGGTTTCCGTTAAAATCGCTTTTGCGGTGCACAACGCCGCCTGATTAAAAGGAGAACCCGACCATGAACATGCTGACCCATCGCAACACCGAGCCGATCGCGCCGAACGATCTCGCGTCGCTGCCCGCTGGACGCGCGCACGTTCTGGTCCGCGAACTCACCGCGGTCGATCGCGAACGCCTGCTTGCTCACTTCCTCGCGCTCGACGAAGAAGACCGTCTGCTGCGCTTCGGCCAGGTCGTGCCGAACCATGTGATCGAAAACTACGTGCGCGCGATCGACTTTACGCGCGACACCGTGTTCGGCGTGTTCAACAGCAAGCTGGAACTGAGCGGCGTCGGCCATCTGGCCTACCTGCCGGCCGAAGGCAACAAGCGCACCGCCGAATTCGGCGTCTCCGTGCTCGAAAGCGCACGCGGCATCGGTATCGGCTCGAGGCTATTCGAGCGCGCCGCGATCCGCAGCCGCAACACGCATGTGACGACGCTGTACATCCACTGCCTGGCGCGCAATTCGACCATGATGCACATCGCCAGGAAGGCCGGCATGAAGATCGAGTACGCGTACGGCGAGGCCGACGCCTATCTGACGCTGTCGCCGGCCGATCAGTCGAGCATCCTCGCGGAAATGCTGCAGGAGCAGGCCGCCGTGTTCGATTACGCGCTCAAGCGCCACGCACGCCAGGCATCGCGACTGTTCGAGTCGTTCATGCCGGTGGCTGTCGCTGCCTGAATAATCGCTACGGGGAAATGAGATAGGGGCGGCCGCAAGGTCGCCCTTTTTTCTATCTGTACCCGATCAACGCCACGCGTAGGACCGTGCGCGTGAAGCCTACAAAATGGGCAGCGCTGTCGTTTCCTTGATCTTTTCTAGCGAAAAGCTCGATTTCACATCGATCACCGATGGATGCCGCAGCAATTGATCCTGCA
The DNA here is from genome assembly GCF_014201065.1 of Paraburkholderia sp. Cpub6. Classification (NCBI taxonomy): domain Bacteria; kingdom Pseudomonadati; phylum Pseudomonadota; class Betaproteobacteria; order Burkholderiales; family Burkholderiaceae; genus Paraburkholderia; species Paraburkholderia sp. Cpub6. The sequence continues at coordinate 9,996 of NZ_JACHDM010000017.1, forward strand.
CGAAGCGCGAAAAGTGCGCCATGTCCTCCACCTGGACGCGCAGCAGGTAATCCATCTCACCCGTCATCGCGTGACATGCGACAACTTCGGGCCACGTCTGCACGGCCGCGCCGAACAGATCGGCGTGCGTGGCCTCGCCATGCGGACTGAACGCGCGACCGCCACCCTTCTCCAGCCGCACGCTGACATACGCGAGCAGGTCAAGCCCGAGACGTTGCGCGTCGAGCAGCGCGACATAGCCGCGAATCACGCCGCTTTCCTCGAGCCGGCGAATCCGCCGCAGGCACGGACTCGGCGACAGATTGATCCGTTCCGCAATCTCCTGATTCGACAGCCGGCCATTCTCCTGAAGGATCGCCAGAATGCGTCGATCGATCGCGTCTATCTCGCCAATAGCCATGTTCTGCCACGTGTCGTTCGAATAGAGCCATAAACTGGCTCAAGCGTAGCGACGCGTGATTAAGTTCGCAAGTTTTTGTCTTCATCGCGGTTCTACACTTGCCCCATCCGGTCGCGCTCAGCCGACCGTTCCGCGCGCTCACCGCCAGCGCGCCTCGGAAACCCTCTTGCATGGGATTGGAGACTGACGATGCAGGTTTCAACTTGGGAAAATCCTGTCGGCACTGACGGCTTCGAATTCATCGAATACACGGCGCCGGACCCGAAAGCGCTCGGCAAGCTGTTCGAACAGATGGGCTTCACGGCCGTCGCGCGGCATCGTCACAAGGACGTGATGCTGTATCGTCAGGGCGACATCAACTTCATCGTCAACGCGGAGAAGCATTCGTTTGCGCAGCGCTTCGCGCGCTTGCATGGCCCGTCGATCTGCGCGATTGCGTTTCGCGTACAGGACGCCGCGAAGGCCTACGCCCAAGCGCTCGAAAAAGGCGCATGGGGTTTCGACAACAAGACCGGCCCGATGGAGCTGAACATCCCGGCGATCAAGGGCATTGGCGATTCGCTGATCTATTTCGTCGACCGCTGGCGCGGCAAGAACGGCGCGACGCCGAACAGCATCGGTGACATCGACATTTACGACGTCGACTTCGAGCCGATTCCGGGCGCGAACCCGAACCCGGTCGGCCACGGCCTGACCTATATCGATCACCTGACGCACAACGTGCATCGCGGCCGCATGCAGGAATGGGCGGAGTTCTACGAGCGCCTGTTCAACTTCCGCGAGGTGCGCTACTTCGACATCGAGGGCAAGGTGACGGGCGTCAAGTCGAAGGCGATGACCTCGCCGTGCGGCAAGATTCGCATTCCGATCAACGAGGAAGGCTCGGACACCGCCGGTCAGATCCAGGAATACCTGGACGCATACCACGGCGAAGGCATCCAGCACATCGCGCTCGGCACCAGCGACATCTACCGCACCGTCGACGGCCTGCGCGCATCGGACATTTCACTGCTCGACACGATCGACACGTACTACGAACTCGTCGACCGGCGCGTGCCGAATCATGGCGAGCCGCTCGAGGAACTGCGCAAGCGCAAGATCCTGATCGACGGCGCACCGGACGATCTCCTGCTGCAGATCTTCACCGAAAACCAGATCGGCCCGATCTTCTTCGAGATCATTCAGCGCAAGGGCAACCAGGGCTTCGGCGAAGGCAACTTCAAGGCGCTGTTCGAATCGATCGAGCTCGATCAGATTCGCCGCGGCGTCGTGCAGGACAAGACCTGACCACAGAGACTCGTGCCTGATCGGCGCGCAGAAGAAAAAAGGGCGAGGATCGCAGGATCCTCGCCCTTTTACGTTGCAACGCCGCCGCTCTCTTCGGAACGGCGGCCGGTCGTCATTAGACGCGCGCGATGCGCTGCGTCATGAATTCTGCCTGTACAGATCGCTGCCGATCGCACCGTCGACCCGCACCGGCGCCACCTGCGCCGTGCGGATGATCGCGTTCGACAGTGCCCCCGTACTGCCCGGATTCGAGCGCACCGGCGCGCTCATCGCGAAGAAAGCGGCGGAAACCATCAGGAAGGTCTGGATGTTTCTTGTGTTCATGCGTACTCCTTTTCTAACTGCCCTGCTGTCCAGAAGCTGCACAGAATGCGCGGCGTTCGGCATCGCTCGCAGGTCGGGGTTAGACAGTGGTTTTCACTGCGGTTCCGCAAATTTGTAGTTTTTACAGCCTGTTACACGCGCAGGCGCAATACAACTCCATTCCGGCGAAAATCCGCGACAACTGCTGACAACACGTAGGCAACTCGTCGCGAAACCGGCCGAAATCAGATCGCGCGCGGGCGATTTTTGATCCGCTGCGGCGGGTTTCCACCAGTGCTACCATCGCTTAAAACCCGTCAATATGACGACCCCGGCCCCAGCATTCACGAGATGCCGGGGGCCAGAAAAGTTTTGGTGATCCCAAGCTGAAGTGGAGGAGTACACATAATGAATGCCCCGCTAGACGCAGGTCAGCGAGCCTCGCTCGAAGCCGCGTTGTCTTCCGTCACGCTCGACGACAAATACACCCTCGATCGCGGCCGCGCGTACATGAGCGGCATCCAGGCGCTGGTGCGTCTGCCGATGCTGCAGCAGGAACGCGACCGCGCCGCCGGCCTCAACACGGCCGGCTTCATCTCCGGCTACCGCGGATCGCCGCTCGGCGGGCTCGACCAGTCGCTGTGGAAAGCGAAAAAGCATCTGGCCGCGCATCAGGTCGTGTTCCAGCCTGGCGTCAACGAAGACCTCGCGGCCACCGCCGTGTGGGGTTCGCAGCAAGTTAATCTGTACCCGAGCGCCAAATACGACGGCGTGTTTTCGATGTGGTACGGCAAGGGCCCAGGTGTCGACCGGTCCGGTGACGTCTTCAAGCACGGCAACTCGGCCGGCTCGTCGCAGCACGGCGGCGTTCTCGTGCTCGCCGGCGACGATCACGCGGCCAAATCCTCGACACTCGCGCATCAGTCCGAACACATCTTCAAGGCATGCGGGCTGCCGGTGCTGTTTCCGTCGAACGTGCAGGAATATCTGGACTTCGGCCTGCACGGCTGGGCGATGAGCCGCTACTCGGGCCTCTGGGTCGCGATGAAGTGCGTGACCGACGTGGTCGAATCGTCCGCATCGGTCGATATCGATCCGCACCGCACCAACATCATCCTGCCGGAAGACTTCGTGATGCCCGACGGTGGGCTGAACATCCGCTGGCCCGATCCGCCGCTCGTGCAGGAAGCGCGTCTGCTCGACTACAAGTGGTACGCGGGCCTCGCCTACGTGCGAGCGAACAAACTCGACCGCGTCGAAATCGATTCGCCGCATGCGCGCTTCGGCATCATGACCGGCGGCAAAGCTTATCTCGACGTGCGTCAGGCGCTGACCGACCTCGGTCTCGACGACGAAACCTGCTCGCGCATCGGCATCCGGCTGTACAAGGTCGGCTGCGTGTGGCCGCTCGAAGCGCAAGGTGCGCAGGCCTTCGCACGCGGTCTCGACGAAATTCTGGTGGTCGAGGAAAAGCGCCAGATCCTCGAATACGCGATCAAGGAAGAGCTGTACAACTGGCCCGACGCGCAGCGCCCGCGCGTATTCGGCAAGTTCGACGAGAAGGACGGCGCGGGCGGCGAATGGTCGGTGCCGATGGGCAACTGGCTGCTGCCGGCGCACTACGAGCTGTCGCCCGCGATCATCGCGAAGGCGATCGCCACGCGGCTCGACAAGTTCGATCTGCCATCGGATGTGCGCGCCCGCATCGCCGCGCGCATCGCGGTGATCGAGGCGAAGGAAAAGGCGCTCGCGCGGCCGCGCGTCGAAGTCGAGCGCAAGCCGTGGTTCTGCTCGGGCTGCCCGCACAACACGTCGACCAACGTGCCGGAAGGCTCGCGCGCGATGGCCGGCATCGGCTGTCATTACATGACGGTCTGGATGGATCGCAGCACCAGCACGTTCAGCCAGATGGGCGGCGAAGGTGTCGCGTGGATCGGCCAGGCGCCGTTCACGAACGACAAGCACGTGTTCGCCAATCTCGGCGACGGCACCTACTTCCACTCGGGGCTGCTCGCGATTCGCGCGGCGATCGCGTCGAAGGCGAACATCACCTACAAGCTGCTGTACAACGACGCGGTCGCGATGACGGGCGGCCAGCCGGTCGACGGCGTGCTGAGCGTGCCGCAGATCACGCATCAGCTCGCCGCCGAAGGCGCGGCAAAGATCGTCATCGTCACCGATGAGCCGGAGAAGTACGCGGCAAACGTCGGCCTCGCGCCCGGCGTCGACATTCACCACCGCGACCAGCTCGACGACGTGCAGCGTCAGCTGCGCGAGGTTCCGGGCACCACGATCCTGATCTACGACCAGACCTGCGCGACCGAAAAGCGCCGTCGCAGGAAACGCGGCGCGTATCCCGATCCTGCACGGCGCGTCGTGATCAACGAAGCGGTGTGCGAAGGCTGCGGCGACTGCTCGGTGAAGTCGAACTGCCTGTCGGTCGAACCGCTCGACACTGAGTACGGCACGAAGCGCCAGATCAACCAGTCGACCTGCAACAAGGACTTCTCGTGCGTGAACGGCTTCTGCCCGAGCTTCGTCTCCGTTGAGGGCGGCCAGTTGCGCAAGCCGAAGGCGGCGTCGGGCGCCGGCGCCGAAATGCCGCCGGTGCCGGATCCCGAGTTGCCGTCCATCGACCGTCCGTACGGCGTTCTGGTGACGGGCGTCGGCGGCACGGGCGTCGTCACGATCGGCGCGCTGCTCGGCATGGCCGCGCATCTCGAGAACAAGGGCGTCACGGTGCTCGACGTCACCGGCCTCGCGCAGAAAGGCGGCGCCGTAATGAGCCACGTGCAGATCGCGAAGCAGCCCGCCGACATCCACGCGACCCGCATCGCAATGGGCGAAGCAAGCCTCGTGATCGGCTGCGACGCGATCGTCAGCGCCAGCGACGAATGCGTGTCGCGGATGCACGCGGATCGCACGCGCGTCGTGCTGAACAGCGCGCACACGCCGACGGCCGAGCTGATCAAGAACCCGAACTGGCGCTTCCCCGGCAGCAGCACCGAAGCCGACGTGCGCGCCGCGGCCGGCGATGACAACGTCTCGACCGTCGACGCGAATCACTTCGCCGTCGCGCTGCTCGGCGACGCGATCTACACGAACCCGTTCGTGCTCGGCTATGCGTGGCAGCGCGGCTGGGTGCCGCTCACGCACGAGTCGCTGATTCGCGCGATCGAGCTGAACAACGTGCAGGTGGACAAGAACCGCGCGGCGTTCGAATGGGGCCGGCGTGCCGCGCACGATCTGGCTGCGGTACGCAAGCTCGCGCAAACGCAGGGACGCGGCGATCCGGCCGACAGCGCGGGCGGCAAGATCATCGCGCTGCATACGCCGAAGGCGCTCGACACGCTGATCGACAAGCGCGCCGACTATCTGACCGCCTGGCAGAACCGTGCGTACGCGGAGCGCTATCGCGCGCTGGTGTCGCAATTGCGAGCCGCGGAAGAAGCGCTCGATTCCGCCGACGGCCAAATGCCGCTGACCGAGGCGGTCGCGAAGAACCTGCACAAGCTGATGGCGTACAAGGACGAATACGAAGTCGCACGTCTGTACAGCGACCCGGCGTTCATCGAAAAACTGAACGCGACGTTCGAAGGCGACTGGAAGCTGCACCTGCATCTCGCGCCGCCGACGCTATCGAAGAAGGACGCGCACGGCCATCTGGTGAAGAAGAAGTACGGCCCGTGGATGTTCCGCGCGATGCACGCGCTCGCGAAGCTCAAGTTCCTGCGCGGCACCGCGTTCGACGTGTTCGGCAACACCGAGGAGCGTCGCACCGAGCGCGCGCTGATCGGCGAATACGAGGCATTGGTGCGTGAGCTGATCGGCGGGCTGACTTCTCAGAAACGCGATCTCGCGGTCGAGCTCGCGAATCTGCCCGACGGCATCCGCGGCTATGGGCATGTGAAGGAAAACAACCTGAAAGGCGTGCGCATCAAGTGGAACGAGTTGCTCGCGCGTTGGCGTTCGCCGGATGCGGGCAAGACGCAGCACGCGGCTTGATCGACTCTCCCAGCTGAACCGAAAAGCGGCGGTCTGCACGGACCGCCGCTTTTTTTCAGGCGCAAAAAAAACGCTACGGAACCGGGGTTCCGTAGCGCTTCTGCCCAGGCCGCCGCGCGCGCGTTACTGCTGCGCCCACGCCAACCTCACGTGATACACGTTACTTCGCGTTCACCGACTCGCGCGCGTTCGCCGAAGCAACCGCCGTCATGTTGATGATCCGGCGCACGGTCGCGGCCGGCGTCAGGATATGCACCGGCTTTTCCGCACCCAGCAGGAACGGCCCGACCGTCACACCCTCGCCGCCCACGACCTTCAGCAGGTTGTATGCGATGTTCGCCGCTTCGACGTTCGGCATGATCAGCAGATTCGCTTCGCCGGCGAGCGTCGTGCCCGGGAACGCGGCCTTGCGGACCGTCTCCGACAGCGCCGCGTCGCCGTGCATTTCACCGTCGATTTCGAGCGACGGCGCGCGTTGCGTGATCAGCTTGCGCGCCGCGGCCATGCGCTGCGACGACGACGACGGCGCGCTGCCGAAGTTCGAATTCGACAGCAGCGCGACCTTCGGCGTAATGCCGAACTTCTCGATTTCGCGCGTGGCGAGCATCGTCATGTCGGCAAGCTGCTCGGCGGTCGGCACTTCGTTCACGTACGTGTCGCAGATGAACAGGTTACGGCCCGGCAGCATCAGCAGATTCATCGCGGCGAAGTTCTCGACGTCGTCGGCCTTGCCGAGCACCTGCTCGATGAAGTTCAGATGCGTGTGGTACTGGCCGATCATGCCGCAGATCATGCCGTCCGCTTCGCCAAGTCGCACGAGGATCGCGCCGATCAGCGTGTTGAACTTGCGCATCGCGGCCTTCGCGACGTCCGGCGTCACGCCTTCGCGCGCGCCGAGTTCGTGATACGCCTGCCAGCACTTGTGATAGCGCGGATCGTCTTCCGGATCGACGATCTCGACGTCTTCACCGCACTTGAGCTTCGAGCCCATCTTCTTCAGACGCATCTCGATCACCGACGGACGGCCGACCAGGATCGGCTTGGCGATCTTTTCGAGCAGCACGAACTGCGCGGCGCGCAGCACGCGCTCGTCTTCGCCTTCCGCGAACACGATGCGCGCCGGTGCCGACTTCGCCGCCGCGAACACCGGCCGCATCACCATGCCCGAGCGATAGACGGTCGCGCCGAGCTGTTCGCGGTACGCATCCATGTCCTGGATCGGGCGGGTCGCGACGCCCGAATCCATTGCGGCCTGCGCGACGGCCGGCGCGATCTTGATGATCAGGCGCGGATCGAACGGCTTCGGAATCAGGTATTCGGGACCGAATTCGAGCGAGTGGCCTTCGTAGGCCTTCGCGACTTCATCGCCCTGGTCGGTTTCCTCGGCCAGTTCGGCAATCGCGCGCACGCACGCGAGCTTCATTTCTTCGGTGATCGTCGTCGCGCCGACGTCGAGCGCGCCGCGGAAGATGAACGGGAAACACAGCACGTTGTTGACCTGGTTCGGATAGTCCGAGCGGCCGGTCGCGATGATGCAGTCCGGGCGCACCTTGCGCGCTTCTTCTGGACGGATTTCCGGCTCGGGGTTCGCGAGTGCGAGAATCAGCGGCTGCGAGCCCATTTCGGCGACCATCTCCGGCTTCAGCACGCCGGCGCTCGAGCAGCCGAGGAACACGTCGGCGCCGCGGATTGCATCGGCGAGCGAGCGCGCTTCGGTGTGCGCCGCATAGCGCTCCTTCGACGGATCGAGGTTGCCGCGCCCTTCGTAGATCACACCCTTCGAGTCGGCGACGAGAATGTTCTGCTTCGACAGACCGAGATTGACGAGCAGATCCAGACACGCAATGGCCGCCGCGCCCGCGCCCGAACAGACCAGCTTCACTTCGTCGAGCCTCTTGCCGACCACCTTGAGGCCGTTCAGGATCGCCGCCGACGCGATGATCGCGGTGCCGTGCTGATCGTCGTGGAAGACCGGAATCTTCATACGTTCGCGCAGCTTCTTCTCGATGTAGAAGCACTCGGGCGCCTTGATGTCCTCGAGGTTGATGCCGCCCAGCGTGGGCTCGAGCATCGCGATCGCCTCGACGAGCTTGTCCGGATCGGATTCGCTCAGCTCGATGTCGAACACGTCGATGTCCGCGAACTTCTTGAACAGACACCCCTTGCCTTCCATCACCGGCTTCGCGGCAAGCGGGCCGATGTTGCCGAGGCCGAGCACCGCGGTGCCGTTCGTGATCACGCCGACCAGGTTGCCGCGCGACGTGTACTTCTGCGCGTCGAGCGGTTCCTCGTGAATTGCCATACAGGCTGCCGCCACACCCGGCGAATACGCGAGCGACAAATCCAGCTGGTTCGACAGCGCCTTGGTAGGCGTCACCGAAATCTTGCCAGGTTTCGGATTCTGGTGATATGCGAGAGCGCTTTGCTTGAGTTGTTCGTCCATTTCTAGGCCTGCGAAACGTAAGTGATTGGGCCCGGCGACACACATCGTTGCAGCGCTTTCATCTGTCGGACGGATAGACGACCGAGGCGGTTTTCGCACGCGCCCGGTCAGGCGCGACGGCTTACCTCGACGAAGACGGGACGATGTGGAGTGCTTCGCGGGTCGATTAGTGTACACCCCGGACGTGTCGATGCACTGAGTGGTTAACAGGACTCGCCATTAGCGAAACAGGCGCTCAGGACGCTGCGTCGCCACGACCCGGCCATGCTTTTCCGCCACGCGGCGGGGCGCCATGCGGGCCGCATGGTCCACGCATTCGCAGTATTCGAAGCGATTGAAGGACGCGCTTCGTCGACGCGGTCAGTCGAGTTCGGCGCCGCGTCGCTCAGGAATCAGAAACAGGGTCGCGAGGATGTCGAGCAGGTAAATCGACGCCAGTAGCGCGAGCGCCACGCCGAACGAGTAGCGCGCCGCCAGCGCGCCCACGACGACCGGCCCAAAGCCGCCCACTGCGCGACCCGCGTTGAACAGCACGTTTTGCGCGGTGGCGCGCGCATCGGTTGGATAGAGCTCCGAAATCAGCGCGCCGTAGCCGCCGATCATGCCGTTGACGAACACCCCCATCGCCGCGCCGCCGATCAGCAACGCCATCGGCGTCGTCAGTTGCGCATAGACGAACACCATGACGACGGCGCCCGCCTGGTAGAACAGGAACGTCGGCTTGCGACCGAAGCGGTCGGCGGCGATGCCGAATAGCCAGATGCCGGCCGCCATGCCGAGAATCGTCGCGGCGGTCCACAGCCCCGATTTGGTCAGCGAGTAGCCGAAGGTCTTCGACAGATAGCTGGGTAGCCAGATCATCAGCCCGTAATAGCCGAAGTTCTGCACCGAGCACAGGATCGTGACGCCGAGGCTCGCGCGCGTCGTGCGTCCATCGACGAACAGCAGTTTCAGCGGCAGCTTGCGCATGCCGCGCGCGACGCGTTGGTTGAAAATCGCCGGCTCCTCGACGCGGCGCCGCACGAAGAACGACACGACCGCCGGCAGCAGCCCGAGCGCGAACATGCCGCGCCAGCCGATCACCGGCAGCAGCAGCGGCGTCAGCAACGCGGCCGCCAGCACGCCAAGCTGCCAGCCGAGCCCGACATACGACGACACCCGCGCCCGCTGCGACGCCGGCCACGCTTCGGCGACCAGCGTCATACCGATGCCGAATTCGCCGCCCAGCCCGATCCCGGCGATGGTCCGATAGATCAGCAGGTCCGTGTAGCCTTGCGCGAGCGCGCACAGGCCGGTGAACACCGCGAAGATCAGGATCGTCCACGTCAGCATGCGCACGCGGCCGAAATAATCGCTGAGCACGCCGAAGAGCACGCCGCCCGCCACCGCACCGATGAGCGTCCATGTGACCAGCGCACCGGCCTGCGAGGAACTCAGATGCAGGTCGGCGGCGATCACCGGCAGCATGAAGCCGAGAATCAGCAGATCGAAGCCGTCCATCGCATAGCCCAGCACCGACGCAAGCAGCGCGCGGCCCGCATAGCCCGGTTCGACGGCGGAGCGGGTTTCGGTGGCGGAGGCGGAGGCGGGTGGAGCGGCGTTCATTGAAAGCATTCCGTAGGTCTGAAGGCGGCTGCGTGGGAAGCGCCCCGGGAAAGTCGCGTGAGTGTAAAGGCGGCCTCACCCGGTCACAAGACGATGCGCGCGCCAAAGCGCCCGCCGGCTGCGCCGCCGCGCACGACGGCCTCCTCGGTGCGACCCATTTCAGGTAAAATAGCGGCCCACGCGCGCAGCAAAAGCCGGTCCGTGCTCTTCCCCCGGCCGCGTATCCCGCCCAGCATGGCGCGGCATACCCCGCTTGCTGCGCCACCGGGCCCAGCGCCCGCTTCTCCCCCGCTCACTCCGAAGGATCCGCCCATGACAGGCTTCGATCGCCAGACGATCTCCGACACCACCGCCAAGATGCTGCTCGAAGTGCAAGCAGTGCATTTCAATGCGGAGAAACCGTATATTTTCACGTCCGGCTGGGCGAGCCCGGTGTACATCGACTGCCGCAAGCTGATCTCGTATCCGCGTGTGCGCCGCGGCCTGATGGAAATGGCCGAAGCGACGATCCTGCGCGACGTCGGCTATGAGCAGATCGACGCGGTCGCCGGCGGCGAAACCGCGGGCATCCCGTTCGCGGCATGGCTGTCCGACCGCCTGATGGTGCCGATGCAGTACGTGCGCAAGAAGCCGAAGGGTTTCGGCCGCAACGCGCAGATCGAAGGTCTGCTGACCGAAGGCCAGCGCGTGTTGCTCGTCGAAGACCTGACGACCGACAGCCGCAGCAAGATCAACTTCATCAACGCGCTGCGCACCGCCGGCGCGACGGTGAACCACTGCTTCGTGCTGTTCCACTACAACATCTTCAAGGAAAGCGTGTCGGTGCTGAAAGACATCGACGTCGATCTGCACGCGCTCGCCACGTGGTGGGACGTGCTGCGCGTCGCGAAGCAGAACAACTACTTCGACACGAAGACGATCGACGAAGTGGAAAAATTCCTGCACGCGCCGGCCGAGTGGTCCGCTGCACATGGCGGTGCGACGTCTACGCCGCAATAAGGCCATCGCGCTAAGGCAGTGACAATAAAAACGTAGCCGCTTTATGCGGATTGAATGAAAAAGCCGCCTGTTTCGCAACAGGCAGCTTTTTTTATCGCCGATTGTTTATCGCCGATTACCCGGCGGACGAAACGAGGCCCGATATCAGGACTGGTTCGCGATGTCCTTACTCGAGTTCGACGAAAGATTCAGCAAACCATTGCTCTGCGCATACTGGAATAGTTGGGAGTCGCGATCGATTCCGAGCTTGCGCATGGCCGCGTTTTTTTGTGTGCTGATCGTCTTGATGCTGCGATTCAAACGCTCCGATATTTCCTTGATCGTCATACCCGATACGAACAGGCGCACGACTTCGAGTTCGCGCCGCGACAGCTTCGAGTCGTCGCGCTTGCCGGCTGAATTGACCCGCAACCCATCGAGCACCGCCTTCACCGACGGACTCATATAGGTCATGCGACGGCCCACGTGTTGTACCGCAAGCGCAATATGGCTGAGATCGTCCGATTTGTTCACGACCGACGTCACGCCAAGTTCCTTGAGCCGTTTGAGCAATGCGGCGTTCTCGAGCATGGTGAGCACCACGATCGGCAGATTCGGGAAATTGCGGCGCAAATAGTCGATGAGTTGCAAGCCGTCGCCGTACTGACCGCCCGGCATGGCCAGGTCGGTGACGAGCACGTCGCATTCGGTGGATTGCAACATTTTGATAAGTTCAGTCGACTGCCTTGCGCGCCCAACGACTTGCATACCGGGAAATTTGAGCAGCGCATTTTCAGCGCCAAACAGAATAACCGGATGATCGTCTGCCATCACGACCCTGAGTGAAACTTGCATCGTCCTCCTCTGGACGGATAAACCGGTCTCCACAACTTCTAACACTGCTTTTGACGCTCGCTATTTAAACGAGTCAAATGCAGTAAGGGTCGCGCGACAACCCCCTTACTATAGCTGATTTCCTGTCTGCGAATTCCGCGGGAGGCGAACATATTGCGTCGCAGAGCTAATCAGCGCTGATGTTAGACTTGATTCAACCTTGGGGCACAATTCAGGACAACGACAGTCGCGAGGACCCGCGCCTCGCGCCCTTACAGGAGAACCGGCATATGCGCGTGCGTTGCCTGGTTGTTTCGCTGGCTTCATCTTGGCGGCATCGATCGCTCGCCGTCGGCGCGATGCTCGCGCTATTCGCAGCGCATAGTGCCGGTGCGCGGGCCGACGAGCCGTTCACGCTGACGAGCGCGAGCGTGCGCGCGGGCGGCACCGTGCAGAATGCGCAGGTATTCGATCGGAACGACTGCAAGGGCGGCAACCGTTCACCGCAGCTCTCATGGCGCGACGCGCCGGCCGGTACGCGCGGCTTCGCGATCACGATGTTCGACGAGGACGCGCCGGGGCGCGGCTGGTGGCACTGGGCGGTCGCGGGCATCCCCGCCACGGTCGACAGCCTGCCCGAGAATGCGAGCTCGTCCGGTTTCCTGGGCAAGCTCGGCGCGGTCGAAGCGCGCAACGACTTCGATACCGACGGCTATGGCGGCCCGTGCCCGCCGCCCGGCAAACCGCATCGCTATATCATCACCGTGTACGCGCTGAACTCGGCCGATCTGCGTCTCGCGCAAGGACGTCCCGCGTTGATGTTCGATCACGAGATCGGCACGGCCGCGATCGGCAGCGCGCGGCTGGTGGTCAATTACGGGCGCTAGTGGCGGCCGTCGCGGTCGTGATGGGGCGCCGCCGCGCCGCATCGCCTGGCTTGCGCCGTTCGCCTTCCCGATCGCTTTGCTGGAGCACTTCATGTCGAAGATCGTCATCGTTTATCACAGCGGCTACGGCCACACGAAGAAGGTCGCCGAAGCCGTGCTCGCGGGCGCGCTGGAAGCCGGTGCGCAGGCAAAGATGATGCCGGTCGGCGACCTCGACGACGCCTCGTGGGACGAACTCGCCGCCGCCGACGCGCTGATCTTCGGCGCGCCGACTTATATGGGCGGCCCGTCGGCCGACTTCAAGAAGTTCGCCGACGCCAGTTCGAAACCGTGGTTCGCGCAGGCGTGGAAAGACAAGATCGCAGCCGGCTTCACGAACTCGGCGACAATGAACGGCGACAAGTTCTCGACTATCCAGTACTTCGTCACGCTGGCGATGCAGCACAGCATGATCTGGGCCGGCACCGGCATGATGCCGTCGAACACGAAGGCCGCGACGCGCAACGATCTGAACTTCGTCGGCGGCTTTACCGGACTGCTTACGCAATCGGCGGCCGATGCGTCGCCCGACGAAGCGCCGCCGCCGGGCGATCTCGAAACCGCGCGCCTGTTCGGCGCGCGCATTGCGGGCGTCACCGCGCGCTGGATCGCGCCGCGCGGGTAGCGCCGCGCGGCTAATGGCTGAACGGCGCCGAAACGACGTCGCGGCTCATCTGCGGTTCATCTTCGGTCATCAGCCCGCATTCGCCGCGCAACGGGTCACGCCGACGTCACGTTGTGCGCGCATCGTCGTTTTTTCGCGCTGCACCGCACGGTCGCGGCGATGACGTCTTAGAATAACGTTCCGGCGCGGCGTCGCGCCCCGTTTCCAGCGAGTGAGATCGAGATGAGCACGAAAGTTTTTGTCGACGGACAGGAAGGCACGACCGGCCTGAAAATTTTTGAATACCTGTCGCAGCGCGCCGACGTCGAAATCCTGCGTATCGAAGAAGCGAAGCGCAAGGACCTGGACGAGCGCCGTCGTCTCATCAACGCGTCGGACGTCACGTTCCTGTGTCTGCCCGATGTCGCCTCGCGCGAGTCGGCCTCGCTCGTCGAGAACGACCGCACGGTGCTGATCGACGCGAGCACCGCGTTCCGCACCTCGCCCGACTGGGCCTACGGTCTGCCCGAGCTGGCTCGCTCGCAGCGCGAGCGCCTGCGCACCGCCAAACGCATCGCCGTGCCGGGCTGCCACGCCTCGGCATTCGTGCTCGCGATGCGCCCGCTCGTCGAAGGCGGCGTCGTCGCGCCCGAGTTCGCCGCGCACGCCTATTCGATCACTGGCTACAGCGGCGGCGGCAAGAAGATGATTGCGGACTACGAAGCCGGCGGCAACGACAGACTCAAGAGCCCGCGCCCGTACGCGCTCGGCCTCACGCACAAGCACCTGCCGGAAATGGCCACGCATACGGGCCTGAAGTCGGCGCCGATCTTCACGCCGATCGTCGGCGACTTCTACAAGGGCCTCGCGGTCACCACGTACTTCTCGCCGGGCCAGCTCGCGAAGAAGACGACGCCGCAGGACGTCCAGGCTCAGTTCGCCGAATACTACGCGGGCGAAGCGTTCGTGCACGTCGCGCCATTCAACGCCGACGCGAGTCTCGACAACGGCTTCTTCGACGTGCAGGCGAACAACGACACCAACCGCGTCGACCTGTTCGTGTTCGGCAACGAAGAGCGCTTCGTGACCGTCGCGCGGCTGGACAATCTCGGTAAGGGCGCGTCGGGTGCGGCGATCCAGTGCATGAATCTCGCGATCGGCGCGGCCGAAGACACCGGTTTGAAACGCTAGGCGAGTCGACCCGCATCGGCGGTGCCACGAAAAAAGCCGGTCTTTGCAGACCGGTTTTTTTGTTTTAAAGCCCGCTCATTAAAATTGATACAAAACATTTCTGCCTGGTAGCCTCGCCGCCATACTCGCCGCCGGTGCGGGCAAGCCGGGGCTGACGCAGGTGTCGGCGAAGGCGTCGTCATCGTGGGCGCCGGTGTTCAACGCGGGCCTTGCGTACCACATCACCGAGCACTGGGGGCTCGTTGCGTCGGTCACGTATATCCCGCTGAAGACGACGTCGTCGGTCATCATCAAGGCGGCCGATGGGACGGAGCTTGGCGTGTCGAAGGCGGATCTGAGCGCAAACCCGATCATTTCCTTCCTGGCCGTGTCGTATAAGTTCTGAATTTGATTTTCCGCGGTCGCGGCGCCGCTTTGAGCGCGCGGCGAATTCCGGGCAAAAAAAAGCCCACCTAGGTTGGCGGGCTGAATCCATATCAGAGGAGACATGGAGGAGACAAGACGAACTATAGCAGACCGCTTGGTGCGTTGCAACATGCAAATTAGGGTTGACCCTCAATGTTGCAGACATACAACGGTCACATGGGTACGGCTCAGTTTTCCCTTGTCTGCCGACACGCGCGGTGCTTAGTGCCTCACCAGCGCCATCATCGCGCCGAAACCGACGAACACACCGCCCGTCAGCCGGTTGAACATCCGCGCGACGCTGCGGCTCTTCAACCTGGCGCCGATGCGCGTGCCAAAACCCGCATACACCAGATACCAGCTGACCTCGATCGACGCGAACGTCGCGAGCAGTACGCCGAACTGCGGCAACTTCGGCTGGGTTGCATCGATGAATTGCGGCAGCAGCGCGGCCGCGAACAGGATCGCCTTCGGATTGCTGCTCGCGACCAGAAAGCCGTTGCGAAATAGCGCGAAGCGCGAGCGCGCGGGCCGGGCTGTCAGGTCGTCGACGTTGTGCGCGGCGGTTTCGTCGGCCGGCGCGCGCCATGCCTTGATGCCCAGATATACGAGGTAGGCCGCGCCGATCATGCGCAGTGCGTTGAACATGGTCGGCCATGCCGCCAGAAACACGCCGAGCCCCGCCGCCGAGACCGCCAGCATCAGCACCAGCGCCGACAGACAACCGGCCATCGTCGCGCTCGCGCGACGCAGGCCGTGCTGGGCGCCGTGCGTCATCACGAGCAGCATGTTGGGACCGGGAATCGCGGAAACGACGAAAACGGTGGCGGCGAACAGCCACCAGGTATGCAGAGTCATCGAAATCGGGTGTAGGGGGATCGGGCGGCTATTATGCCTTGCCGCCCAGCGCGACTGATGCGGCCACGCTGCGTCGATCGCTCGCGTCCGGCGATCAACAGCGCCGTCAGCGGCCGGCCCGGCGCGTCGCGACCTGACCCAGCACCGCGAAATCCTTCTCGCCGTCGCCGTGCGCGATCGCCTCGATCAGGCTGTCGCGAACCACGCTCGCGACCGGCATCGGCGTCGTGACCGCATCGGCGGCGGCGAGCGCGAGGCGCACGTCCTTCAGTCCCAGACGCGCCTTGAACAGCGCCGGCTCGAAGCGCTGCTCGGCGATCAGCTTGCCGTAGCCCGAGTACACCGGTCCCGGAAACAGGCCGCTCGTGATCACGTCGAGGAAGTCCTGCATCGCGAGGCCGTGGCCCGTCACGAGCGCGGCCGCTTCGCCGAGCGTCTCGATCGCCGCGCCGAGCATGAAGTTCGCGGCCAGCTTCATCACGTTCGCCTGCTGCGGCAGCGAGCCGATGCGCCAGGTCTTCTGGCCGAGCGCGTCGAAAATCGGCTGGATCCGGTCGATCGATTCGGCCGGGCCGCCGGCGACGATCGTCAGCTTGCCCGCGGCCGCGACGTCGGGTCGCCCGAGCACCGGTGCGGCGACGTAATGCACGCCGCGCGACGCGTGCGCGGTCGCCAGTTCCTCGGCGAGCGCCACGGAAATCGTCGCCATATTCGCGTGGATCAGCCCGCGCGGCGCATGTTCGAGCAACGACGCGGTGATGACTTCGCGCAGCGCGGCATCGTCGGCGAGCATCGAGAACACGGCGTCGCCCGCAAACGCTTCAGCCGGCGTCGCGACGACTTGCGCGCCCAGTCCGGCCAGCGGCTGAGCCTTTTCCGGTGAGCGGTTCCACACGCGCACCTGGTGCCCGGCTTTCAGAATGTTTGCAACCATCGCGGCGCCCATCTCGCCGAGACCGATAAAACCGATGTCCATCTATCGCTCCGTCTTCTAAAGAACCCGAAGTAGAGCACACTCATGCGACAAGCGCAGGACAACGCGCAACCCGAGCGGTGCGATACTGCAGGCATGGTCACCGCGACATTCCGCTTCTACGAGGAGCTGAACGACTTCATCGCCCGGCCGCTGCGCCGGCGCGCGTTCACCTGCGTCTGCGCGCGCGGCGCAACGACCAAGCACATGATCGAAGTGCTCGGTGTGCCGCATACCGAGGTCGAGCTGATACTGGTGAACGGCGACTCGGTCGGTTTCGATCATCCGCTCGCCGACGGCGACCGCGTCGCGGTCTATCCGAAATTCGAGGCGCTCGACATCCAGCCGCTGCTGCGCGTGCGCGAGCGCCCGTTGCGCGTGATGCGCTTCATCGCCGATGCGCATCTCGGCGGCCTCGCGCCGCTTCTGCGGCTTGCGGGCTTCGATACGCTGTACGACAACCACTTTCCCGACGCCGATATCGAGGCGCTCGCCGCCGCGCAGCAGCGCATCGTGCTGACGCGCGACCGCGAGCTGCTCAAACGCCGCAACATCACGCATGGCTGCTACGTGCGCGCGCTGCGGCCGCGCGAGCAGTTGCGCGAAGTGTTCGAGCGGCTCGACCTCGCGCGCAGCGCGCAACCGTTTCGGCTATGCCTCGTATGCAACGCGCCGCTGCGACGCATCGCACGCGAGGAAGCCGGCCCGCGCGTGCCGCACGGCGTGCTGCAGCGGCACAGCCGCTTCGTGACCTGCGATGTATGCGGACGCGTGTTCTGGGAAGGCACGCATTGGCAGAGGATGCGCGCGTTGATGGACAGCGTCTTCGCCGGCGCACCGGACCGCGTCGGCTGACGCCCCGCGCTTGCGTACAATGCGGGTTGATCTATTTGGCAGAGGCCTTTCCGATGATGAAAAAAACCGACCTTGAAAAGAACAAGGCGCTGAAACTGGGCAACGCGATGAAACAGGCGACCGCGAACCGCGGCGGCAAGAACGCGGCGACCGAGCCGAAGATCGACCGGCGCGAGCAGCGCAAGCTCGATCAGGCGCAAGGCCTCGTCCCGTTTGCGTGCAAGCTCAACGGCGAGCTGGTGGAGGAGCTGAAAACGCGCGCCGCCAGTCATCCGGACGGCCTGAACGGGCTGCTGGATGAAGTGATCCGGCGCGGGCTCGCGGGCTGATCTTCCCGCGCAATATCCGCCGCAACAGCAAAAAGGCCAGAGCTCGCGCTCTGGCCTTTTTGCTGGCAACGCATCTGCCGCCACCGGCTGCACCGACCGGCAAACGGTGCGGCGCAGCGCTATGTCGCGCCCAACGAGCGCGCGTTGGCTTAGTTCTGCACGCCCTTGTCGTTCGTGCCTGCTGCCGAAGCTGCGGCGGAAACGTGTGCCTTCTTGCCGTGGGTCTTCAGCTGCTTGATGTGGTGCTTCTTCGGTGCGCTTGCTGCTTCCATAGCAGCGGCATCCGATGCCTGCGCGAAAGCCTGAACGGAAACGAGTGCGATCGAAGCGGCTGCGAGCGAGACGATAACTTTTTTCATGTGTTGATCCCCAAACCAGACGACTGAGTCAATGTGAATGAATACAGCTGCACGGTAGAGCGGCTGGACTTCGAGGTGCCTTGTGCTCCCCGCGGGAGAGTATTACCCAAGCGTAGGCGGTTTGTCATGCGCAAAACTCGATATGTATTTTCCGGGAGACAGCCTGCTTTCAGCGTGCTTTCATCTACCTGCAAGGCGCACCAAGGACCCTGCCAGGTCCCCGTGAAGCCGCTGCCCGCGCGCCTCGCCGACCGCTTCGCGGCGCTCAAACCAGGTTCCGCAGCAGGCTCGCGGTCTCCTGCAGCGCCGGCAAAACGCGGTGCAGCGCGGCGTTCGCCGACTCCTCGCCGATCGGCATGCTAACGCTGATCGCCGCGACCACCGTACCGTGCCGGTCGCGCAGCGGGACCGCGACGCCGCGCACACCGATCTCGAGCTGCTGGTCGGTGACCACGTAGCCGTTGCGGCGGATTTCGCCAAGCACTTCTCTGAGCCGTTCGACGGTCGAATAGGTGTACGGCGTGAAAACCTTGATCGGATACGACGCGAGCCACGGGTCGATGCTGTCGGGCGGCTGGAACGCGAGCAGCACGAGCCCCGCCGACGATAACGGCGCCGGCGCGCGCGAGCCGGTCACGAAGCCGACCGCCAGCGCCCGATTCACGCCGTTGCGCGCGACGTAGACGACGTCGTGTTCGTCGAGGATCGCGACCAGCGCGGTTTCCTGCACGGTCGCGGTGATCCGCTGCAGGAACGGTTGCACCATGCGCGGCAGCCGCGCCGAATCGAGGTAAGACTGGCCGAGCCGCAGCACGCGTGGCGCGAGCCAGAACAGCTTGCCGTCTGTGTCGACGTAGCCGAGCTCGCGCAGCGTCAGCAGATAGCGGCGCGCAGCCGTGCGCGACAGGCCGGCGCGCGCGGCGACCATCGTTGGCGTCATGCGCGCGTGCTCTTCGTCGAATGCTTCGATGATCGCGAGCGCCTTCGCGGCGCCCGCGATCCAGTCCTTGTCGTCCATGTCGTTTGCTCGTGGAAGGAGCGGGGGATCGCGGTCCGGTCCGCAAGTCGCTTGATCACCGCGATCCGCAGGCCGGCGACCGCACGGCCGTTGCGCGATTATCGCGCGACTCGCGGGGTTTGCCTGCCCGGCGCGCGACGCCCGCGTATCATGTGAGCGATTCCTTACCGGCTGAGCACCGCGTGGCGCGCCTGCGCGGCTTCCCAGCGCGATCCCAAGACAAATCAGAAGAAATCTTGAATCCCGATACCCGCCAACACCTGCGCGCGAACGTGCTGATGCTGATCGCCGCGATGATCTGGGGCTCCGCGTTCGTCGCACAGCGACTGAGCCTCGATACGATCGGCCCGTTCCTGTTTACCGGCTTGCGCTTTCTGCTCGGCGCGCTCGTCGTGCTGACGATGATCGTCTGCGTGCGCCGCGCGGCGCTCGCCGAGCTGACGAAGCGCGCGCCCGGCGGAGCCCGCGAACTGCTTGGCGCGGGCGGGCTGCTCGGCGTCGTGCTGGCCGTGTCGATCTCGCTGCAGCAGATCGGCCTGCAGTACACGAAGATCGCGAACGCGGGCTTCATCAGTTCGCTGTATGTGGTGATCGTGCCGCTGCTTGGCGTGCTGTTTCGCCACCGGACTGGCCTCGGTACGTGGCTTGGCGCGCTACTGGCGGCCGTTGGCATGTACTTCCTGAGCGTCGACGAGCACTTTTCAATGCTGTACGGCGACTGGTATCAGCTCGCCGGGGCGCTGGTGATTTCCGCGCAGATGATGCTGGTCGGCCGCTTCGCGGCGCGCCACGACACGCTGATGCTCGCACTCGCGCAGTTCGTGACCTGTGGGCTCGTGTGTCTGTCGATCGGCCTTGCCGTCGAACCCTTTAGCGCCGCGATAATTGCGCGAGCCGCGCCGACGATCGCGTACGGCGGTGCGTTATCGGTGGGCGTCGCGTATACGATCCAGGTGGTCGCGCAGCGCTACGCGGCGCCCTCGCATGCGGCGGTGATTTTCAGCATGGAAGGCGTGTTCGCGGCGTTTGCGGGCTGGCTCGTCCTCGGCGAAACGCTGACGACTCGCGCGTTGTTCGGCTCTGCGCTGATGCTCGCGGGATTGATCGTGTGTCAGATACTGCCGGGCTGGAAACGCGCCCGGCAGCGTGCGCCGCAGGTGATGTGATTTACAGCGTTATAAAACGATTCGACGCCAACGCTCGGTGCGCGATGCGCGCCGACAGGCGTCCTGCCCCTTCGCCCAACTATGCCGCGCGCGGATGAGCGAATGGGCTCGGCGTATCGGCGGTTGGCGGAAACACGCACCAGCAGCCGTCGTCGTGGCGAAAGAAGAACAAACCCCGCCCGCCTTGTTCCGGGGACGTCTCCACCCGCACATAGCGCCGCCCGCCCGCACGTGTGCGGCTGAACTCCGTCACGTGAACCGGCTCGGCCGGCGATGGCGAAAGCCACTTCTCGACCAGAAACCGCAACGACTGTTCGCTCGCGGCTCTCATGATCTGCTCCGGAACAGCTTGTCGCGCTGCCCATCGCGCGTGGACTCGGGACTGTCGTCGTCGCGAGCGGCGTCGCCGTTCTCGGCGGCCTCGGCGGCTGCCAGCGCCATCATTCGACTGGTCGCGACCGCGCGCAACGAGCTGCAATGGGCCGCATGTCGAAGGTCCGACAGAAGACGGACTAGCTGTCGTGCTGATCTGCGTTTCATACATCCCCCGCACTGCACCAGAAACCTCACAAAGCACTTTAACTCTATGCCGGATTGTTCGCTGGGCAAATGGTTTTGACTAAATAGCAACAGTTGCGCTTGCAATAAGAAGGCGTGCAATCTTCGTACCGAGCTATCAATGTGCGCGTTCGGTGGGCGGAAATCTGTGCGTTGGCGAGCCCTTCGCGTCGCGCGAAGCGTCGATGCGGGAGCAACGGGAAGTGTCGGTCGGAGGCGTGGTTATCCACAGCGACCTCTGAATAACTTCGGGATACCGCGACGAACAGCCTGTGCGCGAAATCTTGATAAAGATCAGGGTCGGCTAACGGTGTTCGAACTTATCCCAGTTATGTAGTTTTTCTACCGACGTGTTCCGCAGGGTTATAGGTTTCGCATGATGTTGAAGCGGCGCGACATTTGCGACTTATCCACAGAATCGGTTAACCCTTGTTAACTACTACTACGTATGTATACGTATCAAGTAAACACCATAAGGTGAATATCGCTGCGCGCCTGAATCAGAGGCTGATCGGACCTTGATCAGCCTCGATGCGAAAGCCGCTGCGCGGCTGTCACGGCACCAGAGGCGCCGTGCCGCTCGCGGGTTCGATCGCTGCAGCCTGGCCAATCGGGTCGGCGGGCTGGACCGGCGAGGATGTCGACGGTGTCGTCAACGGAACCGGTGCGGGCGCGGTTAACTGCACTGGCGCGGGCGCTGACTGGACCGGCTGAGCCGCAACTGGTGGCGCCACGGCGACAGGCTTGTCGGTCGTCGGCTGCGCGAGCGCTGGTGACGTCGTCTGAACCGGCACGGTCGGCGTCGCTCGAACTGCAGCGGAGGTGGTCGCCGCTACCGGCTCGGGCACCGGCTCAGGGATCGTCAGTCGAAGCAGCGCTGCTACCGGCATCGGCAGCGCCCGCGTCTCGATCGGGCTGCTCGTCACCGGCTGCGTGCGCACGACCGTCTGCAAGTAATGATCGACGAGACCGAAAAAGCGGTCATAGAACTTGCCCGACGGAATCGTCTCGCTCGAGATCTTCACCATCGCGTCGCTATTCGAGCGAATCGGCAGCGACAGCGAACCGAGCACGCTGAGCCCGACGCTCGCCGACGTATCGCTCTTCTTCAATGCGAAGCCGTTCTGCACCGCGTTCACGTACACGATGCTGGTATCGGCCGCCTCTTCGCCGGGCGTGCACACGACGTGAAATTCGACGACCACGTGCGAATCGCCGGTCGGCTGAAAATTCTTCGTGCCGTCGACGGTATCGGGACGCGACATCGTCGTCAGATAGCCTTGGCTCAGCAATGCGCGGCGCGCGGCTTCGCAGCTATCGTCCGTACTCGAATTGAAATTGCGCGCGTACGGGCTTGCACCGGTTTCGAATAGTTCCTGAGTGAATTTGGGTTGCGGCGTGCTGCTGCATGCCGTGAGCGCGACCAGCCCGAACAGGGCCGCGGCGGTGGTGCGGGAAAAGGGGTTCTGCATGATCAGTTGCGAGAAGCGCCTCGTGAGCGCGAATGGAAATGCATTGTAGAGCGGGCAGCGTCAGGTGCGTAAAAAGCGTGCAAGGTACAGCCCGGACCCTATTACAGCGGGAAACAGGGCGTCAACTTGAAGCACGCCGCCGCGCCCTCGCAGTGCAAACGGGCGAAAATGCGAGAAGAGACCGCGCGTGCGTGCCTAGTTCGACGTCGTGCGCGCCGAGCCCACCGTCGCGGCCGAAGTCGACCCAGAGGTCGCGGCCGACGATGCCCCGGCTGCCCCGCTCGCGGCGGGTGCCGCGGATGCAATGAGCGCCGCCGGCACGCTGAACGCGTCGGCCCACGGATTCGCGCTGGCGCAACGATCCGCCTCGCACGACGCGGCCCGCCCAGCGGCCCCGGAAGCGCCGTCGGCAGGTGTCGCAACCGCCGCGAAATCCTCCACGCGCAGATTCACCTTCTGCGCATAGGCCTTCGAGCCGCCATAGCTCTTGAGCGCGGTATTCAGATCGCCGTTCGCCGAGCGCATGTAGCCGTACAGAATCGCCGAGCCCGCTTCGATGTTCGCACCCGGCTCGGTCAGATCCTTCACGTTGCGCAGCAGCCCGCGGTGCGCCTGCGGCACGACCTGCATCAGCCCCGTCGCGCCATTGGCGCCGCGGGCTTTTTCCTTGAAGCGGGATTCGATCGAGATGATGGCGAGCAGCAGCGCCGGAGGAAGGGAGTATTTGTTGGCGGCGGATTGCACCGCGTCGGAGATCTTTTGAGCCTTTTCTTTGCCCACACCGAACTTCTGCGTCAGATACGCCGATATTCGGTCGGTGTTTTCGTCGGCCGCCGCGGTTTGCGCGAGGCCGAGCGAAAGCACGATCAGGCAAAGTAACCGGCTCATAGTGGACGTCGGAGGAAGCAAAGATCCGCGCATTATAGCGCCGCTGCGTCGGGCGGCGCCTTTCCTCGGCAATTTTTGTCTTTTAAATCAAGGGTGAGCGGAACTCGTCCCGCTTTCCGATGCGTTCATTTGACCGCTTTTGACTTCAGGTCATAGCCGTCGCTCAGCGTCGCGAGGAACGCGGCGACGTCGTCGATATCACGCTCGGACCAGACCGGACGCTCGCCCGTTTTGCGCGTCAGCGGCTCGTCGGTCGTATCGACGTTCACGCGCAGTGCGACCGGCAGATCGTTGAATTTGTCGACTTTGCCCTGCGCATCCCTTGGATACCACTTGTCCGGGTTCGTATCGCGTTGCACGTAGAAACGCAACGCCTCTTTCAGCGTGTGGAAGCGACCGTTGTGAAAAAACACGTGACGCGTCGCGGTATTGCGCAGCGATACCGACTTGAACAGTCCGCAGTTCAGCTTGTCGCTCTGATCCGTACGCAATGGTCCGCACAGGCCCATGTCGAAATACTTCGGATCGGCGTTGACCTTCAGTTCAGCGTTGCGCGGCACGCCAAGCGCCTGAAAGTTGAAGTCGGTGAAAAGCGGATGAGCGCCGTTCACGCCCGACTGGTCGATATGACAGGATGCGCAATTGCCGCCGGCGGGGTCGTCGAACAGTTTTTTGCCGCGCAACTCTTGTGCAGTTAGTTGCACTTTCCCGTCAAGGTAGTAGTCGAACTTGCTCGTGTACGGATGAAAACTCGGGTCTTCGAGCTCGAAGCGCTCGATCGCGTACATCGCCTGGGTGAACGCCCTGGTCGGATCGGCAAAAATGTTCTGGCCGAATACTTCCTTGAAGCGCGCAGCGTATGGCGCGCGCTGCATCTTCGCGAGCAATGCGGCCGGATCCTTGTTGGCCATCTCGTTCGGATTGAACAGCGGGAAGTTCGCCTGATCGTGCAGATAGTTGAAGCGCCCGTCCCAGCCGAAGCCGCCGACCGGCGCGTTGTCCGTTTCGCTGAGCCGCTCGGACAGGCTCGCCGCCTGCGCATGCGTCCAGATCGGCGTACGGTTCAGCACGTAGCGCAGGCTCGGCACTGCGCGCGTGCCCTGCTGATGCAAGTCCACGCCGCCCAGTTGCGCGGCGAGACCGTTGGGCGGCCCGTACGCGTGCTCGGGACTGTGACAGCTCGCGCACGACATCTTGCCCGAGGCCGACAGCGCCGGATCGAAGAACATCAGTTTGCCGAGCGCGGCGGCGTCGCTATAGACGGGCTTCGCATCGGCGGATGCCGGTGTCGCATTCGACGCAACAGCGGGCGCCGCACCGGCGCCCCCCAGTAACGCGCCGCCCATCAGGGCGGCGAGCGCTATCCGACGCGCGCTCGCGCGCGCCGTGAATCGCATGACAGAAGACAGCATCGAGTCTTTTACAGGTTCGTGAAGATGTCGCTGCCGAACCCCACCAGACCGGCCTGTCCCGCATAACCAAGGTGGTCCAGCTGGAAGATGTCCTCGATGCTCTTCAGCATCGAATAGTGGTTGTACGGCACCGTGGACACCGTACCCGGCTTGATGAACTTCGAGATCATCACAGCGCCGGTCTGGTCGCCGCCGTAGCTCGACTTGGTCAGGTTGATCGTGATGCCGTTATAGGCGAGCGACGAAGTCTCCGGGAACGACGGCAGGTTCGGGCCGGGTTGCTGGCTACAGCAGGTCGTGCCCGCAAATACCAGATCCTCGCCCGACGCGGACTGCGTGACCGTCGCGTAGCTGCTTTCGTCGAAGTTGATGATCAGCAGGCCATCCTTCTGGAACGCCGGCGATGCGGTAATGATCGGCACCCACTTCTGCAGGAACGTGTTCGCGCTCGTCAGGCCGCCCGGCTGGCCGTTCACGCAAGGTGCGTCGTGGCCGTCGTCGCACAGGTTCGGCGTGATCAGGTTGAAGTTCGCCGTGGTCGAGACCGATTGCAGATCGTTCTGCAGGTTATTCAGATTGACGACGTGCTGTCCGCAGTCCGGCGAATCGATGATCGAATGGAAGTACATGAACGGATTGTGGCGCGTCGCATACTGGTCGCCGAGCGGCACGGCCGCGCTCGGCGCTTCGGCCGACTGCGTCAGGTCCGTCGTGTTCAGCGTCGGATGGCCGCAGGTAGCGGCTTCGCGCGACGGATCGTTGCCCATGTCGCCTTCATAGCCCTTCCACGTATAGCCCGCTGCCTTCAGCTGGTCCGGCAACGTCTTCACGCTCGCTGGATACACGCAGCCCGAGCCGATCGCCTGGCCATCGGACGTCATGCCGGTCAGCTTGAAGTCCTGATAGGTCATGCAGTCGTTGTCGGTCTCGTTGGTCGGCGACTGGCCGCTGATCATCGAGATGTAGTTGTCGAGACTGACGTGGCCCGTGCCGTAGTACTGCTGCACGAGCGCGCCTTGCGATGCCAGCGTTTGCGCGAGATACGGCGCTTTGGTGTTGGCGCCGAATGTGGTCGCGTAGTTTTCGTTTTCGAGCGTGATCACGAAGACGTGGCGAATCTGCTGCTGTCCGGTCAGTTGCAGCCCGCCGGACGAAGAAGACGAGCCGCAGGCGGCCACGATCAAAGCGATTAAAGCCGCGCAAGCGGCCATGATGAGTGCGCGTAGCCCAATGCGGTGTGACATGTTCGTTGCCCTCTGTTGCTGTCTCTTTGTTGCCCTGTCGGGAATGCGGTTTTATTTGCGGGCAGACTTTATGGAGCGCCTATGACATTGCCGTGAAAGTTGACATTCGTTTACCGATGAAACCATTGGCGGACCAGCGGATTGCCGACTCGATTCACGCTTCGCGCCGATTTGAGACAATGCGCGTCGGCCGCGCGCATCGTTGCGCGCCGCCTCAACGAACAACCGATGTTTTCAGCTATGAGCAAGACCGCGTTTATTCCCAGCGTCCCGGGCACGTCGGAGGACGACTTCGAGATTTCGGCGAGCGCGAAAATGGCCGGCTACCGGCGCTTCTTCGGCGTGTTGAAGGTGCTGCGCACGACCGACGGCCGCGTGCTGTTTCCATTCGATGGCGCGCCCGAACTGGGCCCACACGCGAGCCGACTCGAAGCGCTCGCGGCCGCGCAGGTGTATGGCGAACACATCGTCGCGAGCGATCTGGCGCGGCCGGAGTTGTAGGATTCGTCGATCACCCGGCGATATGCCGACACGCGAAAAAATGCGGGTGGGTCAGCGCACGCGTACCCGGTTTGCCGCGCCGGCCCCCGTACGCGCGGCGAGCACACCACCGAGCACGCCGCCGACATGGCTCTGCCACGACACATCCGGATAGATCGGCAGTACGCCGAACAGCAGGCTTAGACCGTAGCTGCTGACGACGACCAGGGCCACGAGGATCGACACGAGATTGCGCGTGTAGTAACCACGCGCAACCAGGTGACCCGCATAGCCGAACACCAGCCCGCTCGCGCCGATGTGCACCGAATACGGCGCGCCGAATAGCCACGCGCAAAGACCGGCGCCGAGCATCGCGCCGATGGTCGCGCGCCAGAAGCCGGCGATGTTCGGCCACGTACACAGCCAGCCGAGTACGACGAGCCCGCTCGTGTTGGCGGCGATGTGCCCGAGGCTCGCATGCAGCCACGGCGCGAACAGGATGCCCTGCAAGCCGTCGAGCGAACGCGGCACGACGCCGTGTTCGTTCAGATGCAGGAACGGCAACGCAACCGACAGAAAGAACACCGCCCACATCGAACCGACGAACAGCGCGATTAGCATGACGCGTGACTTCAGCTTTTCGGTTAGCGTGTTGGGAGGTGAGGTCTTCATGATGACGAGGCCACGTGGGATGTCGACAGAGGGTAGTCGATGTGGCGTCCTCACGTCGAGGCATCGTGGCAAGACAGATGCCGATGGTGTTTCCTCCGCCGGAGCGCATGGCGTCGCGGCTGATTGCGTGAGCTTGCGGCCCGGTTTGCCGCTACGTCTTCGTCACTCCACCGTCACCGACTTCGCCAGGTTCCGCGGCTTATCCACATCCGTGCCACGCGCACAAGCGGTGTGATACGCGAGCAACTGCAGCGGCACGACGTGCAGGATCGGCGACAGCAAGCCATAGTGCTCTGGCATCCGGATCACATGCAGCCCTTCGCCGTTGACGATCTTCGTATCGGCATCGGCGAACACATAAAGCTCGCCGCCGCGCGCGCGCACTTCCTGGATGTTCGACTTCAGCTTTTCGAGCAGCGCGTCGTTCGGCGCGACCGTCACCACCGGCATCGCTTCGGTCACGAGCGCCAGCGGCCCGTGCTTCAGCTCGCCAGCCGGATACGCCTCGGCGTGGATATACGAAATCTCCTTGAGCTTCAGCGCGCCTTCGAGCGCGATCGGATAGTGCATGCCGCGTCCGAGGAACAACGCATGTTCCTTGCGCGAAAACTCCTCCGACCACGCGATGATCTGCGGCTCCAGCGCGAGCACGCTGTTAAGCGCCGCCGGCAGGTGGCGCAACTGCTTCAGATAACTCGCTTCCTGCTCGTCGTTCAAACGTCCGCGCAGCTTCGCGAGCGTTGCCGCCAGCGTGAACAGCGCAACCAGCTGCGTCGTGAATGCCTTGGTCGACGCGACGCCGATCTCGCGGCCCGCGTGCGTGAGGAACGACAACCCGGTCTGCCGCACCATCGCGCTCGTGCCGACGTTGCAGATCGCGAGCGTGTGCTTGTGGCCGAGCGCCTGCGCGTGCTTGAGCGCCGCGAGCGTGTCGGCGGTTTCGCCCGACTGCGAAATCACCACCACCAGCGACTTCGGATTCGGCACTGACTCGCGATAGCGATACTCGCTCGCGATCTCGACCTGAGTCGGAATCTTCGCGAGCGATTCGAGCCAGTACTTGGCGGTGAGCCCCGAGTAGTAGCTGGTGCCGCACGCGAGAATCAGCAGGCTGTCGATGTCCGCGAACACCTGGCGCGCGCCTTCGCCGAAGATCGACGCATCGAACGCGTCGGCCTGCGGAATCGTGTCGGTGATCGCGCGCGGCTGCTCGAAGATTTCCTTCTGCATGAAGTGGCGATACGGGCCGAGTTCGACCGCGCCGCCATAGGCCGCCACCTGGCGCACCTCGCGTTGCGCGGCCTCGCCCTGGCGATCGGCGATGCGCACGCCATCGAGCGACAGTTCGCAGACGTCGCCTTCCTCGAGGAAGATGAAGCGCTCGGTGCTGCCTGCGAGCGCGAGCGCGTCCGATGCGAGGAAGTTTTCGCCGTCCCCGAGCCCGACCACGAGCGGCGAGCCCTGACGCGCGCCGACCACCGTATGCGGCTGATCCTTGTGCAGCACCGCGATCGCATACGCGCCGTGCAGTTGCGCGATCGCCTCGCGCACCGCGGCGAACAGGTCGCCGCGATACAGGCTATGGACCAGGTGCGCGATAACCTCGGTGTCGGTCTGCGAGACGAACTCGTAACCCTTGCCGCGCAGCATTTCGCGCAAGGTCTCGTAGTTTTCGATGATGCCGTTGTGTACCAACGCCAGCGCATCCCGCGAGAAGATCGGGTGCGCGTTGTCGGTGACCGGTGCGCCATGCGTGGCCCAGCGTGTATGCGCGATGCCCGTCACGCCTTCGAGGTGACCGTCGCGCACCTGGCCTTCGAGGTCGGCCACGCGCGCGACGCTGCGCGCGCGGCTCGGCCCGCGAGCGCCGAGCACGGCGACGCCGCACGAATCGTAGCCGCGATATTCGAGGCGTCGCAGTCCTTCGATCAGGACGGGAACGATATTACGTTGCGCAACCGCGCCGACAATGCCGCACATGGTGTATTCCTTTTCAGTGCCGGATTCAGTGAGCGCGCCTCGTGGGCACGCCGTATCGATCAGCTTTTCTTTTTGACAGGGCGCACGTAGCCCGTCTTGCTCGTCTGGGTTTTATCGTTCAACACCAGCGCGTCGGCGGCGACGTCCTTCCACACCGTGGTGCCGGCCGCGATCGTCGCGCCGCGCTGCACGCGCACCGGTGCGACCAGTTGCGTGTCCGAGCCGACGAACACGTCGTCCTCGATCACGGTGCGGAATTTGTTGGCGCCGTCGTAGTTGCAGGTGATCGTGCCCGCGCCGATATTCACGCGCGCGCCGACATCCGCATCGCCGATGTAGGTGAGGTGGTTGGCCTTCGAGCCATGACCGAGCACCGCGTTCTTGATCTCGACGAAGTTCCCTACATGAGACTCGTCTTGCAGCGTCGCGCCTGTGCGCAAGCGCGCATACGGACCGACAACGGCCTTCGCGCCGACTTCCGCGCCTTCGATGTGCGTGAACGCATCGACGCGCGTACCGGCGCCGATACTCGCGTTGCGAATCACGCAGTTCGGCCCGATGCTGACGTTGTCGGCCAGCGTCACACGGCCTTCGAACACGCAGTTGACGTCGATCGACACGTCGCGGCCGCATTCGAGCGTGCCGCGCACGTCGACGCGCGCCGGGTCGGCGAGCGTCACGCCCGCGACGAGTAGTGCGTCGGCGACATTGCGCTGATGAATCCGCTCGAGCTCGGCGAGCTGCTGCTTGCTGTTGACGCCGAGCGTTTCCCACTCGTCGTCGGGCTGCGTGGTGACGACTTCGAGGCCGGCTTCGATCGCCATTTCGACCGCGTCGGTCAGATAGAACTCGCCCTGCGCGTTGTCGTTTTTGAGCGCCGCGAGCCAGCCGGCAAGGCGCGCGGTCGGCGCGACGATGATGCCGGTGTTGATTTCGGCGATCTTCAGCTGCTCGGGACTCGCGTCCTTCTGCTCGACGATGCGTTGCACGTTGCCGTGCCGATCGCGCACGATGCGGCCGTAACCGGTCGGGTCGTCGAGCGTGACGGTGAGCACGCCGTAGCCGTCCTGGCCGGCACGCCCGGTCAGTGCGCGCAGCGTTTGCGCACGCGTGAGCGGCACGTCGCCATAAAGCACCAGCGTGGGCAACGAAGGATCGAGCAGCGGCAGCGCCTGCTGCACCGCGTGGCCGGTGCCGAACTGTTGCTCCTGCACCGCGAACTGGATATCGGGCGCCGCGACGGCTTCGCGCACGGCTTCGGCGCCGTGGCCGATCACGACGATCAGGCGGGCGGGCTTCAGCGCGCGGGCGGTGTCGATGACATGAGCGAGGAGCGGCCGGCCGGCCAGAGGATGGAGCACCTTGGGAAGCGCGGACCGCATGCGCTTGCCGGTACCTGCCGCCAAAATGACGATGTTCATGGCGTCGGCAAATAGACGAGTTTGGAGCGGACGATTCTATCATGCTGCACCTGCAAAAAAGGCCGCAGACGCGGCCTCGGCAGGGCTTGCAAGCCAGTGGAAAAGCGCCGGAATGCCGCCGGAACAGGCACTTTTCGCTCGTTACAGGTCGTCGAACTGGACCAGCGAAATGGTCTTCGCACTGGTGAGCGGCGCGCCTTCGTCGCCGCTCGAGCATGGTTCTTCGTCGAACGCGATGTCACCTTGCGGGTCGGCTGCGCCGGTCGCGCGCAGCCCCGCGAACGGAAACAGCTGGTGATCCATCAGATGCGACGGCACCACGTTCGACAACGCATTGAACATGTTCTCGATGCGGCCCGGGAAACGCTTTTCCCAGTCGCGGACCAGCGCCTTCATTTCCGCGCGCTTAAGGTTTGGTTGGCTACCGCACAGATTGCACGGAATGATCGGGAATTCACGCAGCTCGGCGTACTTCTCCAGATCGGTTTCCTTCACGTAGGCGAGCGGCCGGATCACGATGTTCTTGCCGTCGTCCGATTGCAGCTTGGGCGGCATGCCCTTCAACTTGCCGCCATAGAACAGGTTCAGCAGCAGCGTTTGCAGGATGTCGTCGCGATGATGGCCGAGCGCGATCTTGGTCGCGCCGAGCTCGCCGGCGACGCGATACAGGATGCCGCGCCGCAGCCGCGAGCACAGCGAACAGGTGGTCTTGCCCTCCGGCACGAGCCGCTTGACGATGCTGTAGGTGTCCTGATTCTCGATGTGAAACGGGATGTCGAGCTGGGTCAGATACTCGGGCAGCACGTGCTCGGGGAAGCCCGGCTGCTTCTGGTCGAGGTTTACCGCGACGATGTCGAAATTGATCGGCGCGCGCTCGCGCAGCCGCATCAGGATCTCGAGCATCGCGTAACTGTCCTTGCCGCCCGACAGGCACACCATCACCTTGTCGCCATCCTCGATCATGTTGTAGTCGCCGATCGCCTGGCCGACCTGGCGCGCGAGACGCTTGAAGAGCTTGTTGTTCTCGTACGCTTCCTTCTGCTCGCGGCGCGTGAGCGGCGATTTCGAGGCGCGGGCGGCGCTCGGTGCCGCGGTGGCGTCAGCGGTTTCGTTGTCTGCGCTCAGGATTTCCGGTGCGTTCATCGCTCAGTCCTCCTTGATGCGGAAGACTTCGACGCCGACCGCATCGCAGTCCGGATACACGTCCGGCTTTTCGGTCGACACGCGCGCGCCGCGCACCTGCGGATGTTCGAGCATCGCGCGCACGAGGTCGTCGCACAGCGTTTCCTGCAGATGAATATGGCCTTGCGAGACGCGCCTCGCGATCGTCGAGCGCATGAAGTCGTAGTCGACGACTTCGGTGAGCTTGTCGTGCACCGGCGTGGACATCGCGAGCGGCACGAACAGTTCGACGTTGATCACGACGCGCTGCTCGCCGCGCTTTTCGAAGTCGTGCACGCCGATATTGATGTGCACTTCGTAATTGCGCAGAAAAAGCCGGCGGCAATCGGCGAGCCGGGGGTGCGAAAGAGCGGCAAACATGTTCGTTCCAGTCCAAAAAAGCGTGCGGGGCACGCAAAGGGGCGCTTCGCCACACGCGTTGGCCGCCTCGAAGGCCGGCCACGCGCGCGTGTCAGGCGCCCGTCAAAAACATCACGTCGCGCGGCAGCGGCACGAGATGCTGCCCGCCGTCGACCACCAGCGTCGTTCCGGTAACGCCGGCTGCATCCGCGAGATACAGCGCGGCTGCGACGATATCCTCGGGCCGCGACGCACGGCCAAGAGGCGTCATACGGTGAGCGGCCTCGAACCCGTGCTGGGTCTGGTCGCCCGATTGCATGGTCAGCCCGGGCGCGAGCCCGACCACCCGGAGCTTCGGCGCGAGCGCCTGAGCGAGCGCGACCGTCGCGGTCTGCAGCGCCGCCTTCGACAGCGTGTACGACAGATAGTCCGGGTTCATGTTGTACAGCTTCTGATCCAGCACGTTGATGACGACGCCGCGCTGGCTTTCGTCGCGCAATGCCGCATCGGGCGTCGCGTCGTAAAGCATGCGCGCGAGCACGAGCGGCGCGCCGACGTTCATCGCGGTCAGCTTCAGCAGCAGTTCGTAGCCGACGTCGCGCGCCGTGTCTTCCTCGAAGCGCGACGCGTTATTGACGATGCACGACGGCCGCCCGAGCGCAGCGGCGCAGTCCGGCAGCAGCCGGGCGACCTGCGTCTCGTCGCCGAGATCGGCGTGCAGCGCGACCGCGCGGCGGCCCAGCGCGATGATTTGCGCGACCACTTCGTCGGCGTCCTCACGCGAGGCACCGTAGTGCACGGCCACGTCCCAGCCGCGCGCGGCGAAGCCGAGGGCGAGCGCGCGCCCGATGCGGCGCGCGGCGCCCGTAATCAGCACGACGCGGGGCGTTTCGAGCGGCAGTTCAGCCGCGCGGGCAGCGATGTCCGGAGAAACGGTCATTTACAATGCGGGGATGAATCCCAAAGCTCACCAGCCCGATAGTTTACCTGCTCCCGGCCCGAGCGCGCTCGCGCAGTCCGACGCGCTCGTCGCCCAGATCCGCGCGCAGCTCGACACGGCCGGCGGCTGGCTGCCGTTCGACCGCTACATGGAGCGCGCGTTGTACGCGCCGGGTCTCGGCTACTACAGCGGCGGTGCGCGTAAATTCGGCCTGCGCGCCGACGACGGCAGCGACTTCGTCACCGCGCCGGAATTGTCGCCGCTGTTCGCCGCGACGCTCGCGCGCCCGCTCGCCGAAGCGTTGGAGGCGAGTGGCACGCGCGATGTGATGGAGTTCGGCGCCGGCACCGGCAAGCTCGCCGCGGGCTTGCTCAATGCGCTCGACACGCTCGGCGCCGGGTTCGACAGCTATTCGATCATCGATCTATCGGGTGAGCTGCGCGAGCGGCAGCGCGAAACGATCGCGGCGGCCGCGCCCGCGCTGCTCGCGAAAGTGCGCTGGCTCGACGCGTTGCCGCAGCGCTTCGAAGGCGTGGTGATCGGCAACGAGGTGCTCGATGCGATGCCGGTGCGGCTCTTCGCGCAAATCGGCGGTGTCTGGCGCGAGCGCGGCGTGGTGTGGCGCGACGGCGCCTTCGCGTTCGACGACCGCCCCGTCGCGGCCGCCGCGGACCTCGCGCTGCTGACCGAAATCGATGCGACCCGCGAACCGGCCGGCGACGACTACGTGACAGAAACGCACGAAGCCGCGCGCGCCTTCACGCGCACCATCTGCACGATGCTCGCGCGCGGCGCAATCTTGCTGATCGACTACGGTTTTCCGCGCCACGAGTACTACCACGACCAGCGCGCGCAGGGCACGCTGATGTGCCACTACCGGCACCGCGCGCACGGCGACCCGTTCCTGTACCCCGGTCTGCAGGACATCACCGCGCACGTCGAATTCACCGGCATCGCCGAGGCGGGCGTCGAGACCGGCGCGGACCTGCTCGGCTTCACATCGCAAGCGCGCTTTCTGCTGAACGCGGGCGTCACCCAGGTGCTCGGCGAAATCGATCCCGCCGACGCCGCGCGCTTTCTTCCCGCCGCCAGCGCGGTACAGAAGCTGCTGTCCGAGGCGGAGATGGGCGAGCTCTTCAAGGTGATCGCGTTTTCGCGTGGACTCGACGATACGCTGCGCGCCTTTTCGAGCGGCGATCGTTCGCATACGCTGTGATTGTGAATCCGCTCTGGCTCGAGGACTCGCGATGATTCGCTGGCTTTTGACGACCTTCGTTGCCGTCGCGGTGCTGTCGTCGTGCTGGCCGTGGCTGAGGAAGCTCGGCATCGGCCGGATGCCCGGCGACGTGACCTTGCGGCTGTTCGGCCGCGAGTATCCGTTTCCGTTCATGTCGACGCTGGTGCTGTCGATGCTGTTGTCGCTGTTGGCGCGGGTGTTGTAGGCGCCGTCGCGCGCTACTTTACGCCCGCGCGACTTCAAGCCAGCGCAGCCTCTACCGCACGCACGCGCTCCTCATGCACGGCGTCCTTGATGCCGGCCGGCGCATCGGCGAGCCGCTGCGCCACTGCCCCTGCATCCACGCCTCGCGCGGCCACCAGTGCAAGCCTCAGCCGCTCGGCCTGCGGGTACTCGCTCATCTCGAGGCCGAGCCGCCCGCGTGCATCCGACTCGCAGGCCTGCAGCGCCTCGGCGAAGCGCGCCGGCTTCCTGATCGCGTCGCTGCGCTCGAGCAGGCGCACCAGAGCAGCCGCCCCCATCTGCATCACGCGATGAATATTGCCGTGCTCGCGCGCGACCAGCACCGCCAGATCGCGGCACTCGTTCGGCACGCGCAGCCGCTCGCACAGCGGCTTCAGCAGATCGACGCTGCGGCCCTCGTGGCCGATGTGCCGCGGCAGCAGGTCCTCCGGCGTGGTCGCCTTGCCGAGGTCGTGCGTCAGCGCCGCGAAGCGCACCGGCAGCGCGTAGCCCTGCTGCGCGGCATGGTCTAGCACCATCATCACGTGGACACCGGTATCGACCTCGGGGTGATAGTCGGCGCGCTGCGGCACGCCGAACAGCGCGTCGATCTCCGGCAGAATCCGCGCGAGCGCGCCGCAGTCGCGCAGCACGCCGAACATCCGCGACGGCTTCTTCTCCATCAACCCGCGCGACACCTCCTGCCACACGCGCTCGGCCACCAGCGCATCGGCTTCGCCGTCGGCGACCATCTCGCGCATCAGCGCCAGCGTTTCCGGCGCGACCGTGAAATCGACGAAACGCGCCGCGAAACGCGCGATGCGCAGAATCCGCACCGGATCTTCGAGGAACGCGGCGCTGACATGGCGAAAAAGCCGCGCCTGCAAGTCAGCCTGGCCGTTGAACGGATCGATGACGGGGCCGGTCAGCTCGCCGTCCGGGCGCACCTCGCGCGCCATCGCGTTGATCGTCAGATCGCGGCGCGCGAGGTCTTCTTCGAGCGTCACGTCGGGCGCATAGAAAAACTGGAAGCCGTGATAGCCGGCCGCCGTCTTGCGCTCGGTGCGCGCGAGCGCGTACTCCTCGTGCGTCTGCGGATGCAGGAATACCGGAAAGTCCTTGCCCACCGGCCGATAGCCCTGCGCGACCATCTGCTCGGGTGTCGCTCCCACCACCACGTAGTCGCGGTCCTGCACCGGCACGCCGAGCAGCTCGTCGCGGACCGCGCCACCTACTGCATAGATATTCATGGGCATTCGTCTTGATAGGCGATCGCGTGCGTTTCGCGGCGCGAGGCGTCGATCCATGCATTGACCGCGGGCAGCTCGGTGAGCCGCTCGACATAGGCGGCTGCGGTCTCCGACAACGCCGGCTTCCACGTGTTGAAGCGCATCGCGACCGGCGCGAACATCGCGTCGGCAATGCCGAATTCGCCGAAGAGGAACGGACCGCCGTAGGTCTCGAGGCAGTCGCGCCAGATCGTCTCGATCCGCGCGATATCGGCGAGCGCGCCCGGCGTCGCGTTCTTGCCCGGGAACGACGCACGGATGTTCATCCACATCTTCGAGCGCAACTCGCCGAACCCCGAATGCATCTCGGCGCTGACGCTGCGCGCATGCGCGCGCGCCGCCGCGTCTCGCGGCCACAGCGCGTGTTGCGGGAAGCGCTCGGCGAGCGTTTCGGCGATCGCCAGCGAATCCCACACGGCCTGCCCGGCGTCGTCGATCAGGCACGGCACCTTGCCCGGTCCGCGCGGCGCCTGAGCGCGGATCTTCGCATTCGTGTCGGCTTCGTACAGCAGGATCAGTTCCTCGTCGAACGGAATGCCGAAGTGCGTGAGCAGCAGCCACGGACGCATCGACCACGACGAATAGTTCTTGTCACCAATCAGCAGTTTCATACTTGTTATCAGGTAGAGGGAAAGGCTTCAGCGTCCGGCGTTGGCGCGGAACGTGTCGAGTCGCGAACCCGAGGCAGCACCGGTCAGGTACGTCGGCACGATCGCTTCGATGCTGACCGGTTCGAGTCCGAGCTCGGGCGCGAGCGGCCCGCTCAGAATGTTGGCGACCTTCATCGAATCGAGATTGTCGCGCGAAATCACCGGTTCGCCCGGCGCCAATTCGAAGCTCAACGCCTGCAGGCGCGCGAGCGGCTCCGGCAGACGGATGATGCGCGCATGCTTGCCGATCACGTCGCCGCAGTACGAAACCAGGTCTTCGAGCGTGTAGACGGTCGGGCCGCCAAGCTCGTAGGTGCGGCCGCTCGCGCCATCGAGATCGAGCACGTTGACGATCGCCTTCGCGACGTCGCCGACATAGACCGGTTGGAACTGCGCGTCCGGCATCGCGAGCGGAATGGCCGGAAACACGCGCTGCAGGAACGCGAACTTGTTCAGAAACGCGTCCTCAGGTCCGAACACGACGGACGGCCGGAAGATCGTCCACGCGACGTTGGCCGCATGCACGGCTTTCTCGCCGTCGGCCTTCGAGCGCGAATACATGCTCGGGCCGTTCGGATTGGCGCCTAGCGCACTCAGATGAATCAGCCGATGCACGCCCTTGCCTTCACAGGCGGCGACGATGCGCGTCGGCAGCTCGACGTGCGCATGCGCGAACTCCCGCCCATAGGGCTTGCCGCGTTTGCCGTTCAGGATACCGACGAGATTGATTACGCAATCCGCGCCCTCGACGAAGCGCGCGAGTTGCACCGGATCGAACACGTCGGTTTCGAGCACGTCGATCGGCAGCATGGTCAGATGTCGCGCGTTGTAGCGTCGCCGTGTGGCGACGCGCACGTCCTTGCCCGTCTCGACGAGCGCGTTGACGAGGTAGCTGCCGATGAACCCTGAACCGCCGATGACCGCGATGGCTTGATGTCGCATTTTCGACTCCCTGATGGAAGCCGCGGCAACGGCTGGCGAAGCGCGCCGCAACCTCGAAGCGAGATTGCGGCGCCAAGGCGCTTACGGTGCGATGTAACCCAGGCGCGCCTTCAGCGATTGCGGACGGCCTTCGAACAATGCCGCGTAGTAGACCGTGTTGGACAACACATTTTTTACGTAGTCGCGAGTTTCCTGAAACGGAATCGCCTCGGCGAAGACCGCGCCTTCGACCGGGCGCTGCAGCGACTGCCGCCAGTTGCGCGGACGGCCCGGACCTGCGTTGTAGCCAGCGGTGGCCAGCACGGCGGACCCGTCGAACTGATTGTAGATCATCGCCAGGTAGTTCGTGCCGAGCAGGATGTTGGTGTCGATGTCGTTCATCTGCTCGCGCGACACCGGTCCCAGACCGATCTTCTTCGCGACCAGTTGCGCGGTGGCGGGCATCAGTTGCATCAGTCCGCCCGCGCCGACGCCAGAGCGCGCGTTGATGATGAAGCGCGACTCCTGGCGAATCAGCCCGTACGCCCACTCGACGTCGAGCCCGCTCGACTGCGCGTCCTGCTCGACGATGTTGCGGAACGGCGATAGATAGCGCAGCGAAAAATCGTGCTCGCTCTTCGTGCGGTCCGCGGTGTTGACGGTGCGGTCGTACAGCTCGATGCGGCGCGCGTACTCGGCGGCGGCGAGCAGTTGCCGGTCGGACATGTTGCGCAACGGCCAGTTCCACTCGCGATTGCCTTCGAGCCGCAGATTCAGCCCATAGAAGCGCTGCGCGAGATCGAAGCCCGGCGTGGTGCCGGCTTGCTGCACTTCTGCGTCGGTCACGGTGGTTTTCGGCGGCACGGTGATCTTCTGGCCGAGCTCTTCGAGCGCGAGCTGGCCGTAGAAGTTGAAGTTCGACGCGATCGACTGGAATTCCTGACTGGCCGTGGCCGTGTCGCCGGCCTGCTTCAGCGCGCGCGCGTGCCAGTACACCCACGACGATTGCTTTCGCAGCGACTCGGGCATCTGCTCGATCGACCAGCGCACCATGTTCCAGTCGCCTGCGAGCAGCGCGCTGCGTGTGCGCCATTCATACGCGGGATTCGACAGCGGCGCGTTGGCCGACAGCCGGAACCAGTCGACCGCGCCAGGCATCTGCTTGAGCGCGCCCTGATAGCCGATCGTGCCCCAGCCGATCGCGCGCTCCGGCGAATTCAGCGACGGCGCGACCGACGCGAACGTGGCCGCGGCCATGGCCGGATCGTTGCGCGCCATGCGCGTGATGGCGAGCAGCGCCAGCTGGTGCGATTGCGCATCCGGTCCGACGCCGCGCGCGAGCAATAGCGGCGGCGTATTGGTCGCCTGGCTGAACAGCACCGGGTCGGGCGGCTGGTCGCCGAGCGCGTCGACGAGCTTGCTGCCGGTGCTCGTGTAGTTCTGCTCGTACGCGAGACGAATTTGCGCCCAGATGTCGTCGGCGCTGAACTGGTGGTTCACGCCGAGCACCGTGATCAGATCGACGCAGCCGTCGCCGTACCACTTTGGCTCTACGAGCAGCGCGCGCGCCGCGTCCGCGACGTTCTCGCCGCGCGACGCGCGCGATTCGAGCGCGTAGCACTTGACCTGAGTGTCGTCGTCGAGCACGAACTTCGCGTACTGCTGGTCGAAGTTGCGCCAGTCGTGACGCGTGCCGAGCACCGTCAGGTAGTCGTTGCGCATGCGATCGGCGATCGCCTGGCCGTCGTACTTCTGCAGGAACGCGAGCACGGGCGCGTCCGGCGCGTCGATGCGCGCATGGCCGGTCGAATCGAACAGCTGCGGCTTGATCTGGAAGTACTCCAGATACGAGGGCGCCGGATAATTCGGGATCATGCTC
The DNA here is from genome assembly GCF_014201065.1 of Paraburkholderia sp. Cpub6. Taxonomy (NCBI): domain Bacteria; kingdom Pseudomonadati; phylum Pseudomonadota; class Betaproteobacteria; order Burkholderiales; family Burkholderiaceae; genus Paraburkholderia; species Paraburkholderia sp. Cpub6. The sequence goes on from NZ_JACHDM010000017.1 coordinate 49,321, forward strand.
GCGAGCTGGGCTGCGCGCGCCGCGTCGTTAGTACGCGAGGCTTCGCGAAGCTGGACGAAAATCTGGTCGTCGTTCGTGAGTTGCGAGATCGGAAGGGGCTTGACGGCCGAGGCAGTGCTGCAGGCCACGAGTGCCGCTGCGGCAAGCGCGATACTGGCCGCGCGATATACTCGAAAAAGGCGTTTTGACATCGTTGTTTCTGGAGCGCGAATTGGACCCAAGCATAGCATGCAACCCTGTCCCGGCAACGAAAAAGGCGCTGCGCCGGATGTTGCTGGAAAGCCGTCTGCAAGCGGCTTCCGAGCCGGCGAAGAATGCCGCGCTCGGGCGTCGGATGCTCGACGCGCTGAAGCACTACGCGGTACGCAGCGCGGGATTCTACTGGCCGCTTGCCGGCGAGTTCGACGCGCGCGGGGCGATTGCGCTCTGGCTTGCCGCGGACTCGCACCACGAAGCCAGCCTGCCAATCGTTAAAGAACGTGGCATGGCGCTCGAATTCCATGCCTGGACGCCCGCGACGCCGATGAAAATCGGCCATCACAAGATTGCCGAGCCCACCTCGGGGCGCGTGGTGCTGCCCGAGCTGCTGTTCGTGCCCTGCGTGGGTTTCGACTCGGACGGCTACCGCCTCGGCTACGGCGGCGGCTATTACGACCGCACGCTGGCCGGCTGGCCGGCGGCGCACAAGCCGATCACGGTCGGCATCGCCTACGAAGCGTGCCGCACCGACACGCTGGAACGCGAGGCGCATGACATTGCGCTCGATCTGATCGTCACAGAGGCGGGGTTTCATCCGGCGCTGCCGGGCTGAACGCGCGATGCGCGGCGTGTGACGCGCCGGCGCTTGCGCGGTGTTTCGTCGTTACAGCGAAGCCGCCGCGCGCGCCGCCGTGTCGTACAGGCCCGACGCATTGCGCATCAACTGCGCGGCCTCGCCGATCTGCTGGTTGGTCAGGCCGCTTTCCTTGAGCGTCGAGATCAGGCAGTTTTCGCGCACCTCGCGATACTTCAGGCATAGTTCGCGGCCCGCGCCGGTTGCGGAAAAGAACACTTCCTTGCCGGTCTTTTCGCTTTTTACGTACCCTCTAGCTACGAGCTTTTTCAACGCGTACGTCGCGACGTGCGTGTCCTCGATGTTCAGCACGAAGCAGATGTCCGCGAGCTTCTTGCGGCGTTCGCGATGGCTCACGTGGTGCAGCAGCGACACTTCGATCGCGGTCATGTCCTTGTCGCCCGCCGCCGACATGCAGCGCACCATCCAGCGGTTGAACGCATTGCCCGCCATGATCAGCGCGTATTCGAGTTCCGAGAGTTCCGCGCTGCTCTCGGAGACGAGATGTTCCGACGAAACGATCTTGGTGGGATGACGCGTCATACGAGGTTCCCGTGACGAAAATGGGCTGGAAAAGTGTCGCAAGTGTACGACGATGCCCGCCGCCGACGAGCCTGGCAAAAACGCTTATTGGTAAATCGTCGATATTTTATTGATAATGTACGCTTCAAACGTCGCGGACTTCGCGCCGGGCATGCGCCAACGCACCGCGCTGTCCGCCTCATCCTCCGACTCGATCCGGGCCACCCAGTCATGAGCCAACCACGAATTTTTCCCCTCGGCGATGCCGCGCTCGTCTGCGAAGCGCCGCCGCCCGCCACGCTGGAGTGCCAGCAGCGCGTGTGGGCTGCGGCCGAAGCCGCGCGCGACTGGCCGCAGGTGCTCGAAGTCGTGCCCGGCATGAACAATCTGACGCTCGTGTTCGACCCGCTCTCGACCGACGCCGACGCGCTCGGCGAGCAGTTGCTGACGGCCTGGAACGCAGCGGCCAAAGCCGTCGCGCCCGGTCGCGACGTCGAGATTGCAGTGCAGTACGGCGGCGCATTCGGCCCCGATCTGCAGGCGGTCGCCGAACATACGGGCTTGAGCGCGCGCGAGGTCGTCGAACGTCATGCGGGCGGCGCCTACGTGGTGTTCTTTCTCGGCTTCCAGCCCGGCTTCGCCTATATGGGTGGGCTCGACACCGCGCTGTACACGCCGCGCCGCGCCTCGCCGCGGCTCGAGGTGCCAGCGGGCTCGGTCGGCATCGGCGGCGAGCAGACTGGCATCTATCCGGCGGTGTCGCCGGGCGGCTGGCAGCTGATCGGCCGCACCGAGGTGCCGCTGTTCGATCCGGCGCGCCGTCCGCCCACGCTGCTGCAGCCCGGCGACCGGGTGCGCTTCACGATCGCGGGGATGCACGCATGATCGACGTGATCCGCGCGGGTCTCCAGACCACGATCCAGGACCTCGGCCGCCACGGCTATCGGCATCTCGGCGTCGCGATGGGGGGGGCGCTCGACCGGCTGTCGCTCGAAGTCGGCAACCGGCTGGTCGGCAACCGCCCCGACGCGGCCGGCCTCGAAATCACCTTCGGCCCGACCGCGCTGCGCTTTTTGCGCGCGACGCGCGTCGCGATCACCGGCACCGAGTTCGGCGCGACGCTCGACGGCAAACCCGTCTATTCATTTTGGAGTCTGCCCGTGCAGGCCGGCCAGGAGCTCGTGCTGCACGCGGCGAAGCGCGGCATGCGCGGCTATGTCTGCGTGGCGGGCGGCATCGACGTGCTGCCGATGCTCGGCTCGCGCAGCACCGACCTTGCCGGCCATTTCGGCGGACTCGGCGGCCGCGCGCTCAACGACGGCGACCGTCTGCCGGTCGGCGCGCCGCAGCAGCGCGGTCACCTCGGCTTCACGCCCGAGGCGCCCGAGTTCGGCGTGAAGGCGCCCGCCTGGTGCAAGTTCGTGCTGGTCAACGAGCCGCTGCGGCGCGGTCGTCATCCGTCGGGCGTGCCGTGGGCCATACCGATCCGCGTGCTGCGCGGCCCCGAATACGACAGCTTCACCGCGGATGCACAGCAGTCGTTCTGGTCCGACGAGTGGCTCGTGACGCCGAACAGCAACCGCATGGGCTATCGCCTTGCCGGCACCGAGCTGAAGCGCACGCACAAGACTGACCTGCTGTCGCACGCGGTGCTGCCCGGCACGATCCAGGTGCCCCCGAACGGTCAGCCGATCGTGCTGATGAGCGACGCGCAGACCACCGGCGGCTATCCGAAGATCGGCGCGGTGATTCAGGCCGATCTGTGGAAGCTCGCGCAGGTGCGCCTGAACGGTGCTGTCCGTTTCATTGCGACGACGCCCTACGAAGCGCGCCAGGCTTTGCTGGAAGAACGCACGTATCTGCGGCAGATCGATGCCGCGATCGCGATGCATGAAGAGCGTTGCGCGCGCCGGGTGGCACTCGCGGCGCTGTGACACAAAGTAAAGGAATCCCCATGGAAATCGATCTGAACGCCGATCTCGGCGAAGGCTGCGGCTCCGACGAGGCGCTGCTCGACCTCGTGAGCTCGGCCAACATCGCATGCGGCTGGCATGCGGGCAGCCCCAACGCGATGCGCGACTGCGTGCGCTGGGCCGTGCAGAAAGGCGTGTCGATCGGCGCGCATCCGAGCTTCAACGATCCCGAGAATTTCGGCCGCAAGGAAATGGATCTGCCGGCGGGCGAGATCTACGCGGGCGTGCTGTATCAGCTCGGCGCGCTGTCGGCGATCGCGCAGGCCGAGGGCGGGCGCATCGCGCACGTGAAGCCGCACGGCGCACTGTACAACCAGGCCGCACGCGAGGCGAAGATCGCTGACGCGATCGTCTCCGCGGTGCACGATTTCGATCCGTCTGTCGCGGTGTTCGCGCTCGCCAACAGCGGGCTCGTGAGCGCCGCGCGCAACGCGGGCCTGACCGCGATCGAGGAAGTGTTCGCCGACCGCGGCTATCGCGCCGACGGCTCGCTCGTGCCGCGCAAGGAGCCGGGCGCGCTGCTCGACGACGAGGACGAAGTGCTCGCGCGCACGCTCGTGATGATCCGCGAGCAGCGCGTGAAAGCCGTCGATGGACAGTGGGTGCCGTTGAACGCGCAGACCATCTGCCTGCACGGCGACGGCCCGCATGCGCTGGCGTTCGCGCGACGCATTCGCGGCGCGCTCGCCGACGCAGGCATCGAAGTGCATGCGGCGGCCACCGCGCGCGTCTGAGCGTTCGCATCACCGTCGATCACGCCGCACGCCGATCCGATCCGGCGGTTCCTTTCATATCGACGAGGTGCTGGCCATCTGACGCAGTACCTCGTCGTCCGAAAGCTGCTGCTGTCCAATCAACGGTGGCGCGGCCGACGCAAATGACTATCGATCGCTAATAGAGCGACGGCCAATATCAAGGAGACCAGAAAACTGACAACGAGCAACGTTGCGACGATGATGTCCGTGTCGTTTTCTCCGCCAACCGAATCCAGCACCTTGAAAAGCGGAGCAAAAAACTCAGAGCCCGCGCCGCTCGCAAACCATTCATCAATACCCGGCATGCGGGCAATTCCCACTGCGATGGGAAGCGTCAGCACCAGTGCCAGCGCAACACAAATCAGCGCCTTTTTCATTTCACGTTGATCGTGCCGTAGTATCTGGTCATCGTTCCGGGAATGAATGCGGGCGGCTGGGCTTTCAGGTATGACCGCAGCGCCTTGAACTCCTCGCGGGACGAAAGCGTAATGCAACCGTCGCTTTCTCCGAATCGTCCTACCGGGTGCAACCGAAAGCTGCCGCGTCGCACACCGTCTACGAACGTCCAATCATCAATGTGTTGATCATTGCGGTACAGAGCAAACCATTCCGCGCGGTGCGTGTCCGCCAATAAGTCTTTCGCAGCATCCCAGAGCCAACCGAAATGCCCCCCACTTTCCCTATCGACGATGTAGTACTCGCCTGCGGGGATGGCGCCAGCGCTTACCACTTTCGTGAAATCTGGGTCATCGATATATCGCCCATTACCCGAAAATGCAGGAACACTACCAAGACCGGGACAAAGCAAGCTAGACATGGGGCGTCGATTCAATGTGAAAGTGCAAGACACGGGCATTTGATTAACCCTGCCTGTTTGCCCGGATGTCTATTAGGGCAGTCACCGTGCCCCCGCTTCCGCCCTGATTGTTCTGCAATATGTATTCGTGCTTCATCCGTGCAAACGACAGACGCACCTGTTCGTGGCAGCAATGACCGCCTCCAATCGGTTCAACGTACGAGACAATCACGTCGTACATCGTGATTCTTGCGTACTCGCGAGGAACGCCGCCGGTCCTTCGCACCGTAAGTTTCGCTTCGGAGATATGCTCTCCGGAGAAGCAGTATTTCGCCAGATTCGGACTGGCACGGTCCATCAGATGAGTAAATTCAAGGTCGGAGACAGTGGCAGTTGGGACATGTCGGCTTGAACCGGCGAGCATCCCGGTCGGTTGTGTAACTTGCCAGCGCCATCCGATTACATCGATCTCGTTGAGATGAGCCGCGTCCTGCGATTCGCCATCGATACCATCGATCTTGATAAAGATGTCCTGTTCCATCCTTGGATCTCCTTCCTGTTAGTTGCTTGCGAAAAAAGTTCTGACGAAGCTAACAGGCACAGGATGCAACACGACTCGGACTCCGCCGAGAAATGCGCCAGAGATTCACGGCGCTGATCGCGATGGCCTGGCTCAGCACGGCGATCGCGCTATACGGTGGTCTGCAGTTGCCTTCTGATCGATCCCGCCGCTACGGCCGCAGTCTCGAACCGACTCAACCCGCCTCAACCACGAAGCCGTGCTGCCGCAACAGCTGCAGCACGCCCTTCGGCCCACCCAGATGCAGCGCGCCGATCGCGACGAACAGCGGCTTGTTCGGCGCGGCGAGCTGCAACATTCTCGCGACGAAGCGGCGATTGCGCTCGTAGACGATCCGGTTGTCGATCGAATTGGAGACGCGCGGGTCGCGCGCGAGCTTCTCCGATTTGGCAGCCTGCCACGCGGCGATCGCATCGGCATCGCCGACCCGCCACAGCCGGTGCAGCGTGCGCACGTCCTCGACGTTCTGCGCGGGCGTCTGCACCAGATCCTGCGCGAGCATCTCCCGCTGCTGCGCGGCCGACAGTCCGGTGAACGCGCGCATCTGTTGCGCGAGCGTTTCGAGTCCAACGATCTTGCCGCGCGTCTTCAGATAGACGTTCTGCAATTGCGCTTCGGTGCCGTATTCCGTTTGCAGCCCCGCGGACAGCGAGTCGTAGGTCTCGACCACCAGCGACGCGAGCCACGGCCGCATCTTTTTGATCGCATCGAGCGCGGCCGGGTTGCCGCGCAGCCGCAACGCGAGCTTGTGCCACAGCGGCTCGGGCAGCAGACCCGGCAGGCAGTCGTGCTTGCACACGCCGTACTTCGACACGTCGTCCTGCGACACCAGCAGCTCATCGGGCGACAGTTCGAGCGCGAGCGTCGGCGACGCGGCGAGCGCCGCGAGGATCGGCGCGCGGAACGGCTGCCCCGCCGGATAGTCGGCGGGATCGCCGACGTGCAGCGTGCCGAGCACGTAGATCGTCGTACTGCCGCGCGTCGCGACATAGAACGGCATGCGCGCCGGTTGCTGGCGCACCGGGCCGCTCGCCGTGGTGCCGGGGACCGGGGGCGGCGCAATGGACGGCGGTGGCGGGCTTGGCACCGTGACGGCAGGACGGGCCGCCTGGGCTGGCGCCCTGGCCGCCGCGCCGGCCGCGTGAGCGATGCAGGGTACGACCGCGCCGACCGACAGCGCGCAGCCTACGCGAAACAAAGCGGACAGCGACGCAAGAAGAAATACGGAGAAAAAGGCGCGTGCGAGCGCATGAACGAACGCGCAGAGAAACGTGCGAAAAAACTTGCCGGCGAACCTTCCAGCAAATGCGCCACAGGGCGCGGCGCCTCCCAGCGCACGCGCCCCGCGGCGCCGCGCGAAGGCGGCTATCCAGCCGCCCTCACACAAGCGGCGCGCAAGACGACGCGCCGCCACCACATCAGGCATCCACGTCCCCCACCTCTTCAGCGCGGTGACAGGAGACCAGGCGGCCATCCACTTCTCGCAGCTTCGGCTCCTCGCTGCGGCAGCGGTCGATCACGTACGGGCAGCGCTGATGGAACGTGCAGCCCGACGGCGGATTCAGCGGCGACGGCATTTCGCCTTGCAGCTTGATCTTGATCGTGCGGTCGGCCTCGAAGATCGACGGGGTCGCCGACATCAGCGCGCGCGTGTACGGATGGCGCGGCTTCGAGAAGATGCGCTGCTTGTCGCCGAGTTCAGCGACGCCGCCGAAGTACATGACCATCACGTCGTCGGCGATATGCTCGACCACCGACAGGTTGTGCGAGATGAACACGTAGCTCGTCTTGAACTCGTCCTGCAGGTCCATGAACAGGTTCAGGATCTGCGCCTGGATCGAGACGTCGAGCGCCGAGACCGGTTCGTCGGCGACCACGATCTGCGGATCGAGGATCATCGCGCGCGCGATCGCGACACGCTGACGCTGGCCGCCGGAGAACATGTGCGGATAGCGCTTCGCGTGCTCGGGCCGCAGGCCGACCGTGCGCATCATCTGCGCGATGCGCTCGGCGCGCTCGGTCGCGCTCATCTGCGTGTTGATCGCGAGCGGTTCGCCGAGCGTCTGCTCGACGGTCTTGCGCGGATTGAGCGACGCAAACGGGTTCTGGAACACCATCTGCACGCGGCGCCTGAGCGCCGCGATCTTCTCGTGATTCGCGCCGGCCACGTCCTCGCCGTCGATCAGCAGGCGGCCCGCGCTCGGCGTTTCGATCATCGTCAGCTGACGCGCCAGCGTCGACTTGCCGCAGCCGGACTCGCCGACTACCGCCAGCGTCTTGCCGCGGTCGAGCGCGAACGACACGCCGTTCAGCGCCTTCACCGTGCCGTGCGCGAACATGCCGCGCTTGACCGTGTAGTAGCGCGCGAGCTGGTCGGCGACGAGCACGTGATCGCCAGTACGATGCGACTGGCGACGGGTTTCGGGTACTGCGCTCATCGGGCGCCTCCTTGCGTGTGAACGTTGGCGTCCTTCTCGAGGTTCAGCGGCTTGATGCAACGCACGCGCGTGAGCTCGGCGTGCGCGGGCAGCGGCGCGAGCGCGGGGCGCGCCTTCATGCAGTCGTCGACCACGTACTTGCAGCGCGGCGCGAACAGGCACCCCTTGGGCCGGTCGTCGCGGCCCGGCACCATGCCCGGCAGCGCCGCGAGCCGCACCGCGCCGACGTTGTGCTCGGGAATCGCGGCCAGCAGCGCTTCCGTGTACGGATGATGAGGCGCGGCGAAGATGTCCGGCACCTTGTTCGTCTCGATCACCTCGCCCGCATACATCACGGCGACGCGCTGCGCGACCTCGGACACCACGGCCAGATCGTGCGAAATCAGCACGAGCGCCATGCCGCGTTCCTTCTGCAGGCGCATCAGCAATTCCATGATCTGCGCCTGGATCGTCACGTCGAGCGCGGTGGTCGGCTCGTCGGCGATCAGCAGCTTCGGGTTGCAGGCGATCGCCATCGCGATCATCACGCGCTGGTTCATGCCGCCCGACATCTGATGCGGAAACGAGCCAATGCGGTTCTTTGCATCGGGAATGCCGACCTGATCGAGCAGTTCGAGCGCACGTTTGTCTAGCGCGCTGCCGCGCAGGCCCTCGTGCAGCTTCAGCACTTCCTTGATCTGATAGCCGACCGTGTAGCTCGGGTTCAGGCTCGTCAGCGCGTCCTGGAACACCATCGCGATGTCCTTGCCGATGATCTTGCGGCGTTCCCTCGCGGAGGCCTTCAGCAGGTTCTTGCCGTCGAACGTGATTTCGTCGGCGGAGACCTTGCCGGGCGCGTCGATCAGGCCCATCAGCGCCATCATCGTCACGCTCTTGCCCGAGCCCGATTCGCCCACCACGCCGACCACTTCGCCCGGCGCGACGTCGAGATTGATGCGGTCGACCGCGGGCAGGCCACCGAAGTTGACCGCGAGATTGCGGATGGTCAGTAGATTGCTCATGATCAGGCCATCCGTTTCAGTTTGGGGTCGAGCGCGTCACGCAGCCCGTCGCCGAGCAGGTTGATCGCAAGCACCGAGATGAGGATGGACAGGCCGGGCATCGTGACGATCCACCATGCGCTGTCGATGTAGTCGCGCGCCGACGCGAGCATCGCGCCCCACTCCGCCGACGGCGGCTGCACGCCGAGGCCGAGGAAGCCGAGCGCGGCGGCATCGAGAATCGCCGACGAAAAGCCAAGGGTTGCCTGCACGATCAGCGGCGCCGTGCAGTTCGGCAGCACCTGCGAGAACATCAGCCGCAACGTGCTCGCACCCGCGACGCGTGAAGCGGTCACATACTCCTTCTGCAACTCGCCCTGGGCGGACGCGCGCGTCAGACGCACATAGCCCGGCAGCGCGACGATCGCGATCGCCAGCATCGTGTTGACGAGACCCGGACCGATGATCGCGACCACTGCGACCGCAAGCAGCAGCGACGGCAGCGCGAGCAGCACGTCCATGATGCGCATGATCGGCGTGTCGGCCCATTTCTCGAAGAACGCGGCGACGAGGCCGAGCACGACGCCCGGAATCAGCGCGAGGACCACCGAGACGAAGCCGATCCAGAACGACAGCCGCGCGCCGTACATCAGACGCGAAAGGATGTCGCGGCCCGCTTCGTCGGTGCCGAGAATGAACTTCCAGTTGCCGCCGTCGAGCCACGCCGGCGGGATCTTCACGGAGTCGCGGTATTGCTCGATCGGGCTGTGCGGCGCGATCAGCGGCGCGAAGATCGCGATGAAGACCAGCACCAGCACGATGATGCCCGCGCCGACCGCACCGCGGTTGCGCGAGAAGTTCGCCCAGAATTCGCGTGCCGCGATGCCGCGGCCGCTCGGCGGGGTAACCGCTTGGGGGACGGTGTTTTGAATGTCAGCCATCGTGATTTACCTCGTATGGCGAATGCGCGGGTTGAGCACGCCGTACAGCAGATCGACGACGAGGTTCACGACGATCACCAGCGTGGCGATCAACAGGATACCGCCCTGCACGACCGGATAATCGCGCCGGCCGATCGCGTCGATCAGCCACTTGCCGATGCCCGGCCATGAAAACAGCGTTTCGGTCAGCACCGCGCCCGCAAGCAGTGTGCCGACCTGCAGGCCGATCACGGTGACGACCGGAATCAGCGCATTGCGCAGCGCATGCACGACGATCACGCGTCCCGGCGACAGCCCCTTCGCGCGCGCGGTGCGGATGTAGTCCTCGCGCAGCACTTCGAGCATCGACGAGCGCGTCATGCGCGCGACGACCGCGAGCGGAATCGTGCCGAGCACGATCGCGGGCAGGATCAGGTGACTGAGTGCGGATTTGAACGCGCCTTCGTCGGTGGACATCAGCGAGTCGATCAGCATGAAGCCGGTCACGTGCGGAATGTCGTATTCGACCGCGATGCGGCCCGACACCGGCGTCAAGCCGAGCTTGACCGAGAACACCATGATGAGGATCAAGCCCCACCAGAAGATCGGCATCGAGTAGCCGGTCAGGGCGGTGCCCATCACGCCGTGATCGACCACCGTGCCGCGCCTCAGCGCCGCGAACACGCCCGCCGGCAGGCCGACGATCAGCGCGAACAGCATCGCGCAGAACGACAGTTCGACGGTCGCGGGAAAGCGCGCGAGGAATTCGCCCATCACGCTCGTGTTGGTGATGATCGAAGTGCCGAGGTCGCCGTGCACGGCACGCATGATGTAGTGGAAGTACTGCAGTGGCAAGGGCTCGTCGAGCCCGAGGCGGTGCATCGCGGCCGCATGCATGGCCGGATCGACGCCGCGCTCGCCCATCATCACTTCGATGGGGTCGCCCGGGATCAGGTGAATCAGCGCGAACGCGAGGATCGTGATGCCGATGAACGTCGGTATCACCATGCCGATGCGGCGCAAAACGAAGCGGAACATGGTTCGCTCCCATGGTACTGGTGATGAAAAAACGCAACCGGCGACGAGGGCTCGTGACCCCGGTCGCCGGACCATTTCGACCAGTTTTCTAACCGTGCGAAAAGTGTACTGTGTTGCGGCGTACTGTATTGCGGCCTACTGCGCGAACTTTACGATTACTTGACGCTGACGCCGTCGAAGCGCGCGTAGCCGAGCGGTTCGATGCGCATGTCGACTACCTTCTTGCTGACCGGCTGATAGACGGTCGAGTGCGCGATCGGCGAGAACGGCAGTTGCTGCGCGAAAATATGCTGCGCGTCGCCGTAGATCTTCGTGCGCGTCGCCACGTCCGACGTCGTGCGACCCTTCTGGATCAGATCGTCGAACGGCTTGTAGCACCACTTCGAGAAGTTGTTGCCGTTGATCGCCTCGCAGCCGAGCAGCGTGCCGAGCCAGTTGTCCGGATCGCCGTTGTCGCCGGTCCAGCCGATCAGCATCGTGTCGTCTTCGCCCGCGTGCGCGCGCTTGATGTACTCACCCCATTCGTATGTGACGATCTTCGCCTTCACGCCGATCTTCGCCCAGTCCGCCTGGATCATTTCCGCCATCAGACGCGCGTTCGGGTTGTACGCGCGCTGCACCGGCATCGCCCACAGCGTGAGGTCGAAACCGTTCGGGTAGCCCGCCTTCGCGAGCAGATCCTTCGCCTTGGCCGGATCGTACGAGGCGGCCGGCAGGTTCTTGACGAACGACCATTGCGTCGGCGGCATCGGGTTCGTGGCCAACTGGCCCGCGCCCTGGTAGACCGAGTCGATGATCGCCTTCTTGTTGATCGCCATGTCGAGCGCCTGGCGCACTTCGAGCTTGTCGACCGGCTTGTGCGTCACGTTGTACGCGAGATAGCCGAGGTTGAAGCCCGGTTGCGACGGCATGTCGATGTTCGGCTCGGCCTTCAGCGGCGCGATGTCGGCCGGGCGCGGATAGCTCATCACCTGGCATTCGTCGCGCTTGATCTTCTGCACGCGCACGCCGGCATCCGGCGTGATCGAGAAGATCAGCTTCGAGATCTTCACCGCGCCCGGCTTCCAGTAGTCGGGATTGCCGTCGAAGCGGATCGTCGCGTCCTTGGTGTAGCTGCGGAAGATGAACGGACCGGTGCCCACCGGGAACTGATTGATGTCGGCGGCCTTGCCTGCCTTGAGCAGCTGATCCGCATATTCAGCCGACAGGATCGACGCGTATTCCATCGCCAGATTCTGGATGAACGGCGCGTTGACTTCCTTCAGCGTGAACTTGACCGTGTACGGGTCGACTTTCTCGACGCTCGTGATCAGCTTGTCGAGGCCCATGTCGGTGAAGTACGGGAACTGCACCGGATACGCCTTGCGGAACGGCTGGTTCGGGTCGAGCATGCGCTGGAACGAGAAGACCACGTCGTCCGCGTTGAATTCGCGCGTCGGCTTGAAGAACGAGGTGGTCTGGAACTTCACGCCATGACGCAGATGGAACGTGTAGGTCTTGCCATCGGGCGACACGTCCCACTTCTCCGCGAGGCCGGGCTCGACCTTGGTGCCGCCGCGTTCGAACTCGACGAGGCGGTTATAGACGGTGAACGTGTTGGCCGTGAAGTCGACGCCCGTCGTGTATTGGGCCGGATCGAAACCCGCGGGACTGCCTTCCGAGCAGTAAACGAGGGTTTTGTTCGGGATCCCAGCGGCCTGCGCGCTCGTGACGCCAAGCAGGGATGCCGCTGCGGCAGCGACGAGCGTGGACCTACGCGCGACGCGCAACAGATTGTTTTGCTTCATGTTTCCTCCAGGTTCAGGGCCGGCTTGCGCCGGCGTAGCGGGATATTACTTGAGCTTGGGCCGGCTACCAAGCGGAGCAAAATCCCTCTGTTGACGACAGGAAACACTTCGTGCAAACGTTTTGCCACGGTTTTGTCACGGGCCGGGCGGGCCAATCCGAGCCGCCCGGCGACGAAAGCGGCGCAAAAAAGCGCGCCGCGCCCGCTTATTTCACCCCAACTTCCAGGAATTGCGTCGGCCCGAACGGATCGATCTTGAAGCCCGTCACGTTCTTGCTGATCGGCTGATAGACGGTCGAATGCGCGATCGGCGTGAACGGCACCTGGTCCTTGAAGATCTCCTGCGCCTGCGTATAAGCCTTGGTGCGATCGGCCATGTTGGTGGTGCTGCGGCCCTGCTTGATCAGATCGTCATAAGGCTTGTAGCACCACTTCGAGAAGTTGCTGCCGTTGACCGCGTCGCAGCCGAGCAACACGCCGAGCCAGTTGTCAGGGTCGCCGTAGTCACCCGTCCAGCCGATCAGCATCGCCTGATGCTCGCCGGCGTGCGCGCGGCGAATGTACTCGCCCCACTCGTACGTGGCGATGTTGACCTTGACGCCGATCTTCGCCCAGTCCGCCTGCAGCATTTCGGCCATCAGGCGCGCGTTCGGGTTATACGGGCGCTGTACCGGCATCGCCCACAGCGTCAGCTCGAAGCCGTCGGGGTAGCCCGCCTGCTTCAGCAGCGCTTTCGCTTTGTCGACGTCGTAGGGCGCGTCCTTCAGGTTCTTGTCGTAACCCCATTGCGTCGGCGGCATCGGGTTCGTCGCTGCCTGGCCCGCGCCCTGGTAGACCGCTTCGATGATCGCCTTCTTGTTGACCGACATGTCGAGCGCGCGGCGCACGAGCACGTTGTCGAGCGGCTTTTTGGTCGTGTTGTACGCGATATAGCCGAGGTTGAAGCCCACTTCGCTTGGCATCGCGAGCGACGCATCGGCCTTCACGGTGGGGATGTCGGCCGGGCGCGGATAGGACATCACCTGGCATTCGCCGCGCTTCAACTTTTGCAGGCGCACGGCCGGATCGACCGTGATCGCGAAGATCAGCTTGCCGAGCTTCGCGACGCCCGGCTTCCAGTAGTCGGGATTGCCGTCGAAGCGGATCGTGTCGTCCTTCGTATAGCTGCGGAAGATGAACGGACCGGTGCCGACCGGGTACTGGTTGATGTCGGACGCCTTGCCCGCCTTCAGCAGCTGATCCGTGTATTCAGCCGACAGGATCGACGCGAACGGCATCGCGATCTGCTGCAGGAACGGCGCGTCGACTTCCTTCAGCGTGAAGCGCACCGTGTACGGATCGACCTTCTCGATTTTGGCGATGTTCTTCGCGAGACCGAGGTCGTTGAAATACGGGAAATTGACTGGATACGCCTTGCGGAACGGGTTCTCGGGATCGAGCATGCGCTCGTAGGTGAACACGACGTCGTCCGCGTTGAATTCGCGGGTCGGCTTGAAGTACGACGTGGTCTGGAATTTGACGCCGTGGCGCAGATGGAACGTATAGGTGAGGCCGTCGGGCGACACGTCCCACTTTTCGGCGAGTCCTGGCTCGATGTCCGTGCTGCCGTGCGCAAATTCGACGAGCCGGTTATAGACCGTGTACGAGCCGGCGCTGAATTCGACGCTGGTCGTGTATTGCGCGGTATCGAAACCCGCCGGGCTGCCTTCGGAGCAGAACACCAGCGTCTTGTCGGGCAGCGTGGCCGCCTGCGACGCGGCGGGCGCGAGGCCGCTCGTGGCGACCGCGAGCGCGGCGAGAGCCGGCAGGCAGAACTGGTGAAGCGCGAACAGCCGGTGTGCCGCAGTCTTTCTTGTCACTGTCATATCGTCCTCCGCACAGCAGCCGGGTTGGCTGCGTTTCGATGATAGACAGCCCAAAAATGAGCTTCAACAGGGACTTACCACGCTATTTGGGACAAATTTGCGACCCATGCCAGACTGGCGGGGACCGCGCGGCCGTTGCAGCCGCGCGGGCATCGCAATTACACGGCGAGCCGTTCGCAGATCGCCTTGGTCGACGCGGCCGCGTTCAGCGTATAGAAGTGCAGACCCGGCACTTTCGCGTCGAGGAGCCGTTGACACAGAGCCGTCACCACGTCGAGCCCGAACGCGCGGATCGACTCGCGGTCGTCGCCGAAGCTCTCTAGCCGGCGCGCGATCCAGCGCGGCACTTCGGCGCCGCACATTTCGGAGAAGCGCATCAGCTGCGAGAAGTTCGTGATCGGCATGATGCCGGGCACGATCGGCACGTCGACCCCGAGCTGGCGCGCATCGTCGACGAAACGGAAGTACGCGTCCGCGTTGAAGAAGTACTGCGTGATCGCCGAGTTTGCGCCGGCTTTCACCTTGCGCGCGAAGTTTTCGAGATCGTGACGCGGCGAGCGCGACTGCGGATGGTATTCCGGATAACCCGCCACCTCGATCCAGAACCAGTCGCCGAACTCGGCACGGATGAAGCTGACGAGCTCCGACGCATAGCGCAGCTCGCCGACCGCGCCCATGCCCGAGGGCAGATCGCCGCGCAGCGCGACGATATGGCGGATGCCGTACGCGCGGTACTCGTTGAGGATCGCACGCAGGCTGTCCTTCGACGAGCCGATGCACGACAGATGCGGCGCCGCCTCGAGCCCTTCCTTCGCCATGTCGACGACGGTATCGAGCGTGCCTTGCTGGGTCGAGCCGCCGGCGCCGAACGTGACGGACACGAACTTCGGTTTGAGCGACACGAGTTCCGCGCGCGTCGCGCGCAGTTTGTCGATGCCTTCCTGCGTTTTCGGCGGGAAGAATTCGAATGAGAGTTCGATCGGATTCATAGTCAAAAAGGTCAACCGAGACTGCGGTTGCCGAAAATGAGCGCGGACAGTAGCCACGACACGATGCTGTACAGGATCGAGCCGAAGAACGCCGACCAGAAGCCCGACACCTCGAAGCCCTTCAGCAGCGACGCGCACAGCCAGAAGCACAGCGCATTGACGACCAGAATGAAGAGTCCGAGCGTGAGGATCGTGACGGGCAGCGTCAGCAGGATCAGCAGCGGCCGCAGCAGCGTATTGATGAGGCCGAGCACGATCGCGACGATCAGCGCGGTACCGAAGCTACGGATATGGATCGACGGAACGATGTAGGTGATGATCAGCAGCGCGAGCGCGTTGATGAGCCAGGTCAGCAGCACGGTCATGTAGAACTCCTTGTAAGCACCTGTGCGGAGAAGATGTCCAGCAAACGGAAAGCGGCGCTGGCGAACAAAGCGGCGCATTGCGCGCCGCCCCGGGATCGGACCGTCAAGCTTTTACCGCCGCCCGCGTGGCCGGGCGCGCGAACGCGCGCATCGAGCCGCGGACGGCCGCGTGCTTAATAGCGGTAGTGGTTCGGCTTGAACGGACCGTTCTTGTCGACGCCGATGTAGCCGGCCTGCGCGTCGGACAGCACGGTCAGGTTCGCGCCGATGCGCGCCAGATGCAGACGAGCGACCTTCTCGTCGAGATGCTTCGGCAGCACGTACACCTTGTTTTCGTACTTCGCGCCCTGCGTGAACAGTTCGATCTGCGCGAGCGTCTGGTTCGTGAACGAGTTCGACATCACGAACGACGGGTGGCCCGTCGCGCAGCCGAGGTTCACGAGGCGGCCTTCGGCCAGCAGGATCACGCGCTTGCCGTCCGGGAAAATGATGTGGTCGACTTGCGGTTTGATGTTTTCCCACTGGTACTGACGGGTCGACGCGACGTCGATTTCCGAGTCGAAGTGGCCGATGTTGCAGACGATCGCGTTATGACGCATCGCCTTCATGTGATCGTGGTTGATCACGTGGTAGTTGCCGGTCGCGGTCACGAAGATGTCGGCCTTGTCGGCCGCGTATTCCATCGTCACGACGCGGTAGCCTTCCATCGCCGCTTGCAGCGCGCAGATCGGATCGATTTCGGTGACCCACACGGTCGCGCCCAGACCGCGCAGCGATTGCGCGCAGCCCTTGCCCACGTCGCCGTAGCCGGCCACGACCGCGATCTTGCCCGCGATCATCACGTCGGTCGCGCGCTTGATGCCGTCGACGAGCGACTCGCGGCAGCCATACAGGTTGTCGAACTTCGACTTCGTGACCGAGTCGTTGACGTTGATGGCCGGGAACGGCAGGCGGCCTTCCTTTTCCATCTGGTACAGACGGTGCACGCCGGTGGTGGTTTCTTCGGTGACGCCCTTGATCGCCGCGAGGCGCTTCGAGTACCACGTCGGGTCGATTTCGAGGTGCGCGGCGATCGACTTGTACAGCGCGACTTCTTCTTCGTTGGTCGGCCTGGCGATCACCGAGCGGTCTTTTTCGGCCTTCGAACCGAGGATCAGCAGCAGCGTCGCGTCGCCGCCGTCGTCGAGGATCATGTTGGCGAGCTCGCCGTTCGGCCATTCGAAAATGCGGTGCGAGAACTCCCAGTATTCATCGAGCGATTCGCCCTTGAACGCGAACACCGGCGTGCCGGCCTGCGCGATCGCGGCGGCGGCATGGTCCTGAGTCGAGAAGATGTTGCACGAGGCCCAGCGTACGTCCGCGCCGAGCGCGGTCAGCGTCTCGATCAGCACGCCGGTCTGGATCGTCATGTGCAGCGAGCCGGCGACGCGCGCGCCCTTCAGCGGCTGCTGCGCCTTGTACTCATCACGGGTCTGCATGAGGCCGGGCATTTCGGTCTCGGCGATCGTGAGTTCCTTGCGGCCCCAAGCGGCGAGCGACATGTCGGCGACAACGTAATCCTGCTTCTGGGAATCGATGACTGCGGCGTTCATCACGCCCTCCTTTCTAAGAAATTGACTAGAAATGTGACGTGAGCGCGGTTTGAGGCAGCGTTCGGATTCGCGCGATGCGCATTCCATGCTGCCAATTGAAGCCTTCGAGCCTGGCGGGCGGCCGGCGAATGCGGATTCGCGGTACCCGTCGCAACGCTCCTCGAAGACGAACGGCGATTGTAGCAAATCGAGATGACTTCGGCGTGCGCCGGATGGTGCGGCAGCGCGCTGGTTCAGATCGGCAACAGCCCCAGCATCGGCGCGAGCAGCACCATGGCGACGCCGGCGATCATCATCGTCAGGCTGGACACTACGCCCTCCTCGCTGCCGAGCTCGCGTGCCTTCGCGGTGCCGACGCCGTGCGCGGCCGCGCCGAACAGCGCGCCGCGCGCGAGCCGCGTGCGCAGCGGCACGAACGCGAGCACGATTTCGCCGAACAGCATGCCGCAGACGCCGGTCGCGATCACGAACAGCGCGGTCAGGTCCTTCGGCGCGTGAATCCTGTCGGACACGGCGAGCGCGAATGGCGTCGACACCGAACGCGTCATCAGGCTGCGCTGCAAGTCCGGCGACAGGTGCAGCAGCTTCGCGAGCATCAGCGAGCCGCCGACGCCGACCAGAATGCCCACCGTCACGCCGACGGACAGCGAGATCCAGTGGCGCCTCAAGAGTGCGCGGTACTCGTAGATCGGCACGGCGAACGCGACCGTCGCGGGGCCGAGCAGCCACATCGGCCAGCGCGTGTCCTCGAAGTAAAGCGAATACGGAATGTGCGCGAGTACGACGATCGCGACGAGCGCGGCCGGCACCGTCAGCATCGGCGTGAGCCACGGCGAGCGCACGCGCGCATACAGCGCCTTCGACGCGAAGTACAGCGCGATCGTCAGCACGAGGCAGCCGGCCGCGATCAGGCGCGAGGCGTCGTCGGCCAACAGCGAAGCGAACGGGAGCGGGTTCATCGGCGCTCGCGCGACAGACTGCCTGCCTTACGCGCAACCCGCACGCGGCGCAGCGCGAAACGCCGTTCGACGCGCGCGGCCTGATCGACAGCGAACGCCACCGCGACCATCACCATCAGGGTGCCGGCGATCACCACCAGCGCGAGGCGCCAGCCGTCCGCGCGGAACAGGCCACCGTATTGCACGGCGGCGACTGCCGCCGGAATGAAGAACAGCAGCATGTCGGACAGCAGCCAGTCCGCGCCGGCCTTGACCCAGCGCGGCGCGATACCGCCACAGAACAGCAGCGCGAGCAGCACGACGAGGCCGACCACGCCGCCCGGCACCGGCAGATGCAGCCGCCGCACGATGAAATCGGCGCCAATCCACAGCGCCGCGATCGCGGCGCTTTGCACGGCGATGCGTGCGACACGGCCGAAGCCGCCCGCGTCCCCACTTGAGCCGCCACCGGCGGGACGCGCGGAACGGGCGAAAACTGGCGCGGACACGACATCCCCTGGCTGGCGTGGAAGGCACTTAGTATGGGGCTCGCCGCGCCATAAACAAAATGACTTACAATCATCGAAATCATTCCAAACTGGAATTCTGGAGACCACGCTCATGGAACTCCGCGCGCTGCGCTATTTCGTCGAAGTGGTCCGTCAGCAAAGCTTCACCGTCGCCGCTGAGCAGATGTTCGTCACGCAGCCGACCGTCAGCAAGATGGTCAAGTCGCTGGAAGACGAAATCGGCTCGCCGCTGCTGCTGCGCGACGGCCGCCAGATGGTTCTCACCGACGTGGGCCGGATCGTCTATCAGCGCGGCCAGGACGTGCTCGCCGCGCACGCGCAACTGCAGGCCGAGCTGAACGATCTCGACACGCTCGGGCGCGGTGAACTGGCAATCGGCATTCCGCCGATGGGCGGTGCGCTCTTCACACCCGCAATCGCCGCGTTCCGCCAGCGCTATCCGAAGATCGAGCTGAAGCTGTTCGAGCAGGGCTCGCGCGCGATCGAAGCCGCGCTGATCAACGGTGAACTGGAACTGGGCGGTGTGCTGCAGCCGGTCGACCCCGACAACATCGACGTGCTGCCGATGTCGCGCCAGCTGTTGTGGCTCGTCGCGCGCGCCGGCTCGCGCTGGGATGCGTTGAACGAGGTGCCGCTCGCCCAACTCGCCGATGAGCCGTTCGTGTTTTACGGCGAAAGCCTCGCGCTGAATGACGTCGTGTTGAACGCGTGTCGCGCGGCGGGATTTGCGCCCGCGATCGTCGGACGCAGCGCGCATTGGGACTTCATGGCGGCGCTGGTGCTGGCCGGCGTCGGCATCGCGCTGCTGCCCGCGCCCTATTGCCGGCGGCTCGATCCCGCGCAGTTCACCTGCCGCCCGGTCGTCGAACCGGAGATCCCGTGGGAGATGGCGATCGGCTGGCGCCGCAACGGCTATCTGTCGCACGCGGCGCGCGCGTGGCTCGACGTCGCGCGCGAAACGCTGCCGACACACGTCAGCGACGATTTCATACTCGGACCGGGGATCGGCTTTAACGGAATCACAGCGCCGCAAGGCGCTCTGCCACCCTCAGGCGAGTGACGGGCGGCGTCCGGCCGCCGGCCGCGTTACGCCGCTCGCGTTTGCCGACCTCCTTGCAAACGGCGATCAAACCGCCTGCGCCGGCATGTCACCTGGGTTCGGGGGCGTCACCGTCGCCGACCTCCCCGCTCCGTCTCGCCGGCTCGTCGCGATCAACTCCGCCGCCCGTTCACCGATCATCACCGTCGGCGAATTGGTGTTGCCGCCGATCAGGGTCGGCATGACCGACGCATCGACGATCCTCAACCCCGTCACGCCGCGCACGCGCAATTGCGGATCGACGACCGAGCGCGCGTCGCCGCCCATCCGGCAGGTCGCGACCGGGTGATAGATCGTGTCCGCGCGCTCGGCGATCGTCTGGCGCAGTTCCGCATCCGATTGCCCTGGCCGCGTGTATAACTCCTCGCCGCCGTGCAGCGCGAGCGACGGCGCGCCGAGAATGCGCCGCGCCATCTTCGCGCCCTCGACGAGCAGATCGAGATCGCGCGCATCGCTCAGAAAGCGCGGATCGATCAGCGGCGCGACACGCGCATCGGCGCTTGCGAGCGTCACGGTGCCGCGGCTATGCGGACGCAGCACGCATACATGCAGCGAATAGCCGTGGCCCCAGTGCATATGGCGGTTGTGATCGTCGACGATCGCCGCGCAGAAATGCAGTTGCAGATCGGGCCGCGCGAGCGTCGGCCGGCTCTTCAGAAAACCGCCCGCCTCGGCGACGTTGCTCGTCAGCATGCCGCGCCCGTGTCGCATGAAGGTCACGAATTGCGGCAGCATCCGCGCGATGCCGCGCACCGAGAAGCCGGTGGGCTCGATCGACCTCACGCGCTTGTTGATCGTGAAATCGATGTGATCGATCAGGTTCTGGCCGACCTCGGGCGCATCGTGAAGCACGTCGATGCCGAGCGAGCGCAGATGCGCGGCCGGCCCGATGCCCGAGCACATCAACAGTTGCGGCGAGTTGAACGCCCCAGCGGCGAGCACGACCTCGGCGCGCGCCGCGAGCGTTTCGGCGCGGCCGCCGCGCACGATTTCGACGCCGCTCGCGCGCTTGCGGTCGAACACGACGCGCAGCACGGTCGCGTCGGCCATCGTGTGCAGATTCGCGCGCGGCCGGTCGTAGATGTACGCGCGCGCGACGCTGCAACGGCGCCCGTCACGTTGCGTGACCTGATAGAAGCCGATGCCTTCCTGGTCCGCGCCGTTGAAGTCGTCGTTCGCTTTGTAGCCCGCTTCGAGCGCGGCCTGCACGAAGCGCCTGGAAAACGGATTCCTGAAGCGCAGATCGGACACGGTCAGCGGACCGGCCTCGCCATGCCACGCATCGGCGCCGCGCTCGTTGTCTTCGGCGCGGCGAAAATACGGCAGCACCTCGGCCCACGACCAGCCGTCGCAGCCGAGCCGCGCCCACTCGTCGTAATCGAGCGGATGGCCGCGCGTGTAGATCATCGCGTTGATCGCGCTCGATCCGCCGAAACCGCGTCCGCGCGGCTGATAGCCCTGGCGACCGGCGAGCCCCGGCTGCGGCGTGGTCAGGTAGCCGTAGTTGGTCTTCAGTCTATTCGGCACCACGACCGCGACGCCGACCGGCATGTTCACCAACAGATTGCGCCCGGTATGCGGACCGGCCTCGATCAGCGCGATGGTCGCGTCGGGACAGCTATCCGCGAGACGGCTCGCGAGCGTGCAGCCGCCCGAGCCCGCACCGACGACGATGTAGTCGTATTGCATGCGCTCCTCCTGATGGGCCGCGTTGCTCGCGGACCCTGTCTCGTGCACACTTGTCTACGTGTGTTTTCTGCGCATTGTAGGGAGCGTATTGGGGCTGCGGCGGCTCCCTGACAGAACGATTCCTCTAAACGCCGGCGGCAACACGCCCCTATGATGAAAGGCGCGTACGGCCCGCGCGCGCCTTCCAAACATGGCGCGACGCGCGCCCTCCTTCCGGCATGCGGCATCACGCGCGGCGCTCGAACAGATGCGACAAAGCGCATCGCGGATGCCGTCGGCAAAGCGGCGCACAATAGCGAAAGCACGGAGACAGCAGATGGAACGGCACGGCTTCGGCCAGACTCATGAGGTGACGAATCAGGCACCGCCGCTCGCGGACTACAACCTGTTCGCGAGCGACGCCGCTTTGAGCGCGGCCGTCGATCGCGACGGCGCGAGCTGGCATCGCGAGGCGCTGCTGCGACACGGCGCGACGCTGACGACGCCCGACACGCTCGCGCTCGCGGAGCTCGCCAACCGCCATACGCCGGAGCTGGTCACGCATAGTCCGCGCGGCGAGCGCATCGACGCGCTCGAGTTCCATCCCGCGTGGCATGAACTGCTCGCGCTGCTGCGCCGCGAAGGGCTACACGCGCTGCCGTTCGCCGAGCCGCGAAGCGGCGCGATGGCCGCGCGCTGCGCCGGCTACTTCATGCATGCACAGATCGAATCCGGCTCGCTGTGCCCACTGACGATGACATTCGCGAGCATTCCGGTGTTGCGGCGCGAATCCACGTTGTTCGATACGCTGCGCGACCAGTTGTACACACGCGAGCACGATCCGCGCGACGTGCCGCTCACGCAAAAGCGCTCGGCGATGATCGGCATGGGCATGACCGAGAAACAGGGCGGCTCCGACGTGCGCAGCAACCGGACGCGCGCCCATGCGTTCGACGGTGCCGGCGGACACGGCGGCGCCTACCGGCTCGTCGGTCATAAGTGGTTCTTCTCGGCGCCGCAGTGCGACGCCCATCTGGTGCTCGCGCGCACCGACACGCACGAGGGGCTGTCGTGCTTTTTCGTGCCGCGCTTCGCGCCGGACGGCAGCAAGAACGCGGTGCAGATCCAGCGTCTGAAGGACAAGCTCGGCAATCGCTCCAACGCAAGCAGCGAAGTCGAATTTCTCGACGCGTACGGTGTGATGATCGGCGACGAAGGACGCGGCGTGCCGACCATCATCGAAATGGCGAGCTACACGCGGCTCGACTGCGTGATCGGCAGCGCCGCGCTGATGCGTGCCGCGCTCGTGCAGGCGGTCCATCATGCGCGGCATCGCAGCGCGTTCGGCCGGCACCTTGCCGAGCAGCCGCTGATGCGCAACGTGCTCGCCGATCTCGCGCTCGAATCCGAAGCGGCTACGGTGCTGTTCATGCGCCTCGCGCGCGCGTTCGAGGAATCCGCCGACGCGTCGTCGGCTTCATCGGCCGAACGCGCCTGGCGGCGCATCGTTACGCCTGCCGCGAAGTACTGGGTCTGCAAGCGCGCGCTCGAATTCACCGGCGAGGCGATGGAAGTCTGGGGCGGCAACGGCTACGTCGAAACCGGGCCGATGGCGCGCTTCTATCGCGAGGCGCCGGTCAATTCGATCTGGGAAGGCTCGGGCAACGTGATGTGCCTCGACGTGCTGCGCGCGATGGAGCGCGAGCCGCAGGCCGCGCAAGCGCTGTTCGCCGCCTGGCAGGACGTCGCGCGCGCGCATCCGGCGCTGGGCGCGGCGCTCGCGCGTCTCGCCGCGACGCTGAACGGACCGGCCGAACCGCGCGAGGCGTCGGCGCGACGTATCGCGCAGCAGATCGTGCTGATCGCGCAGGCGACGCTGCTCGCGCAGCACGCGCCCGCCGGGGTCGCCGACGCGTTCATCGCGACGCGTCTCGCCGACGGCTGCGGCGAAAGCGGCCGCGTGTACGGCACGCTGCCGGCCACGTTCGATCACGCGGCGATCGTCGAGCGCGCCTTTCCCGCGTAACCGCGGCGGGCGCGCTAACCCCGAGCGCGCCGCTCGCAACTCCGACTCAACCTCAAACCAATATAAGTGCGCTCGAGGCGCACGGTCATCCGTCTGGGAGTGGACTCACATGAAGAACGATGTGCCGGAGGTCGCCGCGCTCCAAGCACTGTTGCGTGATCAACGTCACGCGTATCTGCGCGCGCCGTATCCGTCGTGGGACACGCGCGCGACGCATCTGCGTGCGCTGCGCAAGCTGATGCTCGACAATCGCGACGCGCTCGCCGACGCGATGCACGCGGACTTCGGCAATCGCGCGAAGGAAGAAGTGCTGCTCGCCGAATTCCTGCTCGTGAAGGAAGAAATCGATGCCGCGCTGCGTCACGGCAAGCGCTGGATGAAAGCGCAGCGCCGCCGCACCAACAAGTGGCTGCTGCCGGCGCGCGCGAAGGTGGTGCCGCAGCCGCTCGGCGTGGTCGGCATCATCGTGCCGTGGAATTATCCGGTGCTGCTCGCGGTCGGGCCGTTGATCAGCGCGCTGACGGCCGGCAATCGCGCGATCATCAAGATGTCCGAGCTGACGCCGCGCACCTCGGCGCTATTCGAGCTGCTGATCGGTCAGACGTTCGCGCGCACTCACGTCGCGGTCGTCAACGGCGATGCGGCGCTCGCGGCCGCGTTCAGCGCGCTGCCGTTCGATCATCTGCTGTTCACCGGCTCGACGAAGGTCGGTCACGAAGTGATGCGCGCGGCGGCCGAGCATCTGACGCCGGTCACGCTCGAACTCGGCGGCAAGTCGCCGGCGCTGATCGGCGCGCATGCGCGTTTCGACAACGCGGTCGACAATCTGATCGCCGGCAAGACGCTGAACGCGGGGCAGACCTGTGTGGCGCCCGACTACGTGCTGGTGCCGCGCGGCAAGGAGCAGGCGTTCATCGAACGGGCGCGCGTGCGGATGGCGAGGATGTATCCGGACTTCGCGCAGAACCCGGATTACACGTCGATCATTTCTTCGCGGCACTTCGAGCGGCTCGAACGTCTCGCCGACGAAGCGCGGGCTGCGGGCGCGCAATTGCATGCGCTGACCAACGCGACGCCCGATGCCGGGAGCCGGCGCTTTCCGCTGATCGCCGTGACTGGCGCGCCGGACGAATGCGCGCTGATGCAGGAGGAGATTTTCGGGCCGCTGTTGCCGCTCGTGCCGTACGACACGCTCGACGACGCGATCGCGTGGATCAATGCTCGGCCGCGGCCGCTGGCGCTTTATCTCTATGCCGACGATGCGCGGACGGTTGAGCGTGTCACGCATGAAACGATCGCCGGCGGCATGGCGGTTAACGAGACGCTGATGCATCTGGCATGTGAGAGTTTGCCGTTCGGCGGGGTCGGGGCGAGTGGGATGGGGGCGTACCACGGGTACGAGGGGTTCGTTACTTTTTCCAAGATGAAGCCCGTGCTCATGCAGGCGCGGTTGAATGCGCGCGGGTTGATTTCGCCACCGTACGGGAGGCGCGTGAACGCGGTGTTGAAGTTGATGATGAGGTTTTGATTTTGCCCCTGGGCGGGGTGAGGCCTTTTTTGTCGTTGTTCTGGCTTTTTTGGCCTTTCCTTGCTGACTTATCGGTCTATTAGCGTTGCCCCTGTGCGGGGCGGCACCTACTTTCTTTGCTGCTGCAAAGAAAGTAGGCAAAGAAGACAGCTAAAACCGCCAACTCTTAAGCGGGTCCCCTGGCTTGGAAGGGGTAGTGGTGCATCTGGAATCCGGGCCCCCGCACATTCCCCCGTTCGTGACAAAGCCATCATCCCTCCCACTCCGCACTACGTGCGTCGCGGACGGGTCTGCCAGGGAAACCAATGGTTCGGCCCGCGCAGCGGGGGCCCTCGGCTGCGCCTCGGCGATGCGCCGAAACAACCAGTGGTTTTTGAGCGGGGTTTCGGCGCGCGTAGCGCCGACGGAAGAATGACTGCTTTGTCACTGGCGCCGAATGTGCGGGAGCACGGATTCCAGATGCACCACTACCTCATGCAGACCGAGGGACCCGCTTAAGAGTTGGCGGTTTGAGCTGTCTTCTTTGCCTACTTTCTTTGCAGCAGCAAAGAAAGTAGGTGCCGCCCCGCACAGGGGCAACGCTAATAGACCGATAACAAAGCAAGGAAAGGCCAACACCGCAAAGAACAACGACAAAAAAGCGCCCGCCCTGCAGAAGGGCAAACACACACCTTCAGTGATCCACAGTACTAGCGCCGCCAGGCACATCAGTAGCAACAACATCAACCACATCCGGCGCGCCAGCGCCATTGCCCGTCTCAGCATCAACCCCACTCTCGAGCCGATGCAACCAGGCCAGCAACTCGGCGACAGCCTGATAAAGCTGCGGTGGAATCCGCGCATCCAGATCGACTTGCATCAGCAGCGACACCATCTCGGGCGCCTCATGCACATAGAGCCCTGCCTCCTTCGCGCGCTGCACGATCATCTCAGCGAGCAGCCCATACCCCTTGGCGACCACACGCGGAGCGGGCTCGCCGCCATGAGCGTCATAAACAAGCGCAGCCGCGCTGCGACGATGGGTGCGGCTCATCAGATATCCCATTCGAGGTCGTCGCGCGATGCGGCGCCCGACGCCGACGCCGTCGACGTGGCCACAGCCGCCGACGCCGACCGTGCATACGCGCTCGCGGCCTGCGCACCCGCCGCCGAGGTGCCCGCCGCGGTAGTACCAGGCACACCGCCGCCGATCTCGCGAATCGTCAAACCCTGCAGCTCGAGCCCCGCCGCCGCGAGCCGCTGACGGAAACCGTCCCCCTGCATCGCGAGCCGCGCGGCGCCCCGCGGACTCGCCTGCACGCGCGCGCTCAGCCGGGTGCCGGTCAGCGTCAGTTCGGCATCGACGGTGCCGAGCGTCGGCAGCGACAGCGTCAGGCGCGTGCGCCACGGCCGGTCGTCCTCGCTCGCGAGGCCGCCGCCGCTGCGGTCCCATTCGTCGCCATCCTGCTCGATCGTCCAGTCCAGACGCGCGCCGGGCCACGCCTCGCCGGTCCAGCGGAACTGTCCGGTCGCAAGCAGATCGAGCTGCTGGCGCACGAGCGGCACCGTCGCCGGATGCACCGCCGCCGCCATCGCCTGCGCGCTCTGCGACGAGCCGGCATCGGCCGCCTGAGACACCGCGCTGTGCAGCCCCGCGTGTGTGGACTGGCCATTCAGGTCGGACACCGAGCTGGCCAGCAGCTCGCCCGCGACGAGTCGCGCGGCCTGCGCGGTCAGGATCGACGGCATCGCGTGCATGGCAGGGTTGTTCTCGGCAACGTTCGCCGTGCCGCGTGGCGTTGCCTCGGCGGCTCCGTTCGCCGCAGCGGTCCGCGCGCTCGCGTCGCCAGCGTCGGCGCTCCAGTCGGGAGGCAATTGAGAATCTGCGACGAGCTGGTTCTGCGCCTCGTTCGCCAGTTGGGCCGGCGAGCGCTGGCCGACCAGCCACGCCGCGAGATGCGCCTCGTAGAACAGGCCGCTGTCGGCGAGCGTCTGTTGCAGCGCGGCCGCGAGCGCCGCGACCGGCACTTCGGTCGCCGCCACGCTCGCGGTGGCGGTCGCGGTTGCGCTGGCGGCGGCGTTGGGATTGGTATTGGTGCTGGCAGCAGCGGCGGAATCGCCGGCAGCGAAATTGACTGTCGCGGCGCCCGCCGCATCGGTCAGCGGCAAGCTTTCGATGGCGACGTCGAGCGCCGGCGCGGCCGCCCAGATCGGCGCGCGGCCGAGCACCGCCGGTGTGGCCTCGCCGCCTGAGTGCGCAATCGCATTCAGCGTCAGCGCGACGGCCGACAGCGCGGTTTGCGCGGACGGCTGGGGCGCGGGCGTCACGTTCGCAGGCGCCGCGGGAACCGCGGTATCGACGCCGGCCGCGCCGGTCTGCGAGGTGGTCGCGGTTCCCGGCGCGATGCTGAGCAGGCTGTCGATCCGGCTCGACAGCACCGAAGCGAGGGCCGAATCGATTCCGTTCATGCCGGTTCCTTGGTCGCATCCGCGGCAACGCGCGCGATGCTCTGATTGCTCCGATCCTTCAGACGCATGCGGCGTGGCGCCAGCTCACGCGCGCGCCCGCTCGCGCTCAGCGCGCCCCGTACAACTCCTTCAGCACGCGCGTCGACTGGCCGGCGAACAGCGCCGACAGATGCGCCATGCACGGATTCGCGAGGTCGCGGATCGCGGCGTCGTCGGCGAGGATCTGGCGGATCAGCGCGTACTTGCGCAGGCGTTCGGCCTCGTCGAGCTTGACGCCCACGTCGGCTTCGCGCAGCGCTTCGACCAGCTGCCGATACTCTTCCTGCAAGTGCACCAGGTCGTTCCACAGTGCACGACGGGCCGCCATCAGCATGCGGCAGGACAGCGCCGCGATCGCCTCGTAGCGGGCAAAATATTCTGCGTTCGATGTCATCTCAGGCTTTCCGCGGCTGGCTGTGCTGCCATCCGCGCGATCTCCGGGGCTATCCCGATCCATGCCTCTTCGAGCGTCGCGAGCAGACGGTCCACCTCCACGAGCATCGCCTCGCTCTGATTGATATTGGCTTGCAACAGTCGACGCGCCATATAGTCGTACAAAGCATTGAGCCGTTCGGCGATTTCGCCGCCCACCTCGAGGTTGAGCGACTGCTGCAGCCCGCTTTCGATGATCCGGATCGCCTTGCTGATCGCCATGCCACGCTCGGCCACGTTGCCCTGCTGCAAATGCATGCGGCTTTGCGCGATCGCCTGGCGTGCGCCCTGGTACAGCAACACGATCAGACGATGCGGACTTGCGCCCATCACGGATGTTTCGATACCGACACGCGCATACGCGTTGGCTCCAGCGTGCCCTTGGGAAAACATCGGCGCTCCTCCTCTGATACTGGCTGCGGTTAAGTCGTGGCGTGGCCGCGCGGCGCGTCGACGCGCCGGTCGCTGACCTGTAATTGGGTTATCGGATGCGCGACGACAAAGCTTTAGTCCGGTGTAAGGAGGATCGAAAGCGCCGCTGGGCGGGCACGGGATCGTCGGACGGGACTCGTGTGGACCTTCAGGCGGTCCTTCAGGCAGTCCTTCAGGCGGACACGCGCGATCCCGCTCAGATCGACATCTGCGCGATGTCGTTGTAGGCGGAGACCAGCTTGTTGCGCACCTGCAGGCCGAACTGGAAACCGATGTTGGCCTTCTGCATGTCGACCATCACGTCGTTCAGCGACACGTTCGACGCACCGAGCTCGAACGCCTGCGACTCGCCGACCGCCTTCTGCTGGTCGTCGCTGATCTTGTCGAGCGAAGCCTTCAGCGCCGCCGCGAAGCTGGTGGGCGTCGCCGCGCCGGATTGATCCGCCGCCGGGCTCGCGTCGCCGGCCGCCTGCGCCGCCATCGCCTGCATCTGTTGCAGCGCCGACGATAGCGCGTTCACGGGCATGGTCATGTTTTCTCCGTTGGATGTGCGATCGGACCGCCGGACGGTGTACCGATCTGGACGAAAGCATAGCAGCGGCTCCTCGCGGAAAGTCCCGAAACTAGAGGGGAAACCCGGCTCTATTCAAGCAATCGGGTTGAGCGGCGCTGCGGATAATTTCAAAGGTGAAAGTCTCTGTCCGTCCGCCCAGCCCCGGCGCGGCATCACGACAGAACGCCAAGGCATTCCCCGGAGAAACCCGACGCATGGATTCGTCAGCCAACTCTTTGATCAACCCCGACGCCCGTATGGGGCTCGCCGGCGCGCAGCCCGCTGCCGGTCAGGCCGGTAGCGGCCAGGCCGGCGGCACTGCCGACCTCGGTGGCCTCGGCGGCCTGGGAGGTATCGGCGGCAATTTCGGCCAGCGTCTGTCCGGACTCGCGCAGATGCGCGGCAACCCGCGCGCGCCGCTCGTGTTCGCGGTCGCGCTGCTGGTGGCGGTCGTCGCCGGCCTGTTCCTGTGGTCGCGCGCGCCCAGCTACAAGGTGCTCTACAGCAATCTGTCCGACCGCGACGGCGGCTCGATCATCACCGCGCTGCAGCAGGCCAATATTCCGTACAAGCTGTCCGAAAGCGGCAGCGCGATCCTCGTGCCGGCCGAGCAGGTCCACGAGATGCGCCTGCGCCTCGCATCGCAGGGGCTGCCGAAGAGTGGCTCGGTCGGCTTCGAACTGATGGACAACCAGAAATTCGGCATCAGCCAGTTCGACGAGCAGATCAACTATCAGCGCGCGCTCGAAGGCGAACTCGAACGCACGATCGAAGCGATCTCGAGCGTCAAATCGGCGCGCGTGCATCTCGCGATTCCGAAGCCGAGCGTGTTCGTGCGCGACAAGGAAGCGCCGTCGGCGGCGGTGCTCGTGAACCTGTACCCGGGCCGCGTGCTCGACGAAGGGCAGGTCGTCGCGATTACGCACATGGTGGCGTCGGCGGTGCCGGAAATGCCGGTGCGCGGCGTGACGATCCTCGACCAGGACGGCAACCTGCTCACGCAGCCCACCAATGGCAGCGGACTCGATGCGACCCAGCTGAAGTTCCGCCAGCAGATCGAGCGCAACACCCAGCAGCGCATCGACTCGATCCTCGCGCCGCTGTTCGGCGCCGGCAACGCGCGCTCGCAGGTCAGCGCCGACATCGACTTCTCGCACAGCGAGCAGACCTCCGAGAACTACGGCCCGAACGGCAATCCGCAGCAGGCCGCGATCCGCAGCCGGCAGTCGAGCAGCGCCACCGAAATGTCGCAAGGCGGCGCCTCGGGGGTGCCGGGCGCGCTGTCGAACCAGCCGCCGCAGCCGGCCTCCGCGCCGATCGTGGCGGGCAACGGCGCGAGCTCGGTCACCACGACGCCGGTCAGCGACCGCAAGGATTCGACCACCAACTACGAGCTCGACAAGACCGTGCGCCACGTCGACCAGCCGATGGGCGGCATCCGCCGGCTGTCGGTCGCGGTGGTCGTCAATTATCTGCGGGTCGTCGATCCGAAGGGTCACGTGACGATGCAGCCGGTCAGCGCCGACAAGCTCGCGCAGATCACCCAGCTCGTGAAGGACGCGATGGGCTTCGACGCGTCGCGCGGCGACTCGGTCAACGTGGTCAACAGCGCGTTTACCACCGAGCTCGACCCGAACGCCGACCTGCCGTGGTGGCGCACGCCCGACATGCTCGCGCTGTACAAGCAGATCGCGACGTACCTCGGCATCGGCGCGGTGGCCCTGTTCCTCTACTTCGTGATGGTGAAGCCGGCGTTGCGCCGCGCCTTCCCGCCGCCGCCCGAGCCGGTTGCCGCGCTGATGGCGCCCGACGAACCGGTGCTGCTCGACGGCATTCCGGCCGAGGAGCGCGATGGCGCGGTGGTCGAAATCGAAGCGGATAGCGAGCAGCTCGCGCTCGAAAACGCGAAGCACAAATACGAGCGGAACCTGGAGTTCGCGCGCAGCATCGCGCGTCAGGATCCGAAGATCGTAGCAACCGTCGTCAAGAACTGGGTGTCCGATGAGCGCTGAAGGCGTAGTGAAGAGCGCGCTGCTGCTGATGTCGATCGGCGAGGAAGAGGCGGCGCAGGTGTTCAAGTTTCTGGGCCCCCGTGAGGTTCAGAAAATCGGCGTCGCGATGGCCGCGCTGAAGAACGTCACCCGCGAACAGGTCGACGAGGTGCTGCAGGAGTTCGTGCGCGAGGCCGAGCAGCACACCGGCATGTCGCTCGATTCGAGCGATTACATCCGCTCCGTGCTGACCAAGGCGCTCGGCGACGACAAGGCCGGCGCGATCATCGACCGGATCCTGCAGGGCAGCGACACGAGCGGCATCGAAGGCCTGAAGTGGATGGACTCGGCGGCGGTCGCGGAACTGATCAAGAACGAGCATCCGCAGATCATCGCGACGATCCTCGTGCATCTGGACCGCGATCAGGCTTCGGAGATCGTCGGCTGTTTCACGGACCGGCTGCGCAACGACGTGCTGCTGCGGATCGCGACGCTCGACGGCATCCAGCCGGCCGCGCTGCGCGAGCTCGACGACGTGCTGACCGGCCTCCTGTCCGGCAGCGACAACCTGAAGCGCAGCCCGATGGGCGGTATCCGCACGGCGGCCGAGATTCTGAACTTCATGTCGAGCAACCACGAGGAAGGCGTCATCGAAAACGTGCGCCAGTACGACGCCGAGCTCGCGCAGAAGATCATCGACCAGATGTTCGTGTTCGAGAACCTGCTCGACCTCGAAGACCGCGCGATCCAGCTGCTGCTGAAGGAAGTCGAATCCGAAGCGCTGATCATCTCGCTGAAGGGCGCGGCGCCCGCGCTGCGTCAGAAGTTCCTGTCGAACATGTCGCAGCGCGCGGCCGAGTTGCTCGCCGAAGACCTCGACGCGCGCGGCCCGGTACGCGTGTCCGAAGTCGAGACGCAGCAGCGCCGCATCCTGCAGATCGTGCGCAACCTGGCCGAGAGCGGACAGATCGTTCTAGGCGGCAAGGCGGAAGATGCCTATGTCTGATCCGAACGCCCCGGCAAAGGAAAGCCTCTCGGCCTACCAGCGCTGGGAGATGGCGTCGTTCGACCCGGCTCCGCCGGCGCCGCCGCCGGCCGAACCCGAGTTCGACGAGCGCGCGTTCGAAGCCGAACTCGAGCACCGCCGCGAAGCCGCGCATGCACAGGGCGTCGCGTCCGGTCATGTGGCCGGCCAGGCGCTCGGCTATCAGGCGGGCTATGACCAGGGGCACGCGCAGGGTTTCGCGCAAGGCCAGACCGAGGCGCGCGAGGAAGCGATGCGGCTCGCCGCGCTCGCCGAAACCTTCAAGAGCGCGCTCGATGGCGCGCAGCACGCGATCTCGGAAACGCTGATCGCACTCGCGCTCGACATCGCGCAGCAGGTCGTGCGCCAGCACGTGCAGCACGACCCGACCGCACTGATCGCGGCCGCGCGCGAGGTACTCGCGGCCGAGCCCGCGCTCGCCGGCGCACCGGCGCTGATCGTGAGTCCCGCCGATCTGCCGGTCGTCGAGGCGTATCTGCTCGATGAATTGCAAACGCGCGGCTGGACCGTGCGCACCGACGCATCGGTGGAGCGTGGCGGTTGCCGCGCGCAAGCCGGCACCGGCGAGGTCGACGCGGGCATCGAGACGCGCTGGCAGCGCGTCGCCGCCGCGCTCGGCAAGGTGAGCACGTGGTGAAGCCGACGCTCGACGAGATCCGCGCGAGCGATCTGACGCCGCTCGAACGCGAGCTCGCGTTGGCGTCGTTCGGCGCCGAGGCGCTGGCCGATGTCGAGTCGGCCGGTATTCCGGAGCCCCCGGATGCGGCATGGCACGCTCCTGCGAGCGCACATCCGGCGACAGGCGCGGCGGCGAGCCGCGAGTCCGCCGCGACGGACCACGCCGCGCGCAGTGCTTGCGCCGCGCACGCTCCGCACGCGCCGTCCTACGATCCCGCGCTCGACATCAATCCCCACATGCAGGCATGGCGCGGCCAGCTCGACGCGCTGCGCGCGCGCAACGCGATCGCGAAGCCGCTGCGCGCGTGCGGGCGTCTGACACGCGCGGCCGGTCTCGTGCTCGAAGCGGTCGGCCTGCGTCTGTCGGTCGGCGCCGAAGTGATGATCGAGTTGCCGCCCGGCAGTTCGCTGCCGATGGCCGAAGCCGAAGTGGTCGGCTTCTCCGGCGACAAGCTGTTCCTGATGCCGATCACCGAAGTGATCGGGCTGTTGCCCGGCGCGCGGGTCTTTCCGCTCGAAAGCGCGCCGATCGCCGACCCGCTCGCGGGCGCGAAGCGTCTACCGGTCGGCTGGGAATTGCTCGGCCGCGTGCTCGACGCATCCGGCCGTCCGCTCGACGGGCTCGGCCCGCTCGGCACGCAAAAGGACGCGCCGCTGTCCGCGCCGGTCATCAATCCGCTCAATCGCGAGCCGATTCACAAGGTGCTCGACGTCGGCGTGCGCGCGATCAACTCGCTGTTGACCGTCGGTCGTGGTCAACGGATGGGGCTGTTCGCGGGTTCGGGCGTCGGTAAATCTGTGCTGCTCGGCACGATGGCGCGCTACACCAGCGCCGAGGTGATCGTGATCGGCCTGATCGGCGAACGTGGCCGCGAAGTGAAGGAGTTCATCGAACAGATTCTCGGCGAGGAAGGGTTGGCGCGCTCGGTCGTGATCGCCGCGCCGGCCGACGTGTCGCCGCTGTTACGGATGCAGGCCGCCGCGTACTCGACCTCGCTCGCCGAATACTTCCGCGACCAGGGCAAGCACGTGCTGCTGCTAATGGATTCGCTGACCCGTTACGCGATGGCGCAGCGCGAGATCGCGCTCGCGATCGGCGAGCCGCCCGCGACCAAGGGTTATCCGCCGTCGGTGTTCGCAAAGCTGCCGGCGCTCGTCGAGCGCACCGGCAACGGACCGGCGGGCGGCGGCTCGATCACCGCGTTCTACACGGTGCTCACCGAAGGCGACGACCAGCAGGACCCGATCGCCGACTCGGCGCGCGCGATTCTCGACGGCCACATCGTGCTGTCGCGCTCGCTCGCCGAAGCCGGCCACTACCCTGCGATCGATATCGAAGCGTCGATTAGCCGGGCAATGACCGCGCTGATCGACGATAACCATCTGAATAAAACGCGTATGTTCAAGCAGATGCTGTCGCGCTATCAGCGCAACCGCGATCTGATCAACGTCGGCGCGTATTCGAGCGGGCGCGACGCGGTGCTCGATCGCGCGATCGCGCTGTATCCGCGGATGGAAGCGTTCCTGCAGCAAGGCTTTCGCGAGTGCGCGAACTTCCAGCCGAGCATCGACATGCTGAACGCGCTGTTTGCTTAGGGCCGAGGAGGCTGACGATGTCGAAACATTTTCCGATCAAGACGCTGATCGGTCTCGCGCAGGACGACGTGGACGCCGCCGCGCAGCGGCTCGGCCGCGCGCAGCGCGAGCGCAACGACGTACAGGCGCAACTCGATGCACTCGTGCAGTACCGCGACGAATACTACGCACGCTTCATGGAGAGCGCGCAGTCGGGCATGCCGGCCGGCAACATGCGCAACTTCCAGGCGTTCATCGACACGCTCGATGCCGCGATCGAGCAGCAGCGCAGCCTGCTGGCGGCGGCGAGCGCGCGCCTCGAGGCGGCGAAGCCCGACTGGCAGCGCCACAAGCAGAAGCTCGGCTCGTACGAAGTGCTGCAGGCGCGCGGCGAGGCGGCCGAGGCGAAGGTTGCGGCGCGGCGCGAACAGCGCGACGCCGACGAATATGCGGCGCGGAGTCTGCGCATGCGAGCCGACGGCGCGTGAGGCCTTGCCTCGCGGCTAACGCCCTTCGGCACACCCGTTCGACCGATTCACAGGATTCTTTATGTCGCTTCTTTCACAGATCGGCTCCCAACTGAGCACGCTGCTCGACACGAGCGGCAATGGGTCGAGCAGCGCGTCCGCGAACGCCGCGGGGAGCCCGTTCGCGCAGACCTTGCAGCAAAGCATCGACCAGCAGAACAGCGCGAATCAACAGCAGACCAGTTCAGCGACGGCGTCGCAAGCCTCGGCGCCGAGCGCGCCCAGTGCGCCGCCGCCCGCTTCCGCGTCTGCTCCCGCTTCCTCGCAGCAGAGCGCGAGCGGCAGCCAGAACGGCAACGGCACAGCGAGCAACGCGGCCAGCAGCAGCGCGTCATCGCCGTCGTCCACGCCGTCGGCGACACCAACGCAGCAGGCATCGAACAGCCAGGCGAGCGCGACGCAAGCCAGGCAGAAAGACACCAAGGCGCAAACCGACGCTGGCGCGCTCGCCGCGGCTGCGGCTGCCGCCCAGGCTCAGGCGCAAGCGCAGGCACAGGTCGTCGCCAACAACGCCGACTCGAACGCCACCACCACGACCGATGCCGCGAGCTCGGCCGCCGATGCGGTGAGCGCGCTGGCCGGCACGGCCACGAGCGCGCTCGCGGCCACCGCGGCAAGCAGGAAAGGCGCGGTCGATCCGAAGTCGCTGCAGGAAGCGTTGCAGAGTGCGCTGTCCGCGCTGTCGAGCGGCCAGGGCGCGGTGCCCGCGGCCGCGCTTGCTGCCGGCGCGGCCGCGAAAGCCGCGAGCGTGTCGAGCGCGGCGGGCGGCTTGGGCAGCACGAAAAACGGCCTGAACGGCACGTCGGACGACAAGACGCTCGCGGGCGGCCTGTTCGGCAACGGCAAGGGCGCCTCGACGACCCACGCGACGTCGACGGCGACGGCCGCCGCGACCGCGCTGGCCGATCCGTCGGCAGCGAAGTCGGCCGCCGATGCGTTGAGCGCCGCGGCCGCGACGAGCGGCCAGGCGGACAACCTCGCATCGGCACGCAGCGCGTCCGAGGCGGCGAACGCCGCGCTGGCCGCGACGCAGGCGGCAGCGAACGCCGCGAGCACGACGGCGGCAGCGCAGAGTACGGGCAATGCGAGCGCGGCCGCCGCCGCGAATGCGTTGACGCCGCAGGTCGGCACGAGCGACTGGGAAGACGCGCTGAGCCAGAAGGTGGTGTTTTTGTCGAATGCGCATTCGCAGAGTGCTGAGCTGACGCTCAATCCGAAGGATCTGGGGCCGTTGCAGGTCGTGTTGCAGGTGGCGGATAACCATGCGCATGCGCTGTTCGTTTCGCAGCACCAGTCGGTGCGGGAGGCGGTCGAGGCGGCGTTGCCGAAGCTTCGCGAGGCGATGGAGTCGAATGGGATTGGGCTTGGCAGTGCGAGTGTGAGTGATGGGTTTGCCCGGCAGAGCGGGCAACAGCAGCAGAGCGCTGGCGCGGGTGGGGGGAATGGGAAGAGGGGTAGTGGTGGTGGGGGCGCCCTTGCAGGGGACAGCTCCAGCGATGCCATCGGGAATGTTGCCGTGCGGCAGCAGGTTGGATTGGTCGATACGTTTGCCTGAAGCGAGGCGGGGCGCTTTTTTGTCGTTGTTCTGGTGGTGTTGGCCTTTCCTTGCTTTCTTGTCGGTCTATTAGCGTTGCCCCTGTGCGGGGCGGCACCTACTTTCTTTGCTGCTGCAAAGAAAGTAGGCAAAGAAGACAGCTCAAACCGCAAGCTCATAAGCGGGTCCCCTGGCTTGGAAGGGGTAGTGGTGCATCTGGAATCCGTGCCCCCGCACATTCCCCGTTCGTGACAAAGCCGTCATCCCTCCCACTCCGCACTACGTGCGTCGCGGACGGGTCTGCCTGGGAAACCAATGGTTTGGCCCGCGCAGCGGGGGCCCTCGGCTGTGCCTCGGCGATGCGCTGAAACCACCAGTGGGTTTTGAACGGGGTTTCGGCGCGCGTAGCGCCGCCGGAAGAATGACTGCCTTGTCACTGGCGCGGAATGTGCGGGAGCACGGATTCCAGATGCACCACTACCTCATGCAGACCGAGGGACCCGCTTAAGAGTTGGCGGTTTGAGCTGTCTTCTTTGCCTACTTTCTTTGCAGCAGCAAAGAAAGTAGGTGCCGCCCCGCACAGGGGCAACGCTAATAGACCGACAAGACAACAAGGAAAGGCCAACAAAGCCAGAACAACGAAAAAAGCCCCGCCCTGCAAGGGGCAACGCCAATAGACCGATAAGTCAGCAAGGAAAGGCCAACAAAGCCAGAACAACGACAAAAAAAAAGCCAAAAACCAGAAACGGCCAGAAATAGCCAGAAATAGCCCTTCTTTTCGACCCATAGCGCCGCAGGCAAATCAACAACAATCACCCTAACCCTTACTAGGCCAGCAACAAGCTGGCAAACCAAATGGCAACCACGACCGCCCCGCAACAAGCCGCGCCCGCCTCGCCGGGCCCCATGAAGCGCATCATCCTGATCGTCCTCATTGCGCTGATCGCCGCGGGCGCTGCCGGTGCCGGCGTGTGGTTCTTCATGTCGAAGCGCGTACCCGTCGCCGTATCGGCCGAAGCCGCGCCGGCGCAATCCGCCGTGCCGCTGTTCTTCCCGCTCGAATCGATGACCGTCAACCTGCAATCGGACGACGGCCAGCAACACTTCCTGCGCATCGGCCTCACGCTCAAGCTCGGCGATGCCGCCACCCAGCAGGCGCTCACCGATCACATGCCGGAAGTGCGCAGCCGCATCCTGCTCGCGCTGTCGAACAAGCACCCCGAAGAACTCGCGCCGCTCGAAGGCAAGCGCGCGCTCGCCGAAGAGCTGAAGACGCTGATCACCGAGCCGACCGACAAGAGCGTCGCACCGATCCGCGTGCAGGACGTGCTGTTCACCGAATTCGTCGTGCAGTGACGTGACGTTGTCAAGCGCTGCCATCATCAATCGCCAAGGGACGCACGAGGAATAAGCAATGGGCCACGAAGAGTTCATGTCCCAGGAGGAGGTCGATGCCCTTCTGAAGGGCGTCACCGGCGAATCCGACACGGAATCCGAGCAAAACGACCGCACGGGCGTGCGGCCGTACAACATCGCCACGCAGGAACGTATCGTCCGTGGCCGAATGCCGGGCCTCGAAATCATCAACGACCGCTTCGCGCGCCTGTTGCGCGTCGGCATTTTCAACTTCATGCGGCGCTCGGCGGAAATTTCCGTCGGCCCGGTGAAGGTGCAGAAGTACAGCGAGTTCACGCGCAACCTGCCGATCCCGACCAACCTGAACCTGGTCCACGTGAAGCCGCTGCGCGGCACGTCGCTGTTCGTGTTCGATCCGAACCTCGTGTTCTTCGTGGTCGACAACCTGTTCGGCGGCGACGGCCGTTTCCATACGCGCGTCGAAGGACGCGATTTCACGCAGACCGAGCAGCGCATCATCACGAAGCTGCTCAATCTGACGTTCGAGCACTACGCGGCGTCATGGAAGAGCGTGCGTCCGCTGCAGTTCGAATACGTGCGCTCGGAAATGCACACGCAGTTCGCCAACGTCGCGACGCCGAACGAAATCGTCATCGTCACGCAGTTCTCGATCGAGTTCGGCTCGACGGGCGGCACGCTGCACATCTGCATGCCCTACTCGATGATCGAGCCGATCCGCGACGTGCTCTCGTCGCCGATCCAGGGCGAGGCGGTGGACGTCGACCGACGCTGGGTGCGCGTGCTGTCGCAGCAGGTGCAGGCCGCCGAAGTGCAGCTGAGCGCCGATCTCGCGCAGGTGCCGGTCACGTTCGAACAGATCCTGAACATGCGCAAAGGCGATGTTCTGCCAATCAACATCCCCGAGCACATCACCGCGAAAGTAGACGGCGTGCCGGTGATGGAATGCGGCTACGGAATTTTCAATGGTCAGTACGCGTTGCGGGTCCAGAAGATGGTCAGCGCAGCCGACACGATGAAGGAAGGTGGATATGAGTGACCTGAACGCAAAGCCCGAGACCGATCTCGCGGCAGCCGAGCAACTCGCCGCCGGTGAGCTGTCCGCCGTGGAAGACGACGCGGCGATGGCCGACTGGGCAAGCGCGCTCGCCGAGCAGAACGGCAACGACGAAATCAACCCGGCCGCGGGCGCCGTGTTCCAGCCGCTGTCGAAGGCCGCGCCGACCTCGACGCACAACGACATCGACATGATCCTGGACATTCCCGTCCAGATGACGGTCGAACTCGGCCGCACCAAGATCGCGATCCGCAATCTGCTGCAGCTCGCGCAGGGCTCGGTCGTCGAACTCGACGGCATGGCCGGCGAACCGATGGACGTGCTCGTCAACGGCTGCCTGATCGCGCAGGGCGAGGTGGTGGTCGTCAACGACAAGTTCGGTATCCGGCTGACCGACATCATCACGCCGTCCGAACGCATCCGGAAACTCAATCGATGAAACGTTTGGCAGGTCGCGGCGTGCTGCTCGCGTCGTTTTTCGCGTCCACCGTCGCGCACGCCGCCGACATGAACGCGGTCAACAACGCCGCGAAGATCGCCTCCGGTGTCGGCGCGGGTAGCGCGGTGCCGGCGCTCGGCGTCGGCGCGGTCCTGCAAACCTTCGTCGGGCTCGCGGTCGTGATCGGCCTCGTGTTCGGCTGCGCGTGGCTCGCGCGACGCTTCGGCCTGCAACCGGGCCAGCGCGGCGGTCTTGTGAAGACGGTCGGCGGCGCTTCGCTCGGTGGCAAGGAACGCGTCGCGGTCGTCGAGATCGGCGATACGTGGCTCGTGCTCGGCGCCGCGCCCGGCAACGTGCGGCTGCTGCATACGATGCCGGCGGGTTCCGCAGCGGCCGATACGGTTGCCGCTTCGCCAGCACCGCTTTCCGGTACTTTTGGTCAACGCTTTCGCGACGCCCTGAAAGGCGAAGTGGGCAAACGTTTCAACGCGCACCGCGGCGGGGATCGGTAATGCAGGTCAGTTTCGGGCAGTCAGCCTGGTTCTTCACGCTTACGCGCCGTGCGGGGCGGGCGCTCCCCGCAGCGCTTCAACTCGCGCTGCCGGCACTGCTGTTCGCGCTGCCGACGCTGTCTTTCGCGCAAACCGCCGGCCTGCCGGCGTTCACGACGAGCCCCGGCCCCAACGGCGGCACGACCTACTCGCTGAGCGTGCAGACGATGCTGCTGCTCACGATGCTGTCGTTCCTGCCCGCGATGGTGCTGATGATGACGAGCTTCACGCGCATCGTGATCGTGTTGTCGCTGCTGCGCCAGGCGCTCGGCACGACCACGACGCCGCCGAACCAGGTGGTCGTCGGTCTCGCGCTGTTTCTGACGCTGTTCGTGATGTCGCCGGTGCTCGATAAGGCCTATAACGAAGGTTACAAGCCGTTCTCCGAAGGCACGATGCCGATGGATCAGGCGGTGGCGCGCGGCGTCGCGCCGTTCAAGACCTTCATGCTGCGTCAGACCCGCGAAAGCGACCTTGCGCTGTTCGCGCGCATCTCCCACGCGGCGCCGATGCAGGGGCCCGAAGACGTGCCGCTGTCGCTGCTGGTGCCGTCGTTCGTGACGAGCGAGTTGAAGACCGGCTTCACGATCGGCTTCACGATCTTCATTCCGTTCCTGATCATCGACATGGTGGTCGCGAGCGTGCTGATGTCGATGGGCATGATGATGGTGTCGCCGGCGACGATTTCGCTGCCGTTCAAGCTGATGCTGTTCGTGCTCGTCGACGGCTGGCAGTTGCTACTCGGCTCGCTCGCGCAGAGCTTCGTCTGATATTTTTTCGACTCCTTGTTCCTCAGGCACTCACGATGACACCCGAAGCAGTCATGACGCTGGCCCACCAGGCCATGTACGTCGGCCTCGTGCTGGCCGCCCCGCTGCTGCTCGTCGCGCTCGTCGTCGGTCTGGTCGTGAGCCTGTTCCAGGCTGCCACGCAGATCAACGAAAGCACGCTGTCGTTCATCCCGAAGCTGCTCGCGATCGCGCTCACGCTGGTGATCGCCGGACCATGGATGCTGACCACGATGCTCGACTATCTGCGCCACACGATCACCAGCATTCCGACGCTCGTCAACTGAGCGCCGCTGGCACGCCTGCCCTCCCCACTCCATGTTCACGGTCACCTACGCGCAACTGAACGTCTGGCTGACCGCGTTCCTGTGGCCGTTCGCGCGCATCGCCGCGCTGATCGCGACCGCGCCGGTGTTCGGCAACATGTCGCTGCCCTCGCGCGTGAAAATCGGTCTCGCCGCGTTCGCGACGATCATCGTCGCCCCGACGATCGGCGCGCTGCCGCAGGTCACCGTGTTTTCCGCGGCCGGCGTGTGGATTCTCGTCAACCAGTTCCTGATCGGCATCGCGCTCGGCGTGACGATGCAGGTCGTGTTCCAGGCGATCGACGCGACCGGCTACTTCATCGGCCTCGGCATGGGCCTTGGCTTCGCGACCTTCTTCGACCAGCAGGCGACCGGCTCGGGCGTCGTGATCTCACGCTACATGACGACGATCGCGACGCTGGTGTTTCTCGCCGTCGACGGTCATCTGCAGATGA
This sequence comes from Paraburkholderia sp. Cpub6, assembly GCF_014201065.1. Lineage (NCBI taxonomy): Bacteria > Pseudomonadati > Pseudomonadota > Betaproteobacteria > Burkholderiales > Burkholderiaceae > Paraburkholderia > Paraburkholderia sp. Cpub6. The sequence goes on from NZ_JACHDM010000017.1 coordinate 90,764, forward strand.
TCGCCGCGCTCGTGACGACGTTCCAGTCGGTGCCGGTGTCGGCGAACCTGCTCGCGCCGCACGGTTGGCAGACGCTCGCGAACTGGGGCGGCTCGATCTTCTCGGCGGGGCTGCTGCTCGCGTTGCCGGTCGTCGTCGCACTGCTGATCGCGAACCTCGCGCTCGGCATTCTCAATCGCGCGGCGCCGCAGATCGGCGTGTTCCAGATCGGCTTTCCGCTGACGATGCTGGTCGGCCTGCTGCTCGTGCAGCTGATGCTGCCGAACATGATCCCGTTCTTCGTGCGCTTGTTCGATAGCGGCATCGATGAGATGGGACGGGTCGCGGCGGCGCTGGGATAACGCCGAAAATCGCGGACATAAAAAAACCGGCTCGCGCCGGTTTCTTTATTGCGCCGCCGGAGCGGCATCAGCCGTTGATGTACTGGAACAGCGACATGTTCTGGATCTGCACGAACGCTTGCTGCGAAGCCTGCAAGGCCGCCTGCTGCATCGTGTACTTGCTGATCGTCGAGACCATGTCGGTCTGGGTCAGGTCCGCGAGATCGCTTTGCGTTTGCAGTGAGTTGGTCTCCGTAACCGTTTGCAGCGCCTTGACTTCCTGCTCGCGGCCGCCGACCGATGCCTGCACCGCGGTGACGTTGTTCAGCGTGTTGCCAAGCTGCGACAGGCCCGTATTCAACGCGTTCTGCAGCTTCGCCGAGGCCGCGGGGTCGCCGCTCACCGGCTGCTGGAGCGCGGCGATCATCGCGTTCAGGTTCGCGAACACGTTGGTGCCCGCCTGGTTGGCCGGCTGCACCGTGAATTTGTCGTTGGCCGCCGGCGTGCCTGTGATTTCGACGGTCTGGCCCGCGATCGTGATGTCCGAGCCCGCCGTGTACGGCTGCGCCGTACCCGCGACGTTGGTCGTCGTGTCAGTGACCGTGTAGGTGAGCGAGCTGCCGCTGCCGCTGAACTGGATCTGGTACGAGTCCGCGTTCCCCGCGTTGGTCGGATCCTTGACCGACACCGCGCCGATCACGCCGCTGCCGGTATTGGCCGGGTCGCCCGAGGCGATCGGCTGCGCGTTGGTCGCGCCGACGCTCATGAACACCGACAGCCCATTGTCACCGGTCGAGACCGCGTTGCTATCGGTGACCTGCACGGTGCGCGTGCCCGTGTCGCCCGTATAGGCGACGTTGCCGGCCGCATCGGTCGTGAAGGCCTGGGTCGAATTCTGGAAACCGGCGAACAGCGCGTTGCCCGAGCTGTCGTTCGCATTCGCGTAGGTGACGAGCTGGTCGCGCAGGGCGGTCAGCTGCGCGGCGATCGCCGTGCGGTCGGCGTCGTTCAAACTGCCGTCGCCGGCGCGCAGGCCTAACGTGTTCGCGCTTTGCAACGTCGTGATGACGTTGGAGAGCGTCGAGTCCTCGGCCTGCAACGACGTGAGCGCCGCGTTCTGGTTCGTCGTGTACTGCGACAGCGCGGACGCCGTCGAGCTGAGCTGCACGGCCTGCGCGGCGCCGAGCGGATTGTCGGCGGGCGTGGTCAGGCTCTGGCCGCTCGAGATTTCCTGATAGATCTGCGACAACTGAGCCTGCTGATTGCTCATGTTCGCGACGTTCATGCTGAAGTACTGCTGGCTCGAAATTCGCATGGTTCCGCCTTACGAGAAGATGCCAAGCAAAGTCTGGAACAGCGTCTGCGCCGTCTGGATGACCTTGCTGTTGGCCTGATAGAGCTGCTGGTACTGAAGCAGGTTGGCCGCTTCCTCATTGATATTGACGCCCGACACCGACTGCTGCGCCGACGTGATCTGCGTGACGAGCGTGCTTTGCGCGGTCGCCGAGGTCTGGATCTGCGTGGTCTGGTTGCCGATGTTGTTGACGTAGCTCGCGTACGCGCCCGTCAGCGTCGAGGTGCCGCCGTCGAGCACCTGCGCCGAAGTCAGGTTCGACAGCAGTTGCGCGTTGCGGCCGTCGTTGGTCGCGCCGGTGTTCGGTCCGATCGTGAACGAGTCGCCGTTGGCGGGCGTGCCGCTGATCGTGACCGTCACGTTGTTCATCACGCCCGCGCTCGCCGAATTGCTCGGGTTGGTGATCGTCAGCGTCGCGCCCGAGCTCGGCGAGTATGGCACCGCGGTCGTCGCCGAGCTGATCGTGTACTGCGTGGACGGCGAGCCGGCGACTGTCACCACCGTGCCGACCGGGAAGCCGGTCAGGCCGGTGCCCGCGGTGTAAGTGATCGTCGAGGTGCTGGTCGGCGCGCTGTAGCCGGCAGATACCGTGCCTTGCGTGATCGTCCCGGTGCCGGTGTTCGACGTCGACGCCGACGCGAGCACCGGCGCCGCGGCCGCGATTGCCGACGCCGACGTGGTGGTCAGCGCGAAGCCGTCGAGCGCGCCGCGGGTCGGTTCGACCGAGAACGAGTCGCCGGCCTTCATCGTGCCGCTCGCGACCGAGAACTGCAGGCCGCCGATCGGGTTGGTCAGGTTCGCCGCCGAACCGACGATGCTGCCGGTCTGGTTGTCGGTCAGCGTGTAGCTACTGCCGTCGTACGACAGCGTGTAGTCGCCCGTGGTCGGCTGGGTCGCGTCGGCGAACGAGACGCCGAGCGTAGCGTTGCCGGTGTTCTGCGAGTTCGCGTACACGGTCGGCGAGCCGACCGTGAACAGCGCGCCGCCCGCAGTGCCGTTCAGCGTCAGGCCGAGTTCGTTCTGCGCATTGACCTGCGCGGCGAAGCTGGTCGCGATCGCGCCCAGTTGCGCCTCGGCCGGATCGAGCGTTTGCGAGCGGAATTGCAGCAGCCCGCCCAGCGTGCCGCCGGACACGCTCGTGTCGGACAGCGTCTGCGGCGTCGGTGTCGGCTTTGCCCCGGCCTGGCCGAGATACTGGACCGACAGCTCGCTCGGATCACCCGACGAAGTCGCCGTGCCGAGATTGAAGCTGTTGCCGGCCAGCACGAGCGGCTGTCCGCTCGACATGAACAGGCTATAGCTGCCGTTGTCCTGCACGACCGACACGCCGATCAGCTGGGACAGGTTCGACACCGCCTGGTCGCGTTCGTCGAGCAGCTGGTTCGGCGGCTGGCCCTGGTTGCTCGCCTGCGTGATCTGCGTGTTCAGCGACGCGATCTGCGCGGTGTAGGTGTTGATCTGCGTAACAGAGTTGCTCAGCTGCGTGTTGACGCTCGAGCGCAACTGGTCGTACTGCTGGCCCGCCGCGTTGATCTGGTTCGCGAGCGTCTGCGCGTCGCTGACCGCGGTCTGCCGCGCCGACACGCTCGACGCGTTGTTGGCGACGTTCTGCAGCCCCGTGAAGTAACCGCTGATCGCGCTCGCAATCCCGGCGGTCGGACTGCCGACGAGGTTGTTGAGCTGGGTGATCATCGTGTTGTACGCGGTGAGCGCGCTGCTCGACGACTGCGCGTTGTTCAGCTGGGTCGTCAGGTACTGGCTGTACGCGCGCGTCACGGTGTCGGTGGAGACGCCCATCGGCAGGTAGCCGGAGCCGGTATACGTGCCGCCCGTCTCCGAATACACCGGGGTTTCCATCGTATAGCCGGGTGTCGACGCGTTGCTGATGTTCTCACCAGTCGTCGTCAAACCCCATTGGGCCGCGTTGAGTCCGCTAAGGCCGATATTCAACAGATTGCTGGACATGCGTCATCCTGAAGGGCGGCATCGCAGACATGCCACCGCGTTAGTGGAACATCCTCTTTAACGGCCCACCTTGCGAAAAATTGAGGGCCATTCCACTTCGTTTGCGCGACGTTGCCGCGCTGTTGCCTCCGACGCGAGTGCAACGTTTGCTTCGTCGGCCAAAGCGTTCGCGCGGTGCCGGGCGTCGCGCGAACGGCACCGCGCGTTGGCTCGCCGCTCAGCGCGCCAGCGAGCGGCGCTTCATTTCGAGCTGCGTGATCAGCCGCTGCAGCGTGTTTTCCGCGTTGCCCGGCAGCGACAGGAAACGGAAGCCGAGCTGATAGCGCTGCGTGCCGTTCGGCAGCGCGAGCGAGCGATGCGACACGAGCTGCAGATCGAGCGACAGACTGCCGAGCGCGCCGAGCGTGAGCTCGCAGTCCATCAGGCGCGCGCCCATCGGCAGCGCGGCGACGCGCAGGTCGGTCGTGCGCATCCCGACGCCGCCGAGCGACAGGTCGTGCACCTCGAAGCGGAACGTGTCGCCCTCGGGCAGGCGGCCCGTACACATGAACGGGTCGAGAATCGGCGCGGCGACGCGGAAGTACTCGCGGCGCTGCACGTAGAACAGCACCTCGGGGAAGTCGGCCTCGAACGCCGGCATTCCCTCGAAGCGCGTCTCGCGTGGCGTCGGGGTCGTGAACTCGACGCGCACGCCGTCGGGCGACGCGTGGAACTGGCAGCGCGGCGCGTTGAGCAGCCCCTTGTTCTGATCGGCAAGCGCGCCCCAATCGAAGGTGAAGGTGCGCTCGCGCACGTCGACGTCGAGCAGGCGCGTGACGATCTGCCCGCCCGCATATTCGACGGTGAGGAAATCGCCGCGATTGACGATATTGCGCAGCTGCACGCCGATTTCCAGCGGATTGCGGCGGCCGAAATCGGAAGCGCTCTCGTTTTGCGGGACGTGCGGCTGACCGTTCGTGTCAGTCAGGCCGTTCGACTGGTTCATATCCATGGGCTTGCCGGTAAGCATGTTCTTGCGGGCACGTGCCAGGGCCTAGCCATGGACTCTGAGGGTCTTCATGCAAAGCCGCAACACACGCGTTCGACCGGACCTTACAGCGCTATTCCGGTATCGGGTCTAACTCGTTAGCGGCAGCATCGAGCCAAAATTTAGGGGCTCAATTTAAATATTCGCCGGAAAATTTCGCGCAAACGTTAAAAGCGTATCTGCCCTATTTTCCGCAACCTTGCTCGCCCCGGACCTCGCGGAGCTTTTTACCGATGCCGCTTTTTTTGCTGCTTTTATCGCCGCTTTTACCGACACCTTTAAAACCGCTTTAATGCCGTCGCGTGCATTATTTTTAATCAGCCCATTTTCTGCATGATCGACAGCAGCTTTTTCGCGTAATGCGGATCGGTTGCATAACCGGCGCGCTGCATGCCGTTCGCAAAACCGTTCACGTCGCGCGACGAATTGATCACCTGCGCGTAACGCGGATTGTTCTTCAACATGCTCGCGTAATCGGTCATCGCTTCCTGGTACGAGTCGTACGCGCGGAATTTCTCGACCGTGCGCTGCGGCTTGCCGTTCACGTACTCGGTCGTGACCGTCGACACGGTCTTGCCGGTCCAGTCGTTGCCCGCCTTGATGCCGAACACGTTGTGGCTCGTCGAGCCGTCGGCCTTCTTGATCTCACTCTTGCCCCAGCCCGATTCGAGCGCGGCCTGACCGATGATGAAGCGCGCCGGAATGCCGGTTGCTGCGCTCGCGGCCTGCGCCGGCGCGGCGAGCTTGTCGACGAAGGCGTCGACCTTCGACGAGCTGCCGTCGCCGCGCACCGGCGGCGTCAGCGCGCTATTGGCCGAGTAGGCGCGGCCGAGCCCGAGCTGACCGTTGGCCTGGGCGTTGCCGTAGGCACGCGCGAGCGCGTTGAGCGCCGCGCTCTGGCCTTCGTCGCCGCCGCTACCGCCGCCGAGCGCGTTGGCCATGCCGGCGAGACCACCCGCCGCGCCCGCGCCGTTCGCGCCACCCACCTGCATGCCCTGGTTGCGCATCAGCTGCTTGAGCATCGCGTCGGCGACGCCGATGCCCTTCTTCGACAGCTGCTGCGCCATCTGCTGATCCATCATCGACGTGAACGTCGCCGTGTCGTGCGAATCGAACGGACCGTCCTGCGGCGTTGCATCGCGCATGCTCTTCAACATCATCTGCGTGAACACGGCGTCGAACTGCTGCGCGGCCATCTTCATGCCGGCTTGCGGCGAGGCCTTCGCCTGCGCGCTGAGTGCGCCGAAGCCTTGCACGTCGAGCGCGAACCGGCTGGTCAGATCGTTGGCGGAGTTGACGCTATTGGTCGTATCGGAATTCATCTCGCGTGCTCCTTAGATGATTTCAAGGTCGGCGCGCAATGCACCGGCTGCTTTCATGGCCTGCAGGATCGACATCAGATCCGCAGGCGTCGCGCCGAGCGCGTTGAGCGCCTTCACCACTTCGGCGAGGTTCGCACCGGCGTTCACGAGTTTCAGCGAGCCGTTGTCCTGCTTCATCTGGATCTGCGACTGCTGCGCGACCACCGTGCGGCCGTTCGAGAACGCGCCCGGCTGGCTCACCACCGGCTGCGTATTGATCACGACCGACAGATTGCCGTGCGCGACCGCGCAGTTCTGCAGCGTGACCATCTGGTTCATCACGATCGAGCCGGTGCGGGCGTTCAGGATGACCTTCGCGGCGGCCTGCCCGGGCCGCACTTCGAGGTTCTGCAATTGCGCCATGAACGAGACCTGCTGCTGCGGATCGGCCGGCGCGCGCAGCTGGATCGTGCGGCCGTCGAGCGCGGTCGCGGTGCCGCTGCCGAACGCGTTGTCGATCGCCGCGACGACGCGCTGCGTGGTGTCGTAGTCCATGTCGTTCAGGTCGAGCTGCATGGTGCCCGCCTGCGACACCGCCGTCGGCACCGAGCGCTCGACGATCGCGCCGCTGGTGATGCGCCCCGCGGCGAGCTGGTTGACCTGCACCCTGCTGCCGTTCGCGCTCGCGCCCGCGCCGCCCACGGCGACGTTGCCCTGGCCGAGCGCATACACCTGGCCGTCGGCGCCCTTGAGCGGCGTGAGCAGCAGCGTGCCGCCGCGCAGGCTTTTCGCATTGCCGAGCGACGACACCGTGATGTCGATCGCTTCGCCCGGCCGCGCGAACGGCGGCAGCACCGCGGTCACCATCACCGCGGCGACGTTCTTCAGCTGGATGTTCGACAGCGACGACTGCGAGTTGCTGGAGCCCGCCGCCTGGTTGTTGATCGAGATGCCGAGGTTCGCGAGCATGTTCGCGAGCGTCTGCGTCGTGAACGGTGTCTGCGTGGTCTGGTCGCCGGTGCCGTCGAGGCCGACCACGAGGCCGTAGCCGATCAGCGGGTTGTCGCGCACGCCCTGGATCTGCACGAGGTCCTTCAGGCGCTCCGCGTGCGCCGGCGTCACGGCCGGCAGCGCCGCGCAGGCGAGCGCGACGAACATCAGTGCGCGGCCCGCGCGCGACAGCGTGTTGAAGACGGTACCCATGATCACCACGGCGCCACGTTGAGGAAGAACCGCTGCAGCCAGCCCATGGTCTCCGCTTCGTTGATGTAACCCTTCGCGGAGTATTCGATTTTCGCGTCGGCGACCTGGGTTGAATACACGGCGTTCAGACTCGAAATCGTGTTGGGATTCACGACACCGGAAAAGCGCACGAATTCATTGCCCTGATTGATCAGCATCTGTTTCTCACCGCTCACGATCAGGTTGCCGTTCGCCTGCACGCCGGTCACGGTCACGGTGATCGTGCCGTTGAACGTATTCGACGCGTTCGCGCCGCCGGTGCCGGTAAAGCCGTTGGCGCCGGTCGCGTTCAGGTTGGTCTTGGCGAACAGGCCGCCGAGAAAGCCCGCGGTCGGCACGCTGAAGTTCGTGCTGCCGTTGCGACTCGCATTCGCGCCCGAGTTCTTCGTCGCGTTGATGTTCTCGGCGATCACGATCGTGATGATGTCGCCTACGTTGCGTGGCCGCTGGTCTTCGAACAGCGGCCGACCCGCGTAGCCCGGGTTGTAGATCGAGCCCGGCGCCTGCGCCTGCGGCGGCAGCGGCGGCACCGCGTTCATCGGCTGCTGGGTGATCGGTTCCCTCGGCAGTTGGGCGCAGCCGCCGAGCGCGGCGAGCAGCGTGAGCTGCACGAGCGCCTCGGCCGTGCGCGAATGAACCGGAGTGCGAGTGGAGTGCGACATCATCGTTTACCGCCTTAAATTTCCAGTCCTCAAACCTGCATCTGGCTCAAGGTCTGCAGCATCTGGTCGGAGGTCGTCACGGCCTTGCTGTTGATTTCGTACGCGCGCTGCGTCTGGATCATGTTCACCAGTTCCTGCACGACGTTCACGTTCGACGCTTCCACGTAACCCTGGTTGAGCGTGCCCGCGGCGTTCAGACCCGGTTGCGACACGTTCGGCGCACCCGACGACGCGGTCTCCGCGAACAGATTCTCGCCCTTCGAGTCGAGGCCGGCCGGGTTGATGAAGGTCGCGAGCTGCATCGTGCCGAGCTGCTGCGTATTGCTCGAGCCGGCCACGGTGATCGACACCGCGCCGTCGCTGCCGATCGTCAGCGAGGTCGCATTGGTCGGGATCGTGATCGCCGGAATCACCTGGTAGCCGCTCGACGTGACGAGCTGACCCTGCGCGTTGGTCTGGAACGAGCCGTCGCGCGTGTAGGCGGTCGTGCCGTCGGGCATCTGCACCTGGAAGAAGCCCGCGCCGTTGATCGCGACGTCCTTCGAGTTGCCGGTCTGCTGCAGGTTGCCCTGTGTGTACAGACGCTCGGTCGCGACCTGTTGCACGCCGGTGCCGAGCTGGATGCCGGACGGCAGTTCGGTTTGCTGCGTCGAGTTCGCGCCCGGCTGGCGGATGGTCTGGTACAGCAGATCCTCGAACACCGCGCGCGAGCCCTTGAAGCCGTTGGTGCTGACGTTCGCGAGGTTGTTCGAGATCACGTCCATCTGCGCCTGTTGCGCATTCATGCCGGTGGCGGCGATATACAGTGAGCGGTTCACTTATGGTTCTCCAATGTCGGGCGGAGTTGGCGCTTTAGCGCTTGCTCCGGACCCATGCAAAGCTGTCTCGGAGCGCGCCTCGTAGGGCGCCCCGCGGCAATCCGTTAGCTGAAGCTGAGCAGCTGGTTGGCGGACTGATCGTTCTTGTCGGCGTTTTCCAGCAACTGCGTCTGCATCTGGAACTGGCGCGCGTTGGTGATCATCGAGACCATCGCGCTGACCGGATTCACGTTGCTGCCTTCGAGCGACGCCGGCGCGAGCGTCACGGTCGGATCGGCGTCGGCTGGATTGCCGTCGGCGGTGCGAAACAGACCGTCATCGCCGCGCGTGAGCGACTGCGGATCGGGATTGACCAGCTTCAGCTGATCGACGGTGACCACAGCGGTGGGCGGATCGCCCGGCGTCAGCGCCGACACTGTGCCGTCCTTGCCGATCGTGATCTGCGCGCCCGGCGGCACCGATACCGGCCCGCCGTTGCCGAGCACGACCTGATTGGTCGCGTTCACGAGCTGGCCGTTTTCGTCGATGTGCAGATTGCCCGCGCGCGTGTAGGCCTCGTTGCCGTCGGCGGTCTGCACCGACAGCCAGCCCGGCCCCTGAATCGCGACGTCGAGCGGATTGCCCGTCTGCTGGATCGGCCCCGGCGTGTAGTCGGCGCCCGGTGTCGACGACAGCACGAAGGTGCGGGTCGTGTCGTCGTTGATCGTGCTGCCGTCGCCGAACGACATCGGCACGGCGCGGTAGGTTTCGAGCTGCGCGCGAAAGCCCGTGGTCGACGCGTTCGCGAGGTTGTTCGCGACGATCGCCTGCTGTTCGAGCGCCTGCGCGCTGCCCGACATCGCGGTGTAGATCAGCCGATCCATGAAGAGGTCCCGTTCGCTTACAGGTTGATCAGGGTCTGGTCGACGGCCTGCTGGGTCTTGATCGTCTGCGCGTTCGCCTGATAGTTGCGTTGCGCGGTGATCAGGTTGACCAGCTCGCTCGTCAGATCGACGTTCGAGTTCTCGACCGCGCCGCCTTGCAGCACGCCGTGATTGGTCGAGCCCGGCGTCGAAATCTGCGCGACGCCCGAGGCAGCCGTCTGGCCGTACTCGTTGTTGCCGAGGTCGACGAGGCCGTTCTGGTTCGAGAAGTTCGCGAGCACGATCTGGCCGAGCGCCGCGGTCTGGCCGTTCGAGTAGTTGCCCGTCAGCGTGCCGTCGGAGCCGACCGTGAAGCTCGTCAGCGTGCCCGCCGCATAGCCGTCGGTCGACAGGCTGTTGACGCCGTTCTTGCCGCCGTACTGCGTGGTGCCGGCCATGTTCAGCGTGACGTTCTGCGGCGTGCCCGAACCGTCGGTGGTCGGGATCGACATCGTGAACGCGCCGAGCGTCGCGGTCGCGAGGCCGGTCGTCGCGTCGGTCGTGCTGACCAGCGTGCCCGACGAATTGAAGTTCGCCGTGCCGATCAGGGAAGCGGTGCCGGTCGACGGGCCCGCGTACACGTTCCACGTGCCCGAGCCCGTCTTCGCGAAGTACATATTGACGGTCTGCGAGCCGCCGAGCGTGTCGTAGACGGTCGTGCTCGTCGAGTAGTTGTAGGTCGACGAGCTGCTCTGGTTGAAGGTGGTCGGGTTCTGCGTGATCGTGTAGCTGTCGCTGGCCACCGGCGTGCCGCTGAACGTGATGCTCTCGCCGTTGCCGAGCGTGATCGCGGTGCCGGCCGTGTAGGGCTGCGACGCCGTGGTCGTGCCGAGCGTGTTGTCCGTGACCGTGTAGGTCGTCGGGCTCGTGAAGTTGATCGTGTACTGGTCGGTGTTGGTGCCCGCTGCCGCGTTGGTGATCGTCGCGCCGGCCGTACTCAGCGTGCCGGCGTTGGTGCCGCCCGGCGTCGCGGTCGGCGCGCCGAGCATGATGTCGTCCTGCGCGTTCAGGTTCAGGCCCGCGGTGATCGAGGTGGTCGCCTGCGGCGCGATGTTCGCGGTCGGCACCGTCAGCGGCACGGTCTGCGCGGTGTTGATGATGCCCGAGCCATTGGCCGCGTAGCCCATCAGATCGAGGCCCTGCGCGTTCGTGATAAAGCCGTTCTTGTCGAGCTGGAACACGCCGTTGCGCGAATAGGTCAGCGTGCCGTTGTTCGACATCTGGAAGAAGCCGTTGCCGTTGATCGCGACGTTCAGCGCCTGGTTCGTCGTCGTGAGCGTGCCTTGCGAGAATTGCTGCTGCACTTCGGAGAGTTGCGTACCGATACCGATCTGCTGGCTCGTCGCGGTCGCGACCGAATTGGCGTACATGTCGGCGAATTCCGCGGTGCCGCTCTTGAAGCCGACGGTGTTGGCGTTGGCGATGTTGTTGCCGATCACGTCGAGATCACTCGACGACGCCGACAGACCGCTCAAACCTGTTTGGTAACTCATGACGTACTCCGTATCTGTAAAGTCGTAACTGAATGGATCCGGACTACAGGATCGCTGCGACGCTGGTCAGGCCGACCGTCGAGCCGTTCGACAGCACGAGGCCCGGCGTGCCGCTGCTCTGCTGGACGACGCTTTCCACCGTCGCGCCGGTGAGCGTGGTAGCCGTTGCCTGCTGGCCGTTGATCGTGCCTGTCGCGGTGATCGTGTAGGTGCCGTCGGCGAGCGTGTTGCCCGCAGAATCGGTCGGCGTCCAGCCAACCGGAATCGTGCCGGCCGACTGCTTGCCGAGATCGAGCGTATTGACGATCGTGCCGGCCGAGTTCTTCACTACGATCTGCAGGTCGCTGACGGAGTTCGCGAGCGTGACGCCGAACTCGTTCGTCTTGCCGCTCGACACGGTGATCGAGTTGCCCGGTGCGAGCACGGTCGAACCGATCAGCAGCGCGGCCTGCGACTGCTGGCCCGCCGACAGCTGCGTCGACAGCGAGGTGAGCGACGTATTGAGCTGGCTGATGCCCTGCACCGTGCTGATCTGGGCGAGCTGCGAGGTCATCTGCGAGCTGTCCATCGGATTGGTCGGGTCCTGGTTTTTCATTTGCGCGACGAGCAGCTGCAGAAAGGTGTCCTGCAGGTCCGCCGCCGACGTGCCCGACGTGCTGCTCGTCGAGCTGGTCGCGCTCGAGCTGCTGCTCGTGCCGTTCATCGTGTCGAGCAGCGTCTGCGAAACGGTCGTGCCGCTGCCGCCGATCGTGGTGTTGGTGGTCAAGGCTCTCTCCTCAGGTTCCGATCGTGAGCGTTTTCAGCATCAGGGTTTTGGCCGTGTTCAGCGTTTCGACGTTGGCCTGGTACGAGCGCGAGGCCGAGATCATGTTGACCATCTCCTGCACCGGGTCGACGTTGGGCAGCGTCACGTAGCCGTTCGCGTCGGCGGCCGGATTGCCGGGCTCGTACGCGGTCTTCATCGGCGACGGATCGTCGACCACGCCCGTCACCTGCACGCCGCCGACCTGCTGGCCGGAGCGTGTGCGCGCGCCGCCGAGCGGGCTCACCGCGAACACGACCTGCTTGGCCTTGTACGGCTGACCGTCGGGGCCCGTCGTGCTGTCCGCGTTGGCCAGGTTCGACGCCGTCACGTTGAGCCGCTCCGACTGCGCCGACATCGCGGAACCCGCGACACCAAAAATGTTCATCAGGGATGGCATGTTTCCTGACCTCTCCTGCCGGTTCGCACCGGCTTTACGTTAAGTCCCGTAGCGTTTCTGTTCGTGCGTGCATGCTGCCTGTATTCAGCTGCTATGCGCCCTGCCTGGGTGCCGTGCGGCGTGCAGGGCTTACGACGAGCCCGACGTAATCGCCGACAGCATCGTCTTGATCTGGTTCGACACGACCGTCATACCCGACTCGAAGTGCACCGTGTTGTCGGCGAACTGCACGCGCTCGGTGTCGACGTCGACCGTGTTGCCGTCGAGCGCCGGCTGCAGCGGAATCCGGTATTGCAGGTTGCCGTAATCGTCGGGGCTGCCGCCCGTCGCCGTCAGCGTGGCCTTGCCGCTCATGTGGCCGGCCTCGGTCGTGTTCATCGACATGCCGCTCGTCACGCCCGCGGGTTGCGTCATCGCGAGCGTCGAGCTGTTCGATGCGCCTTGGCCGGCGGTGCTGCCGCCCGTCTTCTTCAGCGCGCCGGCGAGCGACGACGCGAAGTCGATATCGCGCGCCTTGTAGCCGGGCGTGTCGGCGTTCGCGATATTCGACGACAGCAGTTCCTGCCGGTATGCGCGCACATCCATCGCCTGCCGGCCGAATGCGAATTCGGCATCGAGCTTGTCCAGCATCGGAATCTCCCGAGAACGTTTCCAAGGCCGTCCCGTGTGCGCATCGTGAGAGACACGCGGCGGGTGCGAAGGCCTTTTTGCATGTGATGCATCTTATGGGCCGCGCGCAAGCGGCAATCGGACGAATAACCGGGAAAGGGGGCTTCTATTCAACGTTTGCGCGAAAGCGGGGCTCACTAGAATGCAAGGCGTACCGATGCATTCGATGGAGACCCGCGATGGACCAGCCCACCAACACCTTGCCGCAGCCGGCGAGCGGCACGACGATGCGTCGCGTGGGGGGTGGCCGGGTCGATGAACGGGGCGATGGTTCGGAGGGCGCGCTCGCCCAGCCGGTGCCGCGCTCTTTCTCGCGTTGCCTTGCGCATTGCCTGACGCGGGCGGCCGTCAACGTCGCGGTATGGGTTGCGGGCGGCATCGTGTTGCTGCCGGCTACGACCCAGGCGCAGGATGCGGGCGGCCCGATCGTGATTGCCGGGCCCGCCGAGAAAAATCCCGCCGCGCTAAACGATCTCGCGCAACGGATTCAGACGCCGGCGCAGCGCAGCGCGTCGGCAGCGTCGCTCGCGGCGGCGACCGCACAGTCGCTCGGCCACGCGAGCGGGTCGCGCGACACCGATACGTTCGGGCGTGCCGCGCGCGCAAGCGGCGCGATCGTCATTCCGGGCGCGGGCGAGCCCGCTGCCGCCGCGCCGGCCATCATCCGCACCAACTTCAAACCGGACGCCAACGGCGTCGTGACGATTCCGCCGGCGGCCAGCACTGGGGCGTCCGGCGTCGCGCGCGTCAATGTCGAAGCGGGCCCGGCCGCCAGCGTCGCGAATCAGCGCGTGGTCGCGGCCAGTGCGCCGCAAGGCGACGGTTTCGACAGTCTCGCCGCGCGCGGCGAGCCACCCGAGTTCGGCGCGAATGGCAAGCCGATCGCGGCCGCTGCGGCGCAGCCGGCGCATCCCGGGATCGCGAGAACACCCGCGACGTCGCCTGGCTCGCGCCAGCCGGCGGCCGTCATTGCACAGAGAACGCCGCAGACCGCTACCGCCGCGACGGCTGCGCAAGCCGGGCCGCTGCCTGGCCAGCAGGACCCGGAAGCGATTCACGCGAGCGCGCTCGCGTTCCTGCAACAGCAGGCCGTCGGCTTGCCCGGCAAGGCCGACATCACTGTCGCGCCCGCGTTTCCGCGCGGCCTCGCCGCGTGCACGTCGCTCGAACCGTTCATGCCGACCGGCGCGCGCCTGTGGGGCCGGCTGACGGTCGGCGTGCGCTGCGCGGGCGAGCGGCCGTGGACCATCTATCTGCAGGCGCGCATCTCGCTGCATGCGACCTACTACCTCGCCGCCCGCGCGATGGCGCCGGGCGAAGTGCTCACGGCCGCCGACCTCGTCGCGCGCGAAGGCGACCTGACCGGCCTGCCGCAGGCGATCGTCACCGACCCGTCGCAGGCGGTCGGCTCGGTCTCGCTCGTGCGGATCGCGGGCGGCATGCCGCTGCGCCGCGACATGCTGAAGAGCGCGTCGGCGGTGGTGTTCGGCCAGACCGTGCGGGTCATCGCGGCCGGCGACGGTTTCTCGATCTCGTCCGAGGGCAGCGCGATGAACAACGCGTCGCCGGGCCAGCAGGTGCGCGTGAAGACCGCCAACGGCCAGATCATCTCCGGCATCGTCAAGGACGGCGGCACGGTGGAGATCCCGATGTGAGCGGACTGGCGGCAACGAGCACCGTCGAAACGGCCGGCGCCCCGGTGGCCAGGGCAGACGGACGGGGATTGAAAGGGGTAGATGGCCACCTGGCGGCGAGCCGGGTGTCGAGCGATTGCGCTAAAGTTTTGATCAGCGGTTGCCGTTATCAGGATCAAATCGTTAGGGAAGCCAATCGTGAAAGTCGATCCCACCACCTCTTCAAATCTGCCGTCGTTGAAAGACGCTTTGTCCCGTTCGCAGCAGAGCGACGAAGCCACGCCGGCAGCCAGCACCACGCAGGGCGCGACGAGCACGGCCGCGCCGGCCGCGAGCAGCGCGTCGGGCGACACAAGCGTGAGCCTGTCGGGTCTGTCGCAGCATCTGCACAGCCTCGCGGCCTCCGGCTCGGCCGACATCGACACCGCGCACGTCGAGTCGATCAAACAGGCGATCAAGGACGGCAAGCTGCAGATCGACTCCGGCAAGATCGCCGACGGCGTGCTGCAGACGGCGCGCGACCTGTTGCAGAACAAAACCTCGTCGACCGGCAACTGATCGGCATTTCGCCGCGCGGTGATCTGCCGGGCGGCGTCCGACCAACCCGGTTCGCGCGCCGTTCGCGAGCCAGTGTGCGTAGCGAGTTGTTGATATGAAAGACGCCCTCGTTGCTACCCTGATCGAAGAATATTCGACCGTCGAGGCATTCGCCTCGATCCTCACTCTCGAAACCAAAGCGCTGACGGCGATCTCGCCGCTGGAGCAGTTGCCGGCGATCGTCGAGAAAAAAACCGAGCTGATCGGCGTGCTCGCGAGGCTCGAAGCCGCGCGCGACTCGCATCTGGCCGAACTCGGCTTTCCGACCGGCTGGTCCGGCATGGAGCTCGCGGCCAGCACCGACGCGCGCGTCGCGACGCAATGGAAACTGCTGCAGAAAGCCGCGGATCGCGCGCGGCGCGTCAACACCAACAACGGCGAGCTGATCCGCGTGCGGATGGACTACAACGAGCGCGCGCTAAAGGTGCTGCAAGTCAACGTGCCGCGCAAGACGAATCTGTACGGGCCGGATGGACGCGTTCCGGCTTATTCGGGACTTTGATCGGCCCGCCTGCCCGGCCTGCAATCGAGCAATCTACGAAATGAATGAAAAAGCCCGTCATCGACGGGCTTTTTCGTTTTCCGCCGCCGCTTTTCCACCCACTTCCCTGTCCTTCCGCGCTGCGTTAGCCGTTCGGCTAGCTGGCGCTAGTCCACCTCGTCACGTTGAAATGGTGACTTCGTTCGAGCTTTCGCCAACGCCGCGGCTTCGACGCGGCCGCAATTCGACGGGCGGAGTCTTGCTTGCTCGTTAGTTTGTGTAGGCGTGTGTATAATGGAGGATATGATGTATGAACAGTGCCGAGGTCGTCAAATTGATTCAAGCGAATGGCTGGCAGCTCGTCCGCATAGCGGGCAGTCACCATCATTTCAGGCACGCGGGAAAACGGGGGCTCGTGACCGTCCCGCATCCGAAAAAAGATTTGCCGGCCGGCACCCTGAACAGCATTCTGAAACAGGCGGGGCTCAAATGAAGCATCTGATCTTTCCGATCGCCATCGAACCCGGAGACAACACGCACGCGTTCGGCGTCGTGGTGCCCGATATTCCAGGCTGCTACTCCGCGGGCGACACGCTCGAACAAGCGTATGTGAACGCGAAAGAGGCAATCGAATCGCATCTCGAAACCTTGCTCGACGAAGGGCTGCCGCTGCCCGAGCCTCTCACGCTAGGTGAGCATCGGCGCAATCCCGAGTTCGCGGGGTTCACATGGGGTTTCGTGACGACGCGCAATATTCCGGCGTTGAAGAAGGCGGTTCGCATCAACATCTCGCTGCCCGAGGTGCTGGTGCAGGAGATCGACGCGTATGCGCAGGCGCGCGGTATGTCGCGCTCGGCGTTTCTCGCGCTCGCCGCCGAGCATGAGATGGCGAACGCCTGAGCAACGGCAGGCGGCACAGGCGCGCATTGGCATCGGCGCACCGCCGCATCTGAAGGCGGCGTTTGAAAAACGGCGTGCGGCGCCGCGGTGGCGTCAGTTCGCTTCGGCGTTCGCCCAGGCCATTTCGCGCAGTCGGGCGCGCAGGCGTGCCACGGCCTGGCTATGCAACTGGCACACGCGCGATTCGCTGACTTCCATCACCGCCCCGATCTCGCGCAGATTCATGCCGCGCTCGTAGTACAGCGACATCAGCAGCTTCTCGCGCTCCGGCAAGCGGTCGATCGCTTCGATGAGCGCCGAGCGTAGGCTGTCGTCGAGCAGCGCCGAGAGCGGATCGGAATGGTCGACGCAGTAGCGGTCCAGAAAAGGTTCGTCGTCGGCGGAGCGGTCGAAGTCTTCGTAGTAGATCAGCTGGCTGCCATGCAGGTCCTGCAGCATCGACTGATATTCGTCGAGCGGCATTTGCAGGTGCTCGGCGACCTCCGCCTCGCTCGCCGAGCGGCCGAGGTTCTGCTCCACCTTGTGCACCGCGGATTCCACTTCGCGCGAGGTGCGGCGCAGGCTGCGCGGCAGCCAGTCGTTGCTGCGCAACTCGTCGAGCATCGCGCCGCGAATCCGCTGGCTGGCATAGGTCTCGAACTGCGCGCCCTGGTCTTCCTTGTAGCGGCCGGCGGCATCCAGCAAACCGATCATGCCGGCCTGGATCAGGTCGTCGAGATCGACGCTCGCCGGCATTTTCGCGACAAGCTGCAAGCCGAGTCGACGCACGAGCGGTGCGTACTTCGTCAAAACTTCGGCCTGAGAAATCTTTCCCTGAGCGTTGTACATCGTGCTCCCCTTGTCCTTCGTGCACGCCTTTCAAGCGTGATGCGCGGACGGTTGGTCGGCGTGGTGCGCCGCTGTAACTGTCGCAGGCGCCCGCCAGGGCGTTTGCGACGACATCGCTGGCCGCATCGGCCAGTACTGCAATTCGGCGGCGAGATGGCGGAAGTCGCGCGCGGCCGGTGTCGACGGAAACGCGTCGACCACGCAGCGCGACAGCTCGAGTGCCCGTGCGATGCGCACGTCGGCCGCAATGCAGCCGGCGTTTTCCAACGCGACGGTCAGGTAACGGCCGGCCACGCCGGCGAGATTCGCGAACGCGGCCTGCGCGTCGTTGGCGCTTTGCACGTGATTCGCGAGCACGCGCAACTGCGCGATCGCGTGCGCGTAATGCAAACGCTTGATGCACGCATAGGCCTCGGTGATCGCCTCGCCCGACATGCGCGCGACGATCATCACGTCATGCGCCTGCCTGGCGAGCGGCGACAGATGCCCTTCGTCGTCGAGCTGCGCGTCGATCAGCACGATATCGGCCGAGCCGCCGAGCAGCACACCGAGTTCGGCCTCCGTATGCCCCTCGCGGTTGTTGCGCGAGGCGGACAGCACCGAAAAGCCGAGCGCGTGACGCGCGGCGGCGAAATCGACCGGGCTCTCGCCGCGCATCACCGCCGCGAAGTTGCCCGCGCCGCGCAAGCCGCCAAGCATCGCGCTCACCGATTTCTCACCGACGCATTCGTCGATCACCAGCACGTCCTTGCCCTGCTGTGCGAGCGCCGCGGCGAGGTTGACCGCCACGGTCGTATTACCGATGCCCGACGACGCACCCGCCAACGCGATCACGCGCGCGCCGCCGCGCGCGAGCAGCCGCCGCAACCCTTCGGCCTGATCCGAAACGAATTTATCCAAAGCGAACCTCGTGCAGCTCGGCCGTCGAACGTGCGGACAGCGAGGACAGCAAAGCGGGGATGTCGTCGTCGTGCGGCACGAACGGCGAGCTGTCGCGCGGAATGCAGAAGGTGCTCTTGATCAGGAATTTCTTCGTCGCGACGTAAAGGTTCTCCGGCACCTTCTGTCCGGTCGATACGTAATGCACCGGCAGCTTGTAGCGGATCACCGTATCGAGCACGCCGCCGAGGTTGGTCGCTTCGTCGAGCTTGGTCAGAATGCAGCCGGCGAGCGGCTGCTGGTCCGGCGCGCGCTGATACGCCTGCACGACTTCGTTCAACGTGTCGCCGTGGCTCGTCGCGTTGAGCAGCAACAGACGCTGCACCGGCTGGCCGGCGCGGCTTAGCATCGCGATCTGGTCGGACACGAGCCGGTCGCGCTGGCTCATACCGATCGTGTCGATCAGCACGATGTGCTTGTTGCGCAACTCCGAGAGCGCGAGCTGCAGATCGGCGCTGTCCTTCACCGCATGCACCGAAACGCCGAGAATCTTGCCGAAGATGCGCAGCTGTTCATGACCGCCGATGCGGTAGCTGTCGGTCGTCAGCAGCGCCACCTTGCTCGCGCCGAAGCGCATCACGCAGCGCGCTGCGAGCTTCGCGGTGGTCGTCGTCTTGCCGACGCCGGTCGGCCCCATCAGCGCGAACACGCCGCCGCGCTCCATCAGCGCGTCTTCGTCCTCCATCACCGGCAGGTTCGACTCGAGCACCGAGCGCACCCAGTCCATGCCGCCATCCATCGTGTCGACATCTTCGGGCAGGTTGTCGACCAGCATCTGCACGAGCTGCGCGGAAAAGCCGGCGGCGAACAGGTGCTTGGTGAGCGCGGCGCGTGCGGGACTGCGGCGCTGTCGATCGCCCCACAGCAGACCCGCGAAGTGCTCTTCCATCATGTCGCGCATCGACGACAGCTCGTTCATCACGGTGTCCTTGACGACCTGCTCCATGCGCCCCTTGATCGCTTCGGCGACGGCGGACGGCGTGCGGCTTTCGTCAGTAGCGGACGGCACGGGCGCGATCTTCTGAGCGGCGCGGCGCGCAGCGGCTTCGGCGGCTTCGCGCGCCCAGTCGGGCGTGTCGATCACCGGCGGCATGGCGGCCGGCCGCGCGTCGACTGCGCTGCCGAGGCCTTTGGCGGTCGCGACGGCGGGCGTCATCGCGGCGGGACGCGCGCTGTATTGGCCGCTCTGTTGCTGCTGCTCGGCCGCGAGGCGGCGCGCGTGATCGATGAGCCACGGATTCGACTCGGCCATCGTGCGCGGCGCGGCGGCTTCGCTCGATGGGATTGCCGGCGGTACCGGCACGCCGGCAGCTTTCAGCAAATCCGCGCGGATGTCTTTCGACAGGCGCGCGGCCGCGGCGCGGGCGCTCGCGCCTGAAGGCGTGGCGGCAGCGGCGGGCGTGGCCGGTGCGTTGAACGATGTGGCCGCGCTGGACGCCGACTGGCTTGCGGCGGGCGCGGGGCCTGTCGCGATGGCCGCGGACGCGCCGGTCGTGCCCAGCGTCGCCGGGCCGATTGGCGAATTGCCGGGCCACGCGGCGGCGGACGCTGCTTGATTCGCGGACATGCTGAGCGCCTGGCTGACGGCCGAATTGAGCGCCGAATTGAGCGCCGTCCTGTTCACCGAGCCGGCCATGAAATCCGCAGCCGCATTCGCCGGCTCGATCGCCGGCGTCGCTTCACCACCCGCTTCCGGGCTCGCGCCGAACACCGACGAAAACACGTCCGGCATTGCGCTCGCGTATGGATTCGTCGGCGCCGCGAACAAGCCGCGCGGGGCCAGCGTCGATGCCGCACCGGAGCCCGTGCCGAGCGCCGCGGCCTGCGCGCCTTCGCGCGCTTTCGGCGTGATCGCGGCGAGATCGCTATCGGCGAGCGCGACGATTTCGACGCTGCCGTCGTCCATCGTGCGATTCGACAGCACGACCGCATCGGGGCCAAGTGCTTCGCGAACGAGACGCAACGCATCGCGACTGGTAGCACCGACAAATTTACGAATGTTCAAGCTGGACCCCCGATGAGGTATACGGACTGACGGACCGGCAATACACCGCTTCCCATTGCGATCAATTATTGCGAAAGGCGTCGGGCGACGATCGATGGATAAAGACCGTTAAAGGTGGGTAATTCGCGCGATGGACACACGGCAGACGCATCGTTCGACGAGCCTGGGAGAGCCGTGCCAACGCAAACCGGCGCCCCATTGGAGCGCCGGTTTGCGTTGTATCGACAGCCGCGAGGGAGCGACCTTCGTCAGCCGTGCGCGCCGATCAGATTGACCACCTTGATGTTGCGCGTATCGGGCACTTCCGCATACGAGAGCACCTTCAGCTGCGGCAGGCTGCGGCGCAGGAAGCGCGCGAGCATCGGCCGCAGTGCGTGCTGCACCAGCAGCACCGGAGCGAGGCCAAGGTTCTGCTGACGCGTCATCGCTTTCTGCGTTTCGGTGAGCAGCGTGTTCGCGAGACCCGGTTCGAGGCCCGGGTTCGGTCCGGTCGATAGCGCCTGCGACAACACCCGTTCGAGGTTCGCGTCGAGGCCCATCACCTGCATGTCGGCGGTCCCGGGGAACCACTGCTGCGTGATCGCGCGGCCCAGCGCGAGCCGCACCGCGGCGGTGAGGTCGTGCGGGTCGGTGAGCTTGGTCGCGTGTTCGGCGAGCGCTTCGAGGATCGTGCGCATGTCGCGAATCGGCACGCCTTCTTCGAGCAGGTTCTGCAGCACCTTTTGCAGCGTGGTGAGCGGCAGCATCTTCGGCACCAGATCGTCGACGAGCGACGCTGTGTCCTTTTGCATCCGCTCGACCAGCGACTGCACCTCGCGGCGGCCGAGCAGCTCCGACGCGTGCGTGACGACGAGGTGATTCAGGTGCGTCGCGACCACCGTGCTCGAATCGACGACCGTGTAGCCGTATACCTGCGCCTGTTCGCGCAGATTCGTGTCGATCCAGATGGCGGGCAGGCCGAACGCCGGGTCCTGGGTCGGCGTGCCCGGCAGCGCGGCCGATACCTGGCCCGGGTTGATCGCGAGCCACTGGCCCGGATACGCCTCGCCCGAGCCGACCTCGACGCCCTTCAACGCGATCCGATAGCCGTTCGGCCGCAATTCGAGGTTGTCGCGGATATGAATGACCGGCGGCAAGAAGCCGATTTCCTGCGCGAACTTCTTGCGGATGCTCTTGATCCGCTTGAGCAGTTCGCCGTCCGAGTTCTTGTCGACGAGCGGAATCAGCCGGTAGCCGACTTCGAGGCCGAGCGTGTCGATCATCGTCACGTCGTCCCAGCTCGCCTCGGCGTTTTCGACCGGCGCCAGCGCGGCCGGCGCGACGTCGACTAGCGCCGGTGCGTTCTTGCGCTCCTCGGTGCGCTTCTTCATCGTGCGGCCGAGCTGGATCAGGCCGCCGCCGAGAATCAGGAACGCGAAGTGCGGCATGCCCGGGATCAGGCCCATCAGCACGAGAATGCAGCCGGTGATCATCAGCACGCGCGGGTTCGTGAACAGCTGGCCGGTCAGCTGCGTGCCGATGTCCTCGTTGGTCGCGACGCGCGAGACGATCACGCCGGCCGCCGTTGAAATCACCAGCGACGGAATCTGCGCGACGAGGCCGTCGCCGATCGTCAGCAGCGTGTAGTTCTTGCCCGCCGCGGCAAAACTCATGTCGTGCTGGACCATCCCGACGATCAGCCCGCCGATGATGTTGATCACCATGATCAGGAGGCCGGCGACCGCATCGCCTCGCACGAACTTGCTCGCACCGTCCATCGAGCCGTAGAACTCGGCTTCCTGAGAGATCTCCTTGCGCCGCGTGCGAGCCTGCTCTTCGTTGATGAGGCCGGCGTTCAGATCGGCGTCGATCGCCATCTGCTTGCCGGGCATCGCGTCGAGCGTGAAGCGCGCGGACACTTCGGCGATCCGCCCCGCGCCCTTGGTGATCACCATGAAGTTGATCACCATCAGGATCACGAACACGACGATACCAACCGCGAAGTTGCCGCCCACGAGGAAGTGACCGAACGACTCGATCACCTGACCGGCCGCATCGGGACCGGTATGGCCTTCGAGCAGCACGACCCGCGTCGAGGCGACGTTCAGCGACAGCCGCAGCAGCGTCGAGAACAGCAGCACGCTCGGGAACGCGGCGAAGTCGAGCGGCTTCATCGTGTACATGCTGACGAGCAGCACCATCACCGACAGCGCGATGTTGAACGTGAACAGCAGATCCAGCAGGAACGGCGGCAACGGCAGAATCATCATGCCGAGGATCATGCAGATCAGCACCGGCCCGGCGAGGGCGCGCAGGTTGGTGCTGCTCAGCGCATCCGAGCGTCGGGCGAGGAAACCGGCGCGAGCGTTCATGCGGAGGCTCCGTTGTTGTCGTCGCTAGTGGCGTCGTTGGCGTTGTCGTCGGCCGGGTTCAGCGTGTTGGCGGCTTCCTCGGCGGCGTCCTCGTCCGATACGCCGCCCTTGTCGAGTTCGGGCGGCACGTCGAGTTCGGTCGGCGCGACCGGCACGTCGCCGCCTTCGGCCTTGAAGCGGCGCAGCTGATAGACCCACGCGAGCACTTCCGCGACCGCGCCATAGAGCGGCCCCGGAATCTCACGATTCAGATCGACGTTGTGATAGAGCGCACGCGCGAGCGGCGGCGCTTCGAGCAGCGGCACGTTGTTTTCGGTGGCGATCTCGCGAATCCGCGCGGCCACGAGGTTCACGCCCTTCGCGACCACCTTCGGCGCGCGCATCTCGCCGTCCGTGTATTGCAGCGCGACCGCGAAGTGGGTCGGGTTGGTCACGACCACGTCGGCCTTCGGCACTTGCGCCATCATGCGGCGCCGCGCGATCGCGCGCTGCTGCTGGCGAATCTTGCCCTTGATGTGCGGATCGCCTTCGCTCTCGCGATGCTCACGCTTCACTTCTTCCTTCGTCATGCGCAGCTTCTTGTGGAACGACCAGAGCTGGTACGGCACGTCGAGCGCGGCCACCGCGAACATGCCGGCCACCGTCATGCCGCAGCACACCGCGATCAGATGCACGGAGTTGGCGAGCGCGAGATCGAGCGGCTGCGTCGCGAGCGCGAGGAATTGCTCGTGGCGATTCCAGATCGCCGTGCCGCCGATCAACCCCACCACCAGCGTCTTCGCGAGCGACATGCCGAGCTGGATCGGTCCGTTGATCGAAAATATGCGGCCGAGGCCCTCGATCGGGTTCAGCCGGTTGAACTTCGGCTCGAGCCCTTTCGCGGACAGTTGCCAGCCGCCCAGCGCCATCGGAGCGAGCAGCGCGGCAAGTCCGGTGACGCCGAGTATCGGCACGAGCGCGTAGAGTCCTTCGCGACCCGCTGAGCCCGCGCCGATCAGCATGCGGCTGGTGTCGAACGCGCTCGCGTGGTTGAAGGTGAGCGACGCACGCAGCATGTTCTGCAAATGCTCGCCGATGCTGCCCGACATGCCCCATACGCCGTAGAACCCGGCCGCGAGCAGCGCGAAGGTCGACAGCTCCCGCGAACGCACGATCTGCCCCTCCTCGCGCGCCTTCTGCAGGCGCCGAGGGGTGGCGGATTCGGTTTTTTCGAGGTCGCTGTCCTCTGCCACAAAGCTCTCCAGTCGGCCGAGGCACGGCGCCTCTTTCCAGTGAGAGCGATTATTCCTGCTCGACGCAAGCGCCGATCGGCGGATAAGGGCGGAGAAACGGGGGTATTTCGACGGATGAGCGGACGGCTCGCGCGTTTGTCACGCAAGCCGTCCGGCATTGGATCGACGTGCGGCTTCAGTAGCCGACGAAGGGGGAGGGACCGCCGCTCGCGGTCTGATCGAGGTGGTAGTACACGTAGCGGCCGAAGAAGAACGGCAGACCGAGGTCGAAGCTGGCGTTGCCGCCGATCTGGCCGGCGAGCGTGTTGAACGCGTAGTTGCCGCCGTTGGCGAACAGCGTCTGCGCGTTCACGATGCCGATGCTCGCGGCCGCCGACACGTTGTTCTTCCCGACCAGCGTGACCGTGCGGGTCTGCGCCGACGACGGGCAATAGAAGCCCGCGAATTGACTGCCGCACAGCGTGAGCGTGCTGTCGCCGAAGAAATAGGCGTTCGAGCCGGAATCGAGGAACGCCTGGACGGTCGTGCCGTTGAAGGTGCTGTTGTTGAGGTCGCCGTATGGGTCGGTCGTGAACACCTGCGCAGCGGCAAGCGGGTTGTTCCCCTGCGTGCCGATGCCGAACACCAGCGTGCCGGTCGCCGACGCCTGCCCGGTGTTCGACACCGGTGCCATCTGTACGATCACGCCGTTGTTGTCGAGCGGGAAGTTCGCGACCGGATTGGCGATCTGTTGCGGAATCGGCACCGCGGTGCGCGTGCACGACGTGCCGTTCGGACAGGCGAAGTAGTTGCTGTAGGTCGCCGCGGTCGTCGTGTTCGCGCAGGTTGCGCCGCAATCGGTCGGCGCGGTGCCGACGCCGAGGATGCCGTTCGCGCCCAGATCGGCGGCCGTGTTTTCGGCCGGGCCGCTGCCGCAGCCGCTTGGTACCGTGCTCGCGGCCTTGTCGCCGATGATCTGCAGCGGGATGCTGCCGGTCGTCGTTTCGCCGCCGATCGTCACGATCGCGGTACGCACCGAGCCCCACGTGTAACCGTCCGCGAACGTCGCGCACTCGGCGAGCTGCGCGCTGTTACTGCCGATCGTGCTGACCGGCAGTGCGCCGAGCAGCGTCGAATTGAGCGTGGAACTGACCACGCGCAAGCCGAACGAGCCGGTGTCGACCTGGATGTTGTCGATCGTCTGGCAGTTGGTGGTCGAGGCTGGCGCGCAGATCCTGACGCTGACGGTCGGGATGTTGATGACACCCGAAACGCCCCGGCCGACCGTGATCGGCACCGTGTTCGACGCATTCGCGGAGATCGGCTGCTGGGTCGGGCTGGCCGGCAGCGAACCGCCGTTCAGTCCGTTCGAGGTGTTGCCGCCATTGTCGGAACTGGAGTTGTTGTCGCTACCGCCGCCTCCGCCGCAGGCGACGAGCGTCGCCGTGAGCAGCACGGCAAGCGCGGCCTGCATCCAGCTTTTGAGGTTCGCGTTCGTGAGCATGGTTCGCATCGTGGTCCTCGCCGTTACTGGATGTCGGAACCGCTGACGCCGGCCGGCAGCGCGGAGGGCAGCCACGCGACGCCGCTGAACGCGCCCATGTGGCCGCCCGAACGCACCACCAGCCCGCTCTCGTCGACGGCGACCGGCCCCCGCGCATTGCCGCGCGCGGCCCGCACGGCCTTCACACCGGCCACGTACTGCGGGAAATAACTGCCGAGCAGATCACTGAGATCGGGCATTTGCGGACCATGCCACGAAATGCCGAATACCGCGCCACTCGTGCTCAGGTATTCGCGCACCACGGTGCCGTTGCCGAACGTGGTCTCGCGTACCGTGTAGGAAGCGGGTGTGGAAGACGTGGAAGACGCCGCGCTCGACTCAGAACGCATGACGCTTTGCGATGTGCCGCTGGCGGGCTGCACCACGCGGGAGGACACCGACGCGTCGGACGGGGGGGTAAGCGGCGCGCTGCCCAGCGCCGCATGGGCGGATTGCGCGGCCGTCAGGGCCAGTAACGAACATGGCAATACGAACGCCGTGACTCCGGCGCGACCAATACGACTCCACATGAGAAGCTCCTCCCGAGCCGCGGCACGCTTCGCCGACTGCACGAAGCGGCCGCTTATAGGCAGATGATACGGCACCGCCGCGGCCGCAACGCTGAGGGATGGCCTCACCGGGCGACTGCCCGGCGTTGCGCGGGCCGGGTGCCGTACCGCTTTGACCTCGTAGTATGCCTGCGGATTCTTTCAGCCGGCGCAAGGCGCGCCCACGCACGCGACTTACCGACTATTACTAGCAGGAAAACGTACGGAAGATGGGTAGCCGGTACTCATTGAACGCGTGATTGGCGCAAATCGCGGAGAAACCACCAGCCCGGCGCGCTTGCCGGGCCGAGTCACTTGCTCAGAAACCGAGGCTCGCGAGCAGATCGTCGACCTGCGATTGATCCTGCACCACATCCGTCTTGCCTTCCGGATTGATCTGCGGACCGTTGAGCAGATGCTCCGGGCTGCCCGTCGACGACACCTCCGCCTTGAGAGCCGCGGCGTTCGCCGCGAACTGCTCGCGCCGCTCGAGCGCGATGTTCTCGACCAGCACGCCGAGCAGCTGCTGCTCGATCAGATAGACGACGTCGGTGATCTTCTTGATCACCTGGCCGGTCAGATCCTGGAAGTCCTGCGCGAGCATGATCTCCATCAGCTGCGAGTTGGTCGCGCTGGTCGCGTCGGGCACGCCGCGCAGAAAGGTGCGCGTGTCGTTCATCAGCGCGCGCACTTCCTCGCGCTCGATCGGCGCCGCGTACCACTGCTCCCAGCGCGCGTCGAGCGTGCCCGCGTCTTTCGTCAGCTGCTCCTGGATCGGCTTCGCGATGTCGATTGCCGACAGCACGCGCTCGGCGGCCTGCTCGGTCATGTTGGCGATGTACTTCAGACGATCGCGCGCATCGGGCACGGCTTCGGCCGCGCGCTCGACGTGCTTGTCGAGCCCGAGTTCGCGCATCGAATCGCGCAGCGTGCGCGTCAGTTGTCCGATGCGGGCAAGGATGCGGTCCGACGCGAAGTCGCCGCTGTCGTTGCCCGCTTCGGCGCCAGGCGTTTGGGTCGGCGGCGTCACGTCAGCTCCCGGCTTTCGCCATTTTCTCGAGGATCTTGTTGAGCTTCTCGTCGAGCGTCGCGGCCGTGAACGGCTTGACGACGTAACCGCTCGCGCCGGCCTGCGCCGCCGCGATGATGTTTTCCTTCTTCGACTCGGCCGTCACCATCAACACCGGCAGGTGCGCGAGGCTCGCGTCGGCGCGGATTTCCTTCAGCATCGCGAGACCGTCGAGGTTCGGCATGTTCCAGTCGGAGATCACGAACTCGTAGCTGCCGCTGCGCAGACGCGCGAGACCGGCCGCGCCGTCTTCCGCCTCGTCGACGTTCGAGTAGCCCAGTTCCTTCAGCAGGTTGCGGACGATCCGGCGCATCGTCGGAAAATCGTCAACCACCAGAATCTTCATTCCCTTGTCCATTTCTTTCCCTTTGCTTGATCCATGTTGCGGCGCTCGGCCGCGTCATTCCATCCGGCACGCATCATACCCGCTGAACGCGGTCACCCATCGACGACAAACGCGCCATCACGCGCCGGCTCATGTCCGGCAGCGCGGCGATTTCGTCGGCCGCGCCGAGCGCGATCGCCTCGCGCGGCATGCCGAACACGATGCAACTCGCCTCGTCCTGCGCCAGCGTGTAGGCACCGGCCTTTTTCATCTCCAGCAGCCCGGCTGCGCCGTCGCGCCCCATGCCGGTCAGGATCACGCCAACGGCGTTCTTGCCCGCATGCTGCGCGGCCGAACGGAACAGCACATCGACCGACGGACGATGCCGGTTCACCGGCGGGTCGTCGGACAGATGCGCAATATAGTTCGCACCGCTCCTCGCGAGCAACAGATGCGCATGGCCCGGCGCGATGTACGCGTGCCCCGGCAGCACACGCTCGCCGTGCTCAGCTTCTTTAACGGTAATCCGGCACAAACCATTGAGGCGTTGCGCGAAAGATTTCGTAAAGCCCGGCGGCATGTGCTGCGCGATCAGCACCGCGGGCGCGTCGGGCGGCAGCGGCACCAGCACTTCGCGGATCGCTTCGGTGCCGCCCGTCGAGGCGCCGACGATAACCAGCTTCTCGGTACTCAGCAGCGGGTTGTTGAAGAGCGGCGCGGAGCCGACCGGCGCCTGCGCGGCCTGGGTGGCCGCATGCTGCGCCGGCGCCGCCTGGCGTACGCGCGCGCGGGCTGCCGCGCGAACCTTGTCGGCGAGCTTTTCCGCGTAGTCGAGCATGCCGTCGCGAATGCCGACCTTCGGCTTGGTCACGAAATCGACCGCGCCGAGTTCGAGTGCGCGCAGCGTGATTTCGTTGCCGCGCTCGGTCAGCGACGACACCATCACGACCGGCATCGGCCGCAGACGCATCAGCTTCTCGAGAAAGTCGAGGCCGTCCATGCGCGGCATTTCGACGTCGAGCGTCAACACGTCCGGGTTGTGCTGCTTGATGAGCTCGCGCGCGACGAGCGGATCGGGTGCCGTCGCGACCACCGTCATGTCCGGCTGGCTATTGATGATTTCGGTCATCAGGCTGCGGATCAGCGCCGAATCGTCGACGCACAATACCTTGATCTTTTGCACAGCGCTCACGCCTCCTCTGTGGTTCTGGCGTTGTTGGAATGAGTCGGGCGCGGGCTCGCGCCGAACAGTTCGATTCTCGGCCGCGCGGCGGCGGCGGCCGGCTTCGCGAACAGCTCGACCCGCTTGCGCGCGGCGGCGAGCCGCTCCGCGCGTGCTTCGGCGCTTTGCCGCACGAGCGCCTGCTCGCGCTCGGCGACGCCCGCTTCCTGTTGCAAGCGCAATTTCTTCACCATCACCTGACCGGTGCGCGGCATGAACGCGACCTTGCGCGGGTGCGAGCCCTGCAGGTCCTCGGCGACGATGCGGATCTTTTCGGTGGCCAGATAGCGGCGCACGAACTCCGAGTTGCGATCGCCGATGTTCATCGTCGTCATGCCCGCGAGCACCGCGCCGCCGCCGAACACCTTGGCCTCGAAGCGCTCGCGCCGCCCGCCCGCCTTGATCAGTTCGTTGATCAGCACTTCCATCGCGTACGCGCCGTAGCGCATCGAGTCCGACGCGGCCTGCGCGACGTCGGCGCCATCGTCGGGCAGCATGAAGTGATTCATGCCGCCGATGCCCGCGGTGCGGTCCTGGATGCAGGCCGCGACGCACGAGCCGAGCACGGTCACGAGCACCATGTCTTCGCTCGTCGTATAGAACTCGTTGGGCAACAGCTTCACGCCGGGGCGCTGGAAGTGGTTGTCGTAGTACAGGTTCGAAGCGATCGGCAGCGTGCTGCTCATGCGGCCACCCCGCTCGATTGATGCGCGTCGTGCGCGTCAGGCGCGTTGGCGCGCGACGGCGCGCGAATGCCGCCCGCGTCGCGCGTCAGTTCGTAGACGGTCTGGCCGCGCAGCCGGAACGCTTGCGTCACGTACGTGAAGTTTTCCGAATGGCCGGCGAACAACAGGCCGCCCGGTTTCATCAGCGGCTCGAAGCGCGTCAGCACCTGCGCCTGCGTCGGCTTGTCGAAATAGATCATCACGTTGCGGCAGAAGATCGCGTCGAACTGCGTGCGCAACTGGTAATCGCGATTGGTCAGGTTCAGTTGCTCGAAGCGCACGAGCGCGCGCACGTCGGGACGCACCTTGACCATCCCCGCATGCGCGCCCGTGCCCTTCAGGAAGAAGCGCTTCAACCGCTCGGGCGACAGGTGCTTGACCTGGTCGAACTGGTAGACGCCGGCCTCGGCCTTCGCGAGCACCTGGGTGTCGATGTCGGTCGCGAGCACCGACGCCTGTCGCGCGCCGCTGTCGCCGAGCGCTTCGATCAGCGTCATCGCGATCGAGTACGGCTCCTCGCCCGTCGACGCCGCCGAGCACCACACGGACACCGGTTGCGCACGGCGCGGCACGAACTCGGCGAGGATCGGAAAGTGATGGGCTTCGCGGAAAAACGCCGTGAGGTTGGTGGTCAGGGCATTGGTGAACGCTTCCCACTCGGCCGGATCGTTTTCCGCTTCGAGCAGATCGAGATACTGCCGGAACGTATCGATGCCGCGCGCCCGCAAGCGGCGCGCGAGGCGGCTATACGCCATGTCGCGCTTGTGGTCCGACAGCGAGATGCCCGCCCCGCGATGAATCAGCTCGCGGATGCGGGCGAAATCCGCCGCCGTAAATTCGAAATCGCGGCCCGTCTCGACGGACCTGGCCGGCTCTGTGCCGTCAGGTGCTGCCCGCGCGGGGCGTTGTGTTGCGCGCGTTGCCATCATGAAAATTCCTGTCTGCGATATGAGCCATCACGCTCGCCGCCCAGCCGGACTGCCTGGGAGGTAGGAATCGTCGTCGCGGGGTCGCGCCCTCCCGCGAGTACCATCGACATATGGCCGGCTCGCGACACGCGTACTGCGCGTGCTTCGATGCTTCGCCCATCCGCGGGCGCGATGCCGGTTGACCACATGTCACTCTGCCGTTGCCTAAAACGTTTCCCAGTCCGCGTCCGGGCTCGCCTTCGCCGTGCCCGGCGGAGCGGCGCGCGTGGGCGTGTCGGTCGTGACGCGAGCCGCGGCTGCGGCCGGCCGGGGCTTCAATACCGGTTCGACGCGTGCGGCTGCGTCGTGCTGCGTCGGGGTCGCCGCGCTCGCCGCGGTTGCCTTCGATTCCTTGCTCGCGCCCACCGGGTTCACCGGAGTCGCCGCGCTCGCCGCTTGTGGTGCAGCCCTGGCGAGCCGCGCGGGCGTCTGCGCACGCGTCGCCGGGGCGCTCTGACGCGCCGGTGTGCCGGTTACCTTCCAGCCGCCCAGCACCGCCTGCAACTGCCGCGTCTGATCTTCGAGCGACGCCGCCGCGGCCGCCGCCTGTTCAACCAGCGCCGCGTTCTGCTGCGTGACCGAATCCATCTGCACGACCGCGCGGTTGACCTGCTCGATGCCGCCCGACTGCTCTTCCGACGCCGCGCTGATCTCGCCCATGATGTCGGTCACGCGACGCACCGCCTGCACGATTTCGTCCATCGTCGTGCCCGCGCGGCCGACCAGCTCGGAGCCGCTCTTGACCTTGTCGGCCGAATCGCCGATCAGCTCCTTGATCTCCTTCGCGGCGCTCGCGCTGCGCTGCGCGAGGCTGCGCACTTCGCCCGCGACGACCGCGAATCCGCGGCCCTGTTCGCCGGCGCGTGCGGCTTCGACCGCCGCGTTCAGCGCGAGGATGTTGGTCTGGAACGCGATGCCCTCGATCACGCCGATGATGTCGACGACCTTGTTCGAACTGGTCGCGATTTCCTGCATCGTCGTGACGACCTGGCTCACCACGTCGCCGCCGCGCGTCGCGATGTCCGACGCGTTGACGGCGAGCTGGCTCGCCTGGCGCGCGTTCTCGGTGTTCTGCCGCACGGTGCCGGTCAACTGATCCATGCTCGATGCGGTTTCCTGCAGCGACGCCGCTTGCTGCTCGGTGCGCTGCGACAGATCGGTGTTGCCCATCGCGATTTCGCGCGCGCCGGTGTCGATCGATTCGGTGCCGCTGCGGACCGCGCGCACCATCGTCGCGAGGCTTTCCTGCATCCGCTTGATGCCCGCGAACAGACGGCCGATTTCATTGTTGCTGAACACCTCGACGGGGGTGGACAGGTCGCCCCCAGCGATCCGCTCGAAGCACGCGGTCGCGTCGTTCAGCGGCTGCACGATGAGACCGCGCAGCGCGAAACGGATGCCGACCACCACCAGCAGCGCGAACACCGTGGTCACGCCGATCAGCATGATCATCAGCGACGCGCTCGACTGCGCGCTCGTTTCCTGATCGGCCACGCTCTGCCGCAACGCCTGGATCACCGCGGCGGCGGCCGCGTCGTAGGCGATGAACATCGGGCTGATCTTCGTGTCCGCGACCGCGTGATACGCGTCGAGATTGTTGGCGTTCAACGCGGCGAATTCGACGTCGACGCCGTCGTGCATCACCGTCGTATGCTTCGCGAGCACATCGTCGAGCAAGGCCTGCTCGACGCGGTGCTTCGGCGCGTCGAGATACGCCTGCCAGCTCTGCTTGCTCTTGCCGAGCAGCTCCTGCGCGCGATCGAGCGCCTTCTTCGCCTCGTCCGCGTTACCGGCGGCCGTCAGCGTGTTGAAGCGATCGATCGCGATGCGCGAACGCAACAGATACGCCGACGCATCGTCGAGCGCATGAATCGCGACCAGTTCGCCGCGTGCGATGCGATCGAGCGAGCCGCTCGCGCGATTCAGCGCGGTCAGCCCGAGCGCGCCGACCACCACCGTCAGCGTCACCAGAAGAATCCCCACCATCGTCAGCGACGTGCGGATCGACCACCTGCTCAGCATTTTGATGCTCCTTGTGCCGGGTTCCGTTACTGCCTACGCTCAGACGCCGAGCGTTTCGGTCAGCGACATCTCGGAGCTGGTCATCAGCTTCTCGATGTCCATCAGGATCAGCATGCGGCCGTCGACCGTGCCGAGACCGGTCAGGTATTCGGTCGTCAGCGTCGCGCCGAATTCCGGTGCCGGCATGATCTGATCGACCGCGAGCGTCAGCACGTCCGACACGCCGTCCACGACCATGCCGACCACGCGATGCGCGACGTTCAGGATGATCACGACGGTCTGATGGTCGTACTCGACGCGGCCGAGATGGAACTTGATCCGCATGTCGACGATCGGCACGATGATGCCGCGCAGGTTGATCACGCCCTTGATGAACTCGG
Organism: Paraburkholderia sp. Cpub6; assembly: GCF_014201065.1. Taxonomy (NCBI): domain Bacteria; kingdom Pseudomonadati; phylum Pseudomonadota; class Betaproteobacteria; order Burkholderiales; family Burkholderiaceae; genus Paraburkholderia; species Paraburkholderia sp. Cpub6. Next base: position 123,467 of record NZ_JACHDM010000017.1, read on the forward strand.
GCGCGTTGGCGATGCGCGTCACGTTGTCGTAGCCGCGGATTTCCTGCACCTTGAGGATGTCGATGCCGTACTCTTCCGCGCCGAGCGTGAAGACGAGGAATTCCTGACCGCCGGCGTCCGCCTGCGCGTCGCGGCGGCCATTCGTACCGCTCGCGTTCGCGACGCTCGAATTGATGGATTGGACTTCTGCCACGTTAGCCCCCAAACGGTTGGGATGAATTGAGTTGAAGTTGTGTTGCGAATGTCTGTCAGTGCCGCGTCTGCTGCGTGCGTTACGCGAGGCTCATCGCCTGCGCGTGCCCATGCGCATGACGCGATTCGCGGTTCAGCGCCGCGACGTCCACGATCAGCGCGACGCTGCCGTCGCCCAGAATGGTCGCCGCGGAAATGCCGTGCACCTTGCGGTAGTTCGTTTCCAGATTCTTCACGACCACCTGCTGCTGGCCGACGAGCTCATCGATCAGCATCGCGAAGCGCCGTCCCTCGGTCTGCATGATCGTAACGATGCCCTGGGTCGGCTCCTGCTTCGCATCCGACACGTTGAACACCTCGTGCAGCGCGACGAGCGGCAGGTATTCGCCGCGCACGCGCACCACGCGCTCGCCGTTGGCGACCGTGTAAATGTCTTCGGCTCGCGGTTGCAGCGACTCCATCACGAAGTTCAGCGGCAGGATGAAGATCTCGTTGCCGACCTTCACCGACATGCCGTCGAGGATCGCGAGCGTGAGCGGCAGCACGATCCGCGTGGTGCTGCCCTTGCCCGCGTGCGACGTGATCTCGACGTGACCGCCCATCGACTGGATGTTGCGCTTCACCACGTCCATGCCGACGCCGCGGCCGGACACGTCGGTGACCTGCTCCGCGGTCGAGAAGCCCGGCAGGAAGATCAGGTTCCAGACTTCCTCGTCGCTCATCGTGTCGCTGACCTGCATGCCCTGCTTGGCCGCCTTCGCGAGGATCTTGTCGCGGCGCAGGCCCGCGCCGTCGTCGCTGACCTCGATGACGATGTTGCCGCCGTGGTGCGCCGCCGACAGCACCAGCTGACCGGTCGAATCCTTGCCCGCCTCGCGCCGCGCCTCGACGGTTTCGATGCCGTGGTCGAGACTGTTGCGCACGAGGTGCGTCAACGGGTCGATGATCCGTTCGATGAGGCTCTTGTCGAGTTCGGTCGCCTGACCGAAGGTGACGAGTTCGACCTCCTTGCCGAGTTTCGCCGCGAGATCGCGCACCAGACGCGGGAAGCGGCTGAACACGTAATCCATCGGCATCATGCGGATCGACATCACCGCTTCCTGCAGATCGCGCGCGTTGCGCTCGAGTTGCGCCATGCCGTTGAAGAGCCGGTCGTGCAGCGCCGGATCGAACGTGCTGGTGGTCTCCGCGAGCATCGCCTGCGTGATCACCAGCTCGCCGACCAGATTGATCAGCTGATCGACCTTCTCGACGCCGACGCGAATCGAGCTGCCTTCGCCGCCGGCCGCCGCGGCGGCCGGACGGGCCGCCTTGCGGTCCGGATCGGCGGACGCGGCCGAAGCCGGTTTGGCCGCCGCCTGAGCCGCCGCGGGTGCCGCAGGCGGCGGCTCGATGCTGTCCGCCTGACCGGGCGCGCTTGCGGGCGCAGCGGTGAGGGCCGCCGGGGTCGCCGATGCTGCGGGCTCCGTGTGAAGGACCGGCTGCGCCTGCGCTTGCGCCGCGGGAGCGGCGGGCGCGACCTGCGCGGATTGCGCCGGTGTCGGAGCGGCAGCGTCGGGCGTTCCAGGTTCGCCCTGCTGCGCGTCGTCCGCCGGCGCGGTGCCGCGGCCGATCGTGATCTGACTTTCGTCGATCACGAAGCAGCACACGGCGATGATGTCGTCGGAAGATACGTCGCTCGAGAGCCACAGCGTCAGATCGCTGCCGCTCTTGACCTGCCCGACGATGTTGCCCAGGTTGCCCAGCTCTTCGGTGAGCAGTTCCTGGTCTTTCTCTCCCACGCCCCGTAGCGTAATTTTCAGATGTGGGCCGGCGCTGTCGGCCGTGCCCGCGGCTTGTCCGGTCTGTGCCGGTTCGCCGTCGATCCATTCGCCCGCCGCCTGCACCGCCTGTTCGACGACGTGCTCGGGCGGGGTGCCGCCTTGCTGCTGTACCGCGGTTGCTTGTGTTGTTGTTTGGGTTGCCGTCGCCTGCGCTGCTGCGGGCGCGGGGGCGCTCACCGCCGGCGCGGTTTCGGCGCTCGACGCCGCTGCCGGCGCGCCGCCCATGCGGCTTTCCGCGTGCAGCTGCTCCAGCTTCGCGCAGATCGCACGCGCCACCGCCGCGTCGGGCTCGGCGCTCGCGCGATAGTCGGCGAGCTGGCCGGACAGCACGTCCTTGGTTTCGAGGAACGTGTCGATCATGTCCTTGCGCAGCACCAGCTCGTTGTTGCGCGCGCGATCGAGCAGCGACTCGAGAATGTGCGTGGTCTCGGTGAGCGCGGTGAAACCGAACGTCGCCGCGCCGCCCTTGATCGAATGCGCGGCGCGAAAGATCGCCGCGAGGTCTTCGGGGTCCGGGTGGGCCACGTCGAGATTGAGCAGCAATTGCTCCATCTGCGCGAGCAGTTCGTCCGCTTCGTCGAAGAACGTCTGATAGAACTGTGTGATGTCGAGTGTCATGCCTGGTTCACCGCGAGAGTGCCTGTCTGGCGTGAGTCGCCGTAGAGGCGCGTCGAGAGCTATCTGTACTGTGTTTAAAGGTGCTGATGACGGGGATCAAGCCGGGTCCGGTTCGGCCAGCGCCGCCACCAGCTCGGTCAGCAGGTCCGGGTCGAGCGGCTTTTCGATCCAGCCGGTCGCCCCCGCCGCGCGCGCCGCCTCTTTGAAGGGTTCGCCCGATTCCGTCGTGAGGACGAGGATGGGCGTCGCCTGATAGGCCGGATTTCCGCGCAGCGCGGTGATCAGATCGAGACCGGTCTTGCCGGGCATGTGCTGGTCGGTCAACACGAGATCGAACGCCATCGCGAGCGCGTTTTCGAGCCCTTCGTTGCCGTCCGCCGCGAGCGTGACTTCATAGCCGGCGCCCGTCAGCGTCGCGGCGAGGATCTGCCGCATCGATGCCGAATCGTCGATTGCCAGGATGTGCCTGATCATGAAAACCTCGCTGCGCTTAACACTGGGCCGCCGGGCGGCGCGCGCCGGGCGGGCGCGGGCCGCGGCCCGGCGGCCGCGGTCTGTTACTGGGCCGGTGGCGCCGCCGCCGGCAACTTCGGTGCAGCCGTCACCGGCTGCGCAAGTCTTTGCAGCAGCGGCTTCGAGCCGGCTGCGTCGTCCGACAGGGTCGTCGTCGTGGAGTCGTCGTGATCGAGCGCCTCCTCGGACTTCCTGTTCAACACGATGATGCTGATGCGACGGTTTTCCGGATCGAGCGGGTCCGCCTTGTTCAGGTTCTGCGTCGACGCGAGACCGAGCACGCGCATTACCTTCGCTTCGTCCATGCCGCCCGCGACCAGCTCGCGCCGCGACGCGTTGGCGCGGTCGGCCGACAGCTCCCAGTTGCTATAACCCTTCTCACCGCCCGCGTACGGCACGGCGTCGGTATGGCCCTGCACGATGATGCGGTTCGGCACGTCGTTCAGCGTGTGGCCGATCTCGCGCAGGATATCGCGCATGTACGGCTCGACGACGTCGCGTGCGGTCGCGAACATCGGCCGCTTCTGCGAGTCGACGATCTCGATGCGCAGGCCGGTCAGCGTCGAGTCGATGCGGATCTGCTGCTTGAACTGGCGCAGCACCGGGTTCGCCTCGATCGCGGCCATCAGCTTGACCTGCAGGTCGTGCAGACGCACCTGTTCCTGGCGTTCGAGCGCGCCCTTCAGCTGCTTCACGGAGTCGTCGTCGTTGTGCGACGCGGTGCGCTCGGCGCGGCTGCTGCTGCCGTCGGTCGAGCGGGTCACGCCCTGCGCGTCGGTCGAGATGTCGCGACCGCCGCCCTTCAGGATGCTCGAGTCTTCGGCGCTGCGATCGCCGCCCCACAGCGTGATCTTCAACGGCTGGTTGAAGTAGTCGGCGATACCTTTCAGCTGCACGGTGGAGGCCGAACTCAGCAGCCACATCAGCAGGAAGAACGCCATCATCGCGGTCATGAAGTCCGCGTACGCGAGCTTCCACGCGCCGCCGTGATGACCGGACTTTTTCGGCGCGCTGCGCTTGACGACGATTGCGCGGTCTTTGTCCTTGCTGCTCATCGGTTCGGTTCCCGTCGCCTGCTTATTTCGCCTTGACGCGGCGCACGTGCTCTTCGAGCTCGGCGAACGACGGGCGCTCGGTCGAGAACAGCACCTTGCGGCCGAACTCGACCGCGATCGCCGGCGCGTAGCCGTTCAGGCTCGCGAGGATCGTCACCTTGATGCACTGGAACATCTTGGTCGACTCGGTCACGCGCTGCTCGGCGACGCTGGCGAGCGGCCCGATCAGCCCGTACGAAAGCAGAATGCCGAGGAACGTGCCGACGAGCGCCTGCGCGATCATTTCACCGAGCACCGCGGGCGGCTTGTCGGCCGAGGCCATCGTGTGCACGACGCCCATCACCGCGGCGACGATACCGAACGCCGGCATCGCGTCGCCGACCTTGGTCAGCGCGTGCGCGGGCGCCTCGCCTTCCTGGTGGTGCGTCTCGATCTCCTCGTCCATCAGGCTTTCGATCTCGAACGCATTCATGTTGCCGCCGACCATCAGCCGCAGGTAGTCGGTCAGGAACTCGATGATGTGCTTGTCGGCGAGGATCTTCGGGTACTGCGTGAAGATCGGGCTCTTCGACGGATCGTCGATGTCGGCTTCGAGCGTCAGCGTGCCTTCCTTACGCGCTTTCGCGAGCAGCACGTACAGGAGCCCCATCAGCTCCATGTAGACGTCCTTGTTGTACTTCGCGCCCTTGAACAGGGTCGGAATGACGCGCAGTGTCGCCCGGATCGTCTTCATCCCGTTACCGAGAATGAATGCGCCGACTCCGGCGCCGACGATCATCAGCACCTCGACGGGTTGCAGCAGCGCGCCGAGATGGCCGCCTTCGAGCGCGTAACCGCCGAAAACGGACAACAGCGTCACGAGTGTTCCCACGAAAATCAGCACTGCCGAGCCCTCACAAAAAAGCGACGGTTACCGTCGTTAGTCAGGTTTACGGCACCGAGGCGGAAAACTTTGGGGAAAAAGACGGCGCTCGAGTCCGGTGTAAACCAGAGGCTTGCGCTGCCTCAACGCGTGCTGCTCAGACTTCGGCGGTGACGAGGGTATCGAGCGTGGGGGCGGGGCAGCGGGCCTCGTGAGCTCGCGCGTCGGTCACTTGCGGCACCTCGGCCGGGACTCCGGCGACGGCGATTTGCCGCTCGGCCCGCGTTTGCGCCGCCTTCTTCGTCTTGCCCGCGCGCGACGGCGGCTGACACAGCCCGCAAACGAACCCGTGCTGCGGATCGTGCGCGTGCGCGACGAAGTGGCCGCCGCAGCGGCGGCAGGCGCTTATCTGCAGCATGCCCGAGTCGAAGAAGCGCACCAGCGTCCAGGCGCGCGTGAGACTGAGCACCGGCTCGTCGTCGTGCAACTGTACGTGCTCGAGATACAGCCGGTAGCTCTTCACGATCGATTCGATCGCGCGGCAGCCGCCGTGACCGGCCATGAAACGGTAGATGTTGTAGAACAGCGACGAATGAAAGTTCGGCTGCCAGGTCATGAACCAGTCGGTCGAAAACGGCAGCATGCCCTTGGGCGGCGACACCCCTTTCAATTCCTTGTACAGCTTGACGAGCCGGTCGCGCGACAGGCTGGTTTCCGCCTCCAGCAATTGCAGACGCGCGCCCAGTTCGATCAGCTCGATCGCGAGGGTGATTTCCCGGACTTCGAGTAAGACGCTCTTACTGGCCATTAGCCGATCTGCTCGACCGGCTGGCTCGCCATCAGGATCGCCGAATGAGCCTGCGCCATCGCGCTGGACTTGTCCTTGTCCGCGAGGGCGGACAGCACCGCGTGATCGTCGAAGCGGAAGCGGCACAGCATCTGGTTGGACGCCGCGAGCTTGACGGTCTGCGCCAACGACAGATTGGCGAGCACGTCGGCCAGCTGGTCCGAAATACCCATGCGGAACATGCCCATCGGCTTGTCTTCGCGCAGCAGACGCTGGGCGAGCAGCAGATAGGAAAGATTGACTTCCCTGATCTCACTGAGCATATGGCTAGTCGTGCTCATGATTTCCCCCGTTCGTATGCCCGGCTGGTCAGGCCGACTTTTTGCGGAAACGTTTGCTCGAACGCGCGCGCTGAATCCGCGCGAATCCGCTCGTCTCTGGTCTTGCAAGCATTGTCTCGAAAGGGGGCACAGCCGAAAATCGGAGAGACACCCCAGCTGGGTGACGGATTAATCCGTCATTTGTGTAGGAATTATTCCTACAACCCGGGTTGCGGCGAGGCACGAATTGGGCCGAAATGATGCGCGGGGCGGGACTGACGATGCGCGCTGGGAATTTATACGGCTGCGGCGTGTACCGGATGGTGAGTTTTCAGAACTTCACCGCCGCACCGTAAAACGGTGGAGAAGAATTATAAGACGTTTTCACCCGGCTGCAATCTGACTCGGTTAGAGATCTTTCCCGGCTCATCCGACCCTCGGGTCCGCCGCTTGCTACGGTGCATTTCGCCTGTCGAGCTTGATTGAGTCGGTGGAATTACGCTTCCCGATTATGGGGATCTGTTTGCGACTCGACCTTGCGCGCCAGCTGTAACGCTCCATGTTTCGCGCTGTAACAACATTAAGCGTTTGAAAAATAACTCGAATTACCGCGGTCGATCCCGATAATGAAGGCTAAGGGATTACCCGATAGCTATGTGGGAGCCCCCTCGGGCGGGGCAAACCGCGCCCAACCGTCCGGTTAGGCATACGTATCACGCGCCATTCAGCCGTCGTACGAAGCCCCGGTAAGTATCAAAAATCCGCATGGGATCCGGGTCGGCGCCACAGCGCTAACTCTGATCGACACAGGAGAAAACGCATGCGAATCGCACAAGTCGCGCCGCTATACGAAGCTGTCCCACCGAAACTCTACGGCGGCACCGAACGTGTCGTGTCGTATCTGACCGAAGCGCTGGTCGAGCTCGGCCATGACGTCACGCTGTTCGCGAGCGGCGACTCGGTCACGTCCGCCAATCTCGAGGCATGCTGGCCGCGCGCGCTGCGCCTCGATCCGACGATTCGCGATGCATTGGCGCCGCACGTGCTGATGATGGAAAAGGTCCGCAAGATCGCGCACGAGTTCGACGTGCTGCACTTCCATCTCGACTACCTGCCGTTCCCCCTGTTCACGACGATGGACACGCCGTTCGTGACCACGCTGCACGGTCGTCTCGACCTGCCGGAATTACAGCCGGTGTTCGACGCGTTCTCGCACGTGCCGGTCGTGTCGATTTCGGATTCGCAGCGTCTGCCGCTGCAGCAGGCCAACTGGCTCAACACGATCTATCACGGTCTGCCGGACCAGTTGCTGACGCCGCAGCCGCACAAGAAGCCCGAATATCTCGCGTTCCTCGGCCGCATCTGCCCGGAAAAGCGCGTCGATACAGCTATCAGGATCGCCGCGCAAAGCGGTCTGCCGCTGAAGATCGCCGCCAAGGTGGACAAGGTCGACATGGAGTACTTCAAGCGCGAGATCGAGCCGCTGCTGTCGATGGCGCATGTCGAGTTCGTCGGCGAGATCAACGAGGCGCAGAAACCCGAGTTTCTGTCGGGCGCGAAGGCGCTGCTGTTCCCGATCGACTGGTCCGAGCCGTTCGGCCTCGTGATGATCGAGTCGATGGCCTGCGGCACGCCGGTTATCGCGTTCAACCGCGGCTCCGTGCCTGAGGTGATCGACCACGGCGTGACCGGCTATATCGTCGAGGACGTGCAAGGCGCGGTAGCGGCTCTGCAGCGTCTCGACGAGCTGTCGCGCATCGAAATCCGCGCCCAGTTCGAACGCCGCTTCAGTTCGAAAACGATGGCGCGGAACTATATCGACGGCTATTCCGCCTTGATTGAAACGTCGCGGCGCCCGGTATTGCGCCAGGTCGCGGTCGGCTAGGCGCGCATGAAAACGGCCGGCGCTTTTACGGCTGGCCGTTTTCGGCCCGCATTGAAGCGGCGCTGTGAACCTTCGCTTATAACGCCGCAATAGCGGCGAGTCCGGCATCGGAATCGTTTGCGCGAGCGAAAAACGAAGTCGTTTGGCTGCCGGACGCGAAAAAGCCGCCCTTATGGGCGGCTTTTTTAATACAGGGATGGTTGCGCTTCCACGGTAGATTTGCGCGCGGCGAATAAGCCAAACAGCAAAGAAACCTTCAGACCGCCTTCACCCCGTCTCACATCAGGTCGGGCGGGCGTCACGCCGAGCCAATCAGAAATCGCTCGCGATTCTTGCCGACGATCCATTTGGGCGGCTTGCCGCGCCCGCTCCAAGTATTGCCCGACTTCGGATCCTGATATTTCGCCGGCAGCGGCGTCTTCTTCGGCGGGCGGCCGCGCTTGGCGGCGACCGCGAAACCGAGATCCTGCGCGGTCAGACCGTATTCGGCGATCTTTTGGCGGATGTCGGCGACGACATTGTCGATTTCCGTGCGTCGCGCTTCTTCTGCCTGTGCCTGCAATTTGGCAATCTGCGCCTTGAGGTCTGCATATTGAGACATTCGGTTCTCCCCTTTTCTAGAACTCATTCGACCGCAGACTAGCTGCAATTATAAAAATTCGCAATGGCGACTAATACCGGTTTAGCGAATTTTCCTCTGATAATTATTAAAGAGTGTGAATTGTAAAACCTGCGCTTTATCTCGCAATAGTTTATAAATTTTGTGCGGATTGACAATCTTTGACAACCGATTTGGCGCTGTCTGCCTAGAATTGCGCGCTCAAGGTACGTACTCGCCCTTTTCGATGCGTGCTTCTGAAGTACCCATTCTTTTTAGGATCACCAAAAATGCAGTTGTCAAAGCGCCTCGTTGCCGAATTGCTCGGCACCTTCTGGCTCGTGCTCGGAGGCTGCGGCAGCGCGGTCCTCGCTGCCAACTTCGCCGGGCCGGTTCACGGATTGGGCATCGGCTTCGTCGGCGTGTCGCTGGCCTTCGGCCTGACCGTGCTGACGATGGCTTTTGCGATTGGCCACATTTCGGGCTGCCACCTGAATCCGGCGGTGAGCGTCGGACTGGCCGTCGCCGGCCGATTTCCAGTGCGCGATCTTCTGCCCTATGTCGTCGCGCAGGTGGTCGGCGCGGTGCTCGGCGCATTCGTACTGTCGCTGATCGCGTCGGGCAAGCCTGGCTTCGACCTGCTCGCGAGCGGCTTCGCGACGAACGGTTACGGCGAGCAATCGCCGGGTCACTACTCGCTCGCCGCTGCCTTCATTTGCGAAGTGGTCATGACTGGCTTCTTCCTGTTCGTGATTCTCGGCGCGACCGACCGCCGCGCGGCGGCCGGCTTCGCGCCCATCGCGATCGGCCTGTGCCTGACGCTGATCCATCTGGTCTCGATTCCAGTCACCAACACGTCGGTCAATCCGGCACGCTCGACGGGCCCGGCGCTATTCGTCGGCGGCGTGGCGATCGATCAGCTGTGGCTGTTCTGGGTTGCGCCGATCATCGGTGCGGTGATCGCGGGTGTCGTCTATCCGCTGATCGCTGAGGATCGCAGCAGCGATGGGCGCAGGCTGGCGCTCGACTGACGGCCAGTTCGACGCCCCGGTCTCGCGATCGTCGCGTAGTCGGCATGAATGGGCGCCTCGGCGCCCATTATTCATTGCGCTCGCCAATGCGATATGAATGCCGCGCCGGCCGTGTGCCGGTGGGCACCGCTGCTAGAATCGGGCGACTTCCCAGCCTCGCACAGGTGCTTTCGATGAACCGTTTCCGCGGATTCCTGCATGGCGTCGCACTGTCGCTCGGCGGCCTGTGCGCGAGCACGATGGCGTTGCCGGCCGCGTCCGCGGCGACGAACACGGCGACCGTCGTTGCGACCGCGGCCCCCGTAGTTGCCGCGGCGGGCGGCAATATCGAAACCCTCGTATTCGTTCGACACGGCGAGAAACCCGCGCAGGGGTACGGCCAGCTAGACTGCCAGGGGCTCAACCGTGCGCTCGCGTTGCCGGCCGTGATCGCCGCCAAATTCGGCAAACCCGATGCGATCTACGCGCCCGACCCCGGCCAGCAAAAAGACGACGGCGGTCATCCGTACTATTACGTGCGCCCGCTCGCGACGATCGAACCGACCGCGATTCAATTCCAGATGCCGGTCCAAACACCGTACGGTTTTGCGCAGATCGACCAGCTCGGCAACGCGCTCGTCGACCCGGCCAATCGCGGCAAGCTGATCGTCGTTGCCTGGGAGCACAAGCTGATCGAGAAGCTGTTGCGGCAGATGTTGAGCACGCATGGCGGTCGCGCGGCCGACGTGCCGAAATGGCAAAGCGACGACTTCGACAGCATTTACATCGTCCGACTCGACTGGCAGAACGGCACGCCGCGCGCGAGCTTCAAACACGATCGCGAAGGGCTCGACGGGCGGGCAACCGATTGCCCTTGCGCGGCCTTGCCGGGAGTGTCTGCATCTTCGGCAGGGGCGGCCTCTTCCGCAACTTCGGCCGCTTCGGCGCCCGCGGCGGATTAATTGAGCAATACAGTTGTAAGCCGTGTTTACGTGCGCCGGCGCGGCAAGCGGCGAGCGTGCGCGACGAGCCGCCTGCCGGCTTGAATTGATCCGCCGCAAAGCCCCGTGCGGCGCGGCTGCAAGCGAAGTAAGGTATTTGCGCGCAAGGTCCGCGCGAGCGTTTTTCCTGGCTTCGATGACTTCGACGATGCTTGCAGTCCGTAACATCTGGTCGCAGTCCAGCCCGCCTCGAGTGCGTACATTGGTCCTGTGCGACAAACCTACGTCGCCTCACAGGAGAGACCAACATGAAACGCATCGTCACTCACTTGCTGGTTGCTGCCGGACTCGCGGCGGGCGCATGCGGTGTCGCGCAGGCGCATACGGATCTGAGCGTCGGCCTATCGCTCGGCGCCCCGGTTTATGCCGCGCCCGTGAGCGTCTACGCCGCGCCGGCGCCGGTGTATTACGGCGGCTGGGATCATCGCTACCCGCACGGTGACTACTACCGCGACTATCACCGCGATGATCGCGGCTGGGGTCACGACAACCGTCGCTGGGGTCATGACAATCGAGGCGAGCACCGCGGCTGGCGGGATTGACGAGCGCAAGCGGAGCGCACGCTGCGCGCTTCGCGAGCAACTTCTGCGGCCCGCATCCACGCGAGTGGATGCGGGCCGCTTTCAATCGCAGTGACTGCGGTTCAAGATGCCAGTTCGTCGTTGAGCGCAAACAGTTTGCGCAGATGATGCGCAACGCCTGCCTCGAAGTTGTTGCCGATGCGCGGCACATGCGGCAGGCGGGTGATCAGATCGGGATTGGCATTGTTCATCATGAATGGATGGCCGGCCGTCTCGAGCAGATCGATATCGTTCATGTTGTCGCCGAACGCGACGCAGTGCGACGCGTCGACACCGAGACGCTTGAGCACGATCTGCAGGGCGCGCCCCTTCGACACATTCGCGGTCATCACTTCGAGACAATCCGGCAATGAATACGTCACGTACAGTCGTTCGCCGAAGTCGCGTTCCAGATTGGCGGCCACCTGCGCGAGATCGGCGGGATCGCCGATATACAGCGCCTTGGCAATGTCGACGCCATCGTGCTTCGGCAGGTCGGTCACTTCGTACGTGAAGCCGGAATCCTGGTGAAATTCCAGCAGATGGGGCGCGTCGCGGTCAATGAGCCACGCCTCGTCTGCAAACAGACTGACGATCACTCGACGATGCGCGCCGACAATTTCGGGCTGCACGAGACGCTGGACGATCGCCGGCGGCAGATCGTCGGCGTGGATCACCATGTTGTCAGGCGCGTGAATGCGCGCGCCGTTCGACGTGATCAGATACGGATTGATGCCGAGCAGATCGCGGATGCCCGCGACGTCGCAGTAATGTCGCCCCGTGGCGATCACGAACTGCAGCCCGTCGCTTTCGAGTTTGCGCACCGTGGCGACCGTGAACGGGTCTACCTGGTGATCGGCGTTGAGCAGTGTGCCGTCGAGATCCGTGGCGATGACTTTATACATGGTGAGTCCGGCGGCTGAGTCGTCGAGGCAGCGTCAAAGCGGGTATTTTACAGGTCTCCTCGAGCCAGCCGCTGCGCCTCGCGCCGCGCCAGTTGCAAGCCGCCATGCGCCGAATCCGCCCGCGGCTCGCGCAGGCGCGCCTGATACGCCTGCGGCACGTACTCGCGCAACGGCATACCAAGGCCTCCGCATAACGCGACCGGCAGCGCGCCCGTCGCGTCCAGCGCGGTGATCATCTTGCCGACTTCGACGCCGGCCTCGCCGAGCAGCCGCGCCGCGAACGGATGTGCGCGGTGTTCGATCGCGATCGGCGCGAGCCGCGCGTAGGCAGTCTGATTGGCCGTGCACAGCCACACGACGAGACTGTCGCGATCCCGCGCGCCGGTATGCGCGAGCAGCGCTTGCGTGAGATCGTCGACGGCAACGCGGCCGTCCAGCGCCTGTTGCGCGTGCACGATCAGCCGGAGGCCGAGCCACGCGCCGCTCGCTTCGTCGCCCGATGGAAAGCCGTAGCCGCTGGCCATGCGGAATTCGCCGTCGCTCGCGAGCGAAGCCGCGACGCTGCCGGTGCCGAGTGCGACGATCACGCCGGGCGCGCCGTCGTGAGCGCCGAGCAGGGTTGTGTAGGCGTCGGTCTCGACGGCCAGTCCGGCGAGCCGCGGCGCCTGCTGGTGAAACTCGGCGAGCCAGTCGCGATTGTTGACGCCCGCCAGTCCGCAACCGAGCACGCAACGCGACCAGTCCAGCGCGACTCCGGCTCGCTGGAACGCTTCGCCGCAGGCGGCCTGAATGGACTGCCATGCGCGCGGGATGCCGAGCCCAAGGCCCGATGGGCCGCTTGCCGCTTGCGCCAGTTCGCGGCCCTGCGCGTCGCCGAGCACGACGCGCGTGCCGGTGCCGCCGCCGTCGACGCCGATCAGAAAGAAGTCGTGGTTCATCGAATCGAATCAGTTCCGTGGGTGAATAACGCTTAGCGTGGCAGGTCAGTTTGAATCGCGCAATTAGCCGATTGGCCAGCTTGCGGCGCACACCGCTTCCGCTATGCTGGCGAACGACATGACCACGCGGGGGCACGACAGTGACACAACGATGCAACTGGGTATCGAGCGAAGCGCTCGCACAGTACCACGACACCGAATGGGGTGTGCCCTCGCGCAACGACCAGCACCTGTTCGAGATGCTCGTGCTCGAAGGCGCGCAGGCCGGTTTGTCATGGTCGACGATCCTCAACAAGCGCATCGGCTACCGCCGTGCATTCGCCGACTTCGACATCGACAAGGTCGCGGCCTTCACGCCGAAGCGCGTGGATGCGCTCGTCGCCGATGAAAGCATCGTTCGACATCGCGGCAAAATCGAGGCGGCCATCCTGAACGCGCGCGCTGTGCAGCAGATTCAGGCCGAACATGGCTCGCTCGCGAACTTCGTGTGGTCATTCGTCGACGACACGCCGATTCAGAACGAATGGGCTTCGTATAAGCATGCACCTGCGTCGACGGAAGTATCGGACGCACTAAGCAAGGCGCTCAAGCGCTACGGCTGCAAATTTGTCGGTTCGACGATCTGCTACGCATTCATGCAGGCGATCGGCATGGTCAACGATCATGAGATGACCTGCATGTGTCGTGAGCGATGCGTGTCGCTGGGCAAGAAGGGGCGTGGTCGGAAGGCGAGGTGAGGCCACGGCGTCCGCGGGAGGCGCAAACGCGTGAATTGGCGTCCTTTCATGCTCGTAGTCGGCCCTTCGTCGGCCGACGCACGGCGGATACTCATCGCCATGCGCTCACGCGATGCGCACTCAACAACAAATAACTACCGCCTCGGACGCGGGAGACCAACCATGAAAACACTTAGCTTCCTGACCCACCAGGACATTTACGATCAGTCCGTCACGCATCTGTTCGAATAGAAACGCGCTGCATTGCTACTGAGGGGCGGCGGCGCCTACCGCGGCTATTGCGGCGGCTGCCCGGTCGGCAACCTGATCAAGCCGCGCGATTACATGACCGCAATGGAAGGCGTGCCGGTGCGCTTGATCGGCAAGCCACTGGCCGAAGTGCCCGCTTGGATGTCGGCTTGGCCGCGCTGAAAAAAGCGCTGCTTCGCGCCCGCATCAACGTATACGATCCGGTGACCATCGCTTTGCTCAGTTGCCTGCAAAACGTGCACGACGTGTTCGGCACATGGGAGTGGCACGACCGGCTGGGCTCGATCGCGCGCGAGTTCGGGCTGTCGGCCGAGCGGCTGAGGAGCGCGGCGTAACGGCTGCACGCAGGGGCAAAATCCGACGCCGCAAAAGCAAAACGGCGATGTGGCTTCTTTCGAAGCTCACACCGCCGTTCGGCGTATCTAAAAAGCGTGTTTAGTGCAGCTTTTTCGGCAGCATCTGGCTGCGCAGACGCTTGTGCAGGCGCTTAACAGCTGCTGCCTTCTTGCGCTTGCGAGCCGTGGTCGGCTTTTCGTACGACTGGCGTTCACGCAGTTCAGCGATCAGGCCATTCTTTTCGATTGCGCGACGAAAGCGGCGAATTGCCACTTCGAACGGCTCGTTTTCCTTCAGAAGAATCGTCGTCATGTAATTCCTAACTCAATCACTAGATACGGGTTTAATTGCATGGCGGTAACCGCTCAGGTCACCACTCACGCGCCGGCCCTCCGGTCGCTTCGATTCATGGCCAGTAACAGGCAAACGCGAGGCTGATAAACAACCCCGGCCAAACCACGAATGAAGCGAGAGGCAAAGCGGCCACGGAGGCCGGAAAAGAGAGGTGGGGAGTTCACCGCGGAACGCGGACAGACGTAATGCAAAAGCCGCGTCTGTTGCCGTTTCGCCAACCTTTCATCAACGAAGAACACTGACGAAACAGGCAAAGATCTCAATTCACTCCTGATCATATCAGGAAACTCTCCATCCTACCAGGGGTTTACCGATTGCGCCAGGCTTTTCCCTGGCGCGGATCGCCCCCGCGTCGGCGGCCGAGGTGTTCGCCTTATCAGGCGCTCGCTTCGTCCAGCTCACGAATATCGTCGGCGGCGAGGGACAGCTGGACGGCCGCGACCAGGCTCTTCAACTGCTGGACCGAGGTTGCGCTCGCAATAGGGGCCGTAACGCTCGGGCGCGCGATCAGCCATGCAAGCGCGATCGCGGCCGGCGTGCTGTCGTGCCGTTGCGCGACGCGGTCGAGCGCGCCGAGAATCCGCAAGCCGCGCCCGTTCAGGTATTTTTCGACCCGGCTCCCGCGCGCCTTGCCGGCCAGATCGGCCTCGCTGCGGTATTTGCCTGACAGGAACCCGCTCGCAAGGCTGTAATAGACGACCACGCCGAGATGATTCGCGAGCGCCACCGGCTCGCTGTCGCTCTCGTATTGCGCGCGGTCGTACAGGTTGTATTCGGGCTGCAGCAACTGATACCCGGGCAGCCCGTGCTCGCGCGATACCGCGAGCGCTTCCTCGACGCGCGCGCCACTATAGTTAGACGCGCCAATCACGCGCACCTTGCCCGCCTCGATCAGCTTCTGATACGCACCGAGCGTTTCGGTGAGCGGCGTCGCGGTGTCATCGTCGTGGGAGAAATAGACGTCGATGTAATCGGTTTGCAGGCGGCGCAGCGAGTCTTCGACCGCCGCCTGGATATTTGCGGCCGATAGCCCCTTGCGCTGCGGATGCTTCGACACCTTGGTCGCAAGCACGATCCGCTCGCGCTTGCCGCTCTGATGGAACCACTTGCCGAGGATCGTCTCCGACTCGCCGCCCTGGTTGCCGGGCACCCAGGCCGAGTAGACATCGGCGGTGTCGATGAAATTGAGTCCGGCTTCAACGAACGCGTCGAGGATCGAGAAAGAGGTGGCTTCATCGGCCGTCCAGCCGAATACGTTGCCGCCGAACATGAGCGGGGCGACCTGCAACGAGGAAGTGCCGATCCTGCGTAGTTCCATGATGGCTCCAGGTATGAGTGGGCGAACGCAATGCGGGAAATGGCCGGGCAAACCCGGGACCGTTGAGCATACGCCGCCTTGCACTACGTTGCAGCCCCGGGCACGAAGGCTACTCAGCACGCCTCGCGCTTGAACGCGGTCGATGCGTGGCGCAAAAGATGGCGCAATAGTTTGCGCGCGTCTCACGTTTATTCAGAACACCGCTGGTGTTCACGAATGCCGCCGGCGGCAGCGTCACGAACAACCGCGACGCGGGCACGCGCTACGTGCAGGTGTCGGGCCCGCGGCAGATCACGATCAACGACAACGGTCAGACGGTGTTCCAGAGCGTGCAGGCAGACGGCTCCGCCTACGTCGCCGCGGCCGGCTCGTCCAATCAGGGCACGGGCACGTTGGGCACGGGCACGCGACCAACCGGCGGCGTCTGAGGTCAACGACAACCACTCGATCCAGTTCGCGACGGACACGACCACCGGCGCGATGATCTATAGGTCAGGACAACTCGGCCAATACGACGACGCAAACGACCGGCACGTACACAGACGTCTCGGTAATTGTGGCCGGCTCCGTCTTGAGCGTCCCGATCTCGAGTACGCCCGAAGGACGGCGGCGCGTTCAGCGTGACGCCCGGCAATACGAGCGCCAACAGGCAACACGCCTGCGGGTACGGCGGCGCTCGATAACGCGCTCACGACGGGCGAGGCGCGGCTCTCCAACTCGTACTCGAACGTGGTCACGATCCTGGCTTCGGTAGGCGGAGGTCAAGGCGCTCCAGGCGATCACGTCGTCGAACGAGGTGCAGACCCGGTCGGATCTCGACATTCTGACGAGCACCGACATGGTCTCGGCGATCAGTCAGTACACGCACAGTGGCGTCGCAGAAAACCTTCTCGTCCGCGCAGAACCTGTCGCTCTTCCAATACATCAATCCCTGGTGTGGGCGAGAGGCTGGCACACGCCGCCAGGCACACCAGCCTCCCCGCAAGCGCAGCCGCACAGCGCATATTTTTCAAGCGCGCTCCCAAAGCGCCCGCTCAGCCCCTGGTCGTAGCGCCGCTGCCACGCACCCCAGCTCCTCGACACATGCTCGCGCTGTTCGATGCACTGCCGCCGGAATCGCGCGTCGGTCTCGTTTGGCAGGGCAAGCCGCAACATCACAACGACGCCAACCGGTCGTTGCCGGCGGTCGCGCTGCTCGCGCCGCTCTGGCGGAAGAGGTGGTCGAGCGGGTGCGGGAGAGGTTGGCTAGTTGGCCCTGATTGAGTGCACGCCCATGGCTACGGGATACCAGGCATTAGCACCGCCGATAGTCAGTCGCCTGAACTATCGCTCTACCCCACGTGCCCGCAACAAAGCTTTAGTTGACCGACCAGGCGCAATGGTCACTTAAGGAACGTCGACCACGCCTGGTGTTTGCGGTAGTACTGATCCTCCGCAGCATCCAGTCCGTTGTCCTTGTACCAGGGCAGATGCCTGCACGTGTACCGTCCACCGAAACGCACCGCAGCCAGAGGAGTTTCGCGGCGGAAGTACCGCTTGTTGTAGACCGCAAAGGTCGTATCGATCGGCGCGCGAAAGATCGGGTCACCGTTGGCGCTCGCCGCGATCTGCTGTTGCCAGAAGCGTGCTTCCCAGTCGATCAGCCCATAGTTCTTCACGCCGTCCGACTGCATGATGGAGAGTGCTTTCTCGTCCATCAGCGCGGGTTGCGAGATGTCGAGAGCAAAGCCGGCCTTGCCGATTTTCAAAGCTTCCGTGGCGTCTATCAGGTCGAACAGGAAAGTATCGGGCAACTCGGGATTCAGTTCGAGATCGGGATCGGTAATGCAGAAAATGTCCGGCAGCCAGTGATAGATGACGTCTGAAAGCGTGAACGCGCGCGGCCCGACGTTGTGGTCGAGCCGTGCGACGCTCACCGTATCCTGGATGCTGGCGAGGTAGTCGAGCATACCGGGGGCGCTCGATGCGTTGTCCACGACGATGAGATTGCGCAATCCTCTGCCTTTGAGCTGTGACACCATCCGGCGCAGATAGGTGACGTTGTTAAAGGTCGGGATCAGAACCGGCACGTTGGCGATCAGGGCGCCGACTGGATGCCGGTATTGCCGGCTATCCGCCCTGAGCGCTGCCAGCTCGCTCGCTGGCTCAGCCTGGTTGACCGGCGCGATGCGCTCAAGATCGCTCACGTATTGTGAGACTCGGCTCAGTTCCTGGCGGATGTTCCTGTCGTTCGGCAGCAGGGTATTGGCCTTGCGCAAAGGCTCCAGTGCCTCAAAGGATTTCCCTTGCTGCCGTAGCGACGTCGCCAGCATGTGCCATGCCTTGCCGATTTCTGGCAAGAGCGTGGTGAACTGGCGGGCTACAGCTTCGGCCTCGGCAAACTGCTGCTTGTCGAGCAGGAGCGTGAGCGTATCGACGAATTCACCGGCCAGCGCGGCGCGCTGCTCGGGCGACAGGCCTGCTGGGCTGTCCCCGGCGGTGTGCGCATTGCTGACATGCGCCAGAACCTCGAAATGCTCAGGCTCCAGTCCGTCGCACCACCGCTGCCACATGGTGCGAAACGCGCGCGAGGCGGCGTTGGAGATCGCGCCGGCGTCGATCAGGACCGACTGTCTGCAGTACTCGCGCAGCTCGCCGCGCACTACCGCGAGCGCTTCGGGGTCGGCGGCCAGCGCGGCGCACTTGCGCACGAAGTCGTCCTTGTCCTGCGCAACGAAGGCTGAGTCGAGCCCGAGGTGCGAGAGCCACCCCGTGCTGCCGCGGCTCGCCATCGAAACGCCGGGCAGGGTCATGGTGGGCACGCCCATCCACAACGCTTGCATGGTCGTGGTCGAATTGCCGAAGGGCAACGTGTCGAGACAGACGTCGATCAGATTGTGCTGCTGCAGGTAAGTCGAGACATTCCCGCGCTGCAGAAAACTGATACGGCTCGAGTCGATCCCTTCGCTCGCGAACAGCCCGGTCAGCTTGTCCATCTGCTCCCGTGCCGTAATCGCGCCGATGACCATGCGCGAATCCGGTACCTCGCGCAGCACGCGTGCCCAGAGCGCCACGACTTCAGGGCCGATCTTGACGATGCGGCTGAAGCTGCCGAACGTGATGAAGCCGTTTTTCAGGGCAGGTAACTCGTTGACGTCCGGCGCTTGCGGGTGCGGCTTGAACGGCGCGAGCGCCGGCAGGAACACGAGCTTTTCCGAGAACTGGCGCTCGAATTGTTCGAGCGGCGTGACAAAACGGTCCGACAGGTAATAGTCGACGGCATCCAGGCCCGTCGTGGCCGGATTGCCGATCCAGCTCGCCTGGACCGGCGCCGGCTTGTGCGCGAAGGCCACGAGCCGGTTGCGGCCGGTATGGCCGGACAGGTCGATGAGGATATCGATGCCGTCGTCGCGGATCTTCTGCACGACTGCGTCGTCGCTCATGCCGAAGATTTCGCTCCACGTCTGCGCATGCGCACGAATCTGCTCGGTGAAGCCGTCGGTCACCGCGTAGTTCGAATAGATGTGCAGTGACAGACTCGAATCGAGCGCCAGATGCTCTAGCACCGACAGGAAGAAATACGCAAGCGGGTGACCGAGCAGATCGCCGGAAACAAAACCGACTCGCAGGCGCCGCGACGGATCGCGGTCATTGGTGTGCCGGGGCCGACGCGCACGCAGCGGCGCTTCGTGGCGCGCTGCAAACTCGCGGAACTCCGCGAATGCGCTGAGCGCATCGAGGTCCGGCTTGTGCATCAGGTTGAACAGCAGGTTGCTGTGGGTTATCGCCTGCATCGGTGCCAGTCTTAGCGCACGGCGGAAAGCGGTTTCGGCTTCGTCGTACAGACCATGCTTGAGTAGCGAAAGGGCAAACGCGTCGCACTCGAGGGCGTCGTTCGGCGCCAGTTCCACGGCACGGCGGAGATGGGCGATCCCCTCGGCGTACCGGCCCATCTCCTCTAAGGCGGTACCCAGGTTGCGATGTAGCGCGGCGCTTTCGGGATATTTTTCCAGCGCCTGCCGGCAATGCGCTTCGGCTTGCTGATACTGGCGGGTGGTAATCAGCCCGTCAGTCAGCATCGTCCGGGCGGCAATGAAGTTGGGCAGCAGGCGGGCGGCGTGCTCGGCTGCCTCGACGGACTCCTTGTAGCGGCCCGTGCGTTGCAGGACACGCCCAAGTTCGTACCAGCATTCGCCATGCGACGGATATTGATGCGTCAGGCGGCGGGACACATTCAGCGCCGCTTCGAATTTCCCGCTGTTGAAGAGATGCTGGAGCTGGCGCATCTCCTTGAGGCTTGCGCGGCGCGTATCGAGCTTCACGCACTCGTCCGTATCGGATGCCGCAGGGGGGCGCGAGTCGCTCCCGCTCGCATCAGCCTGGGGAGCGGGAGCGGTCGCAGCCTCGGGCTCCGGCGTGGCCGGGAGCGGCGCTTCTTCCCCATTGATGCGCGCGTGCAGCATCTGGACGGCCGCCTCGGGCAGGCCTTGATGCCGCGCGAGGTCGAGCACGACGCGCGCCGCCTCGGTCTGCTGGCTGGCGACGAGGGCGTTGATGTAGTAGACCCACATCTGCCCATTTTTCGGCATCTGCCCAAGCGCCGCCTCGAAATGCGGCACTGCTTCCGAGGGCCGCCCCGTTTGCATGAGCAGCACGCCGAGGTGGTAGTGCGCGTCGGGGTGATCGCTCGCGGCCTCCAGGACGGAGGCATAGCGCGCGGCCGCCTCGTCATAGTCCTGCTGGCGATGATGTTCGATCGCGCTCTGCATGGTGAGCGCGATGTCGTGATTCTGCTGCAATTTGGCAGCAGGTGTGGCGGTGCAGCCCGGAGAGAGGAAGGCGGTCATGACGAAGGCGCGCGTACGCGTCAGGAACTCGGAACGTTCGAATTATGGGCGGCGGCCAATTACGCCGATCGTCCGAGCTAGCGCCAAAACGGCCGCCAATTTGCCTTCGATGAACTCCCAGGGCAAAGAAACGGAAAAGAAAAAGCCCGCACGAGGCGGGCCAAAGTACGCCATTGCGCCGCGAAGGACGCAATGAACCGTTGCTCCTGCTTCAGTACCGCGCCATGCTCAAATACCGCCCGGCGTTGCGGCTCGCTTGCATGCTCGCCTGATACTCGGCGCCCAGCACCTGCTGCGCGGCCTGCGCGGCCTCGACGATGCGGCTGTCGATCTCGTGGATCTCCTTGAGCCGCACGACGACCTCCTGCGGCTGGGGCGCGCCGAGCGCCGTCAGGAGGGGCGAGCGCTCGTCCGCGAGCTGCGCGGCCCGCTCCCACTCGCCAACAGCGACCGCCAGTTCCAGGTCTTTCGTTATCTGCCAGATGCGCTCGATCGGGGCGACGTTCTGCATGGCTCGTTCCTCGTCGCGCTCAGCTCTTGTTCGTGGCGAGCGCGCCTGCGCTGTTGGTGCCACCGAACAGTTGCGTGAGGTATTGCGAGTTGTTGTTCATCGTTGCCATCAGTGAGTTGAGCGCTGTGAACTGCGCGGTATACATACTGGTGAGTTGAGCCTGCCACGCTGTAAGCGTCGTCTGCTGGTTCGAGAGGCTCGTCAGGTCGGCGTTGATCGCGTCCGTACGGTTTTGAATGATGCCGCCGGACGAGGTGTAGTTTGTGATGCTGTCGTCCAGTTGCGCGGCGATGCCGTTGGTCGAATTGAACAGCGAGGCTACAACCGACTGGTTGTTCTGCAACGCATTGCTGAGCGTCGTGTCGTCCACCGACAGCGTGCCGTCCGCCTGGAGCGTAATGCCGATCGCGGCAAGCGTCGTCTGCGAGGTGCCGGTGCCCACGCCGCCGCTCACGATCTTGGCGAGCTGGTTCTGGATCGTGCTCAACGTGGAATCGCCGATTAGCACGCCCTGCGACGTCGAGTTCGCGTTGTACGCCGTCAGCGCCCCCATCGTCGTGACGAGCGTGTTGTAGAGGCTGACGAAATTGTTGATCGCCGAGGACTCCGAGCTGGTGTTCTGCGCGATCGTGAGCGTCTGCGTGGTGCCGACCGCCGCTGCCGTGAGGTTCAGCGTCACGCCGGACACGGCCGTCGTCACGGAGTTCGAGGAGCTGGTTACGCCCACGCCGCCGAGCGTGAAGTACGCATCCTGGGCGGCCTGCGTCTGGGTCCAGCCTGTGCCGGTAATGGTCGACTGGCTGGGGTTGTAGGTCTCCGGGTTGCCGTTGCTATCGAGAACCGGGTTGCCACTGCTATCCAAAACTTGAGCGGTGAGGTCGCTCGCGCTGGAGATCGCCTTGCCGTTGGTGGTCGTCACCGCGAGCTTGTTCAGGTCGTCGGTCGAGCTCGAATCGTTGATCGCGATACTGATGCCGCTCGACGCGCCGGTCGAGGTCGATTGCAGCACGAGATGCGCGCCGTCCGCGCCGGTCACCACGGTCGCGACCACGCCGGGATTGTCGTTGGCCGAATTGATCGCCGATGCAATGCCGGCAATCGTGCTGTTCGAGCTATTCAGGGAAATCGTGCTGGTCTTGCCGTTGACCGTCAGGGCCATCGTGGCCGCGCCGGAAGCCAGGTTTTTGGTCGAGCTGTAGCCCGCCGAGGTGAGCACTTGCGACGTGGCGACCTGCGCCACATTGAGCGAGTACGAACCTGCCACCGCGCCCGTGCTGGCCGTGGCGGTAACGCCGCTGCCGCTCAAGGTGGACGAGAACGAGTTGAGCGTCGCACCGTCGCTGAGCGGCTCGGCGCCGGCCTGCAACGCGGACAGTGCCGCGGAGAGCGTGCCGTAGGCCGAGATCAGCGTGTTGTCCGCAGTCTGCTCGGCAGCGATGGTCGCGGACTGGCCGGCAGTCTTGGAGTTGACGAGCGCGGTGACGAGCGAACTTGTGTCCATCGACGAATTGGTCGAGCCGCTAATGATCGACTGGGCGGCTGCCTGCACCGTGGCGTTGGCGTCGGCTGTCGTGGTGGCGACTGCACTCGCGATCGCGCTGGTGGTGGATCCGGTTACGGTGGACATGAGGAGGCTCCGTGCGTCGGCAATGCCGGTTAAAGCGATTTAACAAGCGGGGTAACGCGGGAAAAGACAATCGGGAGGCAAGCCTCCCGACGGGTTTGCGTCCGGCGCGCATCGAGCCGCGCGCCGGCTGCCTGCAGCGGGAAGCGCCTTACTGGAGGAGCTTCAGGATCTGCTGCGGCTGCGAGTTCGCTTGTGCCAGCACCGAGATACCGGCTTGTTGCAGAACCTGTGCCTTGCTCAGGTTAGCCGTTTCTTCTGCGAAGTTGGCGTCCTGGATCGACGATTGTGCGGTCGACAGGTCGGTCGACTGAGCTTGCTGCGTCGTGCCGATTGCGCTGAAGCGGTTTTGTGCCGCGCCGAGCGTTGCTTGCAGATTGTTGACAGCGCTCAGCGCGTTGTCGATGGTCAGCATTGCTGCCGAAGCGCCGTCCTTGGTCGAGATGTCGATCTGCGAAACCGTGTTCGACTGGCTCAGCTTGTCGATGGTCGCGCCCATTGCGTCTGTAGTCTTGCCCGCAGCATCGAGATTCGGGTTATCGCCGGCCGCTTGACTCGCGGTCGCGATAGCGCCCGTTACCGCTTCGACTTCGGTCGCCATAGTCGCACCGGTGTCGCCAGTCAGCGTGGTGTTGCCGTTGCTGTCCGTACCAACAGTACCGCTGGTGAAGACTGCGCTAGCAACAGCGTTAGTCAAGGCCTTACCGTTCTGGTCCGTGAGCGTGAAGCCGCCCTTACCGTCGGCAATGACGTTGATCTGCGAGACAGTAGCGTTCTCGCTGCCGTTCGTATTAAGCGTCCACGTCTGCGAAGCATCACCTGCTGCAGCCGGAAGCGCGGCGCCACCGGTCACTTCGGCCGCGGGGGCATTCGAGAAGGCCGTGATCGTCGAAGCATCGGTGATGGCGTTACCGTTTTGGTCCGTGTACGAGACCGAATTCGTAGCGTTGTCCCACGAAGCCGTGACCGACGTGATACCCGCAGCCGCCGCCGCAGCGCCGTTGCTATCCAGCGAGACCGAGAACGAGCCGAGCGTGTTGCCCGCTGCCGGAACGCCGCCGCCAATCGAAGCAGCGGACATCGACTGCGAGAGATTCAGCGAGATCGACTGACCGACGTTTGCGCCGACCTGGAACGACACGTTGCCCAACGAGCCGTCGAGGACGTTCATGCCGTTGTACGTCGTTTGCGACGCGATACGGTTGATTTCCGAGACTTGCTGGTTCACTTCCTGTTGAAGTGCAGCACGGTCGTTGTCGGTCATCGAACCGTTAGCTGCTTGCGTAGCGAGCTGGCGGATACGCTGGAGCGACGAAGTCAGCGACGACAGACCCGACGATGCCGTTTGCACCATCGACGTACCATCGTTCGAGTTCGACACACCCTGGTTCAGACCGTTGATCTGGGTCTGCATGATGTTCGAGATCGCCAGACCTGCTGCATCGTCTGCTGCGCTGTTGATGCGCTTGCCCGACGACAGACGCGTGATCGCTTGCGACAGTGCGCTACCCGAGCCGGTCAGGTTTTGTTGCGCGATGAGCGAGTTGGTGTTGGTGTTGATTCCGAGCATTGAGATTCTCCTGATGGGGCTATCGGCCCAGTAACGGCAGCGGGTTCGTTGGCCTGCCGCCTTGTTTGTGATTACGACCCCACCTGGAAAAACTTTAGCTGCCTTGTTGATGCAACCCTCTGGGCTGACGCCCTTCCCTCGCCCGCGTGCAGTGGGGAGGCGCTTTTCAAGATGGGGGACGCCAGGCTTCGTCCTTCGGCGGCTTAAGGCTCGCAGGCGTCGAAGCCACTTCGCGTCGCAATGCTGATTGAGTATCCGATCGCCCTTGATCTGCACCCGGCCTTACGGCTTCGAAAGACAAGGCCCCCGCAGCACGTCATCGGTTGAATTGAACCGAGCTGCCAGCTCAATTCGGGCCGCCACCGCGCGTGCGCATGCCTTAAGCTGCGAATCCACAGCCCCTCTACGACGACCGTGACCGCTACGAGCCCACTTGCCCCCACGCGCCAGCACATTCTGAGCGAAGCCACTGCCCTCAGCGCCACCGGGCAGTTCGCCGACGCACTGGCGCTGCTTGCACCGCTCGTGGGCGCGAAGGCCACGCCCGAGGACGCGGGGCACGCCGATGCGCTCAACCTCGCGGCCATGTGCGCCACGGGTGTCGGCCAGCCCGCGCAGGCGCAAGCTCTATGGTTGCGCTGCATTCAAGCGAAGCCGGATTTCGCCGAGGCGTATCTGGGGCTCGGAGCGATGCTCGCGACCCTCAATCAGCTTGCCGAAGCGGAAGCGGTTTACGGGCGGCTTGCCGCGATACGCCCCGATGACGCCGATGTCCACAGCAATCGCGGGATCGTGCTGCACCGTCTCGGACGGCATGACGCGGCCCAGGCCGCGTACCGGGTGGCGCTCGCACTTCGCCCGGACCACGTCGACGCGAACTACAACCTCGGCATCGTGCTTCATGAACAGCGCCGCCTCGACGAAGCGGAGGCGGCCTATCGCACAGCGCTCGCCGTGAATCCGCAATTTGCCAAGGCGAACAACAACCTCGGCAATCTGTTGCGCGATCGCGGCCGGATCGAAGAGGCTGAAGAAGCGTATCGGCAGGCGCTGCTCGCGCACCCGCAATATCCCGAGGCACTGAACAACCTGGGGGCGCTTTACAGGGCGCTCGGCCGGCTCCGGGAAGCCGAGCTGGCTTGCCGCCTCGCGCTTCAGATCCGCCCCGCCTACGCGGACGCGCTCAACAATCTCGGCTGTGTGCTCACCGAACTCAAGCGCCTGCCCGAGGCGGAGAGCGCCTACCGGCAGACGCTCGCGTTGCGCCCCGCCTTCGCCGAGGCGCACTACAACCTCGGCTGCGTCCTGCACGCACTGGACCAACTGGTCGATGCCGAATGCGCGTATCGCGAGGCGCTTCGGCTCGCGCCGAACCGCGTCGAAGCGGCCAATAACCTGGGTTGCACGCTGCTTGCGCAAGCGCGCCTGCCCGAGGCACTCGCGGCGTTTCGCCACGCGCTCACATTGCGCGCCGACATCGCCGAAACACACTTCAACATCGGCAGCATCGTGAAAGAGCTCGGCGACCCAGAGCAAGCCGAAGCCGCCTACCGCCGCGCGCTCACGCTGCGCCCCGACTACGGCGACGCGAAGTTCCGTCTCGCCACGCTGCTCATCGGCATGGGCCGCTTCGAAGAAGGCTTTCTCCTCTACGAATGCCGCTACGAGATGGCTGGGTTCGCGCATCACGCCACGCAGTCGATGCTGAGGTGTCCGCGCTGGCGAGGCGAGCCGCTCGCCGGCAAATCACTCCTCGTTTGGCAGGAGGATGGACTCGGCGACATGCTGCAGTTTGGGCGTTATCTGCGCCTGTTGAAGGCTCAGGGCGCCGCGCACGTCGCGTTTGCCTGTATGGCACCGCTACAACGCCTGTTCGCCGATGTCGATGGAGTCGACGCGGTGCTCAGTCATGACGAAGCCTCGGCGCGCGCCGGCGATTTCGATTGCTGGATCAGCGCGCTCAGCGCACCGCTGTATCTGGGCACGACGCTCGACACGATTCCGCCTCCCCTGTGCATCACCCTGGCCCCGTCGCGCGTCGAGCATTGGCGCGCGCGCCTTGCCGTGCTGGGCGCGGGACACCGGGTGGGTCTCGTCTGGAAGGGCAACCCGAAACACCACAACGACGTGCACCGTTCGCTACCGTTGCTCAACACACTGGCGCCGCTCTGGAGCCTGCCGGGCGTGAAGTTCGTGAGCCTGCAAAAGGGCGCGGGGGAAGACGAAGCGCTGTCATTCCCTGCGAGCCTCCCGATCCTGCCTCTCGGCGCAGATCTCGAAGACTTCACCGACACGGCTGCGGTCATCTCGCAACTCGATCTGCTGATCTGTGTGGACACTTCGACAGCACATCTGGCAGCCTCGCTCGGCAAACCATGCTGGGTGCTCTTGCCGGCACGCGACGTGGACTGGCGGTGGATGCACGGCCGTGACGACTCGCCGTGGTATCCCAATACGGTTCGCCTGTTCAGGCGAGGGCTGGATGAACCGTGGCCCGCAGTCGCGGAGCGCGTGCGACAGGCCTGCGCTGCGTGGTTCGGCGCGTGACATCAACGCCGCGCTTGCGCTGACGTGAGGCTAGTCACACATGCTGCGAAACACCACGGCAGCGATCGTAGGCGCGCAGAGCACGAGCATCACCAAGGAGCATCGAGCAGGCGAACCAGGCGGTGTCGCAGATGGGCCAGATGACGCAGCGGAACGCGGCGGCGGCCAGTTCGTCGCACGAACATGCCGGTCAACTGGTTCAGCAGGCCTCGGATTTCAGGGTGGCTTGAAGCGGCTTCCGGGTTCGCGCAGAAAGTTTTCCGGTCGTCGGCGTTGCTGGGGATGTGAGACCGGCAACTGATGCTGGAAGCACGCCATGTTGGAGCGCAAGACGTTGGTTCTGACGCCACGACAAAAAACTAAAGGCCCCTGGCTTTCGCCAAAGGGCCTTGTTTTATCGGGTTTTCTGCGAACCCGGCATCATGTCTAATCCTGGTGCCCCGGCTGGGATCGAATGAATCGGCTGAAGGCGCACCGGATAAGGCATTGAGGGTCGCCAACCTCCTATCGGGTACGACTTGAGGCATTACCGACTTATCATCGCAATTCTTTGCAACAAAGTGTTACGAAGCATCGGGATCAACAGCAGCACTCAGTGGTCCCACCGACCATGAAAAATGCAACGGCTTACGTTCTGTCTCTGCCGTACAGCGTCAGCTCACGGTATGTCTCGTACCAAGATATAGCGGTCACTCACAGGCATATCGTCGCCGAAAATCCTCGTTCGTGGCGGACTTACGTCGTCCGATTGTGTCGTGCCCTACATTGACAGAGAGCAAACATCCAGCACGCGCTCAGTGTGTGGTGAGGGATACTTTACGCATGTTCACCGTTAATTGCATCGTATGCGGTCCACGAACGACGCCACTCAGAGGTGCTCTGAGGCGTAAATTGTGTGGCAGGGAGAAGGGTCAGCGGAGATTGGCGGGCATCTTCCA